>CAZTJC010000014.1:0-111691 GCA_964613945.1 uncultured Acetobacteraceae bacterium
TGATCCAGTCATAGGCGGTTTCCACGTCGGCGCAGCCTTTTTGCAATGATCCGACTATCTTATCGTGAACTCTCCGCTTTCTCCAGAGGAACGTCGATGCCCCGTCTGCCCCACACGCCCATTATATTGTCCTGCATCGCGCTCTCGATGGCGTTGAGCGGCTGCGAGAAGAAGGCAACCGGCCAGGTCGCCGCAGTCGTCAATGGCGACGAGATCACGCTGCAGGAGGTCAATAGCGCGCTGCGCAACGCCAACATCCCCGATGGCGCCGAGAAGGACAAGGCGCGCGCCGCGATCGTCCAGCGGCTGATCGACAAGCGCCTGATCGAACAGCAGGCCAAGGCCGCCGGCACCGATCGCGATCCCGAATTCCTGACCCGTCAGCGCGAGGTCGACCAAGCGCTGCTGCTCGAATTCTACGCCAAGCGCATGCAGGACACGCTGCGCGTTCCTGACAAGAGCGCGATCGACAAGTTCATCAGCGACCATCCGCTCAATTTTGCCGGCCGGACGATCTTCTCGGTCGACCAGATCCGCTTCCCCGTGCCCGCCGACCAGTCGGTACTCGCGGGGATGAAGGATCTCCACACGCTGCCGGCGATCATGCAATATCTGACCAGCAAGGGCATCAAGTTCGATCGCGGCGCCAGCAAGGTCGATAGCGCGCAGGTGTCGCCGCAGATGATGCAGCAGGTGCTGGCGCTGCCGCCGGGCGAGCCGTTCATCGTGCCGACGCCGCAGGGCGTGGTCGCCAGCGTCATCACCGGTAAGGAGGTGCAGCCGCTCGCCCCCGAGCAGGCGCAGCCGATGGCCGTGCAGATGATGCGTGCGCAGGAGCTCGACAAGCTCATCCAGCAGCGGCTGAAGGATACCCGTGCCAAGGCGAAGATCGAATATCAGCCGGGCTTCGCCCCCGCCAAGACCACCAATTAAGGGCCGCTGACGGCATGGCGATGCGCCTCCTCTTTGCCCTGCCGGGCTTCCATCGGTTCGATCGCGGCGCGGAGGTGGCACTGCTCGCCGTGGCCGACCATTGCGCCCGCGCCGGCGACGCGGTGACGGTGATGGGGGCAGGCCAGGCCCGTCCCGATACGTCCTATGCGTTCCGCCACGTCCCCGCGATCGACCGCAAGCGGTTCGAACGGATGCCCGCCGTACCGCTGCTCCGCGGCGATACCGCCTATGAGGAAGCGAGCTTCGTGCCCGGCCTGGCGCGCTGCTATCGGCCGGGCGACTTCGACGTGACGGTCACCTGTTCCTATCCCTTCACCAACTGGCTGCTGCGCCGGCCGCGCTTCGGCGGTCACCGGCCCGCGCATGTCTTCGTCACGCAGAACGGCGACTGGCCGGCGATCGCCGGGACATCGGAATATCGCTGGTTCGGCTGCGAAGGCCTGGTATGCACCAACCCCGACTTCTACGAGCGCAACAAGGATCGGTGGAATGCGGCGCTGATCCCCAACGGCACCGACCTCGACCGGTTCACACCGGGGCCGCAGGAGCAGGCGCGGCTCGGCCTGCCGACGGAAGGACCGATCGTGCTGATGGTCAGCGCGCTGATCGAGACCAAGCGGGTCGCGGACGGCATCCGTGCGGTGGCTGCGGTGCCGGGTGCCCATCTGGTCGTCGCCGGCGATGGCGGCTTGCGCGGCGCGGTCGAGACCCTGGCCAAGGCGATGCTGCCGGGCCGCTTCACCCGCTTGACGGTCGCCCCGGCCGACATGCCGGCGCTGTACCGGTCGGCCGATGTCTTCCTGCATCTGTCGCTGCTGGAATCGTTCGGCAACGTCTTCGTCGAGGCGATGGCCTGCGGCCTGCCGGTCATCGGTCACGATACGCCGCGGCTGCGCTGGATCGTCGGCGACGACGAGCCGCTCGTCGACACGCAGTCGCTGGCCGCGGTGAGCGAGGCGATCACGGCGACGCTCACCGCGCGTCGCGCCGCATCCGCCGAGGCCGATGCTGCGCGGATCGCCGCACGGCGTCAGCGCATCGACCAGTTCGGCTGGGATCGTGTCGGCGCCGCCTATCGCCGCTTCCTCGAAGGGCTGGTGCGATGACGCTGCTGGGAACGGTCGCGGCGCTGGTCGCGGCCCTGCCGACGCTGCTGCTGACCATCTACACGGTTGAGGCGCTCGCCGGGCTGCGCCCGCTCGTCCGCCACGACGGGACGGGGGCGCTGCCCCGCACCGCCGTGCTGATCCCCGCGCATAACGAGGCTGCGGGGATCGCGCGGACAGTCGCGGCGCTGCGTGCGGTGACCGATTCCGCGATCGAACTGCTCGTCGTCGCCGACAATTGCAGCGACGAGACGGCGACCGAGGCGCGCCTGGCCGGCGCGTGGGTGGTCGAGCGTCACGATCCCGTCGCGCGCGGCAAAGGCTATGCGCTGGCGTTCGGCCGCGATGCCCTGGCGCTGTCCCCGCCGGATTGCGTCGTGGTGATCGATGCGGATTGTTCGGTCGCCGGCTTGGGCGTCGCGGGACTGGCGCGCGCGGCGATGGCCTCGGGTCGCGCCTGCCAGTCGTGCAATCTGCAGCGTCCCGACCTGGCCGCATCGCCGACCGCGCAAATCTCGAGCTTCGCCTTTCTCGTCAAGAATCTGGTCCGGCAGCGCGGCATGGTGCGGATGGGCGGCGTCGCCGCGATGACCGGTACCGGGATGGCCATACCCTGGCCGCTGTTCGCCCAGGCCCCCCTCGCCAGTGCGGCGCTGGCCGAAGACATGTCGCTCGGCGTATGGCTGACGCGCAGCGGTCGGTCGCCGACCTTCGTCGAGAGCGTCGAGATCTGGAGCGACGCGGCAGCGGGGCGAGCGCTGCTCACCCAGCGCAATCGCTGGGAACGGGGCTTTCTGGCGGTCGCGCGCCATAGCGCCCTGCCGCTGCTCGCGCAGGGGCTGACCCGCCTCTCGCGCAGCAGGGTGTGGCTGGGCCTGCATATCCTGGTGCCGCCACTTGCATTGCTGTTCGTCAGTGCCGGCGCGGCGCTGGCGGTGACGCTGCTGCTCGCCCTGATCGGTGCTGGCTGGACCGCATCGATCGTGTTGCTCGCCGGGCTGTGCCTCGCCGGCGCGGCGACCATCGCCGCCTGGGCAAGCGCCGGTCGCGAGCAGATCAGCGGCGCGGCGCTGTTGCGGACGCCGCTCTACATCGCCGCCAAGCTGCCGCTCTATCGTACATTGCTCGGCCGGGGCAGCACGGATGGCTGGGTCCGCACGCGCCGTCCGGGCGAAAGCGACGCCGGCTGACCCTACGTCAGCGCTGCCGTGCCCAGATCGCGAAGATGCGCGGTCCCTCGACCAAATAGCGGCGCCACAGACGGCGCGGCTCGCTGCCGAGGCGGAACGCCCATTCCATGCCGAGCCGCTGCATCCATACAGGCGCGCGGCGCTTCTCGCTGATGACGAATTCGAGCGAGGCACCGATGCACAGGCCGATACCGCGCGATCGGCCGGCCTGGCGGCAGCGGTGCGCGGCGATCTCGCTCTGCGGCGCGCCCATCGCGAACAGCACCACATCGGCGCGCTGCTCGGCGACGAAAGCCTCGATCGCCGCCATCGCCACCGGATCGCGCAACACCCCCATCGGCGGGCGCAGCTGGGTGAAGGCGATACCCGGTGCGACCTCACGCAGCGCCACGACCAGCGTCTCCGACCCACCGACGATCGCCACCGTTCGTCCGCGCGTCCGCGGATCGGCGAGCAACACGCGGGTGAGGTCGCTGCCCGGCACCAGCGTCAGGTCGATCCCGGACAGCTTTGCCAGCCGCTGCAGGATGCGGCTGTCGCACAGCACCAGCCCGGCATCGGCATAGGCTGCGGCGAATGCGGCGCCAAGCGGATCGCCGGCACGCTGCAACCGGTCGAGCCGGACGACATGGTCGACATTGGGGGTAACGACATAAGAAAATCGCGCCGCGTCGGCGCTGGCGAGCACCGCGTCCACCGTCTGATCAAGCGTCAGGCGTGCGATCGGCAGGCCGAGGAACGGCACGGTCGCGCCCGCGGCATGTCCGTCGGTCACGACAGCCGGCCGATCAGCGCGACCGGAGGCGGCGTGCCCGGAGCAGGATCGAGCCCGTAGCGGGTCCGGGCCTGCTGCGTGCCGCTGGCGACTTCGGCGCGGCAATCGGTGTCGTTGCTCCTGGCGCAGATCTGGCCGTACAAGCTCCATGCCGCGCCCAGAGCCGGAGAATCGAGCGCGAAGCGCCGGGCTACCTCGAGCGCATGGCTGGTGTCGCCCATGCGCAGCAGCATTGCGGCATAGGCGCGCGCCAGCGGCAGGCTCTGCGGCAAGGCTTGGCGCGCATCCTCGAACACGCGCCGCACGTCGCCCGGCTTGTTGCTCGCGGCATAGGCCTGGGCAAGGCCGAGATAGCCTTCCTCCCATTGCGGATAATCGTGGATGACGCGCTGATAGTCGACGATCGCCGTGCTGGTGTCGCGACGGGCCAGCGCGTCGCCGGCGCGGATCAGCAAGGCGTCGCCATTGTCGGGATCACGCTTGAGGATGCCATCCGCCGCGGTGCGGGCCTCCTCCCGGTCGCCGGTCGCGCCGACGGCGCGGGCGTACAGCGCTTGGATGTCGCTCGACCAGCCCGTTGCCACCGGCTTGAGCAGTGCGATCGCCGCATCAGCGTGCCCCGCCATTAGGAAATAGCGCGCTAGGGCGAGCCGCGTGTCGACCGAGGCCTTGGTCGCCACTTGGGCGATCTGCTCGGCGGTCAGCCCGGCGCGGTCATAGCCGTTGAACAGTCGCGGCAGGCGCACCGCCTCGGCGGCGGTCAGGTTCGGCTCCGCGGCCAGCGCCGCGGCTTCGACCCGGGCATCGGCGATGCGGCCGATGCGATAGAGCGTATCGACCAGATCGAAGCGATAGTCACGATTGTTGGGGGACAGCTGGCGGATGCGTTGCAGCGAGGCGAGGAAGTCGGCCGGGCTGCCGCCGAAGCGCTGCAGTTCGGCGAGCGACATGGTCAGTTCCTCGGTCTCGCCGACTTGGCCGATCCGTTCGCGCACCAGCGCAAGCGCCGCATCGCGCTCGCCGCGCAGTGCCAGTGCCCGCCCCTTGAGGATCGTCGCACCGACGTCGCGGGGATTGAGCTTGAGGACACGGTCGCTGAACGTGATCGCACCGTCGAGATCGTTGCGGATCATGCAGGCGATGCCTTTGGCCAGCAAGGCGGAGGTCTGATTGGGGTTGAGGGCCAGGATCTTGTCGGCTGCACTGTCCGCTTCGTTAAGGTGGCCGGTCGACAGGCCGAGCTGGGCGACACCGTTCAGGGCCTCGGGGTTTGCGGCGTCGAGTGCCATCGCATTGCTGAACGCGCGATAGGCGTCATCGCGCTTGCCGAGCGCCATCGCGATACGGCCTTGCAGTAGATAGGCGGCGGGTTGGTCGTCGCGCATGCGGATCGATTGGGTGATCAGCGTATAGGCCTGCACCGGCTGTCCGCCATCGAGCAGCTCCTGCGCCTGACCGGCGAGTGCAGCCGCTTTATCGACGCTGCTGGTACAGGCAACGGGCGACGCTGCAAGCAAAGCAAGGCAAAGCCGGGCAATCGTGGTGCAATGGCGGTTCATAATTCTGTCTCGTAACCGGACAGGATGGTTTCGCAACCGCTCCCGGTTCTGGTAACCTACTTTCGGTCTCGCCAGTTACCGGGAAAGATCGTAAGAAGAAGACTTGCAGATAAAAAGGGGTCGCAAGAATGATGGGTTTCTCGTGGCGGCGCTCGCTCGCGGCTGCTTCACTGGCATGTGCAGCCGCCATGCCGCTGTCGGCGCAGACCACGTCCTCGGCAGCTGCCGTCACCCCGACCGCCCAGCCTCCCATTGTGCGGGCAGCGGGCGTAACGCCGTACCGCATCAATCCGGGCGACGAGATCGAAGTCTATGTCTGGGGCGAGGAGCGGCTGCAGCGGGTCATACGCGTGTTGCCCGATGGCACGATCGCGATGCCGCTGGTCGGCCAGTTGTCGGTCCAGGGCCTGCTGCCCGAACAGGTGCAGGACGCGATTTCGAAGCGCCTCGCCACCCAATATCGTGACGCGGTGCCGCAGGTCACGGTGTCGGTGAAGAATCCTGCCGGTCTGCAATTTTCGGTGGTCGGCAAGGTCAAGACGCCGGGGTCGTTCACCCCGGGCCGCTATGTCAACCTGCTCGAGGCGATCAGCCTCGCTGGTGGGCCGGCCGAATTCGCCAGCCTCGACAACATCTCGATCGTCCACAAGAACGGCACGAGCAATCGCGCCCGTCTGTCGAGTGTGATGCGTAACGGCGTGCCGGCGGATGCGAACGGGGATCAGCTGATCCCGCGCATCCAGAGCGCCGACACGATCATCGTTCCGTGAGCTGCCCGATGGTGATGAAGGCAAACCACGCTCGCCGGCTGCTGGGAACGACCGGGGCGCTCATGCTGCTCGATCTGGCCGTGCTGGTGTCGCCGGTCGCGGCGCAGGACCGGCTGACCGCCGACGCATCCGCCAGTATTGGCATCGCGACGAACCCGTTTCTCGATGCGGGATCGACGCCGACGGCATTCGGTCCGACGCTGAGCCTGCGCCCGACCTGGGTCAGCGAGCGTCCGCTCACCACCCTGCGGGTGGAAGGCGATGCCCAGGCAACCTTCTACAATCGCGGTTATGGCACCAACGACAGCTTCAGCGTCCAGGGACTTGGCTCGCACAAGCTCAGCGAGACCACCACGCTCAATGCCGCGATCGGTTACGTCAACGCGATCGTGGGTGCCTTCAACGACGTGCGCGTGCCGGTCGGACCGGTCGTGCCCATCGGTGCCACCCTTCCCGGCTTCGTCAACGATCCTGCCCTGGGCGGCATCGGCCGGCGTCGGACAATCTATCAGGCATCGGGCAATCTCGTCTCGATCCTGTCGCCACGGGACCAGATCGAGGCCGGCGTCGCCGTTTCGGCCAATCGGTCGAGCGGGGTCGGCCTGGAGGACTTCAACTATGCCGCGCCGTCAGTCTCCTATTCCCGCTTGCTGAGCGAGAAGTTCACCGTCGGCGCGAGCCTGGTCGTCGGCTTCTCCAATTACCTGCACACGGCGACCGGCGATGCAACGGTCTACCAGCCGTCGCTGACCGCATCGCGGACCATCAGTGAGCGCTGGACGCTCAAGGCCGCGCTCGGCGCGGCGATCGTCAACCTCAACGAAGGCCTGGGCCAGAACCGTACCCTCACCACGTTCAATGGATCGGCGGATCTGTGCCGGCGCGACACGCGCTGGACGGCGTGTTTCAACGCCGCGCGGCAGACCGTTCCCTCCGCCTTCCAAGGTGTTCGCACCACCACGAGCGGGGCGGCGTCGCTGCGTTACAAGGTCAACGAAAAAGACGACCTTTCGCTTTCCGGCAATTATTCGCGTGCCAGTGCACCGCTACAACGCAACCTGATCACTGGCGCTCGCGACGGTGCGCTCGATTATGCCGGCGTCACCGGCAATTATTCGCATCGCTTCCGGCGCGCGCTGTCGGGCTTCGTGGCGGGTGGCTATGCCAAGGCCTTTGGCGACGGCTTCCGACGCGATGCCAATCTCACGGCGACCGCGGGTATCACCTACAGGTTCAATGGGCAGTAATGAAGCAGATGGACGATTATGAAGCCGAACAGGGCGGTGGCGGATCGCTGCTCGCCCATCTGCCCGCGATCATTTGGCAACGGCGCTGGTACCTGATCGTATCGGTCATCCTGCTCGCGATCGCCGGCGTGGTGGCGGCCTTCGTGATGCCGGTCCGCTATACCTCGACGGCGACGTTGCTGGTCCAGTCGTCGACGCTGCCGCAGGCGGTGGCGGCGGGCAATCCCGATGACGTGATCGATCGCCGCATCGCCCGCATCCGCGAACAGGTGCTCAGCCGCCCCGAGCTGATCGAGCTCGTCAACCGCTATCAGCTCTATCCCAAGCAGCGTGCGAACGCCGCGCTGTCGGACATCGTCGACACGATGCGCAAGGCGGTGACAATCGCGCCGCTGGCCGCCGAGATGCAGCAGCAGGGCAACAACAGCAACACCATCGCCTTCACGCTGTCCTATTCCTATCCGGATCCGACCAAGGCGCAGGCCGTCGCCCAAGACCTCAGCGAGCAGGTCCTGCGCCTCGATGCGACCCAGTCGACGCAGCAGGCCAGCGCCTCGGTGCAGTTCCTGTCCGATCAGGCGCGCAGCCTGCAGCAGCAGATCGCCGACCAGGAGCGCCAGATCGCCGGGATCAAGGCCGCCAACGGCTCCATCCTGTCAAGCGCCGGCGTGACGATGCTGGGCGGTAGCGGTGGCAGCTACGACGTGCAGATCGCCGCCCTGCAGCGCGAGAATTCGCAGCTGCTGACCCAGCGCAACCTCGCCCGTACCGCCGACGCCCGCGATCCGATCGTCGCCCAGGCCGAAGCGCAATTGGCGGCCGCGCAGTCGGTCTATTCGGACGATCATCCCGATGTCCGCCTCGCGCGGCAGCGCCTCGCCGAGGCGAAGGCGCTCGCACGCAAGAATGTCGAGAAGGCACCGGTCAGCGCAATCGACGAGCAGGTGGCGTTCAACAACCGCCAGATCGCGGCACTGCGCTCGGCCCAGACAGGCGAATCCGCGCGGGTGAACGCGACCATCGGCGCCCAGTCGCGCGCGCCGGTCGTGCAGCAGCAGATCGCCCAGCTGCAGCAGAAGCTCGACGGCCTCAACGAGCAGTATAAGGGCGTGTCCGATCGCCTCTTCCAGGCGCGCGCCGGGGTGAAGGCGGAGAACGAGCAGCTCGGTGAGCGGCTGTCGATCGTTAATCCGGCGGTGGTGCCGGACGAGCCGAGCTTCCCCAAGCGGTGGATGCTGCTGGCCGGCGGTCCCGCGGCGGGCTTCGCACTCGGCGTGGTGCTGATGTTCCTGGTGGAACTGATCATGCGGCCGATCCGCGATCCGGCGACGCTGACGCAATTGTTCGGTGAGGCACCGCTCGGCGTCATCCCCACCGTGTCGGCGCGGGGTCGTTCGGCGCGGCGCGGCTGGTTCGGTCGTCGCAAGGCACAGGTTTAGGATCAACACATGACCCCATCTTCTTCGCTGTACGAGCCGGGCCGCGACATGGCCGCCGTCAGCATTCCGTCGGCGACCGAATTGCCGGTGCTGACGCTCGACGCCGAATATCTGGCGAGCCGCAAGATCGTCGGCTTTGATTCCCGCGACATCCGCTCACGCGCCTTCAACCTGCTGCGCTCGCAGGTGTCCAAGCGGATGGCGCGCGACGGCATGAAGGTGCTGGGCATCACCTCGGCCGCGCCTAATGCCGGCAAGTCGTTCATCTCGGCCAATCTGGCCGCCGCGCTGTCGCGCATGACAGATCGCGAAGTCTATCTGTTCGACTTCGATCTGCGTCGCGGCTCGCTCGCCCGCGAGCTGGGGCTGCAGTCGGGCCGCGGCCTCGGCCTGTTCCTGGAAGGCAAGGTTACCGACCTGCGCGACATCGGCCACCGCGTCGGCGAGAACGGCTTTGCCTTCTTTCCCTGCTTCGCCAGCATGGAGCGATCCGCCGAACTGTTCAGCGGCGGGGCGTTCAAGGCGCTGGCCGCGGCGATGCATGCGCTCCCCGACAACGCGCTCGTGCTCTGCGATCTACCGCCCGCCTTCGCCAACGACGACACGTCGGTGATCTGCGAGAAGCTGGATGCGTATCTGATGGTCGTCGAACAAGGCAGCACGACGCGCAAGCAGGTCATGGGTACGCGCGAGATGCTGCACCCGACCCCCTGCATCGGCTCCGTGCTCAACCGCTATGACGGCGGCTGGTCGGATCCCTATGGTTATGGCTATGGCAGTTCCTACGGGAAATATTACGCCTGATGTCGGCACGGTGCTTACGCCGATAACCGGGTGAAGCCTCCGGAACGATCGCCTGCGGTGGTAAAAGACCAGGCTGTGCATGATATGCGTCGAGGCGAAACGGGTGCAGCGGACATGATGGCTATGAACAGCGGCGCCGCCTTGGGGGTCGTCATCATCGGGCGCAACGAGGGGCAAAAGCTCGTCGCCTGTCTACGCTCGGTTGCCGGGCTGAACCTGCCGATCGTCTATGTCGATAGCGCATCGACGGACGGCAGCTGTGACGTGGCCCGGTCCTTTCGGGCGAGTGTTGTCGAACTCGACATGTCGCGGCCGTTCACCGCTGCGCGTGCCCGCAACGAGGGCGCTGCAATGTTGGTCCGGCAAATTCCCAGGCTTCGATATATTCAGTTCGTCGACGGCGATTGCGAGCTGATCGACGGCTGGATCGATCGGGCGTTGGCCGTCCTCGAGGAGCGGGCCGATGTCGTCGCGGTATGCGGGCAACGTGCGGAGCGGTTTCCCGAACGATCCTTCTACAACCGCCTGTGCGACGACGAATGGAACACGCCCGTCGGCGACACTCTCGCCTGCGGCGGGGATGCGATGATGCGCATCGCTGCCTTTGTAGACGTGCAGGGTTTCGACCCGAGCATGGTGGCACACGAGGAGCCCGAACTGTGCGCGCGATTGCGCGCCCGCGGCGGCATCATTGCACGGATCGATGTACCGATGACGCTGCACGATGCGAACATCCTGCGTTTCTCGCAATGGTGGCGCCGGAATGTCCGTGCCGGCTTCGGCTATACACAGGCGTTGATGCGCGCGCCGGGCTATCGCTCCGACGAAGCGGCGCTGCTGCGGCGTGCCTTGACGTGGTCGCTCCTGCCGCTGCTCGCTGTTGCGGCATTGGCGGCAGGGAGGCCGATCGTGGCGCTGGGCGTGGTCCTGCTCTACCCGCTGCAGATCCTGCGCTTGGTGTGGCGCAGCAGCGGCCGGCTGGGCTGGACCGCGGCGGTGAAGACGGCGGGGCTCAACCTGATCGGCAAGTTCGCCGAGACGCTGGGGGTCGTCCGCTTCTGTATCGATACGGTTCTGAGACGGCGCCGCGGCGCGATCCTGTATCGCTAGGCGCGGCGCGCCAGCCCCAGCTTGGCGCGCAACTGGCGCGTGAACTCGGGCATCCGAAAACTCGCCTTCGCACCGTCGATGACGGTCCAGTCGCCGCTCCAGCTGATGGTGTGCATGCCATAGGCGAACCGGCTGCCACGCGGTGAGATCACCTTCCATTCCGTCTCCTCGAACGCGTCGGGCGTCAGCGTGACGATCTGATTGAGGCGGATCGCACCGCCATAGCGAACCGAGCAATCCTGCCCTGGCCGGATCAGTCGATCGCCGACGACAAACGGACGCCCGGCGGGACGGGCGCTACGGACGTCGATTTTGACGGGGTTCTGAGCATGCGGCAGCCACGGCCCGGACAATCCGTCGGCATGGAATATGTTCAGCGTCGTATTGCTGTTCTCGGCGTCGCTGGCGAACAGCCAATAGCGCCCGTCGTGCACGATGATCGTCGGATCAATCACGCCTTCCGGCAGAAGCGGCAGACCGTCGCCAGAAAAGTCGACCCGGCCCTGATCGTCGATCCGGAAACAGCGGGTATCGTGGTGCTCGGACGTCTCCGGCACGCACCAGCGCGATGCATCATCCTCGAAGATATAGGGATAGGAACAATGGTACGGCGGTTGCCAAACCGGCTGCGAGGGCGAGAATCCCTGCTCCGGATCATAGTCGATCGCGACCAGTTCGCCGCGTCCCGTCCGCCATGGCAGCCGCTCTGCATAGATCCGGATGCCGGTGTGCAATCGGATCGGAAAGGGATCGGCGACGAAGCCATCGGCGGTTACGGTGCGCCAGCGTATCGCGGAAGCGCCGCGATGCTCGTCCGTCAGCAGGGCGACGGCCTCGGCGATCGACCGCGGAATGACACCGACGGTCCAATCCTGATGCCGGAACAGGCCGTTGCCATGGATGGCCGCCGTGGCCTTAATGGTCTGCCAGAGGAAGCGCAGGAATTCGACGTTGGTCGGCTTGCGGAGAACAGGGCCGACGCCGGTCTGTGGCTGTTCGCGCAGCGTGCCGGCCAGGGCTGCCTTGCTGGCATGAGCGAGAAAGCCCGCGGCCCCCATGTAGAGCTGGTCGCGCTGCTGCACATAGGAATGGGCGATCGTGCCGAACCAGCCCTGCTGCAGGATCGCCCCCGCATCAAGTTCGGCGCTGAGACGCTGCAGGATGACGCCGGTGACCGGCATTCCCAGCGCGATTTCCCAAAACCCCGGCGGTTGCCCGCGAATCATCGCCGGGTCGCCGTGATGGTAGGACCATATGCCGTGCGGCGCGACGGTCAGAATACGCCCCTTGAGGATGCCGAAACCGAAGCGGATGATGACATCCGGTCGAGCCGCCGCGATGTCCGCCAGTTCCTCGTCGGAAAAGCTTTCCGTCTTGGGCTGCAAGACCTCGGCACGGGTCGTAAGCCGTGGGACGTCGCGGAGCGGCTCCGGTAACGCCGTGGAACGGATCGACGAGGCACGACGCGCCGCCAGCCGCTCGAACCCCTGCCACAGGCCGCGTCCATCCGGACGGAGTTGCCGCCACCGCGATACGCGGGCGGGACGACGGCGGATGCCCCCGTTGCGCACGATGAGGACGATTTCGGCAGTGCGCGATTGCAGCAGCATTTCGATCGCGCGCGCTTGCCAAGCCGGTACAAGATCGTCATCAACCAGCAGCGCAAATCTCAGGGTCACTGCCAGCTCCGCTCCCAATACCGTTTGAGTAACGGCATTTAGCCGGTGGCGGTCGAAATGATAGATATAGAATGTCTCAACCGGACTACGTTAGCGGCCCCCGTCAGAACATCGGCTATCTGACAAGCCAATATCCTTTTCCATCGCACACTTTCATCCGGCGCGAGATCGCGGCGTTGCGCGATGTTGGCGTGCCAATCGTCACCTACAGTATCAAGCCACCGCCGACCGGGCTGGAGGCGGATCTCGACCGCGCCGCAGCGACCGAAACCTTCACGGTGCTGGCGCGTCCGCTGCGCGACTATCTCAAGGCTCATGCCATCGCGCTTGTGAGGCGGCCCGGACGCTACCTGCGGACATTGATGCTGGCGTTCCGGCATCGAGTTCCTGGCCTGCGGGCGGCGATCTGGAGCGTGTTCCACTTCGTCGAGGCGATCCTGCTCGCGCGGCGCATCGAGGCGGATGGCGTCGACCACCTGCACAATCATTTCGCTAATTCCGCTGCAACCGTTGGCCTGCTTGCCAGTCGCTTTGCCGGCATCCCCTGGAGCGTGACGCTACACGGGATATCGGAGTTCGACTATCCCGCCGGCGTGCTGCTGCGCGACAAGATCGCGATGGCGGAATTTGTCGCCTGCGTTTCGCGCTTCGGCATGGCACAGGCGATGCGGTCGATCGCTCCGGAACAATGGCGCAAGCTCAACATCGTGCGCTGCGGCATCGATCTGGCCGACCTGCCGGCATCCGCCCCGCGCGATGGCGTGGCCGATGGCCCCGTGCAGCTGATCGCGGTTGGCCGCCTGTCACCGGAGAAGGGACAGGCCGGCCTACTACAGGCAATGGCACGACTGCGCGACGCCGGGGTTGCGGTCGTGCTGACGCTGGTCGGCGATGGTCCGGAGGCGGAGGCGCTCGGCGCTGAGGTGGAGCGTCTGGGGCTCGGGCCGCAGGTGCGCTTCGTCGGCCGGCAGGACGAACGTGCGACGCTGGCGATGATCGCAGCATCCGACATCCTAGTGCTGCCGAGTTTCATGGAAGGCCTGCCGGTCGTCCTTATGGAGGCGATGGCATTGGGCGTGCCGGTGGTCGCAACGCGTGTCGCGGGGATTCCGGAACTCGTGCGCGAAGAGGTCGGCGGCTTGCTCTTCGATCCGGCGGATTGGACGGCCCTGGCCGACGCCATCGCCCGCCTCGCCGGCGATGCCGCGCTGCGCGATCGTCTCGCCGCGGGTGGCCGGCAGCGCATCGAGCAGGAGTTCGCCATCGACAAGGCGGTGCAGCCGCTCCCCGCGCTGTTCCGAAAATAGGATCGACGCCGCTCAGGCCGGCTGGGACGATGGGCGGGTCACCGCCTTCTGCAGGATCTGGCGTCGGCGCATGGCCAGAGGGCGCTCGACACCGGCGTAGAGAAGCGCGGCCCAGGCGAATGCCAGCAGATAGGCGATCGGCACAGACAGGGCGCCGAACGACCGCGTCGCCGTGATCAGCGGCAGGTGCACGAGGTACAAGGTGTAGGAAAGCAGCGCAACAACGCGCAGCCACCGTTGGTCGAGAATCCGGGCGACCAGCCCCCGCGATTGGATCGCAGCCGTGAACAGGACGAAAAGGGCGAGGCCCTGAAGGGAGTAGCGGATCGTTTCGCGGAACACGGGCGCGCGGATCACAATGGTGGCGGCGATAACCAGCAGCGCCGCGACGACATGGATGGGCTTGGGACGCCAGCAGCCTTCGTCCATCATCGGATTCTGCCATACCGCCAGTATCGCGCCGAAGATGATCGAGTCGATGCGGGTATGCGACCAATAGAAGATCTCGCCCTCGCCGATCGTCACGAACGTCGCGATCCTGATGACAAGCACGGCTGCGCAGATGATCAGGAGCAGGCGCGCGATCCGATCGCCGCGCCATAGCGCAACGGCTGCGAACAGGGCGGGAAAGATTAGATAGAAATGCTCTTCCACGTCGAGCGACCACAGGGGAATGGGTAAGGACGAGGGAATGTCGAGGACGCTGGCGTAATTGGTCAGGAATAGAACGTCCAAGAGCAGGCTGGTCGGCCTGACCGGCCGGTCGATGACGTTGATTAGCGCAAGACCGACGATCAGTAGCAGCGTCAGGTAGAGCGGCGGCAGAATGCGCAACGCCCGGCGCCAGTAAAAGGCCACCAAGTCGACGCGACCACGCCGGGCATGTTCGACCCGCAGCAGGGTCGTGATCAGATATCCGCTCAAGAAGAAGAAAATGGTCACGCCGAAACCGCCGGGTACATAGCGGCCGAGACCGCCATGCGACACCATCACGATCAGGATGGCGAGCCCGCGCAAGCCATCGATGCCGGGTATGCGAGAGATCGAACCTAGTCCAGGCTTCGGTCCGATCGGCGCATGCTGTGTTGCCGGAGGCGCAACGGAGTCAAGGTTTAGGGAATTTTCCTGCTTGGCCATTCAGTGAATATTATCACTTTTGCTTTATTAATCGTCAACAGGCGAAATTGGCCATAAATTCACAGTTCCTGGATGACGAGACGTGATCATGACGGCGTTTGAGCGAGCAACGGCTAGGTTCGTCCTGCCCTTCCGCAGCGGCCTATCCACCGCTGCCATGGCGGTGATGCTGTCGGCATGTGGTGGTGGGACATCGGTCGACGGGCAGGTGGTCAGCGTGGTGCCGGCGGGAACGTCGCCGACGCCCGCGCCAAGTCCGACCCCAGGCCCGACCCCCAGCCCTGTACCAAGTCCGACGCCCACCCCGGCACCGACGCCCACCCCGGCACCGACGCCCACCCCGGCACCGAGTCCCACTCCCAGCCCGACCCCGCCCGGCCAGCAATTGTCGGGCGTCCTGGACGAAGGGGACAGTATTTCGGTGTTCTGGGGCGGCAACCACACCGGAATCTATGCGACGCTTCGCCCGAACATAAAATTTTCGGGTAAGGCGGTGGGCGGTTCGGGCCTTGCCTCCATGGCGGCCCGGTTCGACGCCGATGTCGCAGAGCATCCGGCGGTCGTCTCGATCCTGATCGGCGCCAACGATGTGGCCGCCATCGGCCTAGATTGGGCACCCTATAAAAGCGCGCAGCAATATCTGGATGCGCTTTTCGCCTATACCGCGAAGTGGAAGGCGACGGGGGCGAAGGTGGTGGTCGGCACCATCCTGCCGCAATGCCAGCCGAACAATCCCAACAACGTCAACGGTTTGGCAAATGCCAATCGGATACCCCTCAATCTCGCGATCCGCGCCGCAGCCGGCACGACCATCGACGGCGTGGTCGATTATGCCGCCGATCCCGAGATCGGCGTCGAAGCGGCTGCCTGCGACAAGACGTTGTTCAGCGACGGATTGCACCCCACGGATGGCTCCGTCACCTTCACCGGCGGCCAGGGGCGCATGGCGAAGCTGTATCTGGACGCGCTGGACAAGATCGTCCGCTAAGGAGGCGGCAGGCGCTGCCCCTGGGCGCACCGTTCGCCCAGGGTCCATGGCCGGACGGATCGGGACAGCCGCGAGCCGGACGTCGTCTGCCTCTGCCTCTGCCGCATAACCAGCCCGTTGGCATGATCGATGCCGCCCTGTCTCCCGCCCCGTCTCGGCCCTCTCGCTGGGCGTCAGGGTGGAGGCCGCGCGGTCTCTGCCGATCGCGACTACGACCCGCTGCCATGCAGGGCTGCGCCGTAGCTCCACCAGACGGACAGCGTCGGGACGAGGCCAATGGCGGTAAACAGGCCACGCCAGGCCACGACCATTGCGGCGAGCGCGATGGTCAGTACTGCGTCCTGTCTTAGGAAGGAGAGGTGTTGTGCCCGGCTGGAGCCGGCCTGGGATATGTACCGCACCATGTCGGCGGTGGCGATCACGAACAGGGCCGCGACCATGCCGTCGACATGGAGTGCGATGGGCAGGCCCACGCAGGTGAACAGGAATTTCAGGATGTTTGCGCGTGCCGCATGGGCCGGACGCCGGGTTCCCATCAGGACCGAATCCCCCAAGGTCGCCAGGATCGAAAACCAGATGCTGGCCAGAAGAATCGGCAGCATGAACGCAGCGGCATGATAGCGCTGGTCGTACAGGACGATGATGATGCGGTCGGACACCGCGATCGCCACCGCCAGCCCGCTTGCGATGAGCAGCAGCAGACGGCGCCTCGTCGCCGTCAGCATGGTGCGCAAGGTGCGGCCATCCTGTTGCATGGCCGAGATCTTGGGAAAGATCAGCATTTCGCCGATCCGATGGACCAGCTGTCCCGCCGCATCGGAAAACGTGCGGGCGACACCATAGACGCCCAAGACCGCGAACGGCACCGCCTTGGCGAAGTACAGCCGGTCGTAATTCATCGCGAGAAAATAGGTCAGCGACGAGACAAAGACCCATTTTCCGAAGGACACGATCTGCTTGACCGATCTCTGCTCGAGCCGGAACTTCAGCACGCCGCGATCCATCAGCGCATGGGTGAGGATCGTCTGCAGCAAGGCCGTGACGATCAGTCCGATGAACAGGGCCCAGATGGTTGGGGTATAGAGAGCCAGGCCGACGTTGACGGCCAGCGAGGCGATCGACAGCACCATGTCGGTGAACGCATAGGCTTTGACCTTGCCATGCTTCATCATCAGGAAGCGTGACGGCGCCTGTAGGCCCGACAATACGAACAGGATCGACATCAGCGGGACCAAGATGGTGAGTTCCGGTCGGTTGTAGATGTGAACGATCGGGCCGGCGATGATCAGGACGAGCAGACCGAGGGCTAGGCCGCGGAGGGCCTGCAGTGTGAAGGCAGTGTTGAAGAAGTCCGGCTCGTCGCCGCGCGAGTTGCTGATGATGTTGTGCGAGATGCCGATATCCGACAGCAATTCGAAGCCGGTGCGCAGCGTATTAATTATCAGCATGATGCCGAACAGCTGCGGTGCCAGGAGCTTGGCCAGGACGACGCTGGTCGCCAGGCGCATCGCCTGGCCGAACACATAGGAGCCGGTCACCCATCCAACCTGCTGGAGGGCGGCGACGCGGGGGATGCGGGCGAGCATCCGGCCGAACCAGCGCGGCGGCACCGGTTCACTCTGTGGGCCGGCGATAATCTCTGCCGCGCCATCGCTGGAGATCGCGTCGCTTTGCTTGCTCGTCATACTGTTACAATGCTCCGCGGCGTCGCTGGCAGGAGCCATCCGCGCTGTGCCCCTATTGGGGGTTCGCGGACCCGGCAATCCCACTCTTCACCGATGGGTGGACCGGTTAGGGACGATCGCCGGTGCATCGGAGCCTGGTGCCGCTCGCAAGCGGGACCGATCCATCGCTACCAATGCGACGGCGAACCATGCCGGATGATCGATCCCGGTGGTTCGCCGAACCGGAGACGCGTGGCAATTCCGCCTCCTACCCTAAGCTGAGGGGCGCCCCTGCGGCCTAGCGGGTCGGTGCGTCCACCAGGCGCTGGACCGCGAGATAGGTCAGGTTGCCGCGCTTTAGCATCGTCCCGTCACCGATCTCGCCGTCCGAACAGTTGAGCAGCTGGCCGATGCATAGCTGTTCCCACTTGGCGCGTGTCGGCGGGTCCCATGCTTCGATGTAATCGGCATGGAAGGTCGAGCCGCCGGCCATCTTCATGCCATTCATATGGTCGGAGGAGAACCACACGTCACCATCGCTCTGCTGGATCGTATAGGCCAGCTGCTGGCGGAGCTGCGGGATGATGTAGGGATGAGTCGAGGGACATTGCGGATAGGGCTGGCCGATATATTTGGCCTGCATCACATGCGAGCGATGATCCGCGCTGTCCAGCTGTCCGTTCCAGCAGGCGCCGAAATTGATCGCCGACATGATCTGCCCGGCACCGCCGCAATCGGCGATCGCCTCGGCCAGCGTGGCCCGTTCGATCTGCGGCTTGCCGTCAGTGATGCAGCGATGCGTATAGGTGGCGTTCTCGGGCTGGGCTTCGCCCATCCGCATCATGTCATAGCCGGAAACGATGCGCAGCCCCGTCGGCAGGGCGACACACCCCTTGTCGGATTCGCGCAGGCATTCGGGGTCACCGTCAGGCAAGCGCTTGTAATAGATCATCATATAATCCGGGACGATGACCTTGCCGGCTGCGTTCATCAACGCCGGCACCCAATAGGCTGAACGGTTCAGCTTGTTGGAGCAGGTGCTTTCGCCGCTCGTCCGCAGGCTGGCATAGGTCGAGGTCGCATTGCCCTCGGTGTTGCCATACCATTGGTGGAGATGCATCGACCCGCCCTTGACGCCCGGATACAGGATTGGGTCGTCATAGTTCAGCTGGCCGGCGGTGCAGATGAAGCGAAAGGCGCCGACATTGTCGGGCTTGTTCGACGGCACCGGATTATGGGCGCCGGGCACGAGGAACGGCGCCGTGTCGAAATTGCTGGCGATCGGCGTCACCGCCGACGGCTGCACGAAACCCGTCGCCGTCGGCGTGGGGCTGGCGGCGGGGGGCGGCGTGGGGCTGGGTGTCGGTGTCGGTGTCGGTGTCGGTGTCGGTGCCGGTACCGAGCCGGTGCCGTTAGTGGTGACGACAGCAACCGGACCGGTGGAATTGGCGCCGCCACAGCTTGCCAGGACTAGGGCTGCGAGGACATGCATGTTGAATGCCCGATACATCCTTCGCCGCGGACGAACCAGCGGTCGCGCACTATCGTGGTAGCTCATTTCCCCAGTCGCTCCGGTAGACATCTTGCGTCCACCTTGGGCGACTAGGCTTTACTTTTGGTTAAAGATGTCCGCCACTTAGCCGGTTTGGCAGATTAATGGCCGACCAGTCGTGCTATCTTTGCGATGGCCGGTCGAATGTCGCCTTCATCGCACTCCTCGTGCCTGTGCGACGTTGAGCGCCCGATTGCTGAACAAAAGGTCCGACACGGTACGGCCGAAGCCGTGCGACGGCTTTTCGACCAGTTGGTAGAGGATATGGGCGACCACGATCGCTCCGCCCGACATCGCCAGCAGCGAGGGAAGCGGGTACGTGGTCGGCGCGCCTCCATCCCAAATCCACCATGTCACGAGCATGAACACGAAATGGTGGCTGAGATAGAGCGAGAAGGAGATCCGGCCGAGATATACCATCGCCCGCGTCTTGAAGATGGCGGCGGCCCGGCCGGTGCTCAGCGCCAGGCCGTAGATGAGGGCGGCGCTGCCGAAGACCGACAGCGGCGCGAGGCGGGCAAAGCTCAGAGCGATCAGGAACCAGGCCAGCCCCAGGAACGCGATGACATCGGTCGATACGCTACTGCGCCCCCGGATCAGGAACATCCGTCCGAGCAGAACGCCGGCGGGAAAGGTCAGGACCATTCGGAGAACGCCCACGTCGCTGTGATACCGCACTATCGTGTACAGCAGCAGCAGCGTGACGACCCCAATCAAGCAATTAATCTTGTTGTCGATCTTGCCTGCGAAGACGACAATCACCGGAAATGCCGCATAACCGACCATTTCGGCGCTGAGGCTCCATGAAGGGCCGTTCCATTCACCCGAAAAGGACAGGCCGATCCTGTTGGTCAATGTCGCGGTCCGGATGAAGCCTTGCAGGCTATAGGCGTCGCCGAACCCGGGAATGGTTCGTACCCAAGCCACATATTCCGGCAGCATCGCGATCGTAACGGCGATTATCGCCAGGATGACGAGGTGAAGGGGATAGACGCGAAGCGCCCGCGCAATATAGAATCGGCCGATGGAATGAATCCCCAGCCGATCGAAGTCGCGATGATGCGCAAGGGTGAGGATGAACCCCGACAGCAGGAAGAACAGTTCAACGCCGTAGTTGCCGTTCGTAATGACCGGCATCGTGCCCTTGATGCCGAATGACTGAGCGATCGGGAGATGGTGGGCGAGCACCAGCATGGCGGCTGCGCCGCGAATTCCCGTCAGGCTCAAGATGGTGTCGTGACGCTGTGGCTGTCGATGTTCCATGGTGCCCCCACCCGGTGTTTCTTCTCGCGAAGTCCCGATCACTAGCAGCTTCGGGTTTCGGAATCCATTATCGCTGAGATTAACAAGGACATCCTTGATAGGCTTGTCGAGGCGACGGTGTCGTGCCGGAACGACGCATCGCAGGCGGCAAATTGGCTTGCGGGATAGGGGATGATAGGCGCACCGCGTTGACGAGGAGAATGGCATGAAATTGGTGTTGCTGGTCGGGCATACTCCGGAAGGAGATGTGCAGCACCGATATGTCGCGACTAGGGTCGCCGAACGGTTCCCGACCGAATTGCAGGCCATCATCGTGGCGACTGGCATCAAGAAGACGTGGCGTCAGAAAGCCTTGGCATGGTGGAAGCGTTACACCGTGGGGCAGATCGGCTCACGCATCGCGATGCACGCGTGGCGCAAGACGGCGCGCTACGAGGCGGGCCGGCAGGACGCGATGCGCGCGGTCCTGTTCCCCGCTGGGGAGACGGGCGAGATGCCGCGCCGTGACATCCTCAAATGGGTGCCATCCCATAATGGCGCGGCCTGTCTTGCGCTGCTCGATGCCATAAAGCCGGATGTCATTGCCGTTTACGGCACGCTGATCATCGGCAGGAAGGTGATTGCTAAAGCGCCCTACATCCTCAACATCCACACCGGCCTGTCGCCCTATTACCGCGGCTCGGACACGATTTTCTGGCCGCTTCACAATGGCGAGCCGGAGTGTGTCGGCGTCACTGTACATCGGCTCGAACCCGGTATCGATTCCGGGCCGATCCTTGCGACGGCGAAGCCGGCGATGACCGTCGACGATACCGAAGCGACGTTGTTCGCCAAGAGCGTCCGGCTCGGCGCCGAGCTGTTGTGCGAAGAGATCGTCAAAGAATATCGCGGCACATCGACCCCGGTCGTGCAGGACCTCGATCGGGGAAAGGAATACAAGTCGGTCGACCGAACGCTGGCCAGCGAGCGGCGGACCGCCAAGGCCCTGCGGCAGGGGCTGTTGCGGCGCATGGCTTCCGCAGATGAATAATGTCCTGACGGCGTTCCTGTATCGTCTCGGCGTCTTAATCTTCTACCTGCGGCTTGATGGTTGTGTCAGGTGGCTGGGACGGGGAAGTGCGAAGGTGCTCCTCTATCACGACGTCGAGGAACGGGAGACCGATTACACGCGCGGTCTGGCATGCACGACGCCGCCATCCCGATTCCGCGACCATCTGGCATGGCTTTCACGCCATTATAACGTCACCAGTCTCGAGGCGCTGTTGTCAGGTGACGTCGCCGATCGCGCGGTCGTCATTACCTTCGATGATGGATACCATTCCGTCTACAGGAATGCTTATCCCCTGTTGCGGGTATTCGGCATGCCGGCGGTCCTCTACCTGATATCGGACGCGGTCGACAACAAGGACATGGTCTGGGTCAACGAGATCAATCACGCCCTGCACATCCGCCCCGATGAGACCAGGGCGATCTTGCACGATGTCTTGGGGGCGCCAGCGTCGGCCTCGGCCCCGGATCTGATATCCTTCTGTCGGACGAGGTATGATCCTGATGCGATCGGTACGATCATATCCCGCATCCGCTCCACCCTCATCGGCAAAAGCGAGGCCTTTGCCGCCATGCCGCAGCTGTATGTGAGTTGGGACGAGGTCCGGGAAATGGGAGGCGGCGGCTTTTCGTTCGGCAACCACACCGTCACGCACCCCAATCTGGAGCGGCTCGACCAGACCCGCCAATATGCCGAGATCGCCGAGGCGCAACGGGCCATCACGCAAGAGATCGGGCCGATCTCGTCACTGGCCTATCCCTTCGGCCATCACGACCAACATACGGCGGAACTCGCCGGTCGGATCGGCGTGACCAGTATCGGCGAGGTCGGTGGCGAGAACCGCCGCTTGCGGTCGATGGCGATCGGCAGGACGCACCTCGACAACCAGTCGGTGGCTGGCCTGTTCGCGCGAATGGAGGTGGTCGAGCCGGTCAAGGCGAGACTGCGGGCGCTATTGCCCTGACCGAAACGGACAGGGGCAGGGCGGCAGGGCGGAAATCGCGTCATAATGGGCCAGTGGACTGTCCCATTTGGCGGCCGATCGATGCGCGTATGTATCGCAATCTGCTGCGGCGTGGATTATCGCCAAGGCTTCTAACGCCGGCACGCCGTCTCGCCTGCCGGAGTCCCGTCGGGCAGGCGATTGCCTGACAGCGCGTTGCGGAGTTCCAGCATGTTCGACCCACCCCAATCCTCGGCCGGGCACAAGGCTGCATCGGCGGTGACGACGGGCGTCTGTTGCGTCGAGTTCGGCCGGCTCGAGGAGCAGACTATCCTGATGGTGCGATCCCTGCGCGCCTTTGGCGGTGCGCTGGCGGACATGCCGGTGATCGCGGTCGTCGGCCGCTCCGGAGCGGCGCTGCGCGCTTCGACGCGGCGCGAGCTGGACAGGCTCGGGGTCCGCATCGTCTGCGCGGCCGCCGGTACCAACCCGGCCAGCTGGCTGAACTATGGGAACAAGGCAGCCGCGGTGGTGACCGCGGAGGCCCTGGCCGACACCGACCAGATCACCTGGCTCGACAGCGACATGGTGTTCATGGGCGATCCTGCCGGGATCGTCCTGGCCGACGGCGAGGATCTGGCGATCGCGCCGATCGACAATCCGCCTGCGGTTTACCCCGACGAGGATGCCCATGCCGGATATTGGCGACGGGTATGTTCCCTGCTGGGGACAAGCTTCGACGATGTGCCGTGGGTGGATTTTAACGGCAAGACGTTCAGGCTGAACTGCAATTCGGGGGTCTTCACCTGGCGTCGGGGGTCGGGCTTCGCCGAACGCTACAACCGGGCCTTCGCTCGCCTGCTCGGCTCGCGGCTGGCGCAGAAGACGGGGGAATTCTTTACGATCGATCAGGTGATCCTGACCCCCCTGGCCCAAGGCCTGACATGGAAGATGATCACCATGCAGGATCACGCCTTCTCGCCCAGCGCCTTCTTCGCCTATGGCACGGTGCCCGCGCTCGACGGCGTCCGCATCCTGCACTATTCAACGGCGTTCGACGGGCCGTTTCGATCCGACATCGAGCGGCGTATCGCCGACGCCAATCCGGCATTTTTCCAGTGGCTCAAAGTGCAGCGGATCGAAAGCGACCCGGCGTCGTGGGGCGCCCGCGCGCTGGCCAAGGCGCTGAAGACATATCGCGGATTACGCTACCGCGCATTTGCGCGACTGGTCGACCGGGTCGACTAGCGCGCCTTTCCCGTTTCCGCGACGGTCTTGTTCAGAAGACGAATTTGGACGGCCGCAGCGGCGAGTCCATGCGGGTGAACAGCATGTCGATCTGTGCAAGGTCGTCGCCGGTCGGTCGGGTCAGCCCCGAAATGTCGTAGGGATGGAAGCCCCGTTCGTTCATGAACGACAGCACCTCGAGCATGGTCGGCGCGCCCTCGTTATAGGGGAGGACGGCGACTTCGAGCTGCACCAGATCGGCGCAGCGCAAGGTTGCCTCGCCGCCAGCCAGGATCTGCAGTTCCGCGCCCTGCACGTCGATTTTGAGGAACAACGGGCCGGCCATGTCCGTGGCGACGTTGTCGAGCGTATCGCTGACCAAGGTATCGCTTCTGCGCGCGGCATTGCTGCGTTCGGGCAGCAAAGATGATCCCGTCTCCATCTCGTAGAAGGTGACGCTTTCCCCCGCCCGGCCGGTCAGGACCGCCGAGACGTATCGCACATCCTCAAGGTCACGGCAGGTCTGCTGCAGGATCGCGCCGCGCCGCGGCTGTGCCTCGACCATTAAGGTCGGCACTGAACCGAAGACGCGGTGGACCATCCTGGTCCAGTCGCCGTGGTAGGCGCCAATGTCGATCACGGCCCGCGGCTGGTAGCCCTTCAGCTTGAGACGTCGATAGGCCGCTTCCTCCAACGGCACCTGCGGCGCGATGCCAAGAGCCGATTTGGCCAATTGTCTGGTCGAAGTCAGAAGCGTACGAAACATGGCTATTCTCCTCGCGCCTCCCCGGCCCAGAAGCAACCCTTTGAGTCCGATGGCTGCCGTGGGAGAAGGTGGTTGTCTCAGCGTTATGGGATGGGCGGCGGGGTGAAATATTTGACCCTGCGCATTGTCATTCCGGTTGCCGCAGCAGAACCTCACGGACAGGCTGCGGATCTATTGGGGCGCCGGCTCGAACAGCGGCTCTGGCAAGCGCGGCCGTCGGCGGACTGCACTCCGCATGCCGAGCCCCATGATGAAGCCCAACGAGATACCGAGCAGATACTGCGTATATTCGAGAACGAAGATCCATTCGAAGAAATTGTGCATCGCAACGGTCAGAAGGACGACCACCGGACCAAGCGCCAGTTCGCGGTCAGGCGAGACCGGCTTGCTCCATGCCGCGCGCAGGCCGGCCAGTACGGCCGTGACATAGAAGAGGATGAAGGAGATCAGGCCGAACCATCCGGTCTCGGCCGCGATCAGCAGATAGGCATTGTGGACGTTGGCGGAGCGGGATCCGGACGTCCAGACCACGCCGGCGCGGGCCGAATACCCCTTGGTGTTGGCGGTGACCACATATTCGTTGGCGCCGACGCCGAACGGATGGTCGGTCCACATCGCCCTGGCCGCCCGCTCGAAGGCGGCCCGTTCGTCATATGTGCCTTCCAGGCTCGACTTTGCGAACCGGTTCTGCAGCGTGAGATAGGCCACGGGGGCGATCACGAGCATCAGCGCGGCCCCTGCTCCGACGATGCGCATCTTCTTGGCGGTTGGCCGGCGCAGCAGCGAGAGCAGGACCAGCAGGACGATGCCCGCGGCGGCAAAGCCGAGTGTGCCGCGAGACGCGGTTAGCGCGATCGTGATCAGCGCCGCGCCGACACCCGCTTTCAGAATCGCGGCTTTGTCGCCGGTCAGCATCAGCGCCAGCGGCATCAGCAGCGCAAAATGAGTCATCATGCCAAGCAGATTCTGATGCCCCATGGTGCCCGGGGCCTGGGCGATGCCTTGGCCGAAATGCTGATAGACGGAAAATCCCGCCTGGAAGATGATGCCGTAGCACAGGCCATAGACGATATGGCGCGGGGCATCAGAATCGACAGAGATCCTGGCAACGGCGGCCGCGACCAGAAACACGCGCACTAGCTGCCACGCGTACATAAAGGATGCGAACGGCAGATCGGACACGAACATCGATGCGAGGACCGCGGCGATGTACAATCCCAGCATGACCAGCACGCCATAGCGTATCGGTCGCTTCGGCGTGCTGAGCAGCAGCCCCAGGGCTAGCAGGTCCGGCAGGGCGACGAGGATGCCCTTCACATAGCCTGACCAATAGGCCCAGGACACCAGCGAAACGGACAGATGCGCCCAGCCGTAGACGAAGGGCGATGCACCGAGCAGCACCCATACGACCCGCCGAGTGTTCGCATTGGCCTTTATCGCAGCCGCGAGCACGGGAATACTGAGGAAGAACAGCAGCAGGCCGATATAACGCATCAGGCGGTCCTAGACAGGTAATGGAGATGCGGCCGCTGCGCGCCGCAAGTGCCGTGAAGACGAACCACCGGGCGCGTCATGCGTGAAGGATTATCGGATCAGGTCCAGTTTCTCCAGCACGTTGATGTCGGAGGGGTCAACTTCATGCGCCTGGGCGGTGATGAACGGCAGCGTCGCATGGCCGGTCGTGATCAGCGACCATTGCGCGACGCCACAGCCGAAAATGATCGGGCCGTCCGGCAAGCCCTGTGCCTGCAACTGCGAGCGGGTCAGGGTCTCCAGCTGCGGCGGCCGCACCGAGAGGTAGATCACCGTCTGCTGCATGTCGTGCATGGCCCGGACCGCCTGCACTGCACCCTCGTTCGTGGTAACGTCGGCGAACCGGGGGGCGAAGTGGCTCGAGCCGCGCTCGAACAGAAAGCCGTCGACGCTCACCAGGAAAACCCGGCGACGTTCGAGTTCCTTCCGCCATTCGTGGATCGTTCCCCAATCTTCGTAGCGCTCGACCTTCTTCACACGGAACGAGGCGCCGTTGAGGATCATGTAGGCGATGATCTCGGAGATGTACAATTCGCCGCTGCCGGTGCGCGCCGGACCTTGCAGTTCGTCATAGGCGGCAACGAATTCGCCGGCGTCCTGGAAAAAGTATCCGCCAACGCTGAACAGGTCGGATATCACCTGCTTTTCGCGAATGTTGACAAGGATGCCGTCCTGATCGACCAGCGTGTAGCTCTTGTTGCGCGCGTTGATCAGGTCGAAGTCGTGCAGCGAGGCGACGCTGACGTAATTGTAGCTCTCGTCGAGATGATCGATGGCGAAATGGTTGTCGCTGTCTTTGACCAGAACGGGGCCGGTGATGCCGTGACGCTTGATCGTCTCCGCCACCGTTTCCGACTGGCTGCGCGTCGGCTGATCCAGAATGACGCAATCGACCGGACCGCCAAATGCGGATTGCAGACCGGCAAGGGCGTCATATTTGACGACATGTTCGCGAAGGATGGTGAACACGAAGCAGTCGAGCGGCAGATTGAGGCCGGCCACCGCCCGCACGACCATCGGGACGCCATCATGGTCCGGCAGCATCCATTTCGGCGGCATGTCGGGAAAGCGCGACGACGAGCCGGCACAAGGGACAATCACACGCATGCTGGACCTCAGAAAAATGATTGGGCGGAGCGCGAGAATTCCTGCACCCGCGCCGTGACGAACTGTACGTCATTCTCGCTTCGCGCGTAGGGGAGGATGCGGGCAAAGGTAAGCGCCAGCAGCAGATAGTGCCAGTTGGCATAGCCCGGTACCAGCTCGCAGGCCGAGCGGTGCCAGCGGTTCCTCAGCCAGTGGACCACGCCGCTCGAAATGGGTTTGCGCCGGTGCAGGTACCAGCGGCCTTCGCATTCCTGGAACAGTTTGGCCCAGTCGAACCAGTAATGATCGACCGGCGATTGGATCGGATCGATCAGCCACAATTTATGCTCGGCGCCGACGAGGATGTTCTCGAAGGTCAGGTCACCGTGGCATACCGTCGCGTGCGGTGCGACCGACGACAAATCCGCCGCCTGTATCATCTCGCGCAGCGGCTCGAGCAGGGCGGTGAAGCCGCCCGATGTCCGCACGTCGATTTCGGCCAGCTTCAGCAGCAGGGGCTGCACCGTTGGCGCGGTCTTGGCCGGTAGGGCGCATTCGGAAAGGCGCCGGATGAGCTGCTCGATCGATGCGGCAAAGCGCTCGACATCGCCGAAGGAGACGGTGGCCAGAAACGTATTGGCGTCCCGCGACGGCACGAATTCCATGTCGAAGTAATACAGGCCGTCGATCTCGCCCTCCGCCAGGATCTCGGGGACTTTGGCCGCGCCGACGAGCTGTTCGCGCAACCAGCGCTGGCGGGCGGATTGCACCCGCATGGGGTCATTGTTGGCACTGGTCATCGCCGCCTTGCGGACGAACTGGCCCCCCCCCGGATTGCGCAGGAGCGCGATCGCCGCTCCGGAGAAGCCCGCCAGGGGGATCACCTGCCGGAACGACGAGAAGCCGGGATGGATGGCGAGCGCTTCGCCGTGGATCTGGCTCATGCGGCGAACGGCAGATCGGCGACGTCGAACGCGGTCATGCCCGAGGCGCGGGCCGAGATCAGGCCGGCGGGCGTGTCCTCCAGCACAGCACAGCGCGCCGGCGCAATGTTCATCAGCGTTGCGGCAAGACGATAGGGCTCGGGGTCGGGCTTGCCGTTTGCGACGTCGTCACCGGTCACGATCACCTCGAAACGCTCGGACCATCCCAGGGCCTCCAGGATGGCGCTGACGCCGTGGCGGTTGCCCGAGCTGACCAGGGCGCACCGCACCTGTCCGGTGGCCGTGTCGAGAATGTCCGCGGCCGGCAGGCGTTGCGGCTGCCGCGTCGCCAGTATGTCGGCGAATGCGGCCTTCTTGTCGTCATGCAGGCGGCGCAGGTCGAAGCGTGCCGGATCACCGCCGGCCGCCGTGACGAAACTGCCGATCACCTCGCTGGCCGGAGGACCGACCAGTGCGATATACTCCGCCCAAGCCAGTTGCAGGCCATGGTCCTGCAGCACCTGCTTATAGGCTTCGTAA
The DNA here is from genome assembly GCA_964613945.1 of uncultured Acetobacteraceae bacterium. Classification (GTDB taxonomy): domain Bacteria; phylum Pseudomonadota; class Alphaproteobacteria; order Acetobacterales; family Acetobacteraceae; genus JAVVHH01. The sequence continues at coordinate 28,611 of CAZTJC010000014.1, forward strand.
TGGAGCGACATGGTGTCGACCAGCGTACCGTCCAGATCGAATAAGATGGCATCGAAAGCATCGATCAAGCGGCTCGCACTGAACATGGCGCCATTATAACCGCTGCATTTTAAAATGCGCCTAAGATGATGATGCCATAACGGGATTTGTCCCGTATTGGCGGCCGCCGGGGCTCGTCGCCGACGCCAGAGGCGCCGATCGAACGGGGGACGTTTTGAACAGGGCGAGCGACGTGAACGAGTCAGCAGAGCGGGTTGCAGACGTGCTGGCCAGCGCGGAGACGTCTCTTGCCGGCGGGGATGCCGGGGCGGCGCTGGCCGTGCTCGCCAAGGGCCTAGCGGTGCACGGCCCGGATCTGCGACTGTTGACGCTGGCGGCGAATGCCTGGGTCACGCTGGTCGACCAGGGACGCGCATTGGAGGATTGGGCGCCTGCCATGCGCGAGGCGCTGCTTCGCCACCTCATCGTGCAGGAGGACTGTGGCGTCAATCCGCCCATCATGCACCACCGGATCGCCGCACAGCACACGGGCGGCGTCGCCGGCCATCTGCACCGCCAGGGCCAAGCGCTTGGCTCCGTTCTCGAGATCCTGCTGACCGAAGCCCGTCCTCACCCCAAGGCCATTCTGCTCGCCCTGCTGCTTCGGGAGTCGCTGCCCGGAGTGGATCAGGATCGGCTCAGCAAACTTCATCGTCAGGCGTTCGCGACGTTCGAGATCGGCGATCTCCAGATTCCGTACAGCGTCATCTTCGACCGCCACAGCTTCCGCCGGAACGTCACTGATCTGGCAGCCTATGTCGCAGACCGCGGCGTGGCCCTGGCCAATGGCGGTGTGCCGCTGCCGCATCTGCTGTTGCTGTTCTGGCTGGTGCCGCAATCATTCGACTCCCTGCCCTCGGACTGGGCGGCATGTGCCGTCCGCCAGGCGCGCGGACGCCCGCTGTCGGCGGACGATGCCGCCGTCATCCGGTCGCTGGAGTTGCGGTTCGACATCCGACCGCCCTCGGACGAGGCGATGCCGCCGTGCGCCGACGACCTGGCGGCGCTGCGGCGTCGACTGGCGGGCGAGAGCCAGAGTGGTGACATCCGCAGGGTTGCGCATCTCGAGCAGCGGCCGCGACAGGTCGCGGCGGGCCTGCTCAACCTGGCGCGAGCCCAGCTCCCCGCGCTCCGCTCGCGTCGTCGCCTACGGGTTGCTATCTGTATTTCGGGGCAAATGCGCGGCTTTCGCCGTGCCTGGCCGACATGGCGCCCGCTCCTTGCAGATGTGGATGCGACGGTATTCGTCGATAGCTGGCGAAAGATCGGGCATGGGACGCCCGAACCGTTCCGTTCCACCTTGCCCTTCGAGGGGGCTGAATTCTGCGCGGCCTATAAGCGCGTCGGTACGGAAATCGGTCTGGAGGAACTGTGCGCGCGCTATCCCAGCCTGTTTGCCGCCTTGGACCAGGGAGGCACAGTCGACGAGCGCACGCTGCAGGCGGTGTACCGGACGCCGCATGTCCGGCTCGACGACGAGACCGATGCCGCCTTCGCTGCCTTCACGAACAGCGACAAAATGTATTATAAAATTCAGCGCTGCTCGGAGATGATGCAATCTGCGGATGGCGATTTCGATCTGGTCGTGCGCTTTCGCCCCGACAAGCCGATCCAACTGGTCGCATTTCAATGGGCCGATCTGCTGGCGGCCTTGCAGGCGCGTCCCGCCCTCTATGCGGAAACCGCGCTCGGCACTCATTTTGGTGCGCTGCTGATGGGGGATCAGGTGGCGATCGGGCTGCCCGAAGCGATGCGCGTCTATGCCGGGACGTTTAGCCTTTCTCCGCCTGTCGCGGCGCTGGCACCCTATCGCATGGAGCAGCGGCTGTGGGGCCATACCAGCGTCGCGCAGCTGTGCTGGTTCGCGGATCTGGACGTCCGCAAGGTTCCGATCAAGTTCGGACCGTTCATGGAGGCCGAGCCGCTGGCCGCCGACACCATCGCCCTGGCATTGCGCACCGACAGTGCCGGTCGGATGGATGCCATGGACAAGCAGCTCATTGCCGCAATCCAATCCGCCCGTTGACGTCGGCAAAAGGGACGCCGGCCGGCTGTATCGCCAGCAATCGGCGCCCACCGCCTCCGGGGCCTAGCGCAGGCGGGCATGAAGCGCGGCAAGGGTGATCACGGCCGCGCCGGCGAGCCATGCCCATCCGACGACCATGACCGGTCCGATGCCCCTGCCGAGCAGGCCATCGATGCCATGGATCGATATCGCCTGGACGCAGAACAGGGCGATCAGGGCCATCACCGTCAGCCATGCCCACCGCCGCGCGCCGTGTCGCGACAGGGTGATGCGGACGCCCGCGACACCGACCGCCAGCAGGACCGCCACCATGATCGCGATCTGCAGGCCAGCGTGACCGGCATAGTCCCCATTGTTCATCAGCATGGCGCGGACGGTATCGTGCAGCATCCAATGGGCGCCAGTCGCGATGACCAGCGCCATGGCAACGAGGAGGGCCGCTATCGCCAACCAATCCTTCCGGCCCAGCGACCCTGCGACCATCGCGGCGATCAGCAATGCTGCGATACCGAGCGTATTGGTGCTGTGGGCGAGATGAGCCATGAGGTCGGTCTAGTAATAGGAGAGGCTGTCTGTCTGCAATATTGATAACCTATCTGGGCTATGCGCTCGTCGCCGTGCTGCTGTTCGCCTGGCTGCCCAGACGGACCGCGGTCGTCGCGACCTATGTCGGCGGTTGGCTGGTGCTGCCGGTCGGCAGCTATGCGGCCCACCGATCGGGCTTCACCATCGAACTGATCGGCACGATGCTGCCTGCCCCGGCGATGCTGCTCAACAAGGCCTGGGTGGTGGCTCTGGTCCCGCTGCTCCTCGCGACGATTCGCGCGCCGCGTGCCTGGCTAGCCTGGCAGCCGGGACTGATCGACCTGCCGGTCCTGCTCTTCTGCCTGTGGCCACTGCCGGCGGGCATCGCCGCGGCCGCGCCATCGCCCGCACCGGCCGTTGCCTGCGTCTATCTCATGGCGGTCTGGGGTGCGCCCTGGCTGCTGGCGCGGATCTATCTGGACGATGCGGCGGGGCGGATCGCGCTGGCCAAGGCCCTGACGATCGGCGCGCTGGCGATCGCGCCCTTCGCGCTGGCCGAGGGCGTCGCCGGGGCGTTCCTGTATCCGCTCGTCTACGGCCCTCATCCGTATATTGCCGACGGGGTTGACCGCTACATCGGCTTCCGGCCGCTGCTGATGTTCGAGAACGGCAATCAATATGGCATCTTCGTCGCGCTGGCGGCGCTCGGTGCAATTGCGCTGTGGCGGCAGGGCGGCAGCCGCGCGCAGGCCGCCCATGCCGTCATCGTGACTGGCCTGGCGATCCTGTCGCAATCCGTCGGGGCGATCCTGCTGATGCTGGCCGGCGCGTTCGTGCTGCTGGCACCGGTCCATACGCGCGATCTTCGGCGCGGGGCGATCGCCGTTGCGGCGTTGTGCGTGATCGTCGCGCCCCTCTACGTCTCGGGCGTCCTGCCGATCGAGCAGCTGGTCCGCCATACTGCTCCCGGTCAGAAGCTGCTCGCGGTGGTGCGGGCGACCGGCCGGGGATCGATCGCCTGGCGCGTCTCGCAGGACCAGAAGGTCGCCGGCCTGATCCGGCAGCATCCAGTCGTTGGCACGTCGCGCTGGGATTGGTGGCGCCCCAGCCAGACCCGGCCGTGGAATCTGGCATTGCTGATCGTCGGGCAATTCGGCGTGATTGCCTTTGGCCTTGCCACATGGATCCTCGGCCATGGCAGCATCCGCCTGCTGGCACGACGTGACCAATATGGGATCGTCGAACAGGGGCTGGCCCTCGTCGCCGTGCTGGCGGCGCTGGACGCGCTGCTTAACGCCTTTGTCTTCGTCCCTGCCGTGCTGGTGGCGGGCACGGTCGCGACAGGACGCCGGCCCCTGGCGACGGAGCGGAACGACCGGCAGCGGGCGGGATAGCCCGCCACCGGTCGTAGTTGCGATTAGGCGGCCGCGAAGCGCACGGCGGTCCGGCGACGCCGGTAGCGCAGCGCCCCGCCGATCACGCCGAAGCCGAGGATCATCTGCAGCCACACCGCCGGCTCCGGTACTGCGGCCAGGGCCGCGAAGGAGCTATAGGCGTTCGCCGTGGTGAAGCGGTAATTGCTATTGGCGAGGACGTCGAAGCCGACGTTATAGCCGATCGCGTCGAAGGCGGCGAGGTCGAGCGCGGTCACGTCCTGCATCTGACCGAAGCCCGAGGTCGGGTCGAGCACGCCGAGCTGCGGCACGCCCGCCGGGCTGTCCTTCCAGTGCGAGGCCTGGCGACCATCGCCATTGGCGACGCCGGTCGACACGAGCGAATTGCCGAACAGCTGGCTCTGCCCGCCGTCGATCGAGAAATAGGGCGTGCCCTGCGTCGACCAGTCGAGCGTACCCGGCTTGCCGTAACGGAACAGGTCGAGCTGGCTGGCGACGACATAGCCTTCGAGGCCGCCGGTAACCCGATTGGCGGCGCCGGGCGCCGTATAGGCGTCATAGGTGTCGACGCCGCTGACGAAGCCGAGCGCGTGACCGATCTCGTGGATCGCGACGCCGATGAAGTCGATGGCGTTGGAGGCGATGCCGTTGGTCGGATCGAAGTCGAAATTATAGGCGTTGCTGAACGTGATCGAGCCGTCGGATGCGGCGTAGTTCACGGCCGTGCCGTTGACGTCGGTTGTGATGCCGAGCGCCTTGGCGCTGGCCGAGGTGACCGCCAGCGTCGAATTGTTTATCGAGCCGTCATTGTCGGTGCGGGTCGCTGTGTCGATGTAGCCGTTGCCCTGCGCGTTGAGCGCATTGGTGGTCACCGAGACCGCGCCGAAGCCGTTGCCGAGCACGCTGGCGCCGAGCGGCGACAGATTGGCGACCGCGGTGCGATCCAGCGCACTGGTTGCATCGGCGGCCAGCGCGGCATAGCCTTGGGACATCGACAGCAGCGTACGTGTGCTGCCGGTCGAGCCGAGGACGTTGGGCGCGAGCGCGCGGAAGCCGATGTCGAGATTGATGACCGCATTGTCCCGCAGCACCGAGCTCCAGTAGAGCGTGGCGATATTGAACCCGATCCGTGCCTGGGTCCCGTCCCCTGCCCCGCCCGTATTGTTCAGGACGAACGTCACGGCCTGAGCAGGCATGCTCACCGCTGTCGCCGCCAGGACGATCGCGCTCGTGAAATAACGCATTTTCTTCATGAAGCTTCCCCCAATTGCCGGATCGTCGCAGCTCATGCCGCAATCGATAGGTAGGCTATCGTGTCCGGCGCCGGCACATTGGTCAATGCTGCGTTAGCGATAATCGGCATTGCCGATGCGATGGCGCGGCAGGCGGATTCGCCGATCCATGTCCTATTTTGGGACGAGCCGCTGCTGGCCCTATGCGAAACCCTGCTCCGACAACGGTTGCCGGCGATCGCTTTGCCCGTTTCAGGCCGTCGGACAGTATGACCGAGTGACGGAGCAGCCCAATAAAAATGTCGCCCTCGGCAAAATACTGCGCTTTCGGCGGATTGTCGCGGCAACATTGAGCACAGCCGTAGGACGATTGCAGCTGTCCCGATCCAGGGTTGGGTAAATAGTGAATATGTAAGTGTCGCTAACCCATTGATCCGTCTTATTAATGCGGAGTAATCAGGACAGCAACTGTGTCCATTCGTATCATCATGCTCAGCGCAGCCGCTGTGCTCGCCACCGCCTTGCCCGCCTTGCGGGCACCGTCATTGTTAATTCGGTGTCGGTCTGCCGACGGCGACGACGTTCGGCACCCTGCCGGACGAGAACACCGGGGACGGCACTGCCGCGGTCACCACCACGGCCCCGCGTTCGGGCAACGGCTCGCTCGAGATGACTGGCGATCGTACCCGCACCCAAGTCGGCATTCAATATGCAGCGGCGCTGACCAATCTCGGCGCACTGCCCGGCAAGTCCGACCTGTTCGACCAGCCGCATTTCCTCAAAGATGCCCGGATCATCCGCCCCGCCCGGACCGGCCGCTGCTGATCCGTGCCGCTAGCATGTAGGGCGGCAGTGGCGACCAGCGCGTCGCCACGATCGCGCCCGGCTACGACCGCACCCGCGATGCCTTCGTTCCGGTCTATGAGAAGCGCACCGGCCGCAACAACAACCAGGAGGTCTGCTATATCGCCAGCGGGCCGCTGCGCGGCGCGATCGTCGCGACCGAGCCGATGGCAGACGCGCCCTTCGCCTATTGGATCACCGTCAACCGGCTCGGGCCGAACGGCCGCTACCGCCGGGCGCTGCGCTACCGCAGCCGGACGCGCTATGGCGACGACAGCCCTAAAGCGGTGATCGACTCCGACATGGCCGAGACGCTGCGCCGGCTGGGCTTGCGGCGGTCGCCCCTGGTACTGCCTTTCGCGCCGTCGTTCAGTCCGAGCCGAACAGGTCGCAGGTGAACACCTTGTCGGTCACATCAGTGAGATCGTCGGTCATGCGGTTGGCGATGATGACGTCGGACTCTGCCTCGAACGAGGCGGGATCCCGCACCAGCCGCGAGCCAAAGAACGAGTCCTCGGTCATCGCTGGCTCGTAGATCAAGACCTCGATGCCCTTGGCCTTGATCCGCTTCATGATCCCCTGGATCGAGGACTGGCGGGAAATTGTCCGAGGCGCCTTCATCACCAGCCGGAACACGCCGACCTTGCGCAGCTTGCGCGCCAGGATCTGGTCGGCGAGGAAATCCTTGCGGGTGCGGTTGGCGTCGACGATCACGCGGATCAAATTCTGCGGCACCGTGGAATAATTGGCGAGCAGCTGCTTGGTGTCCTTGGGCAGGCAATAGCCGCCATAGCCGAAGCTCGGATTGTTGTAGTGCGAGCCGATGCGCGGATCGAGGCCGACGCCGCTGATGATCTGGCGCGAGCCTATGCCATGGCTGATCGCATAGCTGTCGAGCTCATTGAAGAAGGCGACGCGCATCGCGAGATAGGTGTTGGCGAACAGTTTGATCGCCTCCGCCTCACTGAGATCGGTGAACAGGATCTCGACGTCCTTCTTGACCGCGCCCTCGAGCAGCAGGTCGGCGAAGATCCGTGCCCGCTCCGATTGTTCGCCGACGATGATCCGCGACGGATAGAGGTTGTCGTGCAGCGCCTAGCCCTCGCGCAAGAACTCGGGACTGAAGATCACCTGATCGGTGCCGAGCCGTCGGCGGACGTCCTCGACGAAGCCGACCTGGATGGTCGATTTGATGACGATCGTCGCCTGCGGGCTGGCTTCGAGCGTTCGTAAAGGGGGCTGCGGCTCCCTTTGCTATGTCCACGCGGCATGCAGCTGGGCCGCGCGGCGTGCGACTGGGCTCGGCCCCCGAAGCCGGGCAAGCCACTTAGCCTCATGGCCTGTGTCGGTCGCAGAGTCGTCAGAAACTAGGCATCAACGGTTCTGGACTATGGCTGTCGTCAAGGCGTCCGCAGGTGGAATGCCGGTTCATGCACGATGATGCGGCGCAAGCGGGGCGATACGGGAATGACGAACGATCCTGCCAGTGGGAACGTTATCGGGACGGAGGCGCCGGATCGCATCCGCCAGGTCCGGCTGGTCTCGATCGCCGGCCTGCTGGTGCTGGCGCTGGTGGCGTTGATCCTGCCGATGCTGGAGCGGATCGGCGCGCCGGAACCGGCACCGACGATGCTCTATGCGCAGGATCTCGTCCTGCTGCCCTTGTTCGGCCTGGCCATCTGGCTGTTCGGGACGGGCCGAGTTGAGCGCGGTTTGCCGTCCAGCCGGATCGGTGCCCTGTCGCCATGGTGGCTGGGGCTGGCGGCGGTTGCGATCTTCGTCATCGGCGTCGCGGGATATCGGCTGGTCTTTCAAGGCGTCGACCTCAGCCGCGACGAGCAGATGGCGGTGTTCGATGCGACGGTCTATCGCAGCGGGCATCTGGTCGCGCCGATCCCCCTCGCCTGGCGGAGCCTCGCGCCGGCGCTCAACCTGCTGTTCATGCTGCCGATCGGCGATCACGCCGGCTGGATCTCCGCCTATCTGCCGGTGAATGCGGCGTTGCGCGCGCTCGTCGGGCTGGTCGCCGATCCGGTGGTGACGTCGCCGCTGCTGGTCGTCGTCGGCCTGCTGGCGCTGGCGGCGATCGGGCGGCGGCTGTGGCCGACATCGCCGGGCAGCCAGCTGGCCACCCTGCTCTGCTACCTCGGGTCGTCGCAGATCCTCATCACCGGCATGACCGCCTATGCGGTGTCGGCGCATCTGGCGCTCAACCTCGTCTGGTTGCTGCTGTTCCTGCGCGGCGACCGGATCGGCTTCGCCGGCACGCTCGTCGTCGGATGGCTGGCGACCGGCGCGCATCAGCCGCTGTTCCATCCGCTGTTCGCGCTGCCCTTCGTGCTCGGTCTGGCGTGGCAGCGGCAATGGCGGCGCTTTTTCGCCTATGGTGCCGGCTATGCTCTGATCTGCGCCTTCTGGTTCGCCTGGCCGGTGTGGATGACGCACGGCTATGGCCAAGTGCCGGTCGCCAACGATCGCGAGGGGATCGATTACGTCACCCGGCTGATGCGCGAGCTGGCGCTGATCAATATCGGCGCGTTCTGGACAATGGCCGCGAACCTGATCCGGTTCGTCACCTGGCAGCATCTGCTGCTGCTGCCGCTGGCGATGCTCGGCGTGATCGGCGGCTGGCGGCGTTCGCCGCTGGTCGTGCCGCTTGCGGCCGGGCTGGTGCTGCCGATCGTGGTGATGGGCGTGCTGCTACCCTGGCAGGGGCATGGCTGGGGCTATCGCTACCTTCATCCGGTGTTGGGCAGCGCCTGCCTGCTCGCCGGTTTCGGCTGGCAGCGCGCCGAGGCGCTGGGGCTGGACCTGCGCCGGTCGATGCGGGTGGCGAGCCTCGCCAGCGTGGCGCTGCTGCCGGTGCATGGCTGGATGACCTATCGGATGGTCGCGCCTCAGGCGGTCGCCGAGCATGCGGTGGCGCGGCTGGCGGCGGACGTCGCGGTGATCGACGTCGCGCCTTATTCCAACAATCTCGCGATCAACGCGCCCGATCTGGGCAACCGGCCGATCCGCTTGTTCGGCACCGCGCTGCAGCCCGGCGATATCGCGTCGCTGTGTCGCGGTTGGGGCCGGGATCGGCGCATGGCCTTTGTCGACGCGCCGCAACTCGACAGCCTCAACGTCTATTACACCGGCGCGCGCGCGCCGGGCCCGGGCGAGCATCAGCAGGCGTTGCGCGCTGCCGCGCGCGCGGCCGGGTGCCGGATCGTCAGCTGAGCGCGGGCCGCAGCGCCTGGAGCGCCGCGACGATGGCATTCGCCATGCCCGGCCAGCTGTAGCGTTGGGCCGCCTCCCCCGCCATCGCGGGCGCCGGGGGCGTTGCAGGCAGCGCATCGATGGCCGCGCCGACGCGCTGCGCCGTCATGGCGGTATCGGCAAGGTCGATTTCAGCGTGCGCCAACCAGTCGCGCGCCGCGGGATCGGCCGCAGCGGTGTCGGTGCCGCACAGCACGCGCAACCCGCTCGCCATCGCCTCCTGCACGACCAGCGGAAACCCTTCGCCGACGCTCGGCAGCAGCAACAGGTCCACGGCGCGATAGAGGTCGGCGAGTGCGGCGGGCGGTTGCTGCGGGATCAGCTGGACGTTGGAAAGGCCCCAGTCCGCGGGATTGATCGGGCCGCGCCCTACCAGGACGAAATGCAGGTCGGGGCGCAGCCGGGCGAGCGCGGCGATGACGTGCAATCCCTTCTTCTCGACGAAGCGGCCGACGAACAGCAGGATGCGCGCATCGCCGAAGCCGTGCCGCTGGCGCAGGGCTGCACGCTCCCCTGCCGCGGCCGGGTGGAACAGCGCTGTGTCGACGCCATTGAACACCAGCTGCGGGGGCGTGCGGAAGCCTGTGCCGGCGAACCGGTCACGCACCGTCGCGCTGATGAACACGACCTGGTCTGCGCCGCGCAGCATCGGCCGCGTCACGCACCGGTTGGCGAGCGTCATGACACCGCGCAGCACCCGACTGGAGAACGGGATATCGGCGATATGCTGGATCAGCAGCACCGGTTTGCGATGGTAGCGCGCAGCGATCAGCCCCAGGATCGATGAGAGGTAGAGCGCGTCATGGACGATCACCGCATCGCTGGCGGCGACCGCGCGCCACAGCCGGCGGATCGCGCCCGGCAACGGCATCGGCATCGGTAGCCCGCTCAACCGTTCGAGCCAGTCCATGCAGGCGAGGCCGATCAGCCGCGTCGCGCCGAGGTCGGGCAGTGCCCCCTCCTGCGCGGCGGCCCAGGCGGTGTCATGCCCCAGCGCGGCGAGTTCGCGATTGAGATGCCCGGCGACCAGCTCGATCCCGCCGCCATGGGGCGTGAAGAAATGCGAAACGGTCAGGATGCGCATGCGCGTCAGCCGCGTTCCCAGCGCATCGTGATCTCCAGCCGATTGGGAAAGGCGAACGCCCACAGGCCATGGCGATAGGTGTCGCTGCGCACCTCGGCGATGCGATAGCCGCTGGCGGCGGCCAGCGCCTGCCATTGATCCATGCTCAGGTAATCGGCGCGCACCATGCCGGCGAAGGCGATGTTGCCGATCATGTCGAGGAGCGTGAGCCGCGCATCATCGACCCGGCCGGTCGAGACATGGTCCTTGATGTACAAGGGGCCGGCGACGACGCGGGCGATATCGCGGAAGAGGCCGACGCGCACGTCCACGGGAATATGGTGGACGACGTTGTTGATCGTCGCGGCATCCTGCGAACCATCGGCGAACGGCAGGCGCTCGCCATTATAGACCCGATGATCGATGGTCAGGCCCGAACAGAAGCGATCCTCGACATCGACGCTCGTGACCTGGCCGGCCGGCAGCAGATCGGCGATGCATTGCGCGATGACGCCGGTGCCCCCGCCGACATCCAGCACGCGTTCGTGACGACCCCGCCACACGTCGCGCAGCGAGCGGAGCATGACCGCCTGATAGTGCGGTTTGCGATGGCGGTAGAGACCGAAATGTCGCCCCAGGGTGGCAGCGACCGTGTCCGCGGTGATCGGGCGGGCGGTGGCGCCGATAGCGATGTCCGTCATGACGGCAGTCCTGCGATGCGCCGCGACGGGCGGGTGACCGCCCAGCGGCTGGAGACGAAGTTGACGGCCAGCATGATTGCCGTCGTCGTCGGCGCGGCCAGCGCCATCGGCCAATGCCATGCCGAGACGAACAGCCAGAGCAAGGCGGCAGACAGCGGCAGGCTTGCCGTCATCGCCAACACGTAGCGAAGAAATCCAGGACCATGCGCGCGTGTGCCGAAAGTCACCTTGGCATGGAGCGCATAGCCGATGATGCACACGAACCCAAACGAGGCGGCGATGCTTACCGCGAGCGGCAGGTGCAGCGCATCGCCGACGATCAGCACACCGGCGTTGAGCAGCGCGCAGGTGCCCCCCACAACGAGATAGCGCGGCGCGACATAGCGCGATCCGGACAGGATCATGCCGCCACCTTCGTACAGCGCACCACATAGATGCAGGCATTGTCCTTGACGATCGCAGCGGGTGTCACGCGATCCTCGATCCAGCCGCGCAGGTTCATCACCACCGCAAGAGCACCGGCCAGGACCGGGCCGATGATTGGCAGCCGCCGCAGGATGAAAGCGAAACCGGTGAGCCGGATCAGCGTCGTCGTGGCCAGCGGACCGACCAGCGCCTCGACCGACCGAACCGTAAACCCCCGCGCCTCGATGTCGAGGATCAGGCCGGTGCGGGTCCAGCGGCGATGATCCTCCGGATGCGGATGATAGAGCCAGGCGCCATGCGTCGACAGCACCAGCGTTCCGTCGTCCTTCAGCACCCGCGCGGCTTCGGATAGATAGCAATCGAGGTCTCGAACATGTTCCAGCACCTGCACCGACAGCACCGCGTCAAAACCGCCGTTGCCGACCGGCAGCGTGCCCGCAGCGCTGATTGGCAGCGTGGCGGAGTCGAAATCGGCGCCGGCATAGGCATAGCCCATCGCTTCGACGAGGTTGCGATAGGGCATAGAGCCGCAGCCGAAATCGAGCAGGCGCTCGGGCCGCGAGCCATCGCGGACCGCTCCCAGCTCACGCCCGATGGCATGGCCCAGCTTGCGCAGCATCAACCAATCGGTGTGCCATGGCCGAGGGGTGAGCCGACGCGTGCCGCTTTCCGCGTGCATCAGCCGAGCACAGCTGCGCGCGACCGCGGCAGGATATCGCCCGACGGCCCGCCGACGATCGCGATCATGATCCCGCCGAACATGGTCTGGAGGCCGATCGCACCCAGTGTCGCGGCGGCCACGATCGGCAGCACGCTGGACGGCGCGGCAAAATCGCTCGCGGTCCAGCGCCAGGCGGCGATGGCGCCGAGCAGCAGCGATGCCGCGATGCCGCCGAGCCCGGCCAGCAACAGGATCTCCATCCGGGCAAGCCGGGCGAACCGCGCGATGCCGGGCGTCAGCAGGCGATGGCCCTCGCGCACGCTGTGCAGGTGCATCGCAGCCGCCATAATGCCAGCACCATGACCGCAGGTGATCAGGAAGCCGGCGACGATCAGCCAGCTCGCGCCGAACGGACCGGCGCCAGCTAGCACCTGCGTCAGGTGGAGTAGTGCGACGACAAGGATCAGTCCCCCCGCAGCCATGGCGAGAGCCGCCGGCACGCCGAATGCCCAGGTCGGGCTCATGATCAGCAAATAGCGCAGATGCCGCCAGCCATCGCGCCAGGGCCGCAGGTGCGGCGCGCGATTGCGCAGGTCGACCGACAAGGTCGCGGGCACTTCGGCGATGTGCAGGCGGCGCAGGCTCGCCTTGATCACCATCTCGCTGGCGAATTCCATACCGGGGCTCGACAGGTCGAGGTCCAGCAGCGCCTCCTTGCGAATCGCACGCAGGCCGCAATGCGCATCGTCGATCCTGGCGTTGAAGAACAGGTTGAGCATGCCGGTCAGCGCCGGATTGCCGATATAGCGGTTCTTCCACGGCATCGCGCCACGCGCCACGCCGCCCTGAAACCGCGATCCCATGCACAGGTCGGCCCCATTGGCGAGCCGGTCGATCATCGCGACGCCATCGGTGAAATCATAGCTGCCATCGGCGTCGCCGATCAGCAGATACTGGCCGAACGCCCCCTGGCAGCCGCCGATGATCGCGGCGCCATAGCCGCGCGCGGCGACCGGCACGACGCGGGCGCCGAGCGCTTCCGCCAGCGCCTGGCTGCCGTCGGTCGAGCCGTTGTCGGCCATGACGACCTCGCCCAGCAGGCCGAATTGCGCGTCGATCCGGGCCAGCGCGTCGAGCGCGTTGGCGATGCAATACGGCAGGCTCTCGACCTCGTCGAGGCACGGCATGACGATCGACACATCGATCGCCCGCGCCTCGCGTCGCATGGCGATGAGCCCGTCGCTGCCGATATCGCGCATTCGTGATGACCCCCGGATTGTGACGGAAGGCGTAAAGCGGATTGGTTAACGCATCGTAGCATCACCAGAGGCGCGAAAGATCGACATGTCGACACCTATACTCGTTTTCATGTTTCAGATTGCGTGTTTAGCTACTGCTGATGCTTCCATGAGGGCGCCTCGCCCGCGAGCTTAGTGTGCCGGAGGCGTGAAGAACGGCGTCATCTGCGGATAATAAGCCCCTAGTTCGTTGCCGAGCGCCTGCACCGCCTCTCGCCGCAACGGTGCCATTCGGCGATAGATCGTGACGGTTATCCCCTGCTCGAGCGTAAACCTGTCAGGCAGGCGTCGGAAGGAGGCGCCGATGCCCCTCTTTTCGCGAATGTCGCGCGCAACGAGGCCGACGACCCGCTGGTCTGTCGGCATCACGTGATATTGCGTGGGCGTCGCGAGCACGATGTAATCTGCGGCGAGGACGCCGATGGGGAAGCCATCACGCGTGTCGATATCCTGGCTGACTGCGATATGCGGACAGAGGGCCGGCTGGCTGTCCCGGCAGCCGATGGCGAGGATATTGCCATTCAACAACTGCGAACTGGCGGCGACGTAGACATGGGCGGGCTTTAGCCTGGCCAAGACGGACAACAGGCGCCGCATCTCGCCCAGATCGGATCTCACCAATGGCGCATAATGCGCCTCGGGGTAGCAGCGGCGCTCCGCTCCATGGTGATGGCGCGAACACCGCGGCCGAACTCGACAGGACGACCGAAAGGACCGCGATGATCCCCGCCGCGCGCCAATGGGGACGCCATTGCACGTTCCACAGGGATGCGATCGCGCCTGCGATGCCGATCCCTGCGGCGGGCACGAGCAGATAATAATGATGCACCCCGAGCAATGTCTGCACGCGCGTGAACAAAGTGAAGGCAAGGACCGCCTGAAGCGTGATCAGGATGCCCAGACCCCGCGTGTCTTTGCGCATGATCAGCCCGCCCAGCCCGGCCGCACAGAGCGCGAGCAGCGCAATCCCGAAATGCCCGACGACCTGTTCGGCGATGCCCGCTCCGACCAGCTCCGCGCGATAGGCGGCATAGGCGACGGCATAGTTGGTCGTCGCGATATGCCCGACGAGCGGTGCGACAAAGATCAGCATGAAGGCAGCACAAGTGAGGCCAATGATGGGAGGTTCCGCCCTGCCAATACCACTCGATGCCGAGTGAGTTCGACACGAGGGGTGCCAAGGAGGAATGCCATAGCCGCGGCTGGAAAGAACCCGGCCGCCCAAAACAGATAATAACGCCGCGATAGGACGAGCAGGCACATCAACAGGCCCATGCCGACCAGCGTGATCGGGCGATGTCGATCGGGGGCATTGCTGAAATACACGAGCAGAACCAGCCCGGCGAGCACCATCCCGACCCCATCGGGCAGGCCGCGCAATGCTGGCGCCCACAGAACGTGAAGGCAGAGTATGCCCGCCACGCACGACAGGACCCGTGACATGATCGCTGTGCCATCATATGATCGACGAGAAGGCCAGCAGTGCCGCGCCCGGCGCTACCGCCACGTTAACGATCGCCAGGATGTACGACAGCCTCCCCGGGCCAAAGGCCAGTTCAGATGGCATGAGCGGCAAAACGGGCAGGACGTTGGATTCACTGCGCGCGATCGAGCTGAGCGCCAGGACGGGGCTAGACCGCACTAGCCCACCAAAATCCTGGAACATCAGCCAATAGCTTGCCCAGTCCCAGGCGTAGATATAGCGTTCGGACAAGACGAAGAGAGTGGCCCAGCCGTTCGCGACCACGATCAGCACAGTGGCCAGTGCAACGCAGGTAATGGTCGTCGCCCTTGGTCTGTCGCTAGCCCTGGTGATGTTGGGGTTCCTGCATCCGATGATCGAAAACGCGCCAGGTCCATGCCGCGTGGCACGCCCTGACGCACGTCACCAATAACGGAACCGAATTAACGAAGATATGCCGTCAGCAACATGCCGACACATCGACATGTACTCACACCATTGGAACGGATCGATATCCCACCCCGATCCGCCGCACCGCTCCGGCGCGGCGCGCGAGCAGCATCCGAACATAGCGACCTGCCTCTGCATCGCTATTGAAGCTCCGCACAATCCATCGGCCGCGTGCGCCGATCCTGCCCCAGCAGGTCTCCACCATCACCCGCCCGAACAGGTCGCGCGACGCCGCGATCCGCCAGCGCCGACGTACGTTGCGATCCATATCGATGGCGACGAGTTCGACGGGCGTGAATGGCAGGTCGTCCATGCCGCGGAGTCTAGGCGGGCCGCCGCGCCCTGTCCGACGGATTGTCTGACTCAATGGCCGCAATTTGATGCAGGCACTGAATCACGCAGCCTCCCGGCTGCCGGCGTCTCAAGCCCGTCGTCTGTCTCCGACCCGTCGTTCGCCGAACGGCAACGGAGCGGGAGCTTCTTCGATCGCGGTCAGGATCGCACGACCATATGCGGTCTTGGCGAACGCATGTCCCCGTGCCTCGGCGGCCTCGCGCGTGATGAAGCCTTGCAGGTACGCGATCTCTTCCAGGCAAGCGATCTGGATACCCTGGCGGTGCTGGATGGTGCGAACGAATTCGGCTGCTTCGAGCAGGCTGTCGTGCGTGCCGGTGTCGAGCCAGGCGAAGCCGCGGCCCATCGGTTCGACGTGGAGCGCGCCTGCATCCATGTAACGGCGGGCGAGGTCGGTGATCTCCAGCTCGCCGCGTGCCGATGGGGTCAGCGCTGCGGCGTGGTCGCAGACGTCGGCATCGAACACGTACAGACCGGTGATCGCATGGTTGGAGCGCGGGCGTTCGGGTTTTTCCTCGATCGACATCGCGCGGCCATCGGCGTCGAAGGCGATGACGCCGTAGCGTTCGGGATCATCGACGCGATAGGAAAAGATCGTCGCCCCTCCCTCGCCCGCTTCCGCGCGCCCGACCGCGCGACGCAGCATCGACCCCAGTCCGTTGCCGAAGAAGATGTTGTCGCCGAGCACCAGCGCTACGGGTTCGCCCGCGATCCACTCCCGCCCGATCGTGAACGCCTGCGGCAGCCCCTCGGGCCGCGGCTGTTCGGCATAAGCGATGGTGAGGCCGAGCGCCGACCCGTCGCCGAACAAGGTGCGGTAATGCGGCAGGAACTCGGGGCTCGAGATGATGAGGATATCGCGGATGCCGGCGAGCATCAGCACCGACAGCGGGTAATAGATCATCGGCTTGTCATAGACCGGCAGCAACTGCTTGTTGACGACGAGCGTCGCGGGATGCAGCCGCGTGCCGGAGCCGCCGGCGAGGATGATGCCCTTCATGCCGCCTGCTCCGTCGTCGCGGCGAGTCCACGCCGTACGTCCGCCGCCTGTCCGGAGACGATCGGACGCCACCAGGCTTCGTTGTCGAGATACCAGCGTATCGTCGTCTCCAGACCGCTCTCGAAGCTTTCCCGGGGGCCCCAGCCGAGTTCGTCGCGGATGCGGCCGGCGTCGATCGCATAGCGCTGGTCATGGCCCGGGCGATCGGCGACGAAGCCGATCTGATCGGCATAGGAGCCCCCTGCCCCGCGCGGCCGCAGCCGGTCGAGTGTCGCGCAGAGCGTGCGGACGACGTCGATGTTGCGCCGTTCGGCATTGCCGCCGATGTTGTAGCGGCGACCGGGCCGGCCGCGTTCGAACACGACCTGCAGCGCCCGGACGTGATCTTCGACGAACAGCCAGTCGCGCACGTTGTCGCCGCGGCCGTAGACGGGCAGCGTCTCACCCGCGAGCGCCTTGACGATCATCAGCGGGATCATCTTTTCGGGGAAGTGATATGGCCCGTAATTGTTCGAGCAGTTGGTGACGAGCACCGGCAGGCCGTAGGTGTGGCCCCAGGCGCTGACGAGGTGATCCGCCCCCGCCTTCGACGCCGAATAGGGCGAGCGTGGGTCGTAGGGCGTGTCTTCGGTGAACAGCCCGGTGTCGCCCAGCGAGCCGAACACTTCGTCGGTCGAGATATGGTGGAAGCGGAAGGCGGCGCGGTCGGATGCGGACAGGTCGCGCCAATAGCCGTGCGCCTGGCTCAGCATCGTGAAGGCGCCGACGACGTTGGTCTGGACGAACGCGCCGGGGCTGTCGATCGAACGGTCGACATGGCTTTCCGCGGCGAGATGGGTGACGACCTGCGGACGGAAGTCGCGCAGCGTCGCGCCGACCGCCGCGGCATCGCAGACGTCGGCGTGGACGAAGCGATAGCGTTCCGATCCCGCCACCTCCTCGACCGTCGTCGGCGTGCCGGCATAGGTCAACGCATCGAGGTTCAACACCTCATGCTCCGTATTGCGGATCAGGTGGCGGACGAGCGCCGAGCCGATGAAGCCGGCACCGCCGGTGACGAGAATGCGCATGGCGACGTTATAGCCGACAGGAGGTTAACGCGTCGCTTCGGATCGTACGGGGCGTTGTGCCGGGGATTGTCGACATACCGACAGGTTGACATGTATGGAGGTCAACATTCCACCACGTTGACCGCGAGTCCGCCGAGGCTCGTTTCCTTATATTGCGAGCGCATATCCTCGCCGGTCTGGCGCATCGTCTCGATCACCGCATCGAGACTGACGACATGGCTGCCGTCGCCGCGCAGGGCGAGATAGGCGGCGTTGATCGCCTTCACCGCGCCCATCGTGTTGCGTTCGATACAGGGGATCTGCACCAGCCCGCCGATGGGATCGCAGGTAAGGCCCAAATTGTGCTCCATGCCGATCTCCGCGGCATTTTCTATCTGGGCGTTGCTGCTACCCAGCACTGCGGCGAGCGCCCCCGCTGCCATCGAGCAGGCGACGCCGACCTCGCCCTGGCAGCCCATTTCGGCGGCCGAGATCGAGGCGCGCTTCTTGTAGAGCATGCCGATCGCCGCGGCGGTGAGCAGGAAGGTGCGCGCCCCCTCCCCTCGCGCCGCGTCGGTCGCGCTCTTGGCGACCAATGTCTCGTAAAAGCGCAGCACCGCCGGCAGCACGCCCGCCGCGCCGTTGGTCGGCGCGGTGACGACGCGGCCGCCGGCGGCATTCTCCTCGTTTACCGCGAGCGCCCACAGGCTGACCCATTCGAACACCTCGGCGGGGTTGCTGCCGGGCATGTCGCCGGTCAGCCCCTGCGCGATCGCATGCGCTCGGCGCCGGACCTTGAGGCCGCCGGGCAGGATGCCCTGCTGCGCGATGCCGCGATCGATACAGGCGTGCATCGCGGTGCGCACCGCATCGAGAAAGGCGTCGGTCTCGCTGGCGTCGCGCCACGCCTCCTCGTTGGCGCGCACGATGTCAGCGATCGCCAGGCCGGTCGCATCGCCCAGCGCAAGCAGCTCCGCGCCCGAGGTGAAGGAGTGGCGGACCTGCACGTTGCCGCCCGCGACCGGCGCGCCCTTGCGCAGGATCGCACCGCCCCCGATCGAGTAATAGGTCTCCGTCTCGATGCTACCGTCCGCAAGCCAGGCGGTGAAGGTCATACCGTTGGGATGTTCGGGCAGGAACGCGCGCGGGTGGAAGACGATGTCGTCCGGCGCGAAGGCGATCGGCCGGAGACCGGCGAGCGCCAGCCGGCCGCGCTCGCGGATATCGGCGAGGATCGCGGGCGCAGCGTCGGGATCGAGCCGCTCGGGCTCCCAACCGGCAAGGCCGAGGATCGTCGCGGTGTCGGTGGCATGGCCGCGGCCGGTCAGCGCGAGGCTGCCGTAGAGGTCGCAGGTGACGCGGATTGGCGCACCCTCCCCCGCCGGACCATGCTCCACGCTGGCTTGGCCGACAACGCGTTGCGCGAAGTCGAACGCCGCGCTCATCGGCCCGACGGTGTGCGAGCTCGACGGGCCGATGCCGATCGTGAACAGCTCAGCGACGCTGATCGGGCGGGCGCAGACAGCGGGCGCCTGGCGATCGAGCAGGGCGGGAAAGCCGAATGTAGACGTGTCGACGTGCATGCATGTCCTCATCGCCGGGACGCACCCGGCCGTTCGCATGCCCCATCTGTCCGTTGCGCCTGAGATCGCTATCCCGTCGGCCGACGTGGGGTGTCCCCCTCGCCTCTCTCCAGATGTCCGTTGCCGACCGGTCCTTTTGCCTGAGAGTTTCCGGGGCGGTTGCTCCTTCGGCGCCGGGCTTGGGCCCGGTCTCTCCCGTATCGACGGGGAGGGTATCCGCCGCGGATGGGGTGTGGTCAAGCGTGATGGTGGGGGAGTGATCGCCACATTCATGCCGACGTGTCGACATGATGACAATTCTAGGGGTTTACAGTGTGCGTTGTCGTTAGCACCAAGATGGCGGATCATACTGGCCGCCCCCCTTCCCCCCGTCATGGTCGTTCTTCGGACTCTGCATCGATTGGCGGTATGACGGGTGCGCTGCGGACGGGGTTCGTCAGCGATCTGCCATCCGATGGCTTCATCATCTTCTGCCGATCACCCTTCGTCACCTGACATCCTAGCGCTGCGATGCTGGCGACACCCATGTTCGCTGCAAGCACGCTGATGACTGCGCATGTGCCCGATGCCCCGGGCGAATGGTTCCGCTATAGCGACGACCCACCCACCGTTCTCCCCGAACCCATTGTCACGCCGAAACCTTGAGCCGCTTATGCCCTATAAGGCGGACGCGATGGGGAGGGCGGGGAGAGTGAGTACCACCACATGTCGATCTGTCGACAATCCAACGCGCCAACAGGCGCATGACAAACTACCTGCCGGACGGGCCAATTCCTACTCGAAAGCACGAATGGAATGGCCATTACGTGGCTTTTCCCTCCGTATTCACGGCAGGACTGCCCAAAGTTCGTGCTTTCGAGTAGGAAATGACGATGGCCCGTACCCCTGCATCGCACCGCTCCTCCGCCCCCGCCGGCAGCGTCACCGTGCGCGACCTGTTCACGCTCGACAGCCCGCTGCACGGCGAGATCCGCGGCGAGCGGTCGCTGATGGCGTTTCCATTCTTCGCCTTGTCCAAGAATGCCTGGATGAAGCCGCTCACCTATGACCATGCGACCGTGTCGATCGAGGTGCGGCCCAGTGCGAGCGGCGTCGCGACGATCTATGACAAGGAGATCGTGCTCTACATCGCCAGCCTGATGGCGGCGAAGCTGGAGGCGGGCGAAAGCGTCGAGCAGGATTTCGTCTTCACCGCGCACGACCTGTTCAGCGTCACCGGCAGCAACCACAGTGCGCGCAGCTACGGCCGGCTGTCGGAGGCGCTGGAGCGCCTCCAGGGCACGCAGATCAAGACCAACATCGAAGCGGGCGGGGAGGGGGAGGAGGGCTTCTTCTCGTGGCTGTCCGAGGCGAAGCTCCACTATAGCAAGACGCGCACCGGCGAACGGCGACTGAAGGCGGTGAAGGTGCGCCTGTGCGACTGGCTGTTCCGCGCGATCCTGCTCGACCGGCATGTGCTCGATTATGCCGCGGCCTATTTCCAGCTGGGGCCGATCGAGCGGCGCATCTACGAGGTCGCACGCTCGACCTGCGAGGACGGCCCGCTCGACATCGATCTGGCTACCTTTCGGTTGCAGATCGGCTATCAGAACCCGCTGTCGAACTTCAAGGCGGCGCTGAAGCAGATCGTCGCCACCGACGGCATACCGGACTTCCACCTGGAACTGGTCGAGGAGACCGAGGCCGCACCCGCGGACGGCGCCGCGCCGCGTCGCGGCCGCCGCGCCCCCCAGGCGCGCGTCGTCATCACGCCGCGTCCGCAGCTGCCGGGCGAGGGGGGCGAATCACTCCCGGCGCCTGCATCGGCCGAGTCGCAGTGATTCGGTCGCGCACGGTCAATTGTTACCCGAAAGCACGAATGCAAAGCCCGATATTGTTACTCGAAAGCACGAATGGAACGTGCATTCCTACTCGAAAGCACGAACTTTTTCGATCTAAATACTCGAAAGCACGAACTATAGTCGCTTCCGTTGTTGGATCATTGCTGCAAAATGATGGCTGCGCGGGCCATGACGGCCCGCGATGACGTCTCGGGGACGTTCGGGATGCGGCCGTGACCACATAAAGGAAAGCCCGGCACGAAGGCCGGGCATCCCAAGGGGGTATTAAGATAGGCGTCGCCAAACGCCGATCGCGTGACTTTTAACCGATCACGCTCTCTCGATAGCTCCATGCCCCTTCCGGTGCAAGGATGCGCGTTTCGCGCCACGGTCTTTTTCGTCCCTGGTCCCGGCCCCGTAAGGGGATGGAAGATGACGGCACTTGCCCTGGGTGAGGCGAGCGCACGCGTGCTGGCGCGTGCGGGTGGCGGATTGCGGCCCGGCGGGTCGCTAACGCGGCCAGGGGGCAGGGGGGGGCTCCACCGCACCGGCGCGCCCGTGCTGCGCGACAGTATCGAGGCCGGGACGTTCGAGGACGTCTTCTTCGCGATGCCAGCGCCCGGCGAGCCCGACCGGTTGCTCACCGCCTGCCGCCGCGCGCGCGACGCCGGTCGGCGACTGGCGCGCGAGGCGCGGGCGGGCACACGCACGCTCTCGGCGACCGAACGCGGGCTCGCGGCCCTCACCGCGGGTGCGGTACGCGTGTTCGAGGAGATCTGCACGCTCGCCCGCCTGAACCGCGGCCGCGTCTTTCCGAGCTACGACTGGCTCGCCGAGGCGACCGGCCTCGGCCGGGCGACCGTCGCGCGCGGCCTTGCCCTGCTTGAATGCACCGGCTTCCTCGTCCGCCAGCGCCGCTTCAAGCGGGTTGAGGGAGATGGACCACGCTATCGCCAGACCTCCAACGCCTATCGTCCGCTGCTGCCTGCCGCCGTGCGCGCCTATCTGCCGCGCTGGATGCGTCCGGCACCGATCCCCGACGACCGCGTCCAACATGATGCCGATCGCGGGGAGGAGCAGGCGGCGATGCTTGCCGGTCTATCGTGCCGGGATCTTGCGAAGGTCACCGTCGGCGGGGCGCTCGGCCGGGTGCTCGCGCGTCTGGGGGCCGCGATCGACGGGCAGATGGTCGTTGCGCTACGCGAGTCTCAAAACCATCCGAAACCACTCCCCGAGTCTATATGAATAAGTCAATTCGAGTCGGCCTTGACGGCCGACGCTCACGCCTGACGGCCGAAAAAATCAATCGAAGCGCCAATATCAAACGAACGATATAACTACACCGTCTGGAGTGTCGGCTACGCCGCCACATGCTCCCTAAAAGGAGCAAGCGGTTAGGGGCGGGCACCATCCCGATGGATAGTAAGCGGCGATGTTGAGAAAACGTCGCGTACTGCCATTGACGTATCCCGGTGTCGGGGGCCGCCAGGCTCTCTTCATCCTGTCGGCCCGAACTACGAATCCGCTTGTCACGTCACCATGTCGACATGTAGCGTCATCGACATGCCGACAATTGCGATCATCAGTCAGAAGGGCGGCGCGGGCAAGACCACGCTAGCGCTTCACCTCGCCGCGGCCGCGCAGGATGCCGGCCGCATCGCGCTCATCATCGATACGGATCCTCAAGCCACCGCCAGTCAATGGGCCGCGTGGCGTGGCGACACCCCGCCCGAGGTGATCGACAGCCCGCCTCCGCGCCTCGGAGCCAAGGTCGAGGCGGCGAAGGGGCAGGGGGCCGAGGTCATCGTCATCGACACACCACCCCATGCCGACAGCGCCGCCCGCGCCGCGGTCGAGGTCGCCGATCTCGTACTGATCCCGTGCCGCCCGAGCGCGTTCGACCTCTCGGCGATCCAGACCACCGCCAAACTGGTGCAGCTGCTGCGCAAGCCCGCGTTCGTCGTCTTCACCGCGGGCTCGCCCAATGCGCCACGCGTCTATCAGGAGGCAGGAGAACTCGTCGAAAGCTTCGGCACGCCGCCCTGTCCCATCCAGATCCCTGATCGCGCCGTCTATCGTCACGCCAGCGGCGAAGGGCGCACCGTCATGGAATACGAACCCGGCGGCAAGGCGGCCGACGACATCCGTCATCTCTACGCGTGGACATGTCGACAAGTCGGATTGTCGTTGCCCAAATCCCCCCGCAAGAAAGCCGCCGCATGAGCCGCAAGCCCAGTTTCGCCAACCTGCGCACCACCGGTGCCGCCACGCCGGCTGCGGCACCCGCTGCGTCGTCCGCGATTGTTGCACCTGTGGCGGGGTCGGGTCCCGCCAGCCGCCAGGGCCGCAAACAGATCGCCGGCTTCTTCAGCCCCGAAATGTCGTTCGCGATGCACACGCTGGCACGGCGGCAGGGGCGGAGCCTCCAGGCGCTGATGGCCGAGGCGTTCAACGACGTGCTAAGGAAGCACGGCGAGAGCCCGATCGGGGATTGAGGGGGAGGCGTACTGTCACCATCTACCTAGGTGCTTGGTCCCACGGTTTGATGGTGCGATCCTTTCGTTGGAATGGAAGGAAGCCGCATGGGGCAGGTACGTCACGGGAGTGACACGACCACGCACACCGTCCGAGCAGAAATACAGCGATCGCAAGCTTCGCTCGCGACGCTGAGCCGGGAGCTGGGGATCAACCCAAAACGGTCGCGAAGTGGCGTCAAAGGGCGACAGTCGAGGATCTGAAGACCCGGCAGCTTCGCGATCAGACTTGCCGAGCTGGCGGTTGGCAGCGCGGGTGATTAAGCCACCAGCGCCGGCGCTGTTCTGCATATCGGCCAGCAGCGCGGCAAAGCCGGCAGGGGCGAGCGTCAGCTTGTCGCGCACCGTTGCCAGCACGCGGCGATCGGCGGGTTTGTGGACGACGGTGTGCAGGATCAGGCCGGCGATCAGCGCCTTGGCTTCCTCGTTCCAGTGGGCCTCGCCCGACTGTCCCGGCGCGTCGGCGAGGGTGTTGGCATCTTCCGCGAGATCGAGGCTGGCGGAATCGAGCCGGTCGAGCGGATTATAGCGGGCAGGAGGCTGACCCGACACGCCGAACGGATCGAGGCACCAGACTTTGCCTTTCGTGGCACGCGCACGGGCGGTTACGCGCGCGTTCTCGCCTTTGGGGTCGATGCAGATCACAGAGCGGTCGAGCAGCAGCAGGTTGGGGATGATCGTGCCGACGCCCTTGCCCGAGCGGGTGGGTGCCATCGTCAGCAGATGCACCGCGCCGTCGTAGTGCAGCAGCTTCCTCGACTTCGCCGAGCGGCCGATCAGAGATCCCCATTGGCTTCCAGCTTCCGTACGTCAGCCCGGTCGCCGAAGCGGGCGGAGCCGAGCAGATCATTGCGCTGGTTGGCGGCACGCCGGTTGAAGCGCCAGGCCAGGAACAGGATCGCGCCGGCCAGCAGGAACGGAATGTCGGTCGCTATCTCGCCATAGCCGAAGATGCCCTTGAGCCAGGCGTTGCTCGCCATCAGCACCACGAAGGCGACGAAGACCGCGAACAGCGGGCTGATCCGTCGCCGGGGCATCAGTGCGCTTCCATCGGCGTTACCGGCAGGGACCGATCGGCGTCGGGATGATCGAGCAGCCGGAGCAGGATTTGCGAGACGAGGGGAGGGGGCACGCCCTCGTCCAGCATCATCGCGAAGAACGCATCGTCGTTGGGCGTCGGGATCATGTCCTCGATGACCAGGTTGGCGCGCGAGTCCGCCATGTCCTCGTGCCACATCGCGATTTCCGTTGGCGTGCCGCGCACGAAATCCATCGCGCGGACCTGGCGACGGATCGCCTCGATATCGAAATCGCTCATTGCGCTTCGCTCCCTTCCGCTTCCGCGTCGAACGCCCGTTTGCCGCGTCGCTTCCATAGCGCCAGCACGTCGCCGGCATCGTCGCCGCGACCACGCCCAGCGAGATCGAGTAGCGCACCGTAAAGGGTGGCGCGATCGTCGTCGGTCAGCTCGATCAGGCCAGCTTTCTGGACCAGCCCGCCCAGCTCGATCAGGTGACGTGTTCGTTCGCGACGTTTCACGACCCAGCCTCTGCTATCCGTTCGCCGTTCCGCAGCTTCCGTCCGCAACGTCGCCGTTCGGTTTAGTCGCAGCGCCTGATCTGTCAAATGCAGCAGCCCCGCCACCTTTGCGCCTGCGCCGCTGAAAGAAGGCAGCGCCCTTCGCGCGCCATGCCTCCTTTGCGCTGGCATCCTTCGATCCGATCGCATCGAGCAGTACGCCGGCAAGGGTCTCGGCATCGAGCGCATCAGCCCCGGTCGCGGCTACTAGCTGGCCGAGCTGTTCGACCCGCTTTGCCTTTAACGAGCGGGCCTTGTCACCCAGCGCCTTTAGTTCGGCATCGTAATCGCGAACCTTCCGCATTGCCTTCACCTTTCCGCGCATCTGTCAGGAGCATCTTAGCGCACCCAACATGAGGGTAAAGCCGGAACGAGCAGAAAGCAGCGCCAAGTCAGTCAGAAGATGCGGAGCAGATTGGGAGTGCGCGCTTATACGTCGTTGCCGACGTGCGCTGAGTAAGGCAGGATGCACAGCGTTATGGCGATCTACCATTTCTCTGCCAAAATTGTGAGCCGCGCGAACGGATCAAGCGCCGTCGCGAGCGCCGCCTATCGCTCCGCGTCCGATCTGCACGACGACCGGTTGAACCGCGATCACGATTTCTCGAACAAGGCGGGCGTCATCCACTCCGAGGTGATGTTGCCGGAGGGCGCGCCGGAGCGTTTAAACGACCGCACGACCTTGTGGAACGAGGTGGAGGCAGGCGAGAAGCGCAAGGACGCGCAGCTTGCCCGCGAGGTGGAGTTCTCGATTCCGCGCGAGATGAACGAGAAGCAGGGCGTCCAGCTCGCGCGCGATTTCGTGAAGAAGCAGTTTGTCGATCGCGGCATGGTCGCGGACCTCAACGTGCATTGGGACAAAGCGAAGGATGGCACGCCCAAGCCGCACGCGCATGTGATGATGACGATGCGCGACGTAGGACCGGAAGGGTTCGGGAAGAAGAACCGGGACTGGAACAGCACCGAGTTGTTGAAGGATTGGCGTGAAGCATGGAGCGCGCACGTCAACGAGCGCATGGCCGAGCTAGGGCTTGAGGGTCGGATCGATCATCGCAGTTACGAGGCGCAGGGCATCGAGCTGGAGCCGCAGCACAAGATCGGGCCGGCCGCGTCGCGCCGGCCGGGGCAGGGATTGGAGGCTGAGCGAATCGAGGATCATGCCCGCATCGCCCGCGAGAACGGCGAGAAGATCATCGCCGATCCTGCGATCGCGCTCGACGCGATCACGCGGACCCAGGCGACGTTCACGACGCGCGATCTGGCGGTGTTTGCGTTCCGGCATTCGGACGGCCGGGAGCAGTATGACCGGGTGATGGCGGCGACGAAGGCGTCGCCGGAGCTGGTGGCGCTGGGTCGGGACGGGCGGGGCGACGAGAGGTTCACGAGCCGGGAGATGATCGCGACCGAGACGCGGCTGGAGCGGGCGGCCGACCGGCTTGCGGGCATGCGGGATCACTTCACGGGCGCCGGGCATGTGGTTCGCGCGCTGGAGGCGGCCGAGGGGCGAGGGCTCGTTTTGTCGCAGGAGCAGCGCGATGCGCTGGGGCGGATCACCGCTCGCGACGGCCTCGCTTCCGTCATCGGTTATGCCGGCACGGGTAAGTCAGCGATGTTGGGGGTCGCGCGCGAGGCGTGGGAGGATGCCGGCTACACGGTGCGGGGTGCCGCGCTGTCGGGGATCGCCGCGGAGAATTTGGAGGGCGGGTCGGGGATCGGCTCGCGTACCATCGCCAGTCTCGAGCATGCATGGGCGCGGAACCGTGAGCAGCTTGGTGCCAGGGATGTGTTGGTGGTCGACGAGGCGGGGATGATCGGCACGCGGCAGATGGAGCGGGTGCTGTCGGCCGCGGAGCGGGCCGGCGCCAAGGTGGTGCTGGTGGGGGACCCCGAGCAGTTGCAGGCGATCGAGGCGGGGGCGGCGTTTCGTGCGCTGTCCGAGCGCCACGGGGCAGCGGAAATCACCGAGATCCGCCGGCAGCGCACGGACTGGCAGCGTGACGCGACACGCTGGTTGGCCACAGGCCGCATCGACGAGGCAATCGATGCCTATCGTGACCGGGGCATGGTTGTGCCCGCGGACACGCGCGAGGCGGCGCGTGCCGGACTGGTGGAGGGTTGGAACCGGCAGCGCCAGGCCGAACCGGGGGCGACGCGCATCATCCTCACCCACACCAACGCCGAGGTGCGGTCGCTCAACGAGGAGGCGCGTGAACGGCTGCGGACGTCGGACGAGCTAGGGCAAAACGTGGCCGTGCAGGCGGAGCGTGGGACCCGCCAGTTCGCATCGGGCGACCGGGTCATGTTCCTGCGCAACGAGCGATCGATGGGGGTGAAGAACGGGACGCTCGGCACGGTCAGGCGGGTGTCGCCGGAGCGGATGGGCGTGCGGCTGGATGACGGGCGCGAGATCGGGTTCGATCTGAAGGACTATGCCGCGGTCGATCATGGCTATGCCGCCACCATCCACAAATCGCAGGGCGTGACGGTCGACCGCACGCATGTGCTGGCGACGCCGGGGATGGACCGGCACGCCGCCTATGTGGCGCTGTCGCGGCACCGCGACGGTGTGCAACTCCACTATGGCCGCGACGACTTCGCCAACGATACGAAGCTCGCCGCGGTGCTGTCGCGCGACCGGGCGAAGGACATGGCAGCCGACTATGCGGCCGAGCCTGAAGCAGCGGCTCGTGCTTTCGCGGACAGACGCGAGATTCGCTTACCCGAGCGGGTGCGCGATATCATGCGGACGGTGGAGACGAAGGCCAGGATCATGTTCGCCGGGTTCCGGCCGAAGGCGCCGGAGGCGCCGGAGGCCGAGCCGACTTCTCCGCGTGAAAGCATGAGCCGACCCGATCAGGACGTGGCGATCCGGCGCTATGCGCGCGCCGCGGTCGATGCGGCGGAGATGCAGCGCAAGGGGTTGCCGGTTCTGCCGCACCAGATGACCGCGATGGATCGCGCAGCCGAAGCACTCGACAAGGCGCGCGATCAGGGCACCCGCGATCTCGTCTCCGCATTCGAGCGCAATCCGACGCTGGTGCGTGATGCCGCGGCCGGGAATACCCGCGGTGCTGTCCGGGCGATGGCCGAGGAGGCGCGGGTCCGTGCCGACCCGGGCTTGCGCGCCGGCCGGTTCATGGAACGCTGGCGTGCGCTGGAAGCCGGGAACGGCAGCGGCCGGGCTACGACGGAGCAGGCGGGGATGATCGACGGGTTGCGCCATGATCCGGCGTTGCGCAGCGAACTGCAACGCAGGGCGCCCGAGCTGGGGCTGGACCGCGACCGGCAGCAGGTGACCGAACAGATGCAACAACGCGAGATGGATCGTGCGCGCAGTCGGGAGCAGGACCAGGGCTTCAACCGGTGATGGCCGGACGGAAAAAGCCCGCCCGAGGGACGGCCGGACAAGTTTTAAGGAGACGATGCCTAAAAGGCATGACTTTGTGCAGCGCAGCACGAATGATGGGAAGGGCGAAAGGGAGAGGGGCGGATGACGGAGAGCGACGGCGGTGACGAGGCGGCCCGGGCATTCGAGGATCTTCGTGGCGAAATCACGCTGTTGCGCCGCGCCGTCGAGCGGCTGGCGGTCGAGCGTGCCGGAAACGGCGACGCACCGGACTATTCTGAAACGCTGGGCGTCATCGCCAACAACATCACCGCGACCGCACAGCGCGTCGATGCGCTGGTAAAGAGTCCGGCGCTGGCGCTCACGCCTGAAGAACTGAACCGCCAGATCCTTGAAGCCGGCACCGCGGGGCGGAGCGAGGATCGCCGTGCCATCGCCGCGGCCCGGCAGGTGGTCGAGGAGGTTGCGACGAAGCTCGGTCGTCAGCTGGACTCGCATGTCATGGCGGACGATCAGCGGCGCCGGTTGTGCCGGGTCGGGCTCGCCTGCATCGTGGCAGGGATGGTGTTATGGGCGATCCTTGCCGGTCCTCTCGCGCGGAGCATGCCGGCAAGCTGGTTGCTGCCCGAGCGGATGGCGGCGCGCTCGCTACGCATGCCGATGTGGGATGCGGGGCAGCGTCTCATGCGGGCAGGGGACGCATCGGCGTTCGCTGGCGTGCTGGCGGGCAACCGGCTGGCGGTCGCCAACCAGGAGACGCTGAAGGCGTGCCGCAAACAGGCGGCCAGGGCGGAGAAGACGGTGCGTTGCACGATCGGGGTGGGAGCGGGTGAATGATGGACAGTGATACGGGGATGACGCTAGGGATTGGAGGTGCGCCATCCACCGGTGAGCAGAAAACGGTTCGGGAAATCGCCCGCGGTGATGCCAGTCATAGCTCTGACAAGATGTCGTGTCGGAGCGAAGTCAAGCACACCGCCGCCAGCAGCGCCGCAGCCGCGCAGGCGACCCAACCAAGACGGCAAAACCCGCAAACATTTCAGGCGCGAAGGTTGGTACGCGTCCCAGTCCGTCCGCGACCGCGAGACAGGCCGCACCCAGCGCGAGCTTGGAGGCCATGGTGTAGACGCCATAACCACGTAGTCCCTGCGCCAGCGCCGGCAGAAGCGCCCAGCCGATCATGTTGGTCGCCCCCATTGCCAGACCGAGCAGCACCGCGATGATCTGCTCCTCACTGGACCTCGTCTTGTTCACGTATCCTCACGAAGCTGGACTCTAACTCAAACTGGCGGAGTATCAGGGAAGCACGTTACCTAGAGCCTGTTATGGTATTGAAACGGGCTGATTCATCCAGTATTGTTTGACGGATGCCCCGACGCGCGCGTCGAGCACGGAACTGCCCGGCTTTTGGGAGCATCGATCTCCAATCAACACATCACCCGGAATTCTGGCTGACATCCAGCAGGTCCGCGAACCCGTTCCACGTTTTTCGGGTAATATGGTTGCGCTCGCCGAACGATGACGCAAGAAGCCAGGCATGGACATTCCCGGCTTGTATCACTCGTTTATCCTGTGGATCGGAGATGGCACTGGCCTACCCGATTCCCTGCTCCATCTTCATGCCGGTTTGGCTGTGTTGTTAATCGCGCGAGCGGCATCAAGGCGATCGTTGGCGACATTCATTCCCTTTTGGGCGGTGGTTATCGCCGAAGGAGCCAATGAAACACTCGATTACCTCAATTACGGGATGCGCTGGGCAGACACGCTCTCAGATATTGCGAATACGTTGTTTTGGCCGTTCGTCATCAGTATTGCTGTTCGGCTTAGGCCTATGTTGTTGCGCGATCTACCAGATCGAGGCGTTTGACGGAGCAACGTTCAACCCTATTGGCGTGGGCCATCCTCGTTGACACTCCCGCGATCCGCTCTACGCACGCACTAGCGTTGTGATATCCTTTATCAGGAAGTGGTGACCCGCGTGCAAGATCGGCTGTTTCTATCTGCTCCGCATATGGGCGGCGACGAGTTGCCGCTCGTTCAGGACGTGTTCGCCACGAACTGGATCGCGCCCACCGGGCCAATGGTGACCCGGTTCGAAGAGAATCTGGCAGCGCTGACGGGCATCAGCCATGTTGCCGCTCTGGTCAGCGGTACCGCGGCGTTGCATCTCGCGCTTCGTTTGTCGGGGATCGGGGCGGGCGATGAGGTCTGGGGCTCGACCATGACGTTCATCGGCGGGGTCGCCCCGATCCTTTATGCAAATGCGACACCGGTTTTCCTGGATATCGAAGGAGAGCAATTCCTCCTCGACCTCGACCTGCTGGAGCAAGAGCTGCGGCAGGCGCGCACGAATGGCGGCTTGCCGAAGGTCGTCATTACGACGGATATTTACGGGCACGTCATCGATGCAACGCGCATGCGGCGCATGGCCGATGACTACGGCTTTGTCTGGATTAGCGATGCTGCAGAGGCGGTAGGCGCTACACGGGGCGGCGTTCATGCCGGCAAGGCCGCCGATTTTGCGATCCTGTCGTTCAACGGCAACAAGATCATCACCACTAGTGGGGGAGGGGCGCTGGCGAGCGATCGTGCCGACATGATCGAGCAGGCTCGCTTCCTGTCCACGCAGGCGCGTGATGCCGCTCCTCATTACGAGCATACGACCTACGGATATAACTACCGGCTGAGCAACGTCTGCGCTGCCATTGGCGTCGGGCAGTTACGGGTTCTGGAAAAGCGGGTTGGGCAGCGTCGGCGCATCAATGCTTTGTATCGTGAGATGCTGGGCGATCTGCCCGGTTTCAGCTTCAGTCCCGAACCTCAGGGTATGCATGCCAACCGCTGGCTGACGACCGTAAGGATCCATCCTGCCCTGGCAGGGACTGACCGCGAACGCATTCGCCTGGGGCTTGAGGCGGAAAATATCGAGAGCCGTCCCTTGTGGAAGCCGATGCATCTCCAGCCCGTCTTCGCTGAGGCTCCGAGGCGTGGCGGAGCCGTTGCGCAGGTGGCCTTCGAACACGGACTTTGCCTGCCTTCGGGATCGGCCATGACGCATGATGATGTCATGCGCGTGGCCGACTTGGTGCGCCATCTCGCAGGGCGTTGATCGCTTGTTGAAGCGCGCTTTCGACATCGTTGGAGCGGGGATCGCCCTGCTGCTGCTGTCGCCGGTGATTGCCGGCACCGCCATTGCCGTTCTCGTCCGTCTGGGGCGCCCTATCTTCTTCCGGCAGCGCCGGCCCGGATTGCAGGGCCGACCTTTTGGAATGATCAAGTTCCGCACGATGACCAATGCGCGGGGCCCAGATGGCGAGTTGTTGCCCGATAGCGAGCGCCTGCCACGCTTCGGCACCTTCCTGCGTTCCACCAGTCTCGACGAACTGCCCGAACTCTGGAATGTCTTGGTTGGTGATATGAGCTTGGTTGGGCCGCGCCCGCTGCTGATAGCCTATCTGGACCGTTACACACCGGAGCAGGCCCGGCGCCATGCGGTCCGGCCCGGCGTGACCGGCTGGGCGCAAATCAATGGCCGCAACGCGATCGATTGGGACGAAAAATTCGCGCTGGATGTCTGGTATGTTGATAATCACACACTGCGTCTGGACCTCCGAATCCTGCTGGCGACCTTGATGCAGGTGATCGGCCGTAGGAATATCAATTCTGCCGAAGCGGCGACGATGCCGGAGTTCTTGGGGAAAGGAACAACTGATAAGCGGTAAGGCGACGCTGAATCGGGAGGCTGTCACCTGAAGATAGACGGCAGTTATTATCTCAAGTAGATTGCTTGATCATCAGCGTTCCGATGTCGTCGCCAAGCGCAGTTGTTCTTCGATCGCTGCAACACCAATGTCGAAGGCCAGCTGCTCCTGATAAAATAGTGCGCCGGACTTTCCCATCCGGACGCGATCCTCGGCTGTCATCGACATGAGTGTCATGATGGTGTTTGCCAACGCCTCGGGATCCTCCGGCGTGAACGATAACCCTGCTTCAGCGCGGGCGAGCATCGTTGCAGCGTCGCCTTTTACACCAAGCAGGATCGGTTTACCGATTGCAAGATAGGCCTGCATTTTCGACGGAATGGTAATCTCGAACAGAGGATCGTCACGCAGATGGACGAGCAGTGTATCCGCCTGCTCGAACATCTCCCCCATGAGGGAAGGATGGCGTGGCGGATAAAAGGTGATGGCGCCTGGAGCAAGTGCCTCCGCTCGTTCGCGTAATTGGTCGACCTCTACACCGCCACCGATCATCACAAATTCGGCATCTACGCTCCGCTTCTTCAGCAGACATGCAGCGTCGATGACCGTGCCTAGCCCCTGCGCCTTTCCCATGTTGCCCGCGAACAGAATCCGGAAGGGTTCACCGTCGCGAACGGTGGGCGGCGACGCCGATTTCGCCAAAGCAGCGATCTCCGGCGGGGCCCAGTTAGGAACGACGGCAATCGGAGCAGCAATATTGCGCTCGACAAGGCGACGTTTGAATCCGTCAGACAGAACGACGATCCGGGCAGCACGGCGGAGAGCGAAATTGGTCCACCAGCCAACGAGCTGAAGAATTCGCCGATTACCGACCATTCCGGTCGCTGCAAGCGTATCAGGCCACAGATCCTGAATGTCGCACACGAAGGGAACGCGTCTCATCAACTTCAACGCGACAGGCGCAAGTGCGGCGGTCATCGGAGGGGTGTACACATAGACCACATCAGGCCGGCGAAGCGTGAAGGCGAGGATCATCGACGATAATCCGAACGAGACGTAGTTCGCGATGCGTCCCCGCGTCGATCGGTCGTGGCTGGGATGAAGATAACCACGAGTCACCACGATTCCGTCCATCGTCTCGCGTGCGAAGGGCTTGATCCGATAGCCTGGATAGACCTTGCCGCCCGGATAGTTTGGGAAGCCGGTCAGCACCTCAACATCATGGCCACGCGCCTGGAGGGCCTTGGCGAAGGCGAGACCCTTGAAATGCGGTTCGGGCTGAAACCATTGCGAGACGATCAGGATGCGCATTGCCGCGCTATAGCGTGCGGAATGGCCGAGGGCGCGGTCTTTTGGCGGGTGCGAAGCTTGCCTGACGGCAGGTGGCGTTTATAGCAATTGCATGTCCGCTGTCTCAGATGCCGTCGCCGGTCCCGTCACTCCGATCGGTTGGGATGTCGCCACGGAGCGACGTCTATGGGAGGAGAGCTGGCATCTGTTTTGCCATCGCTCCGAACTGTCGAACGCTTCGGAATATTTTCGATTGGAGGTGTTTGGCGACGAAGTGGTCGCCTTTAACGACGGCGCCGAAATCATAGTGTTCGACAATCGTTGTCCGCATCGCGGCGCGCGCATTTACGACGATATGGCCGGTAAGCGGCGCTGGGTGTGCCCTTATCATGGCTGGTCCTTCGTCAAAGGACGTTTCTTCATCCCACAAAAGGAAACGTTCCGCGACTGTGATCCGACGACGGCCAATCTCAATCGATATGCCACCGCTTGGGTTGGAGATTTTCTATTTATCTCCAAAGCCCCAAGCCAATCGATTTCGGATCAGCTAACGGGTGTCGAGGAGATCGTTGCGTCGATCTCGCGTAGCATCGGGATGCGTCGCGATCTCAATGCCTATCCCTATCGCTGTGACTGGAAGATCGCGGTGGAGAATGCGCTTGATCAGTATCATGTGGCATTGATCCATCACGATACCCTGAATCGTTTGAAGCTCGAGCCTGCGGTTGATGAGTACATCGGCTCCAATAATGTGTCGCGTGCCGCACTTGGTGACGAAAAAACCATTAAAAAACTCAAGTCGCTGGGTCGTCTGTTCGATGTGGAATTCAAGCCGGATGGCTATATTGCCATCCAGCTTTTTCCCTTTACGTTCCTGACATCGACGTTCGGATATTCATATTCTCTTCAACAGTTCTACCCGACGTCCCGGCAGGGCGAGACGGCGTTCGTCAGTCGATTCTATGGCGGGGCGCTGTCCTCGAAATTGCCTCCGGACACCATGAATGCATTCTTCGCTTCCTCGATCGAACTCAATCACCGGATTTTCACGGAGGACGCGGATATCTGCGCGCGTATTCCTTCGTCGAGCTGGTCGCCCGTGCCGGAACGCTTCGTATGCGCGGGTGAGGACAAGATCGTCGAGTTTCGTCGCTTGATGCGCGAGGCGGCTGCGCGGTCATAATATCAGCAGACAATACAGGAGAGTGATGATGGCAGGCAGGGTGATCGTGGTCGGCGGGGGCGGGTTTGGCCGCGAACTGATGTGCTGGGTCGAGGATTGTGCTGCCGCGGGAAGCTTGCCGGCCTTGGCGGGATTCATAGATGACAAGCCCGACGCGCTGCCTGCGTATGCGCCTCGTCTTGGCAGTGTGCAGGACTATCAACCCGAGGAAGGGGACCTGCTCGCGTTGGCGATCGCCAAGCCCGCGGTGAAGCGCCGCGTAACTAGGCTGCTCAAGGATCGGGGCGCGCATTTCGCCCGGGTGATCCATCCGAGCACGACCGTCGTGCGTACTGCGACGATGGGCGAGGGAGTGGTCATGTGCCCGCAGACGATGCTGATGCCCGACAGCCGGGTAGGAGACTTTGTCACGATCCTCAATTTTTCGGGGGTCGGGCATGACAGCGTCGTCGGGGATTATACGACGTTCAGTTCGCTGTGCGACGTGACGGGCAATGTGACGGTCGGTGCCGATGTATTCGTAGGTGCAGGCGCCCGGTTGCTGCCAGGGATCAAGGTGGGTGACGGTGCGCTGATAGGCGCAGGCGCGACCGTGGTCCGATCAGTCAAGCCGGGCAATACGGTGTATGTTGCGCCGCCAAAGACGCTGAAGACGATGGGCGCGGCTGCCGTGCGCGACGTCGAGACGGGCGATGCATGACAAAGCGGAGCGGGGGGCAAATGCGCTCCCCGCCGGGCGTCGTCGCTCAGACTGACGGAAGATCCGGCATGCGCTCGCGATAATGGTCGAAGAAGGCGGCTATGCGGACTTCCTCGGCTCCCAGGACGCCCGGCTTGGTCGACACTTCCAATCCGCGCTGCACCGCCTCGAGAACGGCGCGATCCTCTTCAATGACGCGGGCGGCGATCTCGATGCTCTGCTGGTTGAGCATGTCCTGGCGGGAGCGCCCGCCCTGTGAAAACGCAACCTTCGGCTCGTAGACGCGCGTACGCAGCATCGTGTGCCGTGCATCTGTGGGGAGTGCTTGGCCGATATAGAAGGTCAGTCCCTCTTGGGATGAAATGAACAGGTTGGGAAAAACGTATATGTGAAAGAAGGATTCATGCGCATAGGTGCGTTCAGCCAAATGCGACAGGATCTTGCGGCGCAGATTCTCGCGCTTGATTTCCGTGCGAGGGAAATGGCAGCTCGAATTGCCGCCGATTACCGCCACGTCCCGGATCGGATGATGTCCGATCCCGAGGCCACCGATAAACGTCTCCGGATGGACGGCCGCGCAGTGATAGCATTCGAGCACGTTTTCGACGAGCAGCTTCCAGTTCGCTGCATGCGATACCGAGGCGAAGCGGATTTCCTCACCCATCGCTTCGCTGATCGTCTCGAGCTCGTCGGCGACATCACCCAGATAGTCGGCGAGCGGAGGTGCGCTGCCTGACATGTCTACGAAGACGAAGGCACCGCACCGTTCGACACGATAACGCGGCAGACACAGGCGTTCGCGCGTTTCGGGCGTATCGGCGGGATATTGATCCCGCTTGGGGCGGCCAAAAGGAAAGCCGGTCTTGTCGAAATTCCATGCGTGATAGCCGCACATCAGCGGCCGACGGCCGCGCTCTTCGACCTGGATGCGGTTGAAGCGATGCGTGCAGATATTCTGGAAGGCGCGCAGCTCGCCTTTGAAATTCTGCACCACCAGCGCTACGCCGGGAAGGTCGAGCGTAACGAAGCTATTATTTTCCGCCAGTTCTGCGGCCGTGCCGACGAATAGCCAACCGCCCGCGAACAATTGCCCTATCTCGGTCGTCAGCCAGTCGTCGCGATAGTAAGCGGCTTTTGCCAGCGGCACGGTTTCCCCCGGCTCCGGCATGTTCTTCATATCACCGGCGATCGCCGCGTCGGGCAGCACCATGCTCATCGCGTGATGATCATTTGGCGGTATATCCGCCGTCGACCGGCAGGTTCTGCCCCGTGATCCAGCGTGACGCATCGCTCATCAGGAAAACGGCGGCATACCCGATATCTTCGGGACGGCCGAAGCCCAGCAGGTGAAGATCCTGATAGTTGTTGACCATCTCTTCGCTGACCGTTTCGGCAAATTCGTCATGCATCGCCGTCACCACCGCGCCTGCGGCGATGGCGTTGACGCGAATGCCGCGGGGAGCAAGCTCGATGGCGAGCGACCGGACCAAGCCGCCGATACCGGCTTTGGTCGCCGAATAGGCAGCCATGCCGCGTCGTCCGCGCGTGGCGGATACCGACGACATGAAAGCCAGCGAGCCGCCATCCGCCAGTGCACCCTTTCGCGAGAGAGCGCGTGCGACGCCGAAGGCGCCGAACAGGCCGGCACCAAAGACCTGCTCGAGCTGGGCGGTTTTCGTGGTTCGAACCGGAGCCAGCACGCTTTCACCCGCCGAATAGAATACGCCGTGGAGCGGCCCGCCTTCAGCGACCGTCGTTTTGACCATGGCATCGGCCGTATCGGCGTTGGAAAGGTCGGCACTGACCATCTGGTGATGGTCGCCAGTCAGTCGTTCGCGCGTTTCACCAAGGCGGGTTTCGCTGCGGCCGGCGAGGACGATCGTCGCGCCGCAGCGCGACATCTGAACGGCCGCTTCGCGGCCGAGGCCGGACGAGGCGCCGGTCACGAGGATGCGCCGTCCGGCGAGGCAATCAGGAGCGAAAATCACAGTGTCACCGTCTCGGCGCATTGCAGCGGGCCGACGTCCATCGAAGCCCCGCCCCAAGACCAGCCGACGCCGAACCCGAACAGCCCGATGCGGCAGCGGCGTTCCTTGAGCGTGTCGGCTGCCAGATCGGTCATGAGCAACGGCAATGTCGCGCTGCTGGTGTTGCCGAACCGATCGATGTTGATCGGCACCTTTTCCGCCGGAAGTTTGGCTTTCTTGGCAAGATGCTTGATCATAAAAGTGTTTGCCTGGTGAAGCAGGAACAGATCGTAGTCTTCCGGTGCGATGCCGGAAGCCATGATCGTTTCGGTGATCAACGTCGGCACGGCCTTCAACGTGAAATTGAACACCTCCCCGCCATCCATGTATAGGATGTCAGACGGGAAATCGGCGAACTTCGGGTGCCCTGCGCAGCTGCGGAAGCCGCCCTTCGGAACGATCAGGCTTTCGCCGCCCGACCCGTCCGTACCTAGAATGAAGGTTGCGTCGGCTGTCTCTTCCGAGGCTTCGACGGCGGTGGCGGTGCCGGCATCGCCGAAGAGCAACGCCGTGGAACGATCATTGGGGTCGTTCATGATGGAACTGGTGTCGCCCACGGCAAGCAGGATGCGCTTGGCCGCCCCGGTTCCGATCATCATCGATGCCAGCCACAAGGCATGGATATACCCGGAGCAGCCCAGCGAGACGTCGATGCCGATGATACCGGGCCGCAGGCCCAAACGGTCCTGCAGAAGGCAGGCCGTGGCTGGAAGGCGGTAATCGGGTGTCTGCGACACGAAGATCAGGGCGTCGACGGAACTGCGATCCCACTGCAAGCGCTCAAAGAGAGTTTCCGCCGCCCTCGCGCACAGGTCCGAAGTGGTAACGCCGTTCTCAACCCAATGACGGGATTTTACGCCCGTCATCTTGACCACGTCCGCGACCTTGTCGCCGAACCGCTCGGTGAAGTAATCGTTGTCGATTACCCGAGGCGGTACGCACGAAACCACACCCGCAATCCGCGAGCCATGGATATGCGCAACCGTTCCGCTCTTCATGTCGCCCTCGCTCTTGTTCAGCTGTCCGAGCCGACCAGCTTTTCGATCTCGCCGACGGTGCGGCATTCGGACAAAGCGTCGGCACTGACCGTGCGATCATACACTTCGTCGATCAGGGCAATCGTGGAGACGATCGCCAGCGAATCCCACACGCCCTCGTCCAGCGCTAGGTCTGAAGTTAATTTGCTGGGTTCGACCTCGAGGATTTCCGCTAGCCCCTCGTAAAACTCGCTCATTCCGCACTCCCTTGCCTACATCGCAATCGTGACGGCCGCCCAGGAAAGGCCCACGCCGAAGCCGATCGCCATGATACGTGTGCCGGCGTCTAGTTTGCCGTCCTCCAATAGGCCAGCCAAAACGAACGGGATCGTGGAGGAGACGGTGTTACCGATATCCTCGAACCGCCTTGGTACTTTGTCGTCAGTAAGGTCAAGTTTTTTCTGGAGGGCATCCAGCATAAATTTGTTCGCTTGATGAAGAACGATATGGTCGTAATCATCGACATTTGTATCGCTTTTGGCGAGCAGCTGCCGAAAGGCGCGGGGAACCTCCCGCAGGGTGAACGACATCACGGCGCCGCCATCCATGTAAAGATTATCAGCGCTTCGAATGTTGCCGGAACGGTCTTCGGTTTCAATAAGCGTGTCCGCACTGTGGGGATGGCGAAAACCTCCGGCCTTGACGATGAGACTTTCGGCACCGGATCCGTCCGTACCAAACACGAAAGGCCCGATTTCGCAGCCGGTATCCGGGGCGGCTTCAACCAATGTTGCTGCTGCGCCATCGCCGAATAGCGTTCGGACGCTCTTGTCGCGGGTATGAATATACTTCGAATAGGTGTCGGCGGTAACCAAAAGAACGCGCCGCGCCGCGCCCGCGGCGATCAACCCGGCCGCCAGTGACAGCCCGTAGACGTAGCCGGAGCAACCGAGATTAAAATCCAAGGCGCCGATCTGCTGCGGCAGACCCAGCCGGTCCTGCATGATGCAGGCGGACGTAGGAAGGATGTGGTCCGGAGCCTGCGTACAGAAGAGCAGGAAATCCACCTCATCGGGCCGGACGGTTCCCGTGGCGAATAGCTTCGCTGCCGCGGCGCAGCCGAGATCGAGGGCGGTTTCCTGCGCCGCCGCGACGCGCCGTTCGCGGATCCCCGTTTTTTCCAGGATTTTCTCGGCAGGCCAAGAGGGAAAATCTGCCGCCAGCGTGTCGTTGTCCAGTACCGTATCGGGCAGATGCGTCGCGATAGCGGCTATCCTTGCGGGCACCGTGCCGTTGCGCCTGTTCATCAAGACAGCCTTCCCGAAATCGTCCTGCGCTGCATGGCCCATTGGCGGCGATGCGCGGCTCTGTCCAGACGATACCGAGCCGACTGTCCGCCGGGTAGGCCGGGTTCAGAAATCGGCAAAATAGGGAAAGTAGAAGACGACGAGCGCGCCGGCGGCCCATTCGTCTGCACCGCCGCGCGTGACCCGTGCATGAAGCCGGCCGTCAGGAAGGTGTCGCTCGGCCATCGGCAGCCGATGGAGGCCACGAGCGTCGCCCGGCAACCTCAGTTCGGCAATCGGTTGGTGGCGGGCAGCGTCGGCAAATACTTGCACCAAGGTGTCGCCAGGGCTGGCGTTCTCGATGAACACGGCTGCCCCGAAGACATGGGTGTTGGGGGCAAGCCCCGTGACGGTCATATCCGCGCCCTTACGGCCGGCAAAATCGTCACGATGCGCGCCCATGCCCGTCATCACGAGAAAGCGGTTGGGAACGCCCCCCACCGTCGGACGCCAAAGCAATGCTTTTTGCGCGTCGATGCTGCGGATGCCCGCCTGTCCGCCTCGATATTGGTCGACAGGCACATTGCCGTTGCTGCGCCATTCGATGAGCGGATGCGTGCCTGTTCCAGTCAGCCGCAACCGCTCAGGGACCGGCGCGGCTTCCATATAACGGAATGAGCAGCTCGTGGTCGGATCCACATAGCTACTGGCATAGCTGATGCTTCCGCGCAGATAGCCGCCCTGGAAGTCCAGCTTGAACGCGTCGTTGCTGACCGCAATAATCGGGTGCGCGTCATAGTCCGCCGGGCGGCCTAGCCCGCCTACCATCGCACTGTCACGCCAGTAGACCGCATTGCCGCCTTCGTTGGGGCGCGTCTTGGCACGCGCATCGATGAGCATCCTAGCACTGGCGGGGCGATGATATTCGAACTTGGAATCGACGATCCGGGTTCGCGCAGTCTCGCCGCCCGCGCCATTCTCAAACTGGATCAGTGCCTCGCCGACCGTGCCATTGTGTGCCAAAATCGTCGTTTCCGATCCGCCTGCGGTGCGCATGAGCGCCTCGGAGCAGTCGGATACGCAATTGAGCATCAGATTGACGATGGCTTGCTTATGGGTGCCGGGCGTGAAGCCGATGTCGGTGGCGAACGCGACCTGTTCCATCAACGTGGTGTCGGCGTTTTCGTCGGCCGCACCGCCCACGAATATACCATAGCGAAAGCCGTCGAGTGTCACCCCCCGCAGCGCCAGCAGCGTGCCCCCGCCCGCACCTTCGAGAAGTATTGCCTTGCTCTCGCCACGCTGACCCTCGGGGCGTATCCGGTCGCCATCGGCGTTCACGAAGCTCATGTCGGCGATCGACACACCGACATAGGGACCAAGGCGCAGCGCGGCACCGTTAGTCAGGTTGAATTCGTTTGACGTGGCAAAGCGGCCTTCGCCAGTCCAGGTGAAGCCAATCGCCGAAGTCTTGGGCGCTAGCACCGAAAAGCGGAAACGGCCACGCGTCGACCGTATCGCTCCCAAACCCCAGTCGCGCGCACCCGCGGGCGAGATGCGGGCGTTCGACAACTGGGCAAAGCTGGTCATGAAGGCGCGATCGTCGCTGCCATCGCGCGCTGTTCCGCTCCCGGCGTGCAGCGTCAAAATGGCATTGACACTCGTCCCAATCGATTGCGCGGCCACGGCGTTGTTTCCAAGCACGGGAGACAGAAGCGCGCCGACCACCAAGCCCCGACGCAGCGGATCCATGGTGTCGTTCATGCCACATGCTCCTCAATCGCCGTGTGCCGCTCACGCCGCAGCAGCATGGTCGCAAGTGCGGCGGAGGCCGTAGCCAGATTAGCCCCACATAGGATCAACGCGGTTTGGATCGGCGTGGTGGGCGGGAACAGCAACGGCACGCCCGCACCGATAACAAGGTACAGAAGATAGATCCGCAGCCACACGCTCGCTCCATAAGCCGCGATCACGCTCTGGCCCAAGATGTTGGCAGGGGCCGAAAACGCCGCGGCCAGCAACACCGCCCCCACGAACAGCGGCGAAAAAACGTAGTGCGTGCCGTATATTAACGACAGGAGCGGCGTGCACAACATGCCCGCCAGTGCCACTGCCAGGACAAGCAGGAACGAGCCGATCGCAGGCTGTAGGATCGAGTGAACAGTGAGCGTGCCGCCCGCCGCCATGCGCAAATAACGCGGGAAAATCGCTTGGCCCAATCCGAGCGGCACGAACAATGCCAGCGAAAACCATTGCATGCCGATGACGAACTCGGGGAATGACGTAGGCGTGGCGGCGTGCGCAAGGAGCGTGTGCGACAGCCACCAGCTGACGCCGGTAAAGATCAAGGCGTTACCGAGGCTTGGCAGTGCAATGCTCGCCATATCCGCCCAAGCGGCGCGTGACGGCCAGCTCAGGATTGCGCGACCCAGGAAATGATGACGGCTGAGCCATCCAAGATACGCGAGCGCGGGCAGCAGATAGAAGGCGATGGTCCCGATGATGAGCGGCGTTTCGCTATGCTGCGCCCAGCCGACCAGAACGCCGACGAGAAGCGCGCAAGACCCTGCCAGCACCGGTAGCAAGGTCGATCGAAACGCGCCCGCGCCTTGAAGCGCCGATTGGCTGATGCCGCACAGGGCGAACGCAAAAGCACCGAGCGTCAACAATCCCGCATCGCTCCGGATGCCGCCGGCTTGCAGATGATCGAGCACGATCGGGCCCGTTGCCGCCGCGAGCACCGCCACGAGAACGAACGCCCAGACTATGGCCGCCGCGCGATCCTGATAGATCCGCCGATCGATAGCGCCGGCGAGCGCGGCTGCACGGGTTGCCGACACCGGCAACCCCATCCCCGTCAGCGATCCGAGCAACGTCACGGTCACTAGGTAATAATTGTAACTGCTGAAGCTGGTAACGCTCAGCTTGTTCGCGGCAAGGATCGTAACGACATTCAGCATGCCACGCGACAGCAATTGGACAAGCAGCACCACTGCAGTGTCCGCGGCAAGGGCGCGGTAACGGTCGATGAGCGTCACCATCGCGCGCAGGCGCGGAGTAAAGTTGCTCATTGGGAGCCCGAGGGTCGGGCATTCAAGAGCGTGCCGAACATATGGCGATGTGCGGCAATCGCGTCTTCGGCGGAAAATCGGTCCGCTGTCGCTTGCGCGTGCTCTCTCATTGCATTTCGTGTTGCCGGGGAAAGGGACGCGAACCGGTCAAGCGCAGCGATGAAAGTCGATTGATCAAGTGGCAGGTCCCAGCCGGCGCCAGCCGCCTCAAGATCGCGCCAAGGAGTACGATCGCTAATGAGAACAGGAAGGCCAGCAGCCAGAGCCTCCTGGATAGAATGACCAAAGTTCTCGGATTTCGAAGGCAAGAAATAAAGATCGTAGTCTGTCAGCGTCGGGATAACCGCATCCGGAGCTACAGGACCTCGATAAGCAATCTTATGCCGAT
This sequence comes from uncultured Acetobacteraceae bacterium, assembly GCA_964613945.1. Taxonomy (GTDB): domain Bacteria; phylum Pseudomonadota; class Alphaproteobacteria; order Acetobacterales; family Acetobacteraceae; genus JAVVHH01. Next base: position 71,879 of record CAZTJC010000014.1, read on the forward strand.
CCGGCGCCGATTTGATAAGTTGCAGACAGTCCTGCCAATGCGCGGCATCCTCGATCGGGCCGTAGATGTCAAAGACACAGGGGTTTTTCATCTCAATGACCGCACGCAAAGCGAAGTCAAGATTTTTTATGGGTGCTATTCGACCTAAAAATATGATGCGGGTGATCTTTGAAGCTGTTTCACGACGTGCAACGAGGGAGGCATTGGCAATATCGCTTGCGATGAAAATTTGCGGCGCAGTGATACCCAAGCGCAACGTCATTCTTTCGATGGCCTCATATTCAGCGGGAGTTGATGCTTGCCATGCGGCATCTGCATAGAGACCAGACGCTCTAATTGCGGCAATTGCCGCACGTTTCTTAGGAGCCTTACTTGCCAGTGCGTCCTCGAACAACTCGCCGCGCGGCGCTATAAGCATCGGCATGGCACGCCTCCAGCGCCGCATTGCTGCAAAGCGCAAAGAAAAAGCGGGGGCAAAAAAACTATTTAGATAGAGTAGCTTTGCGCCTTGAAGATAACTTTGGGCTATTCTCCACCCAAAACTTTCTGGCGCGTGATATGTTACATTGCTGAGTCCAAAATCGCGACAACAACCAGGTGAGCAAATCAAAGTTCTATCGATATCTATGTTCAGGCAGTGGACATCAAAACTTACTTGATTGCCCAAGTCTTCAACTAGATTGGTCAGCGATTTGCAAGCGCCTCCAGCTTTGTAAGCGGGGGAGAAGAAGGGCGTCGGAATCAAGATTCTTTCGACTTTGGATGCGCTAATCACAGACGGTATTCTTTGTCAACGAAACTAAGATATAACGTGAACCATCAAGTCGACGCAGGATCAAAATGTAGGCAATTGCCGGTATCAGGCTAAACCAAATTCTTGCTCCGAAAGATGCCATGCCGCCCCAGAACAAAGTTACTAGCCATACGTCGAATATGATTATCGGAACAATAAAGGTTCCAGAAATTTTCTTTATTGCCCGCCTTAGTGCTAAAGTTGTGATTACAACAATGGAGGTTAGCAAAAACCACCAACGTGGCGAATAGTATATTTCTTCACCAAAAAAACCTACTGCCGTCGAAAAGTCTTCACTCAATCCAACTCTGCCAATATATACATCCACAAAAGAGTAATTTACGCTTACAGGCTTATCTTCCCATAAATTTCGCGGTACCCAATTAAGAAAGTACAAGACGTACTGTTCTAGGAAAGTAGTAACGGGATAAGTGTGCGCATTATTTGACCAAATTTGACTGGAAAGTAGAATATGGGTTGCACCGGAGTCTTCCGCAACACCGGCGAGACCGTTGCCCCATCCGAACCGCAAGACCCGCCCGACGAAAACGAGCATGATGCCCGCGCCAGCGAGAAAAAGACCGTTGATCCGGAATGCGCCATAATAGGCAGCCAGCAGAAGTGGCGCCAGCGCTAGCGAGACAACAACGATGCGGCCGCCGCCCTCCCATCCCAATGCCACATAGACGCCAAGCGATAGTAGGAAGATTCCCAGCGACGCGAACCGAAAATTCCGACCTGATCGCTGGAGCTGTTCGAGTGGGATGAGGGCCAAGCCCCATGAGGCCAGATAAAGTGGACCGGAAAAGGGATCTTCAGATCTAAGTACGACAACGGCAACGCCAATGGCTAGGACGACGATCATGAAGCCAAGTGTTGCGAAAGGGTTTTTTGGCTTTGCGTCATCCCAACTATGAAAAATAGGGCCACTATCGATGACCATTGCTAATCCAGTTAAGTTGAACAACGCAAACCAAGCAATGTGAATTGGCTCTCGGACAACATGTAATGCGAGATACGGGATGAAATATATTGATGTGCTAACAAAAAGAAGGATAGCGCCAAGAGAGGTGTAACGATATTTATAAAAAAACAACACGCTTATTGCGGCGCAGAGAACTACGCCGAAATAGCTCGTTTCTATACCCAATCCGAGGTCCATGAGGATCAGCAGGCATAAAATACCAATGGCGAATACACGGATTAAAACCGTCAGATGCATTTATCTCTGTCCCGTGAAATCAGGCATCTGTGTTCCAAGTTAGATGGTTATTGCGGCCGTGCGCTGTTGCATCGGGCTTCCTTTGCGGCAGTCTGGAAGTATATCGCTCCAAATAGAAGTGAGGCTCTAGCTTTCCTGATAGCCAACATGCTCGACGAAGTCGAGCAGGGCGGCGACAAAGTCTGGACCGCGGCGATGTATCTCATAGAGGTGACCGCCATCGGGAAGGATCCCCATATCGATTGCGGGTGCGGCATGGAACGCGCTGGCCATCCTGTCGAGGGAGGGCGAATCGTTGCACCAGATGCGTTCATGCTCGGCCAGCCGGAAGAACACGGGTATGCGTATCCGTGCGGCAGTCTCGGCAAAGCGGTCCGGCCAATCGACCATGATTTCGAAAACCTCATCAGCCCGCCAAGGTCGGCCGGCACGGCGCAGCGCGGCGGATCCCCGCCACGTGTAGCTGCCCTCCGGGCCGAAGAAGAAGTCGCCTGACGGTTCGTGACCGACCTCGCCACGCTGAAGTCTGGCGAGCCAGTCGCGCGCCACGGCACTTGGCCGGTCGCCGAGGCCCGACACGACCAATCCGGCGAGCGGCACGCGACCATCCGCGGCGAAGCGAAGTGCGACTGCGGCCCCGATCGAATGACCGACGACAACGAGCGGTCCTGCGGGGTAGGCAAGCGCCGCCCTTGCGACGTCCAGAAGTTCCGGCAGGAGGGCGGCTGCCTCGTCGATGGGGGCGTCGGTATGCGGGGCGGGGCTGGCCCCATAACCTGGACGATCGATACGCAACACGGCCATCCCGCGCTCCGATGCCATGGCGGTGACCGAGAAACCGGGCATGTCAAAATAGTCGCCGCTGCATCCCCCACCATGCACGCACAGCAGGAGCGGGCGCCCTGGCCGGCCGGAACGTAACACGCCGTGAAGCCGTCCGTTGACCGTGGCGATGGGCCTGTGAGACATCGAACCGCCTGACATGGAAGCTCAATACTCCTTCCAGACCGTACGGCGGACGTAATCGGTATAGCTGAGGATGATCCGCGCTATCTTTTCGGACACGTTGGGCATCCCGTAATCCGCAACGGGGCGCATGGTGCGCACGGTTTCGCGCGGCCGGTCGCCCAGCATGGCTAGACCCTGCAGGATACGTTCGCGGCCCAGCCCCGTCAGGATGACCGCTGCTTCTTCCATCGCCTCAGGCCGCTCGTGCGCCTCGCGCAGGTTCAATGCGGGAAAACCGAGGATCGCGCTTTCTTCGCTGATCGTGCCGCTGTCCGACAGGACGGCGCGCGCATGGAGTTGCAGTGCGTTGTAGGCCAGGAACCCGAAAGGCTTCAGCAAGCGGACCAGCGGATCGAAGACGAGCCCGACTTCTTCGATCCGCTTTCGCGTGCGTGGGTGCGTGCTGACGAGGATGGGAAGCCCATACTCGCCCGCGACCGCGTTCAACGCGTCGTGCAGGCGCCGCAACTGGCGTTCGGTGTCGACATTCTCTTCACGATGGGCGCTCACCAGGAAATAGCCGTGGCGCGTCACGTCCATCTCGGACAGCGCATCGGACGCCTCTATCTTGGCGCGGTAATGATCGAGGATCTCGAACATCGGGCTGCCGGTCTTGATGATGCGATCGGCAGGAAAGCCTTCGGCCAACAGATATTCGCGTGCAATATCCGAATAGGGCAGGTTGATGTCGGCGGTGTGGTCGACAATGCGGCGGTTGATTTCCTCGGGGACGCGCTGGTCGAAGCATCGGTTGCCTGCCTCCATATGGAAGACGGGGATGCGGCGCCGCTTGGCGGGAATTACGGCCATGCAGCTGTTCGTGTCGCCAAGGATCAGCATGGCGTCGGGCTTTTCGATCTCCAGCACGCGATCGACCTCGATGATGACACGACCGATCGTTTCCGCTGCAGTGCCGCCCGCAACCTCGAGGAAATGGTCCGGCCGGCGCAGTTCGAGGTCGCGGAAGAACACCTCGTTGAGCTCGTAATCGTAATTTTGGCCGGTATGGACAATTACGTGATCGACCGTGGCGTCAAGCCGCACCATGGTGCGCGACAGGCGGATGATCTCGGGCCGCGTCCCGACGACGGTCATGACCTTGAGCTTCTTCATCTGGATACTTTCCGCTGTAGGGATCGAGCAAACCGACTCAGGCAAGTGTACGATAAATCGCGGCCGTTTCGTGCGCGCACCGGCGCCAGGAAAAGCGTCCGGACTGCTCGCGTCCCGCTTTGCGCAGCGCGTCGGCGTGAGTGGGGGACAGGGCGACTCGATCGAGCGCGTCGGCCAAGCTGCCGACATCGCCGGGCTCGCCATATTCGGCCGCGTCGCCACAGACTTCCGGCACCGAGGCTGCGCGCACCGCCACGACCGGGCATCCCGCCGCCATTGCTTCGAGCGGTGGGATGCCGAAGCCTTCGTACAGCGAGGGATAGGCGAACAGAATGGCGTCTCTATAAAGCCGGCGCAACGTACCGTCATCGGCCTCGCGCTGAATCACCCGATCGCCAATGCCCAGCCGTTCGGCGAGCGCTGCCTCGGAGGGACGCAGCGGACCGTCGCCGACGCAGATCAGGTCGATCCCTTCGGAGGGCAACTGCGACTGAGCATAAGCTTCGAGCAATCCATCGAAGTTCTTGTAGCTGCGGCGGATGCCGAGATAGAGGATGAATGGGCGCGGATGCACGCGCTGGCCTTCCGGCGCGGTGGAGAAGTTGGCGTCGAAACCGAACAGCACGGTCATCGCCTTGTCAGCGACCTGGGGATAGAAGCGAAGCAGGTCGCGCCGGGTGTGATCGGAAATGCACAAGATCCGATCGGCGCGCGCCAATGCGATCGGCTTGTTGCGCAACGTGCTGTCCGTGGCGTGAAACAGCTCGGGATAGAGTTCGTGGATCATGTCGTAGACAGTCAGCACAACGGGAACGCCGGCAGGGGCTGTCGGTCGTGCGCTGTAATAGGTTTCGTGAACGACCTGTGCACAGAACAGACGGGCAAGAGGCCGGCTGGTGGCACGTCCAATTGCCTTGGCAACGAGTTGGCTGGGGCGGCTGAACGGCAGGTGCATGCCCCAGACATCTTGCCGGTCAACGCGGCGCAGTGCGTCGGCGACGTACAGTGGGGCTGTAACCTTGGGCACGATGCCTACCTCGTGCATATGCGGTATCATGCCCGCGAAACCGCGAGAAATTCCACCCCGTGGCTGATCCGTGAAAATCCAGTGATCGAACGCGACGCGCAAGGGGGGGAGCGGGGTAGGCAAGGTCATCGGTCGCAGCTCTCGGACACGGAGTTGGATGGCCGCAGCATGCGGGCGCGGACGTCATCGAGCACCGTCGCAAGGGTGTTCGCGATCGCATGGCGTGGCCGCCAATCGGTCAAAGCGGTCAGTCGTCGGGTGGCCAGTTCGGCACGGGGAATGTCCGACGAGCGCATCCTTGCCGGATCCGTTTCGATGGCAATCGGTATCTTGGCACGGGCAAGAAGCATGTCGAGCAGAGCGCCTATCGCGACCGGCTGTCCGCTCGCAACGTTGAGGGTGGTACGATAGGGCAGCGCGGATGAGTTGCTCAGCACCGTCAGATAAGCGTCGACCACGTCGCGCACATCCATGAAGTCGCGCTCAGCGGACAGATTGCCAACCTGCATGCGCGGCGGTCCAATTCCTGCCTCGGCGCGCGCGATCTGTGCCGCGAAGGACGGCAGCACGAAGCGTTCGTCCTGGCCCGGACCGCTATGGTTGCTTGGGCGAACCACGATCAGCCGGTCATCGGCTCGCAGCACGTCTGCAAGCATCGCCTCTGCAGCCGCTTTGGAGCGCCCGTAAGGCGAGGTGGGGTGTAGCGGCGAGTCTTCGTCGGCCGGACCGTTTACGAAAGCGTCCCCGTATACGTCGGCGCTGCTGGCGAAGAGCAGCGTGATAGGATCGGCACGTTCGACGAGCGCACGGGCAAGCGTGAGCGAGCCGCCCAGATTGACGTCCCACGTTTCTGCCGCCTTAGCACCCGACTGGGCGACCGATGACAGCGCGGCCAGATGGATGACCAGGTCGGGACGTGCCATGTCAATGACCGCACCGACTTCTTCGGGCGCACGCACATCCATGGGCATCCAGGTCGCGTTTGCGAGGGCTGGATCCGCGTTCCGATCGGGAGCACGGCCGCACAGGGTCAGTCGCGCATCGGCGGGTAGCCTATGCGCGAGGGCCCGCACCAAAGCACATCCGACAAAGCCCCCGGCCCCCGTGACGAGTACCGAGCGGAACCAAAGCGGCGCATCTGCCATCTTGGATCCTAAAGCGGCATGCTGATAGCAGGTGGCGGACTTGGCTGCGAAAGCCGGGCCATATCGGCGTCCACCATCTCGCGGATCATGACATCGAGCGAGGTTTCCGGCTCCCAGCCGAGCACGCGACGCGCCTTGGCCGGATCGCCGAGCAATACGTCCACCTCGGCCGGCCGGAAGAATTCAGGATCGATGACGAGGTGCCGATCGATATCAAGGCCCACATGCTCGAACGCGATCGCGCACATGTCGCGTACGGTGGTGGTGGTACCTGTTGCGACGACGTAATCGTCGGCCACGTCTTGCTGCAGCATCAGCCACATGGCCTTAACGTAGTCGCGCGCATGGCCCCAGTCGCGCTTGGCGTCGATATTTCCGAGACGAAGTTCATCGGCGAGACCAAGTTTGATGCGCGCCACGCCGTCGGTGACTTTGCGCGTCACGAACTCGCGACCACGCAGGGGACTCTCGTGATTGAACAGGATGCCTGACGATGCATGCATTCCAAAGCTCTCGCGGTAATTGACCGTGATCCAGTGGCCATAGAGCTTGGCAACCGCATAGGGCGAGCGCGGGTAGAATGGGGTGTCCTCCGACTGTACGGGCTGCTGGATGAGTCCGTACATTTCCGATGATGACGCCTGGTAGAAGCGCGTATCGGGCTTTGCAATCCGGATCGCCTCGAGCGCATGGCTGACGCCGATCGCGGTGATCTGACCCGTAAGAATGGGCTGATTCCACGAAGTGGCGACAAATGACTGTGCGGCGAGATTGTACAATTCATTGGGACGGATTTCTTGAACCAAGCGGATCAGCGACGCCAGGTCAAGCATGTTCGCGTCATGAAGCCGGACCTGCTCGCGAATGCCCAGCCACTCGAGCCGATGATCGGCTACGCCGCCATGCGAGGAACGGCGTACTGCGCCATGAACCTCATAACTCTTGGACAGCAGATACTGTGCTAGATAGGCACCGTCCTGGCCGGTGATCCCGGTGATGAGTGCGCGCTTTGCCATCTGCGTTCTTTCGTTAAAGGACTTTTGACCGCCGGGTTAGGACAGGGGAGCGGCGATCGTGTCTGGCCGGGCGGGATCAAACATCTCGTTGGCCCAGAGCAGCGATACCATGTCGCTTTCGCCGATATTGGTCACGTCATGCGCCCAGCCAGGCACCGTTTCGACCACCACCGGGCTGATGCCTGACGTACGGATCTCGTGACGTTCGCCGGTCAGCATGTGGCGGAAGCGGAACAGCGCCTCTCCGTGAACGATCAGGAACTTTTCGGTCTTGGTGTGATGATAGTGGCCGCCGCGGGTGACGCCGGGACCTGCGGTGAAATAGGAGAACTGCCCGGCACTTCGCGTCTTAAGCATTTCCGAAAAGGCACCCCGGCTATCGCGGTGACTGACGATGGGATAGGCAAATTCGGCAGGCGGCAGCGTCGCGACATAGGTTGCGTAGAGTGCGCGAACGAGGCCCTGGCCAACTGCACTGATCAGATTGGCGTCGCGATCCGTGCGGAATCCATCGATTAGGGCCGCGACCTCGCCGACGCTGGTGGAATAGACGGGAGCGATTGTCACGAAGCCAGTGCTGGCGTGGCCCTCGATCGCCTCGACTAAGGCGGCGACCACATCGTCGATATAGACTAGATCAAGCGGAGCCGCCGGATCATGCACGACGATCGGCAGCCCGCGCGCGGTGTTGTGGCAGAAAGTCGCTACAGCCGAATTGTAATTCGGTCGTCCCCATTTGCCGAACACGTTGGGCAAACGGAAGACATGTACCGGGCTACCGGTTTCGTCGCCGAGCGCAAGCAGCCGATCCTCCCCCGCCTTTTTGCTGCGGCCATAGTCGCTTTCCTGGACCGCCTTGGCTGACGAGGCGTAGACAATACGGATCGGGCGCGCGGCGCCGCGGACGGCGTCGGCGAGCAGGTCCGCGGTGCCTGCGTTGACTTCCATGAATTCGGCAGAATTTTCCGGGCGATTGACCCCCGCCAGATGCACGACGGCCTCGGCTTCGGTCATCGCGGCATGCCAATCGGCGGATGTCGCTGTGCGTGTTAGCGGGATCGTCCGATAGCCGAGCTCCCCGAGCCTCAAGACGAGGTTGCGGCCAATGAAGCCATCAGCCCCCGTAACGACGATCGTGCCGGTCATTCGCCACCCCCGCCGTTCTCGCCGCGCAGCACCGCCTGCATATAGTCTAGCTGGCGCAGGATCGCGCTCATTTCAGCCTGATCGAGGCGGCGCGTATTGTGCGAGTTGAAGTCGTGCGCCTCGCTGATCTCCTTCTCGCCCTCTTCGACAAACTGTGCGTAGTTGAGGTCACGGTTATCGGGCGGCACGCGATAATAGTCGCCACGATCCTCCGCGATCGCCATCTCCTCGCGGCTGAGCAGTGTCTCGAACAGCTTCTCGCCGTGGCGCGTGCCAATGATCTTCATCATGTAGTCCGGCCGGCCCATCACCTCCAGAACGGAGCGTGCGAGGCCTTCTATCGTCACCGCGGGTGCCTTCTGGACGAAAAGATCGCCGTTTTCCCCGTGCATGAAGGCATAAAGGACAAGATCGACCGCCTCCATCAACGTCATGACGAACCGCGTCATCGTGGGGTCGGTTATCGTCAGCGGCTCGCCCTTGCGTATCTGCTCGACGAAGAGCGGTATTACCGAACCGCGCGATGCAAGAACGTTACCATAGCGGGTACCGGAGATTATCGTATTGGTCCCGAGCGCCAGGCGGGACTTGGCCACCATGACCTTTTCCATCAAAGCTTTGGATATACCCATTGCATTGATCGGATAGACCGCCTTGTCGGTGGACAGGCACACGACCCGCGACACGCCGGCCGCAATTGCTGCTTCCAGGAGGTTGTCGGTTCCGATGACGTTGGTTTTTACCGCTTCCATTGGATGGAATTCGCAGCTCGGAACCTGCTTCAATGCGGCCGCGTGGAAGATGTAGTCGACGCCCTTTACCGCGCTCGCAACCGCGCGCAGATCCCGCACGTCGCCAATGTAATAGCGCAATCTGGGATCGCGATAGCTTAGTCGCTGATCCTCCTGCTTCTTCTCGTCGCGTGAAAAAATACGTATTTCGCGAAAGGGCTCGTTGATAAGTCGCCGCAACACCGTCGAGCCGAAAGATCCGGTCCCGCCGGTAATCAGAAGAACCTTGTCATCGAACATGGACAATATTCCCATTGGTCAAATATTTGGGCGGGAGGTGGTCGCGAGGGGGCGCCGCGGGCAGGCAGGGCGGCGCTGTAAGGCGTCGATCCGGCGCGATCAATAGCGATCGGCAGCTTCCATGTCGGGCGATGTTGGTCTAAACCGGCGCGGCTAAGCTCCCTCGATAGCGTCCAGCTTTGCTACAAGGTCCATATGGCCGGGCAAAGGATCAAGGCGGGAGCCAAGGCTATATCCGCATATGGTCAGTCGGGTATCAAGTGGAGTTATGATGCTCGTCAAAATTGCACGTCCCCTGCTGGCGTTACCGAGGCGATCTAAGCGGGGGATGGCCGCGGCGATCGACTGTGTATTGTGCGCATTGACCGTTTGGATAGCATTTTACCTTCGGCTCGGGCATTTCGTTTCACTGGCGGGGCGGCCGAGTGTCGCCGTGTTGTTGTCCATCCTGCTTGCTTTGCCAGCCTTTTATGTTGCCGGGCTGTACCGGATGGCGTTTCGATGGGCCGGGACCGAAGTCGTCCCGGCAATTGCATTGGCCTGTACGGCCTATGGCCTGTGCTATGTTACCTTGATAACCGCATATGCGTTCGACGACGTTCCGCGTACCGTCGGCATCATTCAACCCGTGTTGCTTTTCGTTGCGATGTGCGGGGTACGGATTGGTGTTAGCTATGTGCTGGGCGGGTATATGCAGCCCCGATCCGCAGCGGCCCTGCGCAGCCGGGTGCTGATCTACGGTGCCGGTTCGTCCGGACGCCAGCTCTCGGCTGCAATGAGCACGAGCAGAGAAGCGAGGGTAATCGGCTTTCTGGATGACGATACGTCGCTTCGAGGAACCCGGATTAACGGATTGCCCGTCTATTCGCCCAGCCGGCTGACGCATCTGATCGAGGATAAAGGCGTCACCGACGTTCTGCTGGCGCTCCCTTCGGCATCGCGCAAGCGCCGCAACGAGATCATTAATAATCTGCGCGGCCTGACGATCAGCGTACGCACCTTGCCGGGCCTGATGGATCTGGCCCATGGCCGCGTCCAAGCGAGCGATCTGCGGGAACTCACGATCGAAGACTTGCTCAGTCGCGATCCCGTCGGCCCCGAAGAGGGTGTCGTTCGACGCAAAGTTGCTGGGCGTACGGTCTTGCTGACCGGAGCGGGGGGCTCCATCGGCAGCGAATTGTGTCGTCAGATCATAGCTTTAGGGCCTGAACGCATCCTGCTGCTCGAGGCCAACGAGTTTGCGCTCTACGCAATTCACCGCAACCTGACTTCGGTGTCCGAGGTAGAGGTCATACCCCTGCTTGGATCGGTATTGGACGATTTTCGGATCAGCGAAATCCTGCGCACTTGGAAACCCGAGATGGTGTTCCATGCAGCCGCGTACAAACATGTGCCGTTGGTGGAGCACAATCCGCTGGAGGGAATTCGCAATAACGTGATCGGGACGCTGCGTGTCGCAGAAGCGGCCCTGCGGATGGGCGTGAAAAACTTCGTGCTCGTCAGCACCGACAAGGCGGTTCGTCCCACCAACGTCATGGGCGCGACCAAGAGGCTTGCCGAGTTGGTGTTGCAGGGGCTGGCCGCCCAGCAGACCGACACCTGTTTTTCGATGGTCAGGTTCGGCAACGTACTGGGATCAAGTGGATCCGTCGTTCCGCTGTTTCGCGAACAAATTCGTCAGGGTGGTCCTATCACTTTGACCCATCAAGACGTTACCCGATATTTCATGACCATCCCCGAAGCGGCGCAGTTGGTGGTGCAGGCGAGCGCGATGGCCGTGGGTGGCGAGGTATTCGTGCTGGACATGGGAGAACCCGTCCGCATCTATGACCTTGCGCGCAATATGATAGAACTTTGCGGTCTTACCGTTAAGAATCAAGATCATTCAGATGGCGATATCGAAATCGTCACCGTCGGGATGCGGCCGGGCGAAAAACTGTACGAAGAATTGCTCATAGGAAACGATCCGCGACCGACAGAGCATCCCCGGATCATGATGGCCAACGAGCATTATCTTCCTTGGTCGAAATTACGGCCAGCACTCGATCAAATGGACGCCTTGATCGCCGATGGCGAAGTCGCCTCGGCGCGTGCTCTGTTGCAGGAACTGGTCATCGAATTCGAACCGGCGAGCGACATCGTCGACTGGGTGACATTGCGAGATGCGTCCGTCGTTCCAGGTGTCAGGGTTTCTGCCTGAGGTTGGGCGGCGATGTGGCACCTATCCTACGGTTCCCCCCTTGGCCCTTCGAAGCCGATGGCATAGGTCACCTGACATAATGCGCGCACTTTCCCCTCGATCGTTGTTTCGGCCTAGCCTTGCCTGGGTGTCACTGTGCCTGTTGTTCGCCGTGATGGTGGTGGCCGGGGGAGCTTCTCGCGGTGACGTTGCCGGGCAGGTGGTCGTGCGGGCAGTGTGCTGGGGATTGTTGGTCGTCGTCATCGTGGCGGGGGCCAGGCCGACCCTCAATGCCGCACGTCCCGTGGCGCTTCTGCTGCTCGCCGCGATCATGTTGACGATGCTTCAACTGGTGCCTTTGCCTCCGGCATTGTGGAGTGCGCTGCCAGGCCGCGATATTCTGCTTCAAGCGGCGACGCTCAGCGGTCAGCCCCAACCTTGGCGTCCCTGGTCAATCGTGCCCGATGCAACGTTCAATGCGCTTCAGTCATTGGTGGTGCCTGCAACGACGCTTCTCCTGTTGTGCAGCATCAGGCCTGCCGAGCGGGCTTGGCTGCCGGGATTGTTGCTGTGCGCCGTGCTCATCTCGGCGATCTTGGGCGTGCTTCAGCTGACGGGTGCAGGCCTGGGCAACCCGCTCATCAATGACACTCCGGGCGTTATCAGCGGATCGTTTGCCAACCGCAATCACTACGCCTTGTTCCTCACCCTCGGCTGCTTGTTAATACCCGGGTGGGTCTTTTCCAATGGCTGGCGCGCCAGTTGGCGTGTGCCGACAGGATTGGGTTTATTGCTGCTGTTTTCGCTGATGATCTTGGCGACGGGATCACGTGCCGGCATCGGAACCGGGATTCTGGCCATAGTCGCGGCCGTGGTGCTGGCTTGGCAAGATATCGGCCGTAATCTCCGGCGTGCGCGACCATGGGTGCGCCCAGCGCTTATCACCGGCATCGTCACGCTGGTACTTGCGTTCGTGGCGATCAGTGTCGCGGCAGATCGTGCGACGTCACTCAGTCGTATATTCGCCGTGGATCCCGGACAGGATATGCGCGGCAAAGGCCTGCCCACTGTGCTCGCGATGATAGCGGAGTATTTCCCGATCGGCGCGGGGTTGGGAAGCTTCGATCCGATCTTCCGGATGCACGAACCCATTGGTTTGCTGAAGCTTACATACTTCAATCACGCGCACAACGATTTTTTGGAAGTCGCCCTTGACACAGGATTGCCTGGTCTTGTGCTGATGATCGCAGCGTTGGGATGGTGGGGTTGGGCAAGCGCCTGTGTATGGCGCCGTCACGCTGTTCAGTCCCTGATTCCGCGATCGGGATCGGCGAGCGTGTTGCTGCTCATGCTGGGGAGCATCATCGATTACCCACTGCGTACGCCGATGATGATGGCCATTCTTGTTGTCTCGGCCGTCTGGCTGAGCGGGCGTTCGTCCGACGTCCATCCCTCAGCTTTACCGGGCGAGCGCTAGTGCCTATAGCCGACTGGCTCTCCCTACCGTCCGGACCCTACCAAGCGCATGCGTAAATTTTATATCGCCTTCCTTCTTGCGGCTGCGTTGGCGGCATGCGGGGGGAAAGTACCGCTGGAATCGACCGATCGTCTGACTGTGGTCAAGGACAGTGCAGGATTGCCCGCGCCGGCGCGCCAGGATCTGACCGCAGCCGACCGGCCTTCGTTGATCGGACCTCTGGACACCATCGAAGTCGACGTCTTCGGCATTCCTGACCTGGGCCGGGAGGCACAGGTTGATGCGAGTGGCCGCATCTCGATCCCACTGGCTGGTACTATCGATGCTCGTGGCAAGACCTCGGAAGAGCTGGCGCGGAGCATAGAGACGGCGCTACGCGCCCGGTACGTCCGTAATCCGCAAGTTACGGTCAACATCAAAAGCTCGGTTAGTCAGGTCGTCACTGTCGATGGACAGGTTGTTGAGCCAGGACTGTATCCCGTGACCAATCAGATGACGCTGATGCGATCGATCGCGTCGGCCAAGGGCTTTTCCGAATTTGCGAAGTCTGACGAGGTTGTTGTACTAAGAACCGTCGGTGGCCGAAAGATGGCCGGGCTTTACAATGTTGAGGCGATCCGGCGCGGAATCTACGATGATCCACCAGTCTACGCCAATGACGTGATTGTTGTGGGTGACTCCCCGCAGCGCAGACTTTTCCGCGATTTTGTTGCACTGAGCCCGATCATCGCGGCTCCGCTTATCGCGATCTTGAATTAGAGCCGGCAGCTATGAACCTGATTTCACCGAATCCTAGGAGCGCTGCTTCTGGCGCGTCTCTTATCGGCAATGGCTTCGTGGGAACGAACCAGGGAGAAGCCGCAGCAATTCCGTTGATCCGGCAGTATATGCGGATCGCGATCCGCTGGCGGTACGTCATCATCGGCGTGACGATCGGGTGCGTCCTGCTAGGTCTCGTCATCACCCTGTTGATGACTCCGAAATACTCGGCGGTAACGACGATCGAGATTTCACGCGAGGCGGATAAGGTGACGTCGTATCAAGGCGTCGAGCGCGAAACGAGCGTTTCGGATCAGGAATTCTATCAGACTCAATACGGACTTCTTCGATCGCGATCGTTGTCCGAACGGGTTGCCGTACAACTCAGGGCGGTGGACGATCCCAAGTTCTTCGAACTGTTCGGGGTTCACAGCAATAATCCAGCGTTTCAGCTCACCAATGGGCGTTATCCGATCGCGGGACGTGCTTCGCGGCAGCGGGTTGCCGGGGAGCTGCTGCTCGATCATCTGGATGTGGCGCCGACCCGTCTGTCGCGTCTCGTCGATATAAAGTTCACCAGTCCCGATCCCGCCTTTTCCGCCAAGGTTGCCAATCTTTGGGCCGACAGCTTCATTCAGACCAACTTGGAGCGTAAAATTCAGGCTACGTCCTACGGGCGTAACCTGCTTCAACGGCAGCTGTCGCAGTTCAAGGACCGACTTGATGAATCGCAGCGCCAGCTGGTTGCTTACGCATCGCAGCAGCGGATCATTAACCTGCCGGGACAGTCGGGTAACGACGGGCGGACGACATCAGAGCGTCCCCTTGTTGTCGATGACCTTGCGTCGCTGAATACCGCGCTGTCGCAAGCCGTTACCGATCGTATTCAGGCGCAGGCACGATATGAGGCGGCGGGCCGGTCCGGCGCTTCGACAGAGGCGCTGCGCAATCAGGCGATCAATAACCTCCGCGAGAAGCGCGCCGAGCTTGCAGCCGAATATCAACGCCTGATGACACAGTTCGAACCAGGCTATCCTGCCGCACGTGCCATCAAATCGCAGATGGATCAGATCGACCAGTCGATCGTACGCGAAGAAGGACGTGTTTCGGGCTCGTTCCTCGCCGACTATCGGCAGGCACAAGAGCGTGAGCGTGCATTGCAAGCCAAAGTCGAACAGCTGAAAACCAGCTACCTCGACCTGCGTCGCCGAAGCATTCAGTACAACATCTATCAGCAAGAGGTTGATACCAACCGCTCACTGTATGACGGCTTGTTGCAACGGTTCAAGGAGATCGGTGTCGCCGGCGGAGTCGGCGTTAACAATATTTCGATCGTCGACGCAGCCGATGTGCCACAGCGGCCTTCCAGCCCGCGCCTTGCGATCAATCTGGCGCTCGCACTGATGGCGGGTCTGGGGCTCGGGGCGTTGGTTGCGTTCGCACTTGAACAGCTTGATGAGGCGATCGCCGATCCGGCAGAAGTCGAGCGGAGGCTGGGCCTTCCCCTGCTCGGATCGGTGCCCAAGCTCGACAGCGGTACGCCTCGCGAGGCGCTGCTCGATCGCAAGTCGGATATGGTCGACGCTTATCTTGCGGTGCAGACCAACCTTGGCTTTACGACGGAACATGGTGTGCCGCGATCTTTTGCGGTAACATCGACGCGCCCGGCCGAAGGTAAGTCAACGACGGCGCTTGCTCTGGCAACGACACTGGCGCGTGCACACAAGAAGGTCATATTGGTCGATGGTGATATGCGCTCACCCTCCGTGCATCATCTGGGGGGGGTCAGTCACGATCATGGCCTGAGCAACTTCCTGACTGGGCAGGACGAGATCGCGCCGCTGACGTTCGAAATGTCGGATCTTGGTTTTACGGCGATGTCCGCGGGGCCGATCCCGCCCAACGCTGCAGAGCTGCTTACCGGCGGAAGGCTGCCGCTTCTCATCGCGCGTTTGCTCGAAACCTATGATCATGTGGTGATCGACTCCCCGCCTGTGATGGGGTTGGCAGATGCACCGCTAATCGCGAGCCGGGTTGAGGGTGTCATCTACGCGGTCGAGTCCCAAGGGATCCGTTCCAGCGTGGTGAAGACCGCATTGGGCCGGCTTATCAGTGCCAACGCACGTGTGCTCGGTGGCGTGTTGACCAAGTTCGAGGCCCGGAAGGCGCATTACGGCTACGGCTACGGCTACGAATACGGCTATGGCTATGGGCGTGAGAAGGCCAAGAGCTAATGTCGCGTAGACGGCGTTCTCGTGGTCGATCTGGCGCGGAATGGGGAATCTGCGTCATCTTGGCGCTGCTCGCGGTCCTATTGGGCTTCTGGAGTGTCTCTTCCACTCTTGCCAGCACGCTGGCCACCAGCGAACCCGCGCGAGCAGCTCAGCTTGCTCCCGGGAACGGTCGGATCGAAGGTCTGCTGGCGCAACAACTCGTCACTGCAAATGTGACGCCGAGCGGACGTGCGAGAGCAGAGCGCCTGGCTCAAAAGGCTTTGCGCCACGATGCCACGTCAGTGGAAGCTGTCGTCGCGCTCGGCTTGGGTGCGGAGCTCGCCGAAGATCATGCGAAGGCGCGGCGCCTCTTCGCGTATTCCGAACGGCTGTCGCGTCGCAATCTGCCTACGCAGCTATGGGCCGTCGAGGATACGGTGGCGCGAGGCGACATCCCGGGTGCCTTGCGCCATTATGACATAGCGCTGCGTACGTCGAAGGCGGCGCAGGAAGTCATGTTTCCCGTTCTCGTATCGGCGATCGGAGAGGCAAGTATCCGCTCTGCGCTGGTTCGCACACTGGCTCATAGACCAGGATGGTGGAGTGATTTCGTCGATTACGTGGCCGTAAACGGATCCGATCTGCCAAATAGCGGCCGTTTCTTTCTGGCGCTGCGGAAGGCCGGGATAGCCGTGCCGGCGGCCGACCAGGCGGCTGTAACGGACGGGTTGCTGAAGCGACAGATGATCTCCGAAGCCTGGGAATTTTACGCTGCTACTCATCCGGGTGCCGAACGATCCAAGTCGCGCGACCCCGAATTCAGGAACGATGTCGACAGTCCGACGGGGTTCGACTGGAATACGGTAGCGGATGGTGGCATCGATGCGACTATTCGACCCGGTGACGGCATGCTCGATTTCTCGGTTCCGGCAAGCATCGGTGGTGCTATCGTCCAACAGGTACAAATGCTCCCGGCCGGTAAGTATCTGCTGACCGGACGTAGCGCGGAAATCGATCAGGCTGAGGGCGCCCGGCCATATTGGATGCTAAGCTGCGCCAATGGGCGCGAGCTCGGGCGTTTGGTATTGCCAGATTCGGATAAGCAACAAGGCCGCTTCTCGGGGCAATTTACTGTGCCCCAGGATTGTCCGGTGCAAACTCTGGCGTTAATTGCCCGTCCGTCGGATGCCGTAGGGGGAGGGAATGGCCAAATCCGGCAGGTGTTGCTTCATCCCATGTGATCAGATGGCAGAGGCGATCGTCAGGTGATGATCGCGCAATCTTATGATCACATCCACCCTAACGCGTAGTCGGCTTGCTAAAGCTGGTTTCGGGATATTGATCATCAGCCGGACGCGAAGACGTGCTTCCCCGTCGCGTTGGATTCGTTCCGGTTTGTCCCTGTCGCCCCGCAGCGTCCGCCTGTTGATAGGCCCTGCTGGCAGATCCGCTGTCTGCCCTTTGATATGCGGCTACAGGATCAGAAGATGCGTCGACCCGAAATCGCTCGATCCTGGTCTGCAGGCGACTGTTGACGCGATTGTTGATTCGATTGTTGTAGCGGCGCATGTTTGTCGCAGCCGTAGGATCGCTCGGAGCGTTCAAACGAGCGCCATAAGCTTCGACCGCATCCTGCGTAGTGCGTGTGGTCTGCGCACCGGCTGCCGAACTGACGAGAGACGTAAGTGCCAATAGCACCGGGCAAATGATCTTCATGCCCTATGGAATATCACAATCAACCGACGCAGCCAAAGTCCTTGTCCCACTCTGTGCTCGCTTGTGTCCGATAACCGTGATTCTCGGACACAGGGCTGGTGCTGCAAAACCGATCGTGGCACATAAGGCCATGGCCGCGCTCCTCCCGCTGATCGATCCGGACAATGGCGCGGACGAAGCTTTCTTGCCGGTCGCAGCGACGGCGGCTCAGCCCACGCTGCCCGCGATCCTCAACGATAAGATCGAGCGGGCCGCCGCCTATGCCAAAGCGGCGCGATCGAGCGCAACGCGCCGGGTGTATGATTCCGACTGGGCGATCTTCACCGCCTGGTGCGCCGCGCACGGCCTCGCCGCGCTACCGGCCAGCCCCGACGTCGTCGCCGTCTTTGTGAGCGACCAGGCGACGGCGGGGCTCAACCCGGCGACCATCGCCCGGCGCGTTGCCGCGATCGGCCATCACCACCGGGCGGGCGGCCACCCCGCGCCGACCGCCATGCCGACCGCGGGTCGGCTGGCCGAGGTGCTCGCCGGCATCCGCGCCGAACATGGCGGAGCGAAGCGGCAGAAGCGGCCCGCTGACGCCGCAGCACTGCGCAACATGCTCGCCGCGATCGAGGGCGATGATCTCAGGGCGATCCGCGACCGCGCGATCCTGGCGGTCGGCATGGCCGCGGCGCTCCGCCGGTCGGAGATCGTGGCGCTGGAGGTCGCGCATGTCGGCATCGTGCCGGAAGGGCTGCGGCTGACGATCGCACGGTCGAAGACCGATCGGATCGGCCAGGGCGCGGTGATCGCCATTCCGGAAGGCTCGCGGATCCGGCCCAAGGCGCTGTTGCTCGCCTGGATGGCGGCGGCTGGGCATCAGGAGGGCCCGCTGTTCCGTCGGCTTTCCCGTTCCGATGCGCTGACCCCGGCCGCGATGTCGGACCGTGCGATCGCCCGGCTGGTGCAACAGCATGCCGCGGCGGCCGGCTATGACCCGACGCAATTCGCCGGACATTCGTTACGCGCCGGCTTTATAACGGAGGGCGCGGCGCAGGGCGCGACGATCTTCAAGCTGCAGGAGGTCAGCCGGCACAAGTCGGTGCAGGTGCTCTCAGACTATGTGCGCAACGCCGAACTGTTCAAGGATCACGCCGGCGAGCGGTTCCTGTAGCGTGGGATAACAAGCTGCCGGGCTTCGCCGTCGAACCGTCGACACGTCTACATCAGGCGATCCCATGCGACCCGCAACACTCGGATGCGCGGCAGGAGCGGCATATTCACCGCCCCCTATTTCGGCATGATCAGCACCAGCGGCACGCGCAGCGCGGTGCGCACGTCGGCGGCATCGTCGGTCGCGCCGACCTCGACCGACCAATTGATGCTCGCGCGGTCGGTGGCGCGATAGGTCACGCCGAACAGCAGGCGGGCGAGTTGCAGGTCGCGCGACGTGTCCTCGAACGAGGCGGGGTCGTTCGGGCCGGGGTTGATCAGCGAGGTGCGGGTGCGGGTGCCGAACGCCCAGGTGTGGGCGTAGCCCAGGTTGATCGAGGTGCGCTCGTTGAGCGAGATGCCGATGCCCGCGCTGAACGACAGCGCGTCGCCCGGCTTGACGTAGTTGATCCGCACTGGCGAGATCTCGGTATTCACGCTCTTGCCGAAGTTGCGGGTGTAGCCGATCGTGCCGAACAGCACGGCGGGATCGCTCGGCAGGATCGCGGTGAGGCTGGGCGATACGCCCCAGAAGCCCGCACCGGTCGCCGCCTTGGTCGCCTCGCCCGTCGCCAGGCGCGGCACGCCGAACGGGTCGGTGCCGGTCGGCGCTACGACCTGGAGGTTGCCGACGAGGTACGGAAGGCCGCGCCGCCCGGTCAGGATCTGGTAGCGCGCCGACAGTTCGACGTCGCCGACGCCGTTGCCCTTGGTCGAACTGTTGATCTCGCGCGCGGCATCGTTGTTGGTGCTGCCTTGCACGGGCACGAGCACGGACGTGTCCCAACGCTGCACGAAGGGCACCCGCACGCCCAGTTCCAGCCGGTCGGTGACGCCGTAACGTGCCGCCAGCGAGCCGGTGATGATGTCCTGCCGGCTTTCGTTGATGTTGAATTCGCCGACCAGGACCGATTCCACGATCTCGATGCCGCGGAACAGCGCGCGATTGCGGTCGGCGCGGGCATAATCGAACTGGATTTCGCCGGTCAGCTGGCCCTTGCGGGTGACGACGCTGCCTTCGCTGCCGAGCACCGCGACCTCGGGCGGGCGGTCGCGATCGGCCGGGCGCGTCCCGACGCTCTCGATCCGCGGCGTCGGGGTGGCCGCGACCATCGTGGCCGGATCGCCCGGCGTGCTGGCCGCGCTCGCCTGCGCGACGGCGGAGGGCGGTTGCGTGGTCGCCCCGACGCCGACCGGGGGGGCTGCCGCCAACGTGCCGAGCCGCGACTCCAGCGCTGCAAGTCGTGCCTCCTGCGCCTCGATCTGGCGGCGCTGTGCCGCGATCTCTGCGCGGGCCTCGTCCAGGTCGCGCTGCAAGGCGGGGCGCGATGCCTGCGCGCGCGCCGGGCTGCGGGTCTGCGCCTGGGTGACCGCCGGCGTCAGGATCGTCGACATGATCAGTGCCGCCCGCCACACCCTCGTCATATCGTTCCCCCAATCATCTTTCGTTCCCCCATGGGCACTTAGCGCACCATTCCCCGGGCCGCATCCGCCGCCAGCGCATCCACTTTCAGCGCCGCGCTCCCCAGCGTCAATGCGGCGGCATCATGCAAATCGATCCCGATCGTCGTCACCGTATCGATCGTCCGGTCGTTGCCGGCGTTGAGGATCGCGGTCGCCACCGACTGGCCGACCAGATGCGAGATGCCGATCTGATCGCCCGCCAGCGTCACCTGCGATCCGTTGGGCAAGGTGGTGAGCGTAACGAGGCCGTCCGGCGTGCGCACCGCCGGGCCGCCCGCCACCACCGCGATCGGCACCAGTCCGGCCTGCGTCTCGGTCATCTGGACCCCGCTGCCGGTGCGCACGGTGCTGACCGTCGGCACCGTGATCTGGGTGCCCGACCGGCGATCGAACAGCACCGAAACGCCGGTGGCGAGCGTCGGTCCGGCGCCGGACGTGCCGCCTGTGGTGCCGGCGGGCGATGCGCTGCTGTCGTCGCGCCCGAACACCTGCAGCTTCGAGCCCTGGTCGATGGTCAGCACGGTGCGCAGGATCAGGCTGCCGTTGAGCATCGTGTCGCTGGTCACCGACAGTGCCAGCGAGCCGCCGCCCGGCAGGATGAACTTGCCAGTCAGCGTCGCCAGTTCCTCTTCGGGCAGCGGTGCGCCGAAATCCTGCGCCTCCCCGGCACTGGACACGGCGACGAGTCCCATAATGGCACAGGCGAAGCGAAGTGCGCGCATGGTCTAAAAGTCCCGGTAGAAGGGCGCGCTGAGCGTCAGCGCCTGCATGCTCAGCGGATCGAGGAACGGGGCGCCGACCGGCGCGCGCGCGAGCGGTTGCCATTGGTTGACGCCGTTGAAGTTGCGCTCGCCGACCGGCGTCGCCGAATTGAGTACGAAATAGACGCCGTTCCACATCGCCTGGAACGTCTCGCGCGGGATGGCGTGCAGGCCAAGGCTGGGATCGCCGAGCAGCACCGAGGTGGCGGTGATCCCCTTGATCACGACGAAATGGCGATAGCCCTTGTAGGTGATGAGCGCGATGCCGGGCAGCCGCCGTGCCGCGATCGCCTCCAGCGTCACCTTGTAGCCGTCCGCCTGCAAGCGGTTGTCGGCAAGGTAGCGCTTCATGTCGAGCAGCGAGAAACCGACCTTGCGGATGTTGGCCCGGTCGCCCTGCCGCCACATGCCGGTGAACACATCGGCCTCGGTGCGCGGCAGGCCGTAATGATAGCGCAACAGGGTCGCGAGCGCGGCGGAGCCGCAGCTGAAATCATATTGCTGGCGCACCACGGTGGCGAACTTGCGCGCCAGCATCGAGGCGACCGGCACCTGATAGTCGGCGATCGGACCGGTGGAGCCGGCGAAGCGCGGATCGGAGGGCGCAATCTGGGCGGCGCAGCCGGCCGTGCCGAGCGTCAGGGCGACAAGCAGGCAGGCCGCGCTGCGCGTCATTGCGGGCCGAGGTTGATGACGACGTTCATCGCCGAATTGATCGCGACATTGTTGCCGCTGTTTGCGCTGATGACGGCGAGCCCGGAGAGGTTCGAGAAGGCCTGGCCGTCGATGGTGACCGATCCGGTCACCGAATTGCCGGTCACCGAGTTGTTGGACACCGTGTTGCGCTGGTCGGCGGCCGCGATCTGCGTGCCGCGATCCTCGCGCCCGGTGACCGTGCCGAGATCGGTGTCGGCCAGGACGGCGCCATTGCCGAAGGCGTCATCGGCACCGATGGTAGCAGCGGCAGTGGCGGTATCGGCCGGGGTCGCGTGATCCTGGGCAAGGGCCGGTGCCGCGGTGGCCAGCCCGCCGATCAGTGAAAGAGCGCAGATGATGCGGCGCATGACGATCCCCTTTGTCCCCGATGGGATATCCGAAACGGAAAAAAACGGGGCGGCCGATCTGGTCCGGCCGCCCCGCAGGGCTGTTGCGATCAGCGGGTGATGTTGCCCGTGGTAACCGCGACGCTGACGTTAGCGTTCTGCGAAGCGCCGGCGCCGGTGTTGACGTTGAGCGCCTGCATGCCAGCGAAGTTCTGGAACGCCGTATCGCCCGTGGTCAGGCTGTTGTCGGTCGTGCTCGATTCACCGGCCGAACCGGCGAAGCTGACTTTCACACCGCTGACATAGTTGGACAGCGCCGAGGTTGCGACCACCGCGCCGTTGCCGAACGTGCTGCTCGGCGACACGTTGGCATCGCCGGCCGTTTCGGTCGTCGTGGTCGTGTAGGCGAGCTGCGAATTGTCGGTGTTGTAGGTCTGGTTGTTGTTGTTCGTCGTGTTGCCGCTGTTCGACGAGTCGGTGTTCCCGCTGTTGTTCGTCGAGGCGTTGGTCCGATAGGTCTGGTTGTTGTTGTTCGTCGTATTGCCGCTGTTCGACGAGTCGGTGTTTCCACTGTTGTTCGTCGAGGCGTTGGTCCGATAGGTTTGATTGTTGTTGTTGGTCGTCGCAACGTCGGTATTTCCGCTGTTGTTGGTCGACGAATTCGTTCGATATGTCTGGTTGTTGTTGTTCGTCGTGGTGTTGGTCGCCGTGTTGTTGCTGTCGGTGGTGTTACCACCGTTGTTGCTGCCGTTGGTCGAGCTGTTCGAGTTCTGGCTGTCGGCGATCGACGTGTTGTTGCTGCTGTTGGTCGAAGAATCGCGGTTGCCGCTATCCGACGTCGACGTGTTGCCACCGTTGTTGCTGCCGTTGGTCGAGCTGTTCGACGCATCGGTGAGCGTGACGTCGCCGACCGTGGTCGAACGATCGGTGTTGGTCGTCGTGGCGGTGTTGCTGGTGTTCGACGTGGCGGTGTTGCCGCTGTTGTTGGTCGAGCTGTTCGACGCGAGCGACACGTCGCCGACCGTGGTCGAACGATCGGTGTTGCCGCCGTTGTAGCTGCCGTTGGTCGACCGGTCGGTGCTGGTGTTGGTCGTCGTATTGGTCGTCGAGGCGGTGTTGTTGCTGTCGTTGGTCGAGCGGTCGATGCTGGTGTTGGTCGACGTCGCGGTGTTGCCGCTATCGTTGGTCGAGCTGTTCGATGCGAGCGACACGTCGCCGACCGTGGTCGAACGATCGGTGTTCGTGGTCGAGGCGGTGTTGCTGGTGTTCGACGTATTGCCGCCGTTGTAGCTGCCGTTGATCGACCGGTCGGTGTTGGTCGACGTGGCGGTGTTGCCGCTGTCGTTGGTCGAGCTGTTCGATGCGAGCGACACGTCACCGACGGTGGTCGACCGGTCGGTGTTGGCCGTCGAGGCGGTGTTGCTGGTGTTCGACGTGTTGTAGCTGCCGTTGGCCGAATTGTCGGTCGGGGTCGACGTGTTGCTGGTCACGTCGCCGACGGTCGACGACCTGTCCGTATTGTAGCTGCCGTTCGCCGAGTTGTTGGTGTTGTCGACCGACACTGGATTGTAGCTGCCGTTGGTCGAGCTGTTGGCGTTGTTGGTCCGCACGACGTTGCCGGAATCGCTGATGTCGCCGGTGGCGATGCTGTCGTTGCGCGCCGCGGACTGGCCGGCGCCGATGCTGCTGTCCTGGGCGGTGGCGACCGAGGCGGTGGCTGCGAGCAGCGCGGCCACCGAGGTACTGATGATCAGGCTCGTCTTCATCCTCATTGTCCTCTCAAGAAAGTGTGAAAGGAGCGCCGTCCCCCCGTTGGTGAGGATCACCGCCCGTCCCATTGGAACGGAGGTTAATTACCTGTTCATCTTGTCGACACTCTCCCTTCATCTGAGAACAAAGGCATTCTCATTCGGGGATATTCATTACCCCCAGATGGGGGTGGCGCGGGCGCAAATTCCCGCGCCCTGGCGCGCGCGGGAATAAAGCGCCGCGCGATCCAAGGCGAATGGGTCAGGCGGCGTCGAACACCACGTCGCCGCTGACCGCGCGCTGGTAGCGTAACAGCAGTTGCAGCAGGTCTGCCTGGCGATGGGTGTCGGTCTTGGCGAAAACCTGCTTCAGGTATGTGCGCGCGGTATCGGGCTTTATCCGCATCTGTGTCGCAGCCTCGCCCAGTGTCAGCCCCTGGGCCAGGCAGGCGACGAGCTGGGTTTCGACGGGAGACAGGCCATGCAGCTGGCAGATCGGCTCCATTCCGCGCGTCACGCTGATTTCGGGCCGCATCAGCCGGATGATCGCGGCAGCCTTGTCCTGTTCGGTCGGGACGTCATCGGCGGAGCCGGACAGGCGGTCCTCGACGATTGCGTGATCGACCGGTGCGATGACGGCGATCAACGGCCGGTTCGGACCGGGTCGTTCCAGCAGCAGCATCGCGCCGCGCTCGCGTTCGCGCCGCGCGGCGCGATGCCGGGGCGGCGCGATTACCGCGTCCAGCGCGGCGTGAAAGCGGACCGCATCCTGATACCGAGTCGGTCGCAGCGTGTTGCGGCGTAATTCGATGCCGTCGCCCGCGTCGAGGATCGCCCGCGCGGCCGGATTGGCGACCAGCACGCTCTGGTCGGTGCCGACGACCACGATCCCGCAATCGCTCTGCCGCAGCACCGCCGTCAGCCCGTGCTGACGGCGTTGAACCGCATCGCGTTCGGCCGCGATCTCCTGCACGGCGCCCGCCATCATGCCGAGGCCGGGTGCAAGGGTGAGGACCTGGGCAATGACCCCTTCGCCGTCCAGTTGATCGCGCGCGAATGCCAGCAGGAGGTGGTCGGTCAGACGCGTGCCCGGCATCTCGACCATCAATCCGCAATGATCGAGCGTATCGGCATTGCGGATCCAGCTGTAGCCGCGGCGCGACGGCGGGCGATCGCCGTTGACCAAAGCGCGGAGCGCGGCGCGCGCCGCCTCGCTGCGACCGGCCAGTCCGATCGCCTCTGCCGGCCTGCGCTGCGTGCCCGCGCCCTCACCGGCGACGACGATGCACCCCGCCAGCGCTCCGACCGTGCGGCAGAGGCCTTCGACAAAGCGCTCCAGCGCAGTTTTGCAAGTGAGCGGAACGGATGGGATAGGCTCCTCGGCAGGAGCCAGAAGAAGCAACTCGGCAAGATCCAAGTCCAGATCCAGCATAGATCCCTCCTGTTCGAACGCTCCCCCCAAAGCGTCCGGCGCCATGAAGGACTCATGGCATGACTTTCCCGCTCGCGATATCAGACGTGTTGTTCTCCAAAAGCAATAAACTAAATTAAAGGTGCGATAAGCGCGTCTAGACTGATCTAGGGTCATGACCCATTAATGTGAGCGTCGCGGTCTGATTCAGGCTCCGTGAGGAGACCATGAATGAGCGACCTGTACTGGCTGACGGACGAGCAGATGGCGCGTCTACAGCCGTATTTTCCGAAGAGCCGGTAGACCGCGGGTCGATGACCGGCGGGTGCTGAGTGGCATCGTCTTCGTCAACCGCAACGGGCAGCGCTGGCGTGACGCACCGAGCGCGTATGGTTCGCACAAGACGCTCTACAATCGCTGGAAGCGGTGGGGTGAACGGGGCGTTTTCCTCCGCATGATGGAGGGTTTCGCGGCAGCGGAGGCCGTGCGGAAGACGGTCATGATCGACGCGACATACCTGAAGGCACACTGCACGGCGTCGAGCCTGCGGGTAAAAAAGGGGATCTCGGCCGCCTGATCGGCCGCACCAAAGGCGGCATGAACACCAAGCTGCACGCCGTCAGTGATGAGAACCGACGGCCCTTGAACTTCTTCATGAGCGCCGGGCAGGTCAGCGACTACACTGGCGCGGCAGCCCTACTCGACGACCTGCCGAAAGGCGCAGTGGCTGCTTGGCGATCGCTGTTATGATGCCGACTGGTTCAGGGATGCCCTGGAAGCCAAAGGCATCCAGCCCTGCATCCCAGGTCGGAAATCGCGCAACGAGCCGGTCAGATACGACAAGCGTCGCTACCGGCGGCGCAGCCGCATCAAGATCATGTTCGGCCGTCTGAAAGACTGGCGCCGCGTCGCTACTCGCTACGACCGATGCCCTACCGTCTTCCTCTCGGGCATCGCCCTCGCTGCCACCGTCCTCTTCTGGCTATGATCAATGAGTCCTGATCCTAGCTTACGGCCAAGCGCTATGGCCACTTCGGGCGTCATCGTCAGAAGAGCTCCGTCATGCCCTTCAACGAAGACGTGACCATCTGCCACCCACACGCGTCGTGGCGCACCGTAGTGCAAGGCGTCCAGCATACCGCAACCCCGCCAGCTAGCCGGCCTGTTCCGAACAGCTCCGTTTGATATGCACCCGACCCGCGCAAAAGGCCATGAACTGAAATGCCAAACGGCGTCTCAAGATCGATACCGCGGTAACAAGGAACTTTGGTCGCGGAGGCCCGGGGGAGGGACACCTGCGACCAAAGACGTGAACCGCATCGCCAGAGGGGCGATGGTTCGCCAATCGGGAGATTAGCCTGTCGATACTGGGGCGGCAGAGTATGCTCGGCAATCACCTGTGATAGCTGGGTTGGTCACAGCGGCAGCCATTGTCATCCCCGACTGTGAGCGACCCCCAGCAAACAAGCACGAAAAAGCCGCCACTTCCGGCGGGGAGTGACGGCTTCCCTTCTACCTACGAGTTGGCGCAGGCGGATCTTGTTAAGCGACGGCAGCCGTCATGCGCTTGATCTTGGCGTCGAACTTCTTCTCCGAGCGGCGCTTCGCCGAGCGCATCGAGAAACCAACAGCGCCCATGCCCAGGATCATCATCGCCCAGGTTGCGGGCTCAGGAACAGCAGCTGCGACGGGCTGGAAGTTCGCGCGCTGAGCTACCGATCCGTCTTGCGTAGTGAAGGTGCCGCCCAGGTTGTAGGCCGTAGCGTTGGTGCGGAAAATGTATGTCGCACTGGTCTGCCCGCCAGCTTCTAAACCATTAGATCCGAAGTCGGCGCGCACGACCGAGCCGCTGCCGTTCCGCGAAGCCGTTGTTGTTGAGCCAGCGGGGCCTTGCAGGTTCGGGTTGTTCGCGGCCGTGAAAAACCCGGCGCCATCAAAGTCGGTCGTGTCGACCAGAGCATCAACGGTGTAGCCCAGGAAGCTAGAAGCAGTGAGATTGAACACCTCATCACCCGCGGCGATCGTGTCGATGGCGACCTGGAAATAGAAGTCCAGTGTACCCAGCGTGTTGCGGTAAACTGCGCTGCGAAGCGATCCGGTGTAGGTCGTGGCTCCCGTGGTGCCGGTCTGAATGCTCGCAAGCTGCGTTCCGCGTGTGCTGGTGTCGAGGGCAGTGAACGCCACGCCAGTCATATCCGGCATGAGAACCGTCGCTGATGCAGGTGCAACGGTAGCTATCGTTCCAGCGACCGCGAGCAGAAGAAAGCGCTTCATATCTGTACCCCTTTTGTGACCGTTAAGACGGGCTAAATCGCCCTCCACCAACGATCGTGGGCATTCAGAACATCGCTGAACTGAAGGCATATCGCCGTCGGTTAAGCAGTAACGTTAATCTGAGGTAAATGTGTGCAGAGTTGCCGAAAAAAATGTGCGTACCCGTTCGTCCCAGATCGGGACGATGATGCTGAGGCGATTATCCCTCGGCGGAGCAGAGATGTCAGTCAGTCCTCGGTCCTAACCTACCGTGCCAACTGGAACGGGCCCTGTCAGACTAAATGCACCGGCTGGTAATCAGGTAAGGGTTAGGGCGGCGTGACGTACTCCCCAGAAGTCATGCCATTGGTAAGCATTGTCAGACCTAATGCACCGCTGTTTACCTACTTGGTTAGGGCGCCACCAAGCGCGCCCGAATGTCCGCTTTGTTCACGTAAATTTCGATACGCGTTCCCGCCCGCCACCAGCCCTGACAGCCCACAAATGTTAATTCGACCCAATTCCCGGTTAGTCTGACAGTACCCTGTTAATCCATCAGTCGCTTTCCTCTTTGCCGCGTGGTCGTGCGTTTTGGCAACTGGATTGGTTCGGAGCGGCTGCCGCCGCTAGGGTCAGGACCCATTTGATGTAACAGGCGCGATCTGATTCAGGCTCCGTGAGGGGACCTGGGAGCAGATGGTGCGCCTGCGGCCATATTTCCCCAAGAGCCATGGCAAGCCGCGAGTTGACGACCGGCGGGTGTTGAGCGGCATCGTTTTCGTGAACCGCAATGGGCTGCGCTGGCGTGATGCGCCCAGCGACTATGGCCCGCACAAGACGCTCTACAATCGCTGGAAACGGTGGGGTGAGATGGGTGTTTTCCTCCGCATGATGGAGGGCCTGGCTGCCGCTGATGCCGACCAAAGACCATCATGATCGACGCGACGTACCTGAAGGCGCACCGCACGGCATCGAGCCTGCGGGTTAAAAGGGGATCTCGGCCGCCTGATCGGTCGCACCAAAGGCGGCATGAACACGAAGCTTCACGCTGTCAGCGATGCCAACGGCCGTCCGCTCAGCTTCTTCATGACCGCCGGACAGGTCAGCGACTACACCGGCGCGGCCGCGTTGCTGGACGATCTGCCCAAGGCGCAATGGCTGCTCGGCGACCGCGGCTACGACGCCGACTGGTTCAGGGATGCCTTGCAGGCCAAGGGCATCCAGCCGTGCATCCCAGGTCGGAGGTCCCGGCTCGAGCCCATCAAACACGACAGGCGCCGCTACAGGCGCCGTAGCCGGATCGAGATCATGTTCGGACGGCTGAAGGACTGGCGCCGCGTCGCCACCCGCTATGACAGGTGTCCGACAGTCTTCTTGTCCGCCATCGCCCTAGCTGCCACCGTCATCTTCTGGCTTTGATCAACGAGTCCTGACCCTAGCTTAAGATGTGGCATAACGTTTTATTACATTTGCAAGCGAAAAAATATCCATAACTGACATATGGAGCCGTGCACGGTAATCACATGGTGGCGGATGTAGTGCCGTCACGCAGCACTGCCCCGACGCTGCAAGGGCGCATCGCGGTTCGGCGATCATCACAAGGTCAGTGGATTAGCAAAGTCATCCTGTCCCAAACGGGACGCGTGTCATTCATCTACCTGCCGGTGCGGTTCTGACGCATATCCAGCCACGGCAAGCAGACGCGCTCAGGCCTGCGCTGGAAATTACCGATAAGTAAGAGGATTTTTGGCATCACGCCTGAAGTCGGGTAATTTTAATGTATCAATGTGAAATAACGAAATTAAAATTATTCAGGCTTAATGAACTATTGATTCCGCCCACTGGCCCACTCTGTTGGGTAGCAAAAGGGGCGAACAATGAATGTCATTAAGACGCTGGCAATGAGCACCGTGCCGTTCGCTGCCGCCGCGGCGGCAGTTCCGGCAAATGCGGCGACGGTCGTCATCACGGTAGCCTGAGCAGCGCCGATACGACCTTCAATTCGTCCAACGCGGGCAATCCGCCGACCTCGACGAGCGGCGGGGCATTCTCGTACGATGCCTATGGCTTCACGGTGAACACTGCCGGCACCTATGCACTGCCGGCACCTATGCACTGCCGCATCAAGGGTGTTCGACACCTATCTCGGCCTTTACAAGGGCGCGTTCAACCCGCAGAGCCCGTTGGCGAATGTGCTGCAGTATGACGACGATGGGGTGCAGTCACGGACTCCCTTATCAACCGCTCGCTGTCGACAGGCGCCCAATATTTCGCGGTCGTCACCAGCCGTCGCGCGGCAGCTATTTGCTCACCATCTCCGGCCCTGGCACGGCCACGATCGGTGGCGCGGTGCCCGAGCCCGCCACCTGGGCGATGATGATCCTCGGCATAGGCGCGGTCGGCTTTGCGATGCGGTCGGCCAAGCGTCGTTCTGACGGCAAGTTCGACGCCAAGATCAAGCGCATCACCGCAGGTGCGACTGCCTGATCACGGCGTAACGACACGATAGCCACCGCTTTCCTTCGGAGGCGGTGGCTATCGCATGTCTTGGGTGCGCCGGTCGCGGATGCCGCACCGGGCTGAACTATGCCCGGACGCGGGCCTAGAGCATGTGCCAGGCCAGTCCCAGCCCGAGCCATGGCAGCGTGCCCGCCGCCAGGATCGTCAGGATCCGCGCCCGCATCGACAGCGACCATTCGCTGGCCTGTGCCTCACCCGCGCCAGTCGGGAACAGCGCAGCGCCGTGGAGTGGCAGGGGATCGGGCGGCGTCAGGCCTGCAAGGGCGAATGCCAGCTCGCTCGCGTTCAGCGGGACGAAGAACTGGCACCCATAATGGCGGTCACTCTCGCGCAGCACCGCTGCGGAGCGCAGGCCGATCCCGAAAATCCCCAGCGTGATGACGTCGCCCACGGCGACCCCGGCTATCGCCGCGGTACGGAAGCCGGTGGCGGACAGGTCGTCGATCACGACGTCGTGCGGTTCGGCCTGGGCATCGCGCAACGTGCCGTCGAGCGTCACCGCATGGCGCTCGGCCAAACGATCGTCCTGATAAAGCTTTGCAACGAACGACATCGGACCACCTCGACCTTCACGTCCTTGTCGCGGCAAATGGTTGATATCGCGTAAGCGGCAGGAGGATCACGCTTGGCGCTTCCCGCGCGGTGCCATATGCCCTGAAGATCGCCCCCCCGATGACCGGGACGTCGCAATGGAGAACGGCAGTCATGACGATCGATCGGACGCGGGATGCTGGCCGGTATATCGTCGATCGCGGCTGGAGCGTGCATGTCGGTGCCGTGCGGATCGCGGGCTGGAACCGCTGCTATGCCGGTGGCCCTGCTGTGCCCGGGACGGCGCCGGTGCCGTCCCGGCTACCGGTCCGCACCAATATCGGCGTCGGTCTCTTCTGCCTCTGCACGCTCGCCGTTACGGCGTTGGTGGGTGAGCGCGTGAGGGCGAGCCAATCCTATTCGGTCATGATCCCCGTCCCGCCAGCCACGGCCCGGAGCGCTCCGCGCCAGCCAGGCCATGGCCCGGTCGCACGCAGCCGCCACGCCGCGCCCCCGCGCGCGGCGGTTCGGCACGAGGTCGCGGACGTTCCACCGGCCGTGCGTGCCCCGCTCGATCTGTCGCTGGACACGGACGATGCGGCTGGCGGCGAGGTGATCGCCTCGTCGCGCGCTGCCGCGATGAAGACCGCCTTGCTCAGCGGCGATATGCAGGAATGGCGGGATGCGGCGGGCGGACACGGCTTCGTCGTGGCCGGGCCGCTGCAACAAGGTGAGGATGGCCGGTGTCGAGCGCTGGCGGTGATGACCCGGTTGAGCGATGGCGACACCGTCGAGCAACGCCGCGAGTGCCTGAGCTGACAAGTGCGCATCGCCGTGCCGCGGCGCCCCCGACACCCTGTGACTGTCTGTCCCGAAGTGGGGCGCTGGGAGAGCATTGATCCATTATCACGCCGGTTTGCGTCGTCGCTTGCGGTGCGTCATCGACGCACGATTAACGATGACCACAAGGGAATGGCGTGGCCCGCTCCGGACTTGCCGCTGGGCGACCGGCGTTCGTTGAGCTGGCGGGCGGATGCGGGGTCGCCCTGGCAGTTCATTTACCCTCGCTCGAAGTTTGCGAGGTTCGCTCATCGCCAGTAGGGCTTGAGCCGGGCGAAAGGGACAAGGGTTTAATGATCAAGAAATAGGGTTGGCGCTTGCCGTTGCAGGTTCGGCTGCAGCGGGCCAGGCATCGGCCGCCACCTATGTCGCGGGCGACCTCGCCCGCAGCTACATGACCTACACGATCCTCGACCAGGTCAATACGAGCCGCACCTCGGGCTATAGCGGTGTCGGCTCGCTTTCGTGTCGAGGCAGACGACCGGCCTCGGCTGCCTGTGCACCGGATCGCTGATCGGCGCCGGCACCGTGCTCACTGCGGCGCACTGCCTGGAAACCAGCGCGAACGATCCGATCACTTCGATCCGCTTCTATTTACCCTCGTTCGGCGATCAGCGCGCGGTCGGCGCGAGAATCTACACCGCCACCACCTTTGCCTCCAATCCCAGCTTAGCTGCGACCGGCCTGATCGGCGGCAATGACGTCGCGCTGTTCAGCATCACCGGCGATACCAGCGGTCACGACATTTATGACCTCTTCAGCGGCAATCCTCTCCAGCAATATACCGAAGTCGGCACGGGCACGATCGGTGGCCCCATCGGCGTGGCGAGCGAGTATCGCGAGCGGGTCGGCAGCAACATCTACGAATATTAAGGCAATCGATCTTTGCTGGCTCAAGCAGGGGCGTTGTCCTGTACGACTTTGACGACGGGACTGCGGCGCACGACGTTTTCGGCAGCATCTGCAGCATCTGCAGCATCTGCAGCATCTGCAGCATCAAGCAGCTCGGCGTGGTCGGCGAATCGGCAGCCTCGCCAGGTGACTCGGGCGGACCCGAGTTCATCAATGGCAAGATCGCCTCGGTGACGTCGTTCGGAATTAATGGAGGTATATTCGACGAGTATTGCGGAGGAGATTCCATCGGTCCGTACAAACAACACCGGCAGCACGGCCGTGACAACGGATCTTTCCAAGTGCACCAACTCGTCGGCCGGTGAAATCGGCGGCAACACGTTGGTGTCGTACAACCTGAACTTCATCAACGGCTATCTCAACGGCACCGTCCCGACGCGGGTGCCGGCGCCGGTTCACGAGCCGGGCACCTGGGCGCTGATGATCCTTGGTTTCGGCGCGATCGGCTTCGGCATGCGGCGTCGCAAGCGCTCCCCTGCCCTGCGCCCGATCACCTGCTGATCGCGATCCGAAGACGCGCTGCGGCGTGTCTTCGAGAGCCTTTGCGATGACATGCAACGGCCCGAATGTCCGGGCCGTTGTTGTTTTCCTCGCCAGTGTAAGCGCCGTTGTGCCGCTATGGCACGCACGACATCTCTACCATGTTGCCGCCCACAAGCAGAGCGTGCCACCAGCACACAATATCTCACCAGATGCTTTGGTCATAATGGCGCCTCATTCGTGATAAATGTCAGAAATTGCGGGACATAGAATGGTAAACGCGACCGGAAATGTAAAGGTCATGACGTCGCTTTGCTCATAGTCTGGCTGATCTATAGCTTAAAAATCCGGTTCCAGTGGCCGGGACTCGTTATGGTTGGATTCTATCCAATGATCCGATAAGCGGCACGGTATGGCGCAACCAACCGAGTGCATGGGAGTTCACAGGGGATGAAGAACATGCGGTCTATACGGTACGTTACACGGCGCGCCGTTTCGACTGCCCGGCGTCGTCCTCTCGCGACCAGCCTTGCCGCCTTCGCCGTCGCGCTGATCGGCGTCGCCGGCGTGGGCGGCGAGCTTTCCGGCACCTCGTCCAAAGCCGCGGCACCGCCCAGTACGTTTCGCATGAGCGGTCCGGACAGCGTCTTTGATGCGCGCTCGCCGGGCAGCCGCGGCTATGGCTGGCTGGTCAATACTAAGCAGCCGCGCACCGGCTTCGACGTCGGTCCTCCCGGTGAACGCGTTCTGACCTCGGTTCGTCATCGTCCCGATGCACCGGTCGTGCCAGGCGGTGGTGTGCCGGTTCCCGCCTACACGCCCGCCGATGCTACGTTCGTTCCCGAAGCGGTCGGTCCGGCCGGTGGACCGTTGATCGACGCAGTCGTGCCGACCAACCCAGGCGGTGTGTTCATTCCGGGCAGGCCCGTCCTCGGCGGAGGCGTATCGGGGCCTGGCGGCGGTGGCACGGGTGGTGGTGGCAGCACCGGCGGAACGCCCGGCGGCACGGACACGAACGTCCCGACGACGCTGGTGACCCCCGCGGTGCCCGAACCGTCGACCTGGGCGATGCTCGTCCTCGGCTTCTTCGCTATGGGCCCGATGCTGCGGCGCCGGCGCCCGACGCTTCGCTATGAGGCTTGTTGAAGCGGTTCAGGATCCGTTCGGTACGGTTTGCGCGCAAGTGCGAAGGATCCCCAACGAGGGTGCATGACGCCGGTACCGCGAAACGCCTGCGCGCACGGCCGTGCAGCGGCGCTCCATCTTTCCAGGCGAGAAAGGCGGTCGCCGCGGCTCTCTTTCCACCCCTCCGTGCCGCTGCGCGCGCAGGCCTTCGCGACTTCGCGTGACCGGAATGGCAATCCGTCTCAAGGCCTGCAGCCGATCGGGCGCCTGGCTGCCGATGATCCTCAGCGTCATGGTAGCGGGATGCGATCGCCCGCCTGCGCCGATCGACAATCTGCAACTGCCCTCCCCGCCCCGTCCCGCGCGATCGCCTGACGGGCGGATCCGCTACCGGCCGGCGGAGCGCCCGGTGTTCGTCGCCTCCGATGGCAGCCGGCATCCGATCGCCAGCCTGTTGCAGGTTCCCGCCAGGATGACCTTCGGCGATTTCCGCTGGGCCGATCGCGGCTTGGGCGACGGGCCGATCTGGATGCGGGTCGATCTGCCCCGCCAGTTGATCTCGGTGTTCCGCGGCGCCGACGAGATCGGTACGGCGATCATCGTCTACGGGTCGGACGGCACGGCGACTCCATCGGGCAGCTTTGCGCTGCTAGGCAAGGAGCGGATGCATCGCTCGCGCGCCTATGACGCCGACATGCCCTATACGCTCTGGCTGACGCATGACGGCGTCGCCCTGCATGCCAGTACGGTCGAACGCGGGCGCGCAACGCATGGCTGTATCGGCCTGCCGCCCGATTTCGCACGCCAGTTGTTCGCGGTGGCTAGCCGCGGCGACCGGGTGTTCGTCCTGCCCGCGCCGCCCAATTCCTGAGCCTAACGTCGGCTTTACCACAGCTTCTAACCGGCTGGTGAACGCGCACTGTCATGATCGCCTCTCTCGATGGCGATGGACGGAACCACGATGGTTTCACGCAGGTACAGACTGGCGGGCGCCCTCTTCGTGGCGGCTGCCGCGCCGTGGCTGCTGGGGGCCAGCGATGGCTTCGAATCCCGTCTGGTGTCGCGGCACAATGCCGAGCGCGCCCAATTGGGCATCCCGCCGCTGACCTGGGATCCGGCGCTCGCCCGATCGGCAAGCGTCTGGGCCGATCATCTGGCGACGACCGGCGCCTTCCATCATGCGCCCGAGAACGACGCTGCGCCGGAGGGCGAGAACCTCTGGGCCGGCACCCCCGGCCGGTTCACGCCCGAGGCGATGGTCGATGCCTGGGCGCGCGAAAAGCGATTCTTCCGCTATGGCCGCTTTCCGGCGAACAGCACGACCGGGCGGGTCGGCGACATCGGCCATTACACCCAGGTGATGTGGCGCGCGACGCATGCGGTCGGCTGCGCCCTGGCGCACGGCCAGCGCGAGGATGTCCTGGTCTGCCGCTATAGCGAGGCCGGCAATTACGAAGGCGAGATGCCGTTCTGAACGGTGCGGCGGGGTTCCGGCGATCGTGAGCTCAAGGCCGCTGTCATGCGTCCGGACGGACACCCTCAATAGGCATTTCGGTGCAGCATCACGAACACAGTGCGGACCAGAATCGTGATGTCGTTCATCAGCGACCAATGCGCCAGATATTCCATGTCGCTTTCCAGACGCTTGATGAGATCGTCCGCCTTGTCGGTCGAGCCGCGATAGCCGCGGACCTGCGCCAGGCCGGTAAGGCCCGGCTTGATCGTGTGGCGCAGCCAATAGCGGCGATCGATCTGCCAGAAGAGGTTGTCGCCGGCGCGCGAGCCGAGCGCATGCGGGCGTGGACCGACCAGGCTCATGCTGCCGCCCAGCACGTTCAGCAGCTGGGGCAATTCGTCGAGGCTGGTCGCACGGATGAACCGGCCGACCCGCGTGATGCGCGGATCGTCGCGCCGCGTCGAGTGATGACCGCTGCGATCGCCGAGATCGACGTACATGCTGCGGAACTTCAGCACGTTGAACAAGCGATTGGTGCGGCCCATCCGCTGCTGGCGGAAGAGGATGGGGCCTGGGCTGTCCAGCCTGATCGCCAGCGCGATGATCAGCATCGCCGGCGCCAGCGCGATCAGCGCGCCGGCCGCGATCGTCATGTCGAAGGCTCGCTTGACCAGGCGATTGCGCATGTTCATCCGCCCGAGCGATACCCGAACGCCGGCAAGGCCCAGGCCCGATGAGTCGCTCAGCGGTTCGACATTGTGCAATTCGGGGATCAGCAGTTCGCCGTCGCAATCGACACTCTTGAGATACAGTGACCAGCGTTCGCGATCCTCGACCGCGCAGGACACTGTAACCCGGTCGGCCCCGCCGACGATCTGGGAAAAGCGGTGCAGCATCAGCGGGTCGGTAATCTCGGGACGGATGCCGAGTCTGGCCACGTCGATCCGCTCGATACCGGGCGGCACATCATGGTCAAATGCGCCATCGACGATCAGCACGCGACGGAAGAAGTGTGAGCCGAGCCCCTTGACCAGCAGCGGCAGCGGCAGCCGGATCAAGATTAGCCCCAACAGACTGAACAGCGTGCCGGTGAAAAAGGCGACGCGCGAGACGTCGGTGCTGTTCCTGGCTGCGAACAGCAGCATGATAGTCAGCGCCGTCGCCCCGAGCATGGCGGTGATCGCCTTCCAGATGCTGAGGTGCCGGGCGATCAGCGTCGTGTAGGAATAAGCGCGGACATAGAAGCTCGCCGCGATGAACACCGGCACAATAAGCCAGTAGCTGAGCGTCAGCATATCGGTGATCCGCTGGTGGCGGAGCAGGTCGGAGAGCGCGAACGCCATGGCGACGATACCGGCATCCGCCAGCGCCAGCACGATATAGAGCGCGGCGCGGACCGCCTGCGTATCGGTGGCGTTGCCGTTTTCATGAGAGCGATCACTCGCCTGCACTGGAACCTGTGCCGTCATTATCCGCAGATTTCCGCATACCGATATTCGTCAGCCTGTAGCAAAGTTGGCATTGAACAAGCCTTAACTTCGGAAGACCGCAGCGCGACTGTATCAGATTGGCGCAAGAGTCTTTTATTCCCGGGGCAAGACGGATGCTTTGTCAATCGCGTTGGTCTGAGTGCCACCGGTCGCCGGCGCGACCGGGTGCACCGGAGCTCACACGATCTGGCGGAAATAGTCGATCGTCTTCTCGAGCCCCTGGTCGAGCGCGACGGTCGGCTGCCACCCCAGCACATCCTTGGCCAGGGTGATGTCCGGGCGACGTTGCCGCGGATCGTCCTGCGGCAGCGGCAGATAGCTGATCTCGGATTTAGAGCCGGTGATCGCGATCACCTTTTCCGCCAGTTCGCGCATCGAGAATTCGCCGGGGTTGCCGATGTTGATCGGCCCGGTGGTATCGTCCGAACTGTCCATCAGCCGCAGGAATCCGTCGATCAGATCGTCGACATAGCAGAAGCTGCGCGTCTGCGTGCCGTCCCCGTAAATAGGAATCGGTGCGCCCTTCAGCGCGGCGACGATGAAGTTCGATACGACGCGCCCATCCGAGGGGTGCATGCGTGGCCCATAGGTGTTGAAGATCCGCACCACCTTGATGGCGAGATTGTGCTGGCGGCGATAGTCGAAGAACAGGGTTTCGGCACAACGCTTGCCCTCGTCGTAGCAGGACCGCGGGCCGATCGGGTTGACATGACCCCAATAATCCTCGCGTTGCGGATGGACGGCGGGGTCGCCGTAAACTTCGCTGGTCGAGGCCTGGAAGATCTTGGCACCGGTCCGCTTGGCAAGGCCGAGCATGTTGATCGCGCCGTGAACGCTGGTCTTGGTCGTCTGCACCGGGTCGTGCTGGTAATGGATCGGCGAGGCGGGGCAGGCGAGATTGTAGATTTCGTCGACCTCGACATAAAGCGGGATCGTCACGTCGTGGCGCAGGAACTCGAACCGCTCATGGCCTTGCAGATGGGCGATATTCTGCTTGGTGCCTGTGAACAGATTGTCGAGGCACATCACGTCGTCGCCGCGTTCGATCAGCCGGTCGATCAGGTGAGAACCGAGAAAGCCGGCTCCACCCGTCACCATCACGCGCTTCCGAGTGCCATATTGTCGTGCCATATTTAACCATTCCCTTGGGCATGCGTGCCGTGCCGTGCCGTGCCGTGACCGTGACCCGGAGGCGAAGCAAGCACCTTCTCCGCGCAGGCTTGCACGCAGAACCATGAAATTCAGGTTACATAGCCTGTCGCTTCCCGGGCCTGTCGCTTCCCGGCGCGGCACCGGCACGGCCTCGCGCTGTCGCAAGTGCGAGGCGGGGCTACATTTTAACGCCGGACGCAAGAGTTCTGAATTGGGACGCGGCGATCGGCCCGCCCGCTGTGCGCTTGGCCGGTGTCGGGCCCCATGCTAAGCCCCGAACGGAAGCCGGGCTTTATAGCCGGCACAATCGGTCCGGGGTCGGGGTAAAGAGTGATGGCGACCTTGGCATTGTCGGATCGCAAAGGCGGTTTCAGCGCATTTGCACCCTTGATCTTGCTCGCCGGCCTCGCGCTGGTCGTCATCCCGACGATGACCTTCGTCGCCCGGGTCAGCTGGAGCACGGAATCCGGCGCTCATGGGCCGATCGTGCTGTTCACCGGATTGTGGCTGCTCCGGCGGCTGTGGCCGGAGGCGCGGCCGCTGGTCGAGCCGCCTCCGGCGCTGTTCGCGGCGATCGGGCTGATCGTCACCCTGCCGCTCTACCTGGTGTCGCGGATCGCGCAGATCGTCGAAATCCAGGGATATCTGATGTACGGGGTCGTGCTGGTGACGATCTATGCACTGATCGGCCTGCCGGCAATGCGGCGGTTGTGGTTCCCCCTGCTTTATCTCGCCTTTATGTTTCCGCTGCCCGACACGCTGGTCGCCGCGATGACCGGGTCGCTCAAGACCGGCATCTCGCATGCCGCGGTCGCGCTTCTTTACCAGTTAGGCTACCCGATCGGCAGCGCCGGCGTGGTCATCCAGGTCGGCCAGTTCCAGCTGCTCGTGGCGGCGGCCTGTTCGGGGCTCAACTCGATCGTCGCCCTGACCGCGATCTCGCTCTTTTACGTCTATATGCGCCATCAGGCGGACTGGCGTTATGCGCTGCTGCTGACGCTGTTCATCCTGCCGGTCGCGATCTTCACCAATTTCGTGCGCGTGCTGATCCTGATCCTGCTGACCTATCATGCTGGCGATGCAATGGCGCAGGGCTTCCTGCACAATTTCGCCGGCCTGACGATGTTCAGCATTGCGCTGCTGACGATCTTCGCCATCGACAGCGTGCTCGAACCGATCTGGCGACGCCTCATCACCCGAAAGACGGCATGACCATGGCCTCATCCCCGATCAATCGACGCAGCATGATGATCGGCGCCGCCCTGCTCGGCGTGGGCGGGGTTGCGATGGCGCGCCAGCCCAGGCCGGGCGCCGCGCGTGTCGGCAAGGAGGTGCTGGACAAGTTGATCCCGACGCAAATCGGCGACTGGACGTACAAGGATTCCTCGGGTCTCGTGCTGCCGCCGCCTGATGCCCTGTCCGATGCGCTGTACAGCGGCCTCGTTACGCGGACCTATGTCGCGCCCGACCGGTTGCCCGTCATGCTGCTGGTCGCCTATAGCAATGTGCAGGACGGCATGCTGCAGGTTCATAGGCCGGAGGTCTGCTATCCTGCAGGTGGCTATCGCCTGTCACCGACGGTCGTGGA
>CAZTJC010000015.1:0-97122 GCA_964613945.1 uncultured Acetobacteraceae bacterium
CCGCGCACCGGCAAGACGGTGATGCTGCAGAACATCGCCACCGCATTGGCGGCCAACCACCCGGAAATCTTCCTGCTGGTGCTGCTGATCGACGAGCGGCCCGAGGAAGTGACCGACATGAGTCGGACGGTGAAGGGCGAAGTCGTCGCCTCCACCTTCGACGAGCCGGCGACCCGGCACGTGGCGGTCACCGAGATGGTGCTCGAGAAGGCCAAGCGGCTGGTCGAGCACAAGCGCGACGTGGTGATCTTGCTGGACAGCATCACGCGGTTGGCGCGGGCCTACAACACGGTGGTGCCGAGCTCCGGCAAGGTGCTGACCGGCGGCGTGGACGCCAATGCGCTGCAGCGGCCGAAGCGCTTCTTCGGCGCGGCGCGCAACATCGAGGAAGGCGGCAGCCTCACCATCATCGCCACGGCGCTGATCGACACCGGCAGCCGCATGGACGAGGTGATCTTCGAGGAGTTCAAGGGCACCGGCAACAGCGAGATCGTGCTGGACCGCAAGCTGTCGGACAAGCGCACCTTCCCGGCGATCGAC
The DNA here is from genome assembly GCA_964613945.1 of uncultured Acetobacteraceae bacterium. GTDB lineage: Bacteria > Pseudomonadota > Alphaproteobacteria > Acetobacterales > Acetobacteraceae > JAVVHH01. Next base: position 541 of record CAZTJC010000015.1, read on the forward strand.
ATCACCAAGAGCGGCACCCGCAAGGAAGAGTTGCTGGTGGAACGCGGCACGCTGTCGAAGATGTGGGTGCTTCGCCGCATCCTGAACCCGATGGGCATCACCGACGCGATGGACTTCCTGTTGGACAAGCTGAAGTACAGCAAGACCAACCAGGACTTCTTCGACGCGATGAACACCTGATGCTATGGGCGGGACAGTGTTCCCGCCCGTATCGTCCCCGTGTAATCGGCGATCACTGCCGCTGGTAGATAAGTTTACGGGCTAGCCAGCAGCCCAACTCCAGACCAGTCGGCTTGCCGCTTCCGTCGCGGCGGAATGCGATCGTCCAGTCGCCGGGAGGCGTATGATCAAGGGCGCGTGGGCATGGCAGCGTCCAGACGTCGGAGGCAACCGACGTCAGAAGCTCCATGCGCGACTGGCCGAGGACGCCGGAGAAGGCGCCGTAGAGCACGTTGCCGGCGTCGACGATCACCAACTCGGCCTGTAGCTCCTCGCAGCGATACGTGCCGGCGATGTCCGTTCGGATCGGCGTAGCGGCCGACGGGATCAGGCGGCTCGACTGGTGATCGGTGGCACGATCCATCCAGACCGCCTCTCCCTCCTGCCGCAGCAGGACGCCATCGGCAGAACCGGCCGTGCTGTCAGGGTTGATGGTCAGGGTTTCGGGAAAGCGGTCGTAGCGGAGCAGGAGCTTGCCTGGTGCGCCTTGCTCTATGCGAACGGAGAGGCCGGTTTCCGGCTCGATGAAAGCGCCGGCGATCGGCGGCATGGGTGCAGGCTCGGCCGCCGCAGTTTCCTTGGCTTGGCCCAATGCGGCGTCCAAGAGGCACTGGGCGGCGTGTTGGGCATCGGCCATATGGTTGAACAGCACGACCACCGAAAGACGTTCGGCGGCCACGTGGAGCCGATGACTACGCCATCCGCGCAAGGCACCACCATGAGACGTGACCGCGCGACCCTGCGTCACGCGGCGGCCGAGACCGTAGCCGTATGACGCCGGCGCACCATCGCGGAAGGCGACCGGGGCGGAGAGCCTGTTGTAGAGGGACGCCGGGTCATCGCGGGTGCGGTCGATGAAGCGCTCCCACGCGATCATGTCGTCGAGCGATGCTGCTATCCCCGCGTCGCCGGTCCAGACGATGCGGTTCTTGGCCGGGCGAAAGCCGCTATCCTGGGTGCCTTCGTAGCCGGTGCTGCCGTCGGGCAAGGCAGTGGTATCAGCCGCCAGAAGCGCCGTGCGCATGCCGGCCGGATCGAAGAAGGTGCTGCGGAGAAGCTCGGCGAACGAGCGTCCCGTGCGATCCTGTAGCGCGTCCGACAGGATGCGGAAATTCTGATTACAGTAGGAATACCGGGTGCCGGGGTTGAACTGCAGGGTTCGGGTGCCGCGTATGACACGGACGGCGTCGCGGTCGCCGAATGCTGCCTCGGCGGGCGCACCGTGCAGCATCGCGACGGCCCAATAATCACGCAGGCCGGACTGGTTGTGGCAAAGATGCGCTGCTTTGGGCGCGGTGCCGGTCAGGTTCGGAAGCGCGGCGCTCACGGCGGCATCGAGTTCATCGATGTGATCAACGGTTTCCAGCGCCACGCCGCAGGTGAACTGCTTGGTGATTGAGCAGATGCGGAACAGCGTGCCGGCGGTGAACGGGATCCGACGTTCGGCATCTGCCCAGCCCCAGGTGTGACGAGCGAGGATTTCGCTGTTACGGAGCACGGCGCACGCCCCACCAGGTCCTGGGAACTGGCGGGGGATGTCGGAGACGGCCCGTTCCAGAGCGGAAGTCACCGAAACGGGCCGGCTGTCAGGAGTCTTTGTGTTCGACGTTATCGGCACCAGTGCGGGTGCCGCCGAACTTGTCAGCACCGCCGGCATCCTTCTCGCCGGGCTTCTTGTGGTTGCCGGTATTCTGGTCGTCGTCGGTGTGATCGATCGACTTCTCGGTATGGGGCTGTTTCATCGTTTGCTCCTTAAAGGGTCAAGGTTGATGCAAGCCGTTCAGTTCGCTTGCACGATTACTGCCGCCTCGTTGCGGCGAAGCGGCGGCAGCGTCCATGGTGGATCGTAGAACCAGGTGAATGGCGATCCACTAGTCCGTAACCCGGCAGCATTGACCGCCTCCATCAGCTGATCTTCGGATTTATGCACGGCGACGGCACTGGTGCTTCCCGAGTAGCGCAGCACGGCGATGGTCTCGGCCGGGACCGTGACGATCTCCACCGCCTGGTCGTTCGGGCGCGGCAGGGTTTCGCTGGTATAGGTCGCCGGCATGAAGAAGCGGATGCGCCATTGGCCGTCGGAGCTGCGGGATTGCGCGACCGGTGCCGTGCCCTCGATGGATTTCGACTGAGCGACCGGCGCGGTCATGTCGATGGACGTCTTTGTGGTGTTACCGCCGAAGATATAGCTTGCCAGCCGCTGGAAGCCCTGGCTCCGGGCACCAGTCTCGCTACCGGACACGGCGGTCTCGGCAGCGAGGCGTGGGCCGTAACGGCGAATCTCGACGTTAGGGCCGATGGTTCGTTCGACGGTGTACGCCGGCGTCTGCTCGTTGCGGACGCCGAAGACGGAGCAACCGGCCGAGAGAAGGCCGGAAATGATGGCGACCATGACGCCTCGCATGTGGGTTCCCCGTATATAGTCCCGGGTGGCATCGATATCGGGCATCGGATAAACGGGCGCGCACGGCTTTCGTTTCTCGACGGGCGATGCATTGCCGACCGAGCGGTGCAAATCGGGTCGGCGGGACCACGTAGCGGCACAGTCCAAGAGGAGACGGCGATGTTCATCGCGATGAATCGGTTCAAGGTATTGCCCGGCGCGGAACAGGATTTCGAGGATGTCTGGCTCAATCGCGACTCGCAACTCGCGACGGTGCCGGGCTTTGTCGAGTTCCACCTACTGCGCGGCCCGAACAAGGAAGATCACGTGCTGTATTCCTCGCATACGATCTGGGCCGACAAATCCGCGTTCGAGGCCTGGACCACGTCGGAGGCCTTCCGTGCGGCGCATCGTGGCGCCGGCGGGACCAAGCCAATGTATGCCGGCCACCCCGAGTTCGAAGGCTTCGAGGTGATCCAGACTGTCGGCCGCTGATCAGGATAGGGTAAAGCCGCGGTAGCCCTCCTCGGCGACTTCACGGCAGATCGCGGCGTAATGCGCCAGGCCGCCGGCGTAGGGCATAAAGACGCGCGGTTTACCGGGGATGTTGGCGCCGAGGTACCAGGATGACGATGCCATGGGCAGCAGCGTCGCTTCCGCGGCGCGGGTGACCTCTGTGCGCCAAGACTCCGTCTCGGCCGGGCCTGTTTCGATGCGGGTAGCTCCGACGTCATGCATGTGGCCGATGCAAGCGCCGATCCAGTCGGCGTGCTGTTCGATTGCCGTGGGCATGTTGGTCAGCACCGATGGGCTGCCGGGTCCGGTAATGGTGAACAGGTTGGGAAAGCCCGGGATCTGCAAGCCGAGATAGGAGACCGGGCCGGCTTCCCACGCATCCTTCAAGGTGCCGTGTTCTCCTTCGATCCCGAGCGCCAGCAACGGACCGGTCATGGCATCGAATCCGGTGGCGAAGATTAGGATATCGAGGTCGTAGGTTGTCCCGTCGGAGGTGCGGACCCCCGCCGGAACGATGGAGTCGATCGGGGTGGCGCGCAGATCGACGAGAGTGACGTTGTCGCGATTAAAAGTCTCGAAGTAACCGCTGTCGATCGGCGGACGTTTCGCGGCAAAGGGATGGTCGCGCGGGGTGAGCTTTTCGGCGATCGCCGGGTCGTGGACGATCTGACCGATCTTGGCGCGGATGAAGTCGGCGGCGGTCTGGTTCGCCTCGGGCGAGGTTAGGACGTCGCTGAAGGTTGAGCGGAATCGGAGGCCGCCTTTCTGCCAGGCGGCTTCGTAGCGGGCGAAGCGGGCGGCCTCGTCGGAGTCGAGCGCGCTGTCAGGGGCGTTGTCCCAGGGATGGGCACCGGGCGTCGAGCGGCTCTTGGCGCGGATGGCGGCATAGTCGGCTTTGACGGCGCGTCGCTCCTCGGCGGAGAGCGGGGCGTTGCGGGCCGGAACGCTGTAATTGGGCGTGCGCTGGAACACGGTGAGGTGCTCGGCGGTGTCGGCGATCACCGGGATCGCCTGGATTCCGGTCGAGCCGGTGCCGATCTGACCCACGCGCTTGCCGGTGAAATCGACGCCGCCATGTGGCCACAGACCGGTGTGGTAAATCTCGCCGGTAAAGCTCTCGGCGCCAGCGATGCGGGGCATGTTGGCGGTCGACAGACAGCCGACGGCGGTGATGAGGAAGCCGGCGTCGAAACGCTCGCCGGTGTCGGTCTTGACCAGCCAGCGGTTGCGGGCGCCATCGAAGCGCGCGGCGGTGACGCGGGTGCCGAGCTGGATGTCGCGCTTGAGGTCGAACCGGTCGGCCACGTGCTCGAGATAGCGCAGGATCTCGGGCTGGGCGGGGTAGCGTTCCGTCCACTCCCATTCCTGCTCGAGCTCGGACGAGAAGCTGTAGGAGTAGTAAAAGCTCTCGGAGTCGCAACGGGCGCCGGGGTAGCGATTCCAATACCAGGTGCCGCCCACGCCGTCGGCAGCTTCGAGTACGCGGACGTTCAGGCCGAGTTTGTCGCGCAGGACGTGCAGCTGATACAGGCCGGCGAACCCGGCGCCGACGATCAGCGCATCGAACGTCTTGGCACTGCCCGCCACCATCGGTGCGGGACTGACTCCGATATCCACCGGCGTTCCTCCATTCTGTTTCGAATAGAGTTACGCCGATGTGCCCCAGTTTCTAGAGCAGATGACGGCGGCGGCGCAGGAACGGGATCAGCACCGTGCCGAGCAGCAGGGCCGAGGCAGGTTCCGGCACGGTGAGGAACTGGCCGAATGCGAAATCCGCGGTCGACGTGCGAACGGTGATGCTGCTCTCGGCACCGCCGGTGAAGCCGATGAATTGCGTGTCGCCGGAGTTGTAGCTGCTGGTCAGCGATGTCGTGGTGCCATCGCCTAGCGTGACGCTGATGGTCACGGGTGTCGGTCCGAACAGGCCGACGTCGGGGGACAGCGTGAAGCCAAAATTCGCCATCGGGCGCGAGAAGGTGAGGGTCTCGCTCCCGGTGGTGCTGTCGACCACCTGGCCGGTGTAGCCGTTGCTGAACGGCGCATCGCCGACGCCGGGCTGATCGACGATGTCCATCGTACCGGAGAGCCCGAGGGTCACACCGTTGGCCAACGCCACGGTCGAGATCGGTTCGAACAGGGTGCCGAGGGTCGAAGTGGTGCGGATGCTGCCGGCACCGACGGCGGCCGCGAAGCCGGTCGAGGAGGTTTGAATGGTGACGGCGTGCGCGATTGCGGGAGACATGATCGCAAGTGCGGTCGCGCAAAGAAGCATCAGGCGGGGCATCGGCAGTTCTCGGATTTGTGAGTTGGTCGATTTCGACCACAGCACGGCGGGAGCGTGCGTTGAATTATTGTGACAACTGTCGTCAGGCGGGACGGAGTGCGGCGTCGGGCCGGTCCAGCTCGTCGAACAGCAACAGGCGGCCGGCGTTGCCCAGGCCGGCGAAGGTGGACACGTTGTGCAGCAGGGCGGCGATGATGGCGCCCTCGGCGCCGAGCACGCCGGTGGCGGCCAGCGCGACGAGGCCGAGCGTCCAGAGCAGGCCGATGGCGACGTTGACATGGATGGTGCGGCGGCAGCGGCGGCTGAGGCGGATGGCGGTACCGAGGCGGCGGAGGTCGCTGGTCATCAGCACGAGGTCGGCCGAGGCCAGCGCCACGTCGGTGCCGCTGGCGCCCATAGCGACACCGATGGCGCCGGCTTTCAGCGCCAGCGAGTCGTTGATGCCGTCGCCGACGACGATCGGGATGTGCCCGGCGTCGATTTCGGCCATGACCCGGCGCATCTTCTGCTCGGGCAACGCCTCGGCGGTGACGCTGCCGATGCCCAGGAACGTGGCGATGCGGCGGGCGACGGGGAGGCGGTCGCCGGTCAGCAGGAGTTGGTGCGTCAGGCCGAGGCTGCGGAGGTCGGCCAGGGCGACGTTGGCTTCGGGGCGGGGCTGGTCGGCGAACAGCAGCCAGCCGAGCAGGCGGTTACCCTGGCTGACGGCGGCGATCGGGCCGTCATGCGGCGGCAGGTCGGTGAGCGCGTCGATGCCTAGAGTGGCCAGGAGGTCGGGGCGGCCATAGGCGACAGTCTCGCCGTCGAAGCTGGCGGTAAGGCCGAAGCCGCCGATCTCGCGGAACTCGCGGAGGTCCAAATGAGGGGTGTTACCGGCGGCAGCATGGTAGGCGCGGGCAGCGGCGCGGCTGACGGGATGGTTACTGTTGGCACCGAGGGCTGCGGCGACGTTCAGGGCTGCGGCTTCGTCGGCCGGGTCGGGGCTCACGATGCGAAGAAGGGCCAATTCGCCAAGGGTCAGCGTGCCGGTCTTGTCGAAGACGATGGATGACGCTTCGGACAGGTGTTCGAGAAACGCTGCGCTCTTGATGAGGATGCCATGCCGGGCGGCGACGGCGATGGCCGCCACCGAGGTGGCGGGTGCGGCCAGAACGAGGGCGCAGGGGCAGGAGGCGACGAGCACGGCCAGCGTGGCCGGGAGATCGCCGGTGGCGAACCAGGTGCCGGCGGCAATCATGAGCACGGCGGCCATGTATTGGCCGGCATACCGCTCCAGCAGGCGGGCGACGGGCGGCTTGGCGCGCTCGGCGGTGCGCATCAGGCCGATGATCTTGCCGAGCGTGGTGCTTTCGCCGACGGCGTCGACCACGGCTTCTATGCGGCCATTGGTGTTGATGGAGCCGGCCAGCAGTGGGTCACCGGTCGTGATTTCCACTGGAACGGATTCACCGGTGAGCGAGGCCATGTCGAGGCTGGCGGCGCCGGCGGTGACGGTGCCGTCGGCCGGCGCGCGGTCGCCGGGGAGGAGCTCGATGCGATCACCGGGTCGAAGCTCGCGGGAGGCGACGAACTCGACCGAGCCATCGGGGTGGAGGCGCCGCGTGGTGGTTTCGGTGAGCCGGCCGAGGGCGCGGATGGCCTCGCGCGAGCCGATGAGGCTGCGTTCCTCCAGCACGTGGCCGCCAATCATGACGATCGGGAGGATCGCGGCGGTCATCAGGTCGCCACTCGTCCAGGCGGCCACGATGGCGACGGCAATCAGCCGGTCGGTGACGCCATGTAGGCTGGGGTGCCGCAAGCTGTGCCAGCAGGCGGCAAAGACGGGGAGCGCCACCAGGGCAGCCGCGACGCCGGCGATCAAGTTGGCCAGCACGGCATCTTCCGGGAACAGCCATTGCCAGCCGACCGCGACGATGAGCAGCCCGGCGGCAAACATCGCCAGCGACAGGCGGAGGCCGAGCAGGATGCGCTCGGATCGGTCGAGCAACCCACCGATGCCGGCGGAGACCGGGGCGTCGAGGGTGGTGACGCTCATTGGACTGCTCCGCCGGGGAGGATGACGCGGCCGCTGCGGGGGTCGACGGTGCTGACGCTGCCGGCGGCATGGAGGATGGCGGACACGCGCTCGCGGTAGAGTTGTTCGACCAGGGCTGGTCGCATGGCCGGGTCGGAGGCGATGGTGCCGACGGTGGCGCCGATGGTCGCGGCCTGGGTGCGGGCGACGGACAGGCGTTCGTTGGCGTTGGCGTTGGCCTCGGCGATGAGGCGGTCATGTTCCTGGCGGGCGCCCTGGTCGGCGCGGGCGGCGTCGGTATGGGCGGCGGCCAGGCCCTGTTCGGCGAGCTGCGTGGCTTCGAGGACGGAGTCGAAGGCGTTCTTGGCGGCCGGCGGCAGGTAGGCGGAGACGTCGACGCGGCTAGCCTCGATGCCGAGAGAAGCGTGCGCGGCGGCGAGTGTCAGCAGGCGGCGGTTGGTTTCGGCGACCAGGGCGCCGCGCAAGGCCTCGCGCCGGGCTTGGAGCGCCGGGGTGCCATCGGCGAAAGCGTTGGATTGGACGACGATGACGTCGTTTAGGTCGCTGCCGGCGATGATCGCGGCGGCGGCGGCGAGGTAGAGACGGCGCAGCGCTGGGGCGATGTGGGCCTGGGCGAGGTAGAAGGCGGCCGGGTTGGTGACGCGGTAGAACAGCGTGCTGTCGAGCAGCAGGGCGCCGCCGTCGCCGGTGAGGTCGATGGCGGCGGTTTCGGGCGGTAGGTCGGTGGCGAAGCGGGAGGCCGGGTCCACGGTGGCGGCGGTCGAGGCCTGGCCGGCGTCGATGCGGAGTTCGAGTTGGCGCTGGGCGCTCGGGACCAGGACGACATCCTCGAACGGGCGAGGCCAGGCGAGGACCAGGCCGGACTCGCGGGTGCCGACGATAGCGCCGAAGCGGATGGAGACGGCCTGGCTGTCGGGCGGGACGGTGCGGACGTTCGAGGTGAGCCAGAACAGCGCCAGCGCGATCATGGCGAGGCGGAGGACCCAGAAGCCGATCCGTAGGGATTGCGCGACGGGGGTGTCGTCCTCGTTGCGGCGCAGGATGGCTTCGCTCATTTCGCGGAGATGGCGGCCGGCGGCGGGGGGCCGGGTTGCGGCGCGGCGGGGGCGGCGGTGCCGTCGGTCAGGACGTTAAAGGGCGGCGCGTCGGTGAGCAGGACGAGGCGGGTGTTGGCGCCGATGATGGTTTGCAGCGTGTCGAGAGAGCGGAGCAGGAGGTAGAGCTGCGGATCGCTGGTGTAGGCGCGGGCGTTGATGTCGGCGGCGCCGCGGCGGGAGGCGGCCTCGATCTCGGCGGCTTCGGTGCGGGCGCGGGCGACCGTGATGCGGGCGTCGCGGGCGGCGTCGGAGCGGATCTGGGCGGCGGCGCGGAGGCCTTCGGCGGTGCGTTCGGCGGCGACCGTCTCGCGCTCGGAGCGCATGCGGCCGACGGTGGCGGCCAGCGTGGCTTCGGGGAGGCTGAGGCGCTCGAGGCCGACGGCCTGGACGGTGATGCCGTAACCGTCGAGCAGGCTGGTGGCGACCTGGTCGCGCAGGCGCTGCTCGAAGGCTGGGAGGCGGATGGCAGCCGGGTCGGTGTTGACCAGGTCGGCGAGGTCGAAGCTGGAGGCGGTGACCTGCAGGGCGGAGCCGACGAAGGAGCGGATCTGGCGGGCGGCTTCGTCCGGGTCGTTGCGGACGGCGCGGATGAATTGCGCGATGCGGGCCGGGTCGTTGGGGACCTGCCAGGCGACATAGGCCTGCATCAAGACGCGGAGGCCGTCGCGGGTGCCGACGTCCTGCAGGCCGGTCGAGGTGGTGCGGAGGCGGAGGTCGACCGGAATGGAGGCTTCGATCGGGGCCGGGATGCGCCAGTGTAAGCCGGGCTCGGTCAGGATGCGGGTGGGGGCGCCGAAGCGGGTGACGACGATGGCCTGACCGGCGGGGACGGAGATGGCGGCGGCTGTGAGGCCGGCGGCGAGGAGGACGGCGACGCCCACGCCGACGCGCCAGGCGAAGCCGAGGCGGCTGGTGGCGGGGCCGCCACCATGATCGTGGCCGTGGTCATGTCCGTGATGGTCGTGGCCATGACTGCCATCATGGTCGTCGTGACTGTGGGCGTGGAACACTGGGCTACTCCGCGTTCGGCGGGGTGGATGCGGCGCTCACGGGCGTGAGCGGCCGGAGGTCGATGGTCGGTGCGCCGGCAGTGGCGATGCGGCGATCGATCACGGTCAGGATGCTCTTGGCCAAGCTCGCGCCGAGGGCGGAAAGGCGGCGCTCGAGCGGGAACGACAGGGGATGCGCCGCGGCGGACTCGCGGTCGGCGACGAAGCTGGACGTGTCGGCCGTGGCGCGCGCGGTAGCTTCGACGCCCGCGGCTTGGGATTGGGCAACCAGCGAGGCAGCATATTGGCTGGCATGGGCGAGGGTCGCGGCGGCGCGGCCACGCTCGGCGGAGACGCTGGCCGCAGCGAGGATGCCGGCGGCTTGCACCGCGTGATACGCCTCGGCGGCGCCGGCGGGCGGATGGATCGCCTCAATGACGACGGCGGAGACCTCGAGACCGGTCCGATCGGCGTCGAGCCGGGATTGAATGTCGGTGCGCAGGATCTCGCCGAGGCGCTCCCGGTTCTCGCCGAGGAGTTGATCCAGTGTGCGGCCGGCAGCAAACCCGGCGACCACCCGGCCGGCGACGGCGCGCATCAGGGTTTCGGGTTCGGCAGTGGCATAGGCGGCCTCCATCGCGGCGGCGTCGGTCATGCCGACGCGGTAGCGCAGGCGGACGTCGGCGCTGACGACCTGAAAGCTCTGCCGCGTTCCGTCGGAACCGGCGGCCGGGCTGGCGACGAGAAGGGTTTGTTCGGCGGGATGCGCCTGTTCCCACAGCCGGTCGGCATCCGGTGGGGCAGGGCCTTCGGCTGCCGCTATGCTGGCGGGGGCTTCGGCGAGCCCAGGCGAGATCTCGTGAACGATGCCGTACTCTAGGCGACGGGTCTGGCCCATCGGCCAGGGAAGGATGGCATGGAGGCCCGGACCCAGGACGCGGACCGGCGCACCGAACCGCTCATAGATCGCGCGGCTGTCGATGCCGACCAGCACCACGCCGCTGATGCCCCAGGTGACGAGAGCGAGGAGGGCGACGACCGGCAGGGCCGCTTGGCGAAAGAACAGCAGCGCCCAGGAGCGGGAGAAGTCGATCCCGAGATGCGCGCGGACGGGCGCTGCGAAGCTGCGGGCGCCGATGCCGTCGGCCAGGATGCGGACGAGCAGCGGGTTGATGGCCGCGCGAGCCAACGCGGCGGCAGGGGCCGGGAGGAAAGCGCGGGCGAGGGCACGCAGGGCGAGTTCGGCGGCGAACAGCGAGACGATGACGGCTAGCGCGGCCTCGATCACCGGTGCCGCATGGAAACCGAGACCGGCGGCGATGCGGATCAGGCCGGTACCAGGCCATGCGAGGACGGGAACGAGAAGCAGGCGGCGAACGGCCTGCGCCTCGGGCAGGCGGGACACCGGCATGGCAGCAAACAGGCGCTCGGCCAGCAGGAGCGGGAAGGTGAGCAGAATGAGGATGGCGCCGAGGCCGATGTCGTTGGTCCCGCCGGGGGCGGGGCCAGCGGGCGCGAGTGCTGCGAGGGCGATGGCAGCGAGGGCGAGCGGGGCAACGATGAGCGCTTGAGGCCAGCGTGCGGCGCGCCCGATGAGGGCCGGGTCGCCAATGGCGCGACGGGGCAAGCGGAGGCGGAAGCGCCGGGTCGAGAGGCGCGGCGCGGGAACCAGGTCATGGGCGCGCAAGCGGGCGCTGGTCAGGATTGCGGCGCCGGCGAGGCCGGCGAGTCCGATGGTCAGCGAGCCCAGGGCGATGGGGATGAGGCGGGTGCCGCGAAGTGCCGCGAGCGCCGGGTGAGTCGTCGTCGGAGCGGCGGCCCAAAGCGTCACAAGCGCCACGAAGAGGAGGAGCACCCCAAAACCCGTCCATCGCAGCGGCGGGAGCGCACGGCGATAGAGGTCGGCAGGGGCCTCGCCCGGCGCATCCGGCACGGCGAGTTGGGCCAGTTGGGGATCGATCGCGTTCATGGTTCGGGTCTGCTCAGCGTATCACGAGGGTAAGCCCGGCGTGTGAGCCGAGCCTACCCCGGTGACGTTATTGCCAGCAGGCGATGTTGCGCGGCGCCAGCGTGACCGTGCAGCGGCCGGCGCGAGAGGCGCCGATGTTGTAGACGCTGGCGAGATAACCGCTCGACGTCGCTTGGAGCACGGCGAAGCCGAACTCGGCTTGCGAGTAGGCGTGGTTGACTTGAGCGGTCGTCGACGTAGTTGACGAGTTGCGGATGGTGAAGCCCTGGTTCTGGTAGCCATAGGTCGAAGTCGTGGCGTTCGGGTTCGACGTGGCATCCAGCTTGTCACCGCCGACGCCGACGATCATCTGCGGGGCGTAACGGACGTAGTCGTTGAAGTTGACGTATTCGAACTGGTGGATGTGACCGGAAAGGAACATCGCCAGCTTGGCCGGCACGCCGCCGGAAAACGCGCTGTTCGCAGTCGCGCCGCCGCTGAAGGTGACTTGTTCGGTGACGTCGCCGGAGCCGTTCGTCGCGCCGCTGACCAAGCCGAAGGGGGGCTTGTGGGTGACGTAGAATAAGTAGGGCGCGCCGGAGACGGATTTGAGCGTGTTTGTCAGGTCATAGTCGTAGTTGGCGGCCATGTTGGTGTCGACGGTGCTGTCATTCGCGTAGCTGGAGTCGTGGACAAGCAGGCCGACCTGACCCATCGGGACATAGTAGGTGGGTGAAAAGTCGCCGCTGTAGACCGCCGCGTTGCTCACGGGCGCGGCGCCGGCGCCGCCGGCGCAGTTGACCAGGCTCGGATTGAACGGCGTCGGGTCGAGCAGGGCATACCAGCCGCGGGCGCCGCGGCCGCAGCTTTCGTGGTTGCCGCGCGCCATGACCCAGGGAGCGGCGGCGAGCAACGTCGCACCGGGATAGAGGACGTCGGCGTTCCAAGAGTCGAACGTGTCGCCGAACGTCTCGAAATTGGCATTGGTCGGGTCGCTGCAGCCGGCGACGAAGTCCTGAGCGGGGACCGACCCGGCCGCCGGAACGACGCAATTGGTGTCACGGTAGAAGTAGTCGCCGACATGGATGATGAGGTCGGGCTTGAACTGCGCCTCGTAGTTGGCCAGGGCGGCGAACGGGAAACCGGCCGGGTCATGGCAATTCTGCTGGTTGGCCTTGGCCATGCGGCAGCCGGTATCGGCGATGACCAGGACCCGCTGCGGGTTGGCGACCGGCAGCTTGAGGTTCACGCCACCGACGGTGGCCGTCGTATGACCCGGCGGGAGCACGGCTTCGCACTCTCCCCAGGCAGTCGTGGCCTTGGCGGTGCCGTCGGGAAAGGTGCCGGGCGCGACGGCTGCAGGGCTGACGAAATACTGTGGGTAGCTGGCGGTGTTGGCGTTCGTGTAGCCGATGGTGCCCGGGGTGGCGGTGAGTTGCGCGCCGGTGAAGCGGGTAGTCATGGGCAGCGACAGCGTCCCGTCCAGGACGAGCGATGGGCAGGTGCCATCGCTGACGACGGCGCGCGCGAGGACGGTCGGGGTCGTGCTGAGAGGCTGATCGCCATATCGACCGGCGGCGAGGGCGGCGGACGAGCTACCCGGTCCAACCTGAATCCACCGCGCGACGACGTTGTCAGCGTGTGCCGCGAACGGCGTTGCGATGCTGCAAAGCGTGACCGCGCACGCGGAAAGGTGGAGCAAGCGCATTACCGTTCATGGTCCCATATTTGAGCACTTCATCTTAGGCTGGAGTTCCTGGATTTGGATGACCGTTCTGAGACGGTCCCGGTCAAGGCGCGCGCATCTTCAGGCGCCAAATGAAGGCGATGATCTCGGCGACGGCTTTGAAGTGTTCGGCGGGCACCTCGGCGTCGAGTGGCAGGGCATGGAGCGCTCGTGCCAGCGGCGGATTTGGGATCAGCGGAACCCCGTGTTTCTGCGCTTCCTCGCGGATACGGGCGGCAACTTCGTCCATGCCCTTGGCGACGACCTTCGGAGCGGATCGGCTGCCGCGTTCGTAGACCAGAGCGACGGCATAGTGGGTCGGATTGGTGACTACCACGGTGGCCTTAGCAACGGCAGCCATCATGCGGCGTCGAGCGCGCGCCATCCGCATCTGCTTGATCTTTGCCTTCAGGCGGGGATCACCCTCCATTTCCTTGTGTTCTTGTTTGATCTCCTCCAGCGACATCCGCAGTTGGCGACTATGGTTGAATCGGGTCCACGCGACGTCGAACAGCGCGATTGCGCCTTGGCAGGCGAGAACGGTGATCAGCACATGCAGCGTGTCGCGGCCGAGGCGGTCCAGCATGGCCGCCGTGGTCAGAGAGAGTGTCTCAGCGGTGGTGGCGAGCGTGCCAGATAAGACATGCCAGACGGCCCATCCGATGACGCTGACCTTGGCGAGCGATTTGACCGCTTCGATCGTGTTGTTGAGGCTGAAAACGCGCTTGAGGCCGCGCTGCGGGTTCAACCGGGCAAGATCCGGCATGAGGGCTTTGACATGCATGAGCCAGCCGGTCTGCAAAAGGACGGTGGCACTACTCGCGAGAATGACAGCGCCGGCAATGGGAAGGACGAATTTCAGCACCGCGAACCCGGCTTGACGAAGGGCTACACCCGGATTGGTGACCGGGCTGGCGAGCATGGCGGCGAGCTGACGCTCGAGGGTATGAATTAGGCTCGGTGCCATCATGGCAAGAACAAGAGCCATGACGCCTAAGCTGCTGAAGGCGACGAGTTCGCGAGAGAGTGGAACCTGGCCGTCATCACGCGCCTGCTGACGGCGGCGTTCGCTGGCTGGGAGTGTGCGGTCTTCGCTATCGGCCATCCGTCAAGAGCCGGGAAGCGCCGACCAACTCGCCGATACTCCGGTTTCCCATGTCGAAAGTATGCGCGAGGCTAGAAGTCCGAGCAGAACGAGCCCACCGAGGATCTGGCCGGGGGCGGCAATGGAGAACGCCTGAAGTTGTGGCGCGACCCGGGCAACTAGACCGACCGCAAATTGGAACACGATGCCGGCGACGAGAAAAGGCGCGGATAATTGGAGCGCAAGCGCCAGGCTGCTTCCGGCGACTCTGATCATCAGATCGGCGGTGTCACCCGCCGGCAGCACACCACCGGGTCCGATCAGCGAGTAGCTTCCGGCCATGGCAGACAGCGGAAGGGCATAAAGCCCGGTAGCCAGGATCAGGACCGGCGCTGCGACACCGAACAGCTTTGCCAGGGCTGTCGACTGCCCACCAAGGGAGGCGTCGGGCTGGAGCACGTTGGCCAGACCCACCAGCATCGAAATGATCGCACCGGCCATGCCGAGCGCGAGCGCGGGCAACCGGGCCAGCCAACCCAGCGCAAGGCCGGTCAGGAGTTCGGCAGCGACCATCTGCGGGCCGGCGATGCCGTCGGGAACAGCCGGTACATGCGGCGCGACACTCGGCAAGAGCAGCAGCGAAAGGCCGAGCGCAAGCCCGACGCGCACCATGGGTGGCGCCTCGACCTCGGCCAACCCTGGAAGCAACATCACCACCATCCCGACCCGGCACAACACGAGTGCGAACGCAAAAACCAGGCTTGGCAGCGAAGCGAGGAGATCGGCGTCGGTCACTGACCGCCGACGGTGATCATGCGGGCCATGAGGGAGTGAGTGTAGGCGTCCAGGGTAGACACCATGAACGGTCCAAGCAGTGCCACAGAAGCAAACAGCACAAGGAGCTTGGGCACGAAGACGAGTGTCGCCTCGTTGATCTGAGTAACGGCTTGTAGCAGTGACACAACAAGTCCGACGACGAGCGCAACGATCAACATCGGCCCACCAAGCTTCAGGACGACCCACAGCGTATCGCGCAGTGCCCCGGCCATTTCTGTGTCGGACACTAGATCTGCATCCTGGTGATTTCCTGGTAGGATTGGACAACGCGGTCGCGGATGGCGAGGGCCGTCTGCATCGAGAGTTCGGCACGGGTCACCGCGGTCGCGACTTCGGTGAGGTTGCCCTGCCCACTGATGGCTTTGACGGATTCCACGTCAGCCTGGCGACTGGTATCGGCTACGCCTTGGATGGCGCGAGCGAGAGCATCGCCGAAGCCTGCGCCCGACCCGTCGCCAGGTGCGTCGAGCGAGCCATCCTGCACGCGGGCGTACGCGTTGACGGCGGATGATGGTGTGACGGTCAGGGTCGGGATGGTGCTCATTTGAGCAACTCGATAGTCCGGGTGAGCATGGTTCGGGTGACTTCCATGACGTTCAGGTTCGCGCTGTAACCACGCTGCGCTTCGCGCATGTCCATGATTTCTACGAAGGAATTGACGTTCGGCGTCCTGACGTAACCCTGCGCATCGGCGGCAGGGTGCGACGGGTCGTACTTCTTGGGCAGATCGCTTTTATCGATGCCGACGTTGCGGACCTTCACCGTGTCGACGCCCAATTCCTTATCGAGCTTGTCCTCGAACGTGATGGTCTTGCGCCGATAAGGCTCTGCGCCAGGGGTCGAGCCGGTGGAGTCCTGATTGGCGAGGTTTTCGGCAATGACGCGTAACCGAGCGGTTTGCGCATCCATGCCGGAAGCCGAGATCGCGATGGCCTTGCTGATATCCATGCCAGTTAACCGCTACGCCCAAGGACCATTTTAAATATTCCCTGATATTTGTGATAAAGATTCGTAACGAGTTCCTGTGTGCTTGCCGTGTCGGCGACTTTGCCGAGTTGGTCTTCCATTGCGACGGTATTTCCTGTCGGCGACTTGCCTTTACCTGGTTGCTCCCTGCCGGATGCGGCGGAGTGAAAACCTTCCAAATGCGCCGGGTTGGTGCGAGCGACAGTGACGCCTTGCTCAGCAAGGCTGGCTTCGAACGGCGACACGTCGCGCGCCTTGAAGTTAGGCGTGTTGACGTTGGCAATGTTCTGGGCAAGCACCTGCTGGCGTTGCTCCACCCAATTCAGGCGCTTTTCTGCCAGCCGGAACAGGCCAATGTCGGTCGGGTCCATTAGCACTTCTCCCTGTGCTTCACGGAGGGAGAGTGACGGATAATGGTTAAGAAAGGCTGAAGCTGGCTGATAACCATTCGCTAACTTTTTGCCGGCACAGTGTCGCCATGCTGTCCGATTCCTCCCCTCAAATCCCGGAGTTCGATCCGGAGGTCGAGGTTCTAGCCTTTGCCGAACAGACCGCTCGGATGGTCGCGGTGACGCAAGCGCTGGTTGCCAGCCAGCGTCACGTCGACATCGGCGGACTGCAAAACCAGGTCGGATTGCTGTGCGCCAAGGCGCTGGATCTGCCGCCGTCGAAAACCGGTTTCTTGAAGTTGGAGCTGCGGCGGCTGGTGTCGTCGCTCGATCTGCTGAACGCGACCATGCGGAAAAATTCCGCATGACCACTCACGGCAAAAAGGCCGAACCATGCCAATCAGCTACACGAGTCTAGCCACAGCTTTCATTTCCTTGGCGGCCGTGATCGGTCTAGTCGTACTCGCCGGCCGGATGGCGCGTGCGACCGGCCTGGTTAAGTCACGGCAGGGCCAGCGTCTCGCATTGCGTGAAACGCTGCAAATCGACCGCAGCAGGTCACTGCGGATCGTCAGCTGCGATGGGCGGGAAGTCTTGCTGCTCGTCGGGGGCGGCAGTGACGTCGTGCTCGGATGGCTTCCGACGTCGGAGACAGGCCGGTGAAGAAGCATGTGATTGCGGGTCTCGCACTCGCCTTGCTTGCGCTGGTCGTGTTCCCGCAGGTGGCGTTTGCGCAATCGGTGAACATCGACCTGGGTGCTGGCGGCCAGGCCGGGGCGACCGGGCGATTGATGCAGTTAACAGCACTGCTGACGGTGCTGTCGCTCGCCCCGAGCTTGTTGGTGATGGTGACGGCCTTCACGCGCATCATCATCGTGTTGTCACTTTTGCGCAGCGCCGTTGGTGCCCAAGGAACGCCGCCAAATTCGGTCCTGATCGGCCTGGCGCTTTTCCTGACCTATTTCGTCATGCAACCGGTCCTTGATCAGGCTTGGACGCAAGGCGTGGTGCCGCTCACCTCCGGGCAGGTCACGGAGATGGAGGGGCTGCGCCTGACTGCAGAGCCTTTCCGCAAGTTCATGGTGGCGAATGTGCGTGGAGCGGACCTGCAGCTGTTCCAGGATATCGGCAATCTGCCGGCGATCGCCTCACCCGATCAGGCCCAATGGCGTTCGCTGGTGCCGGCGTTCATGGTTGGCGAGTTGCGGCGGGCGTTCGAGATGGGTTTCCTTATCTACCTGCCTTTCCTGGTCATCGATCTGGTCGCCGGGAGCGTCCTGATGTCCCTGGGTATGATGATGCTGCCGCCGAGCGCGATCAGCTTGCCATTCAAGCTGATCTTTTTCGTGCTGGTCGATGGTTGGAGACTGGTTTCGGGAACCTTGGTGCAAGGGTTCATCCCAAGCTAAAGTTCTTATTTTGTTCTTGTCAGCTCTAGATGATCCTCGTAACGTCTGGTGGTTGGACACGCTTCGGTGGCGTTGCGGCGCAACCGACAGGTGTGACACGATGGCGGTGATCAGCTTGAAATCGGCATAAGCCGGGTCGACGCTACGGCGGCGGGATGTTGTACAGGAATCGACGATGGATAAGAACCGGGCGCTCGACGCAGCTCTGACGCAGATCGAACGAGCCTTTGGCAAAGGCAGCATCATGCGAATGGGAGCCAAGGCTGGCGACCAGCAGATCGAGGTGATTCCGTCGGGATCGCTGGGTCTGGATCTGGCACTAGGCATTGGCGGCCTTCCGCGGGGCCGTATTCTCGAAGTCTACGGGCCGGAAAGTTCGGGTAAGACGACGCTGGCGCTTCATGCCATCGCAGAGGCCCAGCGGCGCGGCGGCGTTTGCGCGTTCATCGACGCGGAACATGCGCTTGATCCAATCTACGCCCGCAAGTTGGGGGTGGACGTCGACAACTTGTTGCTCAGCCAGCCGGACGGTGGCGAGCAAGCGCTTGAAATCTGCGACACGCTGGTTCGATCCGGCGCGGTGGATGTCGTGGTGGTGGACAGTGTCGCCGCTCTCGTGCCGCGGGCTGAACTCGAGGGCGAGATGGGGGATACTCATGTCGGACTTCATGCGCGGCTGATGAGCCAAGCACTACGTAAGCTCACGGGCAGCGTTTCAAAATCACGGACTATGCTGATTTTCCTCAATCAGATCCGGTTGAAAATCGGCGTGATGTTCGGAAATCCCGAGACGACGACCGGCGGTAACGCATTGAAGTTCTATGCGTCCATCCGAATGGAAATCCGCCGCATCGGGCAGATCAAGGACCGCGAAGAGGTTGTCGGCAACCAGACCCGGGTCAAGGTGGTCAAGAACAAGCTGGCTCCGCCGTTCAGGCAAGTCGAGTTCGACATCATGTATGGTGAAGGCATCAGCAAGGTCGGTGAGCTCGTCGACCTCGGTGTCAAAGCCAACGTGGTCGAGAAGAGTGGCGCGTGGTTCAGCTGCGATAGCACTCGGATCGGCCAAGGCCGAGAAAACGCCAAGCAGTTCCTTCGTGATCACAAGGACATGGCCGAGATGATCGAGAAGCGTGTGCGTGAGCAATCTGGCGTGGTAGCGAATTCCATGGCGACGCTGCCTACGGCAGAGGACGAAGAAGAGGCTGAAGTAGCTGGCTAAGTCGTGCTCGACCAGCTCCCGGTGACGGGTTTGCCTGGCGCGCTACCGCTGCGGCCCATCGATCTCGAATTGATCGATGCGGCTAAGGCGGCTTTGCTCAAGCATTACAGGCCGTTCTGGCACACGGTTGGCGCAGCTTTGCGCAGCCGTGACGGGCGTATTTGGACCGGCATCCATCTTGGAGCCACGGTTGGGCGATTGTCGATCTGCGCCGAGGCCGTGGCACTCGGCCGGGTCGTAATGGACGGGGATGGAACGATTGATTGTGCGGTCGCCGTCCGGCACCCGAAGCCCGAGGAAACCTGTCGTGAGATTGCAGTGGTCTCGCCATGTGGGGCATGCCGGGAGAACCTGTTGGATTTCGACCGTGGCGCGATGGTGATCGTGCCGACTGCGGATGGGTTGCGGCGAGTCTCGATCGGATCGATTCTGCCGGTGCCATATCAGCGGTAACAGCGAAACGAGGTCTCTCATCGTGCGTTTGAATCGGTATGAGCGACAAACAGAAGAACGATCCAAAGACCGCTGATCACAGCGATGATGCAACCCCGTCGAACATTGAGAAAGATCCTCATGATTGGACCACGGGTGGCGAGACGATGACGGGGGCTCAGGCGAGCTACTTGAAAACCTTGTCGGAAGAAGCCGGCGAAGAGTTCGACCCGTCGCTCAACAAGGCTGATGCTTCTCTTAAAATCGATGAGTTGCAAAAGAAGACTGGGCGCGGGCGCAGCCACTAGTCTCGATTGATGGTTGGGCTACCGAAAGCGCAAAAGCGGCGGTAGATACACACATGAGAATGATTGATGACGTGCGGTCGGTGTTGTCGCCGCCAAATCGGGCCGGCTATCCATTCATTGGAGCCGGCATCGTTTTATTTCTGATCGGCTTGTTCGTCAGCGGATGGTTGGTTTGGATCGGAGCAGCGTTTGCGCTGTTCTGCCTTTACTTTTTTCGTGATCCTGACCGGGTTCCACCGACGCGAATGGGAGCGGTTGTCGCACCTGCGGACGGCCGGGTGGTCTTAGTCGGACCAGCAGTGCCGCCGGAGGAACTCGGTCTTGGATCGGCGCCGCGATGGCGGGTGGCGATATTTCTCTCCGTGCTCGACGTTCACATCAATCGAGTGCCGATCGACGGTGTCGTGACACGAGTCGCTTATCGACATGGCGCTTTCGTCAGTGCCAGCATGGATAAGGCGAGTGACAGCAACGAGCGGAATGCAATCGCGCTGCGTTTGGCTGACGGACGGCAAATGGCCGTGGTTCAGATCGCGGGCTTGATCGCGCGCCGCATCATCTGCTCCGTCAAAGAAGGCGATCCCGTGCGAACGGGTGGCCGTTTCGGACTGATCCGCTTTGGCAGCCGGACCGACCTGTACTTGCCGGAGGGCGTTAAGCCTTTGGTAAGCCCGGGGCAGTATATGATTGGTGGCGAGACGGTGATCGCTGAGATGGATCAGATTTGAGCGACGGCATACGTCGACCGAGCGTTGCCAGACTGCGCACCCGGTTGCAGCGCCGGCAACGACCGCGGTTCAGTGGAATGTCATTCAATCGGATGATCCCGAATATCATGACGTTGCTCGGCTTATGTGCCGGGCTGACGAGCATGCGGTATGCCCTTGAAGGCCGCTTCGGCAGCGCGGCCGTTGCTCTCGTGGTCGCTGCGTTTATTGATGGGCTGGATGGCCGGCTGGCCAGGCTATTGAAGGCAACATCGCGGTTTGGCGCCGAGTTCGACAGCTTGGCCGATTTCTGCTGTTTCGGAATCGCGCCAGCTTTCATTCTCTACATCTGGTCACTGCAGACTGCGGGTGGGTTCGGGTTCGTTCCGTGCCTCATCTTTGCCGTCTGCATGGCGTTGCGGCTGGCACGCTTCAATGCGGCCTTGGACACTCCGCGGCCCTTGTCGCAGGCCTATGCCTACAATTTCTTTACTGGCGTGCCGGCACCGGCCGGTGCCGGACTGGCGTTGTTTCCGATGTTCCTGGGCCTGGAAGGTCGATCCTTCCACATCGCTTGGCTTGAGAGCCTTCCACGCCATCCATTGTTTTGCGCGGCCGTGTTGATCGGAACCGCGCTCCTGCTGGTTTCGACGCTGCCGGTCTGGAGCTTCAAAAACTTTAAAGTCCGCAGCGAGTATGCGCTTCCGTTGTTTTTGGGCGTGGGAGCGTTTGCGGCCGTGTTGGTTGCAGATCCATGGGCCGCCCTGGCAGGAGCCGGGTTGATCTACGTCGGGATGCTGCCGTTTAGCAGGAGGAGTTTTCAGCGTCTGCGGAACGAGGCCAGTGCACTTGCCGAAAACGAGTGATCGGCCTGCATTTCAGGAGCTAACGGCCGAACTGCTCCAGTAAGGCGCGGGTGCGTGCTGGATCAGATTGCTTCATCACCTGCCAAGTTAGACGCTGGCAGTCATCCACTGTCGTGCTACGGACAGCCTGTTTCACGCGGGGTACCGCAGACGCGTTTGTGGAAAAGCTACGTATCCCAAGACCAAGCAACAAAGGCGTAAACATCGGGTTGGCCGCCATCTCGCCACAGACGGACACCGGGATGTGGTTGCGCTGTGCAGCATCGGCGGTCATCTGGATCAGGCGCAGGATCGCCGGATGGAGCGGGTCGTAGAGGTGAGACACATCCAACTCACCACGGTCGACGGCAAGCGTGTACATGCAGAGATCGTTGGTGCCGATGGCAAAGAAGTCCGCCTCGGCCGCCAGGGCATCAGCCACCAGCGCCGCACCGGGTGTCTCGATCATGGACCCGAGCGGAGGCAGCGGATCTGGGAGGCGTTCACCTCGCGCGCGCATCTCGCTCGCGACCCGGTAGTAGATGTCGCGGGCAGCGCGAAACTCGGCCACGTTGGTGATCATCGGCACCATGACGCGAACCGGACCGGCATTGGCGGCGCGAAGAATCGCAGCAAGCTGGGTTTCGAACAACTCGGGACGACCCAAAAGGAGCCTAACGCCGCGAAGGCCGAGGGCTGGGTTGGTGTCTGGTATCTCCGGAACCAGGCCAGCGGCAACCAAGGCCTCGATCTCTTTCTCACCGCCCCAGTCGAGCACGCGGATGGTCACGGGATCGCCGGCCATGGTCTCGATCACGTTGCGATAAGTGGCTTCCTGCTCGTCCGCGGTCGGTACCGTGTCGCGGTTCATGAACAGGAATTCGGTGCGGAGAAGGCCGATCCCGCTGGCGCCGGATTGGGCGACCAAGGCTAGCTCGACTGGCAATTCCAGATTGGCCTGGAGGTCGGTCTTCTCACCATCGAGCGTAACCGCGGGAAGGCGGCGCATGCGGCCGAGTTGTTGACGCTCGCGCGCGAAGGCGGCGACCGCGCGGCGACCTGAGGTAAGGCTTGCGGGAGTAGGGCGTAGCGTGACGACGCCCGATGAGCCATCGATCATGATGACGGTGTCGGACGCGGCTCCCTGAACCAGGCCGGGAACGCCGAGCACGGCTGGTATCCCGAGTGCGCGAAGGATGATGGCGGTATGACCATCCGTGCCGCCCTCTTCGGTCGCTACACCGGCAATGCGGGCCGGGTCGACCAGAGCTGCATCGGAGGGGCGAAGGGCTTCGGCAACCAGGATGGTGCCTTGTGGGGCGGCGGAATAGCTGCGGAACGGCGCGCGGGTGAGGTTTCGCACCAGGCGACGGCCGATCTCGCGGACCTCGTCGGCCTGTCGCTGCGGCCCGGGTCCGTCCGGGTTGGCCGGCCCGACGCCACTGATGGCGGTGGCGATCGCGTTGGCCTCCTCCATGACGGCGCTTTCGGCCGAGACCAGCCGGTCGGTCACTCGTTGCCGAACGCCACGAATGAGCCTCGACGGCCCCAGCATCTGCAAATAAGCATCGAGGAGTGGTGCGATCTCGCCCTGGCTTTCCTCGGGCAGAACGGAAAGGCGCCCGCGCAGCTTCAGCAGCTGACGTCGGGATTGCAGGATCGCGGCTTCGAAGCGGGCGATTTCTCCGGCAATGTCGGCAGCGTGGATGCGGCTACGCGTTACCTGGGCCTGTGGCTCCACGGCGCGGAAGATCGGCCCGATTGCCACGCCTGCACAGGCAGGCAGGCCAATGAGGCGCTGTTCGCCAAGCTGCTCAGAATGCTCCGGCGGTGCGGTCTCGCCAGGCTCAATCCTGCTCATTGAAGCCGACTTCGACGAGTGCCGCGAGGGCGTCGAGAGCTTCCTTGGCGTCCCAGCCATCGGCTTGAAGCATGATGGACGATCCCTTGCCGGCACCGAGCATCATAAGTCCCATGATGGACCGGGCTGACACACTCTGGCCGTCGCGGACCACTTCCACCGAGGCGCCGAAGCGTTCTGCCGTGGTGACAAATTTGGCCGCCGCGCGGGCGTGAAGGCCCCTACGGTTAACGATCTGAACGGTGCGGGTCAGTGCGGTAGCGCTCGCCTCCGGGACGGGCTCGCTCATCCGCAGGCGGCCTTGGGGCAGTGCGGGAGAACATGGGACGCGGCGGCGATGTATTTACGCCCGGCGGCCTGGGCACATTCCACGCATTCGACCAGGGTCTGCGCGGACCGTACTTTGGCCAGTTTCACCAGCATAGGAAGGTTGACGCCGGACAGCACCTCCACGCCATCACGGCTCATCATGGAGATCGCCAGATTGCTTGGAGTGCCGCCGAACATGTCGGTCAAGAGCACGACGCCGTCGCCGGTGTCGACCTGCTCGATGAGGGTGCTAATCTCGGTGCGGCGGCTTTCCATGTCGTCATCCGGGCCGATGCAGACGGTGCCGACGTTGCGTTGCGCGCCGACGACGTGCTCCATCGCGGAGCGGAGTTCATCGGCGAGCCGACCATGGGTGACGAGGACGAGGCCGATCATTTACAGGCCGTGACCGCTTTCGGCGGCCTTGGCCATGGCGCGAATTGGCGCGAGACGCTCCAACTCGCGATGCGACACGGTGACCTGTAACGCTTCCATACCCAACTTCCTGTTCGCCTTCAGCTCACGGGTCAATCGCTCCGCAATATGCACGGAACGGTGGCGGCCGCCGGTGCAGCCAATTCCGATTGTGGCATATTTCTTTCCCTCTTGGATGAAGCGCGGCACGACTAAGGTCAGCAGCGACTGTATTCCAAGAAAGAAGCGCTCAAAGTCTGGATCGGCTTCTACGTAAGCGCCGACGTCGCGATCCATTCCTGTCCGCGGGCGTAATATAGGGTCGTAATGCGGATTACGAAGAAATCTGGCATCGAATACCATGTCGGCCTCGCGCGGCAGACCCGCGGGGAATGCGAAGGACAGGATGGCAAGGGTCATGCCCGGCACGCTGCCGTCTTCGGCGAGGCCAGGGCCGAACCGTTGCTCGATGCGGCGGCGAAGTTCGGCAAGCGGCAATTCGGATGTATCGAGCACCAGGTCGGCGTCCAGCCGCAGCGGCGCGGTCGCCACCTCCTCGGCGCTGATTCCGTCGATGACCCGGCCTTGCGGTGAGAGCGGATGCCGCCGCCGGGTCTCGGTGAAGCGGCGAAGGAGCACGGCTTCTTCGGCCCAGGCATAGACGAGATCGACGCGGATCTCGGGCGTTTCGCGGACACGCGCGACGATGTGGCGCACCTGTTCGGCATCAAAGCCGCGGCTTCGGCAGTCCAGGCCAATGGCAGTGGGTTGCTCGGCGCGGGAAACCAGCGTCTCCAGCAGGGTCAGCGGCGGATTATCAATGGCGTTGTAGCCGATGTCCTCGAGGGCACGCAGGATCGAGGCCTTGCCGGCGCCGGAAAGCCCGGTGACGACCACGAGGCGCTTCACCATGAAGTAAAGGCCCCGGTGTGTTGCACAACCCGGCCCAGCGCACAGTCGAGCGCCATATCCAGGCGTTTGACAGCTGAGGCCTGGCTTGGATCGATGGTCACCATTGGGCAGCCGAAAGCACCGGTGCGCGGGTGCGGCAGGCGATCAGGGCGGGCAAGCTCGACTTCGAGGATGAGCGGCACTGGTGCGCTGTGCGGGAGCCGGACGATGCCGAGGCCACGAATTTCGAGCAATCCTTGCAAAGCAGTAGGCGCGCGCGCGACGCCGTCGCTGATCTCCACCTGGTCGTCGGCAACGAGGCTGTAGCCGCGATCGATAAGGCGCAGCAAAAGATCGGATTTGCCCGAACCAGGCACTCCGGTAAGTAAAACTCCGCTGCCATCACGGGCGGCACAACTGGCATGGATGAGCATCTCCAACGCTGTTGTGATCTGCTTTGGCCCGAAAGGGAAGCGTGCAGTTTTTCTAGTGTTTCACGTGAAACAAACGCCTCTCAAGCAGCCCTTGGCAGCCTAACAATGAAGCGGGCGCCAACTACGCGGCCACTCTCATCACTGCGGTTCTCGGCACCGATTTTACCCTTCAGCGCTTCGACGATTTGTCGGCTAATCGACAGGCCTAGCCCGGAGTGTTGACCGAATTGCTCGCCGGCGGGGCGCTCGGAATAAAAGCGGTCGAAGACATGCTCCAGCTTGCCGGCGGGAATGCCAGGCCCTTCATCCTCCACCGCGATCTCGATCGTGTTGCCGGCATCTGAGGCGCGGACGCGGATGGAGCCGCCAGGGGGAGAGAAGCTGCTGGCGTTGCCAATGAGATTGCGCAGGACCTGGACAAGCCGTCCCTCGACGGCAAGCACCTTCAGCGGCGTTTGCGGCAAGTCGAGCAGCATCAACGGATCCGTGTCCTTGCGGGTCGCGTCGTGGATTTCAGCCAGCGTCGACAGTAGCGGCACGACGTCCATGGCCTCCGGCGCGGCGCGGGAGAGTTCGGCATCGACCCGACTGGCGTCGCTGATGTCGCTGATCAAGCGATCGAGGCGGATGACGTCTTCGGAGATGATGGACAGCAGGCGCCGTTGCTGTGCCGGGTCCTCAATGCGACGAAGGGTTTCTATGGCGCTGCGGATGGAACTGAGCGGGTTCTTGATCTCGTGCGCGACATCGGCCGCGAAGCGCTCGGTGGCATCCATGCGGTGCCACAACGCACCGGCGCTCTCGGCGAGCGCAATCGCCAGTTCGCCGACCTCGTCGGAGCGATGCAGCAGCGTCTCGGGCACACTACCGGCGCGTCCCTTGCCTTCGCGCATATCGTGTGCCGCTTCGGCCAGGCGGAGGATCGGGCGAGCGATGGTGCGGGAGAGATAGAGCGAGAGCGCCACGGTGAGGACGAAGGCGAGGGCGAACAGGCCCAGGATGCTGACGCGGACTGCAAGGACGCTGTCATCGACCTCGCGCGCATCGCGGGTCAGTAGCACGATGCCGATGACCTGGCGGGCACGCTGCACCGGCTCGGCGACGGTGACCAGCAGGCGATCGTCCGGCGTGCGGCGGATATAGGGCGGCATCTCGCGACCCGCCGTGGAGCCGGTCATGCGGAGTTCTTCGCGCACGTTGGGCTGCCACTCCGCCCCAGCGCCGTTCTGGCTTACCTCTACGACCGGGCCATGAGCAGGCCGTGGAAGGATGGAAAGCAGCCGGTCGTAGATCGACCCGATGGTGCCGAGCACCGGCCCACGGTCGACGGCCGGCGGCAGCGGGGTGGTGACCACGGCGCCGCCTGTGCCCTCACGCACGCGGCTGTCGGCGATGAGCTGGCCGTCGGGAGCGTAGAGCCGGGCCTGAGCGTTGGGGGTCGGCTCGGTAAGGCGGCGCAGCAGCGGGCGGGCGAGGTCGGGCTGGAGCTGTGGGTTGTCTCCGTCGGCCTCGCGGACGGCGCTTTCGCCGAGCGCACCGCCATAGATGCGCGCCTGTTCCCGCAACGCCTGCACTTCGGCCTCGAGCAACCCGGCCTGGAACTGATCTAGGTAGAGCACGGCAGCGACCAGCAGCACGAGCGGCAGTGCGTTGACGAGCAGGATCCGACGCAGCAGCGGCGACACCCAGTGTCGCGGTGTCGTGCGCTGGGTGTCGATGATGGGAGGATTGTAGCCGCTATCGGGCATGATGCGCTCAGTGGTCTTTGTAGCGGTAGCCGATGCCGTAGAGCGTCTCGATGTGATCGAAATTGTCGTCGCTAGTGCGGAATTTCTTGCGCACACGCTTGATGTGGCTGTCGATGGTGCGGTCGTCGACATAGATGTTGTCGCCGTAAGCAGCGTCGATCAGCTGGTCGCGCGACTTCACCATGCCAGGTCGTGCGGCCAGGGCTTTGACGAGCAGGAACTCCGTCACCGTCAGTTGGATGTCGTTCCCGTGCCAGAGACATTGATGCTTGGTCTCGTCGAGCGTCAGCTCGCCGCGCACCATCACACCCCCCGGTGCCGCGCCGGAGCCTTCGGCCCGGCTAGCGTCGTTGCGGCGGAGCAGGGCGCGGATGCGCTCGATCAGCAAGCGTTGGCTGAACGGCTTGGTGATGTAGTCGTCCGCGCCGAGGCGCAGGCCCATCAACTCGTCGACTTCCTCGTCCTTGCTGGTGAGGAAGATGACCGGCAAGGCGCTGCGGGTGCGCAGGCGTTGCAGCAATTCCATGCCGTCCATGCGCGGCATTTTGATGTCGAGCACGGCCAGGTCGACCGGCTTGGCCGTTATTCCTTGCAGGGCGCTCTCGCCATCCGTGTAGGTGCGGACGAGAAAACCTTCCTGCTCGAGCGTCATTGCGACGGAAGTGAGGATGTTCCGGTCGTCGTCGACGAGCGCGATCGTTTGCTTCATGACCTTGACCTTGGCTTCGGTGTCCCCTCGTAGCGCAAGATTGTGGCGCAATGGAGTGAACTCGGTGGAAGATAACGCGAAATCGGACGCGGCTTGGGCGGCGATCAAACTTCTACGCGCAAGCCGGGCCGCGACGATCGCCACGGTGGCCGATGGACAACCCTTCGCCTCGCTCATTACGCCGGCCTCGGCCCCGGATCGATCCCTGCTGATGCTGCTCTCGGGTCTGTCGCCGCACACGCGTCATCTTCGGGCCGAGCCGCGCTGCTCGGTCATGGTGATGGGCACTCCGACCAGCCCCAATCCACAGACGGCGCCACGGCTCAGCTTGAGCGGCACTGCCACGCCAGAGCCCGATCCGGCGCTCAAGGCACGTTGGGTCGCGCTGCATCCCTATGCCGCCTTCTACGCCGATCTTGGCGACTTCCAGCTATGGCGGTTCCGCGGCGAGATCGGTCAGTTCGTCGGCGGGTTCGCCAGCGCGCATCGATTCGGACCGACGCAACTGGCGGCCGAGGCAGCGGCCGTGACCGCGTTGGGCGCAGCCGAGAGCCGCGTGATCGAGCACTGCAACGACGATCATGCCGAGGCGATGGATGCCATCGCAACCGCACACGGCGCATCTGGCACCGGCTGGCGCATGGTGACGTGCGACGTCGACGGCTGCGATCTCGCGCGGAAGGAGGCGGTGGTGCGGGTTGCCTGGGCGGCGCCCGTTGCCGATCCGGGAGCGGTGCGGAGCGAACTCGTCCGGCTCGCCGCCTGGGCGCGGAAGTAGGGCCGGGCTGGACCGGGGCCGGGCTGATCATTATGTAGATCGGCAACGTTTCATAATTCGTGTTAAACACGCGATCGACGCAGGAGCATCCGATTGAGCCCGTTACGTCCTCTTGCCGATCACGACACGACGCGCGCGCTGCACCGCACGGGAGTGTCCACGACCAGTCCGGTATTCGCCAACCTTTCCGCATCGCAGCTGGTCACGGAGGCGTTGCGGCGCGAGGAGGGGCGGCTGTCCAGCGATGGCGCCCTGCTGGTGAAGACTGGAGTGCATACCGGGCGCTCGGTGCAGGACAAGTTCACCGTCGCCGATCCGGAGATCGAAGCTGACGTCTGGTGGCGGATGGGCAATCAGAAGCTCGACCCGGCGAAGTTTGAGATCCTGCGCGGCCGCATCCTCTCCTATCTGCAGGGTCGCGAGCTGTTCACACAGGATCTGTATGCCGGGGCCGATCCGGCCTACCGCGTCCGCGTCCGCCTGGTCAGCACGGAGGCGTGGCACACCCTGTTCGCCCGTAACATGTTCATCCGGCCCACGGCCGAAGAGCTTGTCGGATTCGAACCGGACTGGGTCATCCTCCACGCGCCGAACCTGCAGGCGGACCCGGCGACCGACGGCGTGCGCTCCACCACCGCCATCGCCGTGTCGTTCACCCAGAAGGTGATCTGCATTGCCGGCAGCGAGTATGGCGGCGAGATCAAGAAGTCGATCTTCGGCGTGATGAACTGGAAGCTGCCGGAGGAGGGCGTGTTGCCCATGCACTGCAGCGCCAATGTCGCGCGCGGCGCCGACGGCAAGCAGGGTGACGTGGCGCTGTTCTTCGGGTTGTCGGGCACCGGCAAGACGACGCTGTCCTCCGACCCGAATCGGCCGCTGATCGGCGACGACGAGCATGGTTGGGGCCCGGACGGGATCTTCAACTTCGAAGGCGGCTGCTACGCCAAGGTCATCAACCTGAGCGCCGAGGCGGAGCCGGAAATCTATGCCGCCACACATCGGTTCGGCACCGTGCTGGAGAACGTCGTCGCCGACGAGCAGGGCAGGCTGGACCTCACCGACGGGTCGCTGACTGAGAACACGCGGTCCTGCTACCCGATCGAATTCATCCCAAACTGCGACCTGACGGGCCGGGCCGGGCATCCGAAGAACGTCGTGATGCTCACCGCCGATGCGTTCGGCGTGCTGCCGCCGATCAGCAAGCTGTCGGAAGCCCAGGCGATGTATCATTTCCTGTCGGGCTACACCGCCAAGGTCGCCGGCACCGAGAAGGGCATGGGCAAGGAGCCGCAAGCCACGTTCAGCACTTGCTTCGGGGCACCGTTCATCCCGCGCCGGCCGGAAGTGTATGGCAAGATGCTGGCCGAACTGGTGCGCAAGCACGGGGCCGATTGCTGGCTGGTCAATACCGGATGGACTGGTGGCGCCTACGGCACCGGCAAGCGCATGAGCATCCAGCACACGCGGGCGTTGCTGGCGGCGGTGCTGGACGGCAGCCTCAAGGATGCGCGGTTCGAGCGCGACCGTTTCTTCGGCCTGATGTTCCCGCAAGACGTCCCGGGCATCCCGAACGAGGTGCTCGATCCCCGGTCGGCCTGGTCCGACACGGCGGCCTACGACAAGGCCGCCACCGATTTGGCCGCCCGCTTCGAGAAGAACTTCACGACGTTCGATGCTCTGGTTGACGACAAGGTCCGTGCCGTCGCGATCCGGGCAGCCGCCTGATGTCGGAACCCGGCTATGCCGACCCCGGTTATTTCGAGCAGCTATATGCCAGGGACCCCGACCCCTGGAAGTTTGCCACCAGCGACTATGAGCGCGACAAGTATGCCGCCACACTCGCGGCGCTGCCGGAACGTCGGTTCGTCAGCGGCTTCGAGATCGGGTGCAGCATCGGCGTGCTCACCAAGCAGTTGGCGGAGCGCTGCGACAGCCTGCTCGGGGTCGACGTCTCCGACATTGCATTGAAGCAAGCGCGGGAACGTTGCCCAGGGGTGAAGTTCGAGAACATGGACCTCAGGTCGACCTGGCCGGAAGGACAGTTCGACCTGATCCTGTTTTCAGAAGTGCTGTATTATCTCGGCCTCGACGGCATCCGCCGGGTCGCGGAACACACGGTGAGGAGCCTGGGCCCGGGCGGTGTCGTCGCGCTGGTCAACTGGTTCGGGCCGACGGACGGGGCCTGCACCGGGGACGAGGCGGCGGAATTGTTTATTTCGGCGTCCGCTTCGCGGCTTTCGCCGCTGACGCAGGTGCGGGCGGAGAAGTATCGGCTGGACGTGCTGTTGGCGGATCGGAGCACTGCACACCCGACGACGTGACGATGACGTTGCCCTGCCGGTTGCCGCTCTGGAGTTCCTCGGCGGTGCACCAGCGGAGACGGCCGTAACCGTGATCGGCCATGCAGGACTGGGTCGCGTCGCTGATCTGGCTCCACCGACGCACCGGCGAGCTGAACCAGGCCAGGCCGGTCTTGGCGTTATGTTGGTTCACCTCAGTGGTCGACTTGCTCCGGCAGGCGTCGCGATCTGCGACGTAGACCGGGTTTGACGTGTCCACGCGCGCCGGTGGCCGATAGCCGCAAGCGGTGAGCATCAGCAGGGCGGCGAACGACAAGTGTCTCACGGGTGGGTTCCGGTAAAGAAGGTGACGGCATCGCGATGCAGCGCGGCGCGGGAAGCGTCGCGCGAGTAGAACATGTGCCCGCCGGCATAGGTGGTCAGCGTCAATTGATGCGCGCCGTTGTAGTCCGGCGTCTGGCGAAGCAGCAGCGCGTCGGCGAAGTAGGGCGTAACGAGGTCGTAGAGCCCGTGGGCGACGACGACACGGGCGGCCGGATCGAGCGCGAGATATTGGCGCAGATCGGTGTAGGCATCGGGCCGGGTCATGCGGCGGCCATAATCCCAGTCATGGGCGATCCGTTCGTTCAGCAGCTCGTATTGTCGGTTCGGAGCGCCCTCCGGCTGCCACTCGAGCCGGTCGCGGTAGATGGACAGTGCCGCCGTGGTAACAGGGCCGCGGAGCCCGTCGAGGATGGCGTCCGGCGAGTTGTCGTTGGCGGCGGCCGGGAAGGGATCGGCTGCACTCACCGTCGCGTCATAGGGCGAATCGACCCGGCCTGGAGCCCGGTCCCGCAGAAAGGTGGACAGCCCGATGCGGCCCATGCGTCGCTGCACGAGCGCCGGGTCCAGCCCGGTGACCGCGGCGACGCGAGTGCCGAGGCGCTCAATGGCGGCCGTGTCGGCCTCGCCGCGGATCAGGTCGGCCAGGAAATCGCCGGTCGCGTAGGTTTCGACATCGGCGACGTCGCTCCGGTTCTGCGCGTTGCGGTAGGCGGCGGCCATGCTGGGCAGGGTCACAACGTAGCGGAACGGGTTCCAGGGCGCGTCGCGGCCGTTGAAGTCCAGCACCGGGGAGAGCAGGAACAGCCCGGCGATGCCGATCCCCTGCTTGTCGAGCAGTGCCCGCGCCAGCTTCGGGCCGCGGAAGCCGCCATAGCTCTCGCCGACGATGAACTTGGGCGACAGCAGCCGTCCGTTGGCCTCGAGCCAACGGCGCATCACGACGGCGAGCGTGTCGATGTCGCCGTCGACGGAAAGGAACTGGCGCCGTGCCTCGTCGCCGCCAGTAATGCGGCTGTAGCCAGTGCCGGGCGGGTCGATGAAGACGAGGTCGGTCTGGTCGAGCCAGGTGTCGGCATTATCGACGATGCCGGGTGACGCGCTGGGGATGACCGGGTTGCCGAACGGGACGCGCCAGGGACCGATGGCGCCGAAGTCGAGCCAGGCGGACGATGCGCCCGGGCCGCCATTGACTGCGAAGGTGATGGGGCGGTGGACATCTCCGCCTTTGCGCAGGAACGCGGTGGTGACGATCTCGGCCTGTGTGGCGCCTTTGGGATCCGCCAGTTTCATCGTGGCCACGGTGGCGTCGAAGGCGATCGGTCCGGCGGCCGTCGTGATGGATTGGGCGGTCGTCTTGTCGGCACCCACAGCCGGCTGTGCCGCGACGCTGGTGGAGACGAGGAGCAGGACGGCCAAGGGGCGGATCATCGAGCGGAGCATGAGTTCCTAATACTCGTATTGATAGGTCAGGCCCACAGAGTTGCCGCCCTTGCCGCTGCCGACGTCGGTCTCGAGCTTGAGCCCGCGGGTGATGTCGATCTGCAAGGTGGCGCCGGTACCGCCGCTATCGCCACCGGCCCCCTGTTTGGCGCCGAGATAGACGCCATTGGCGATGTAGCGCCCGGCCTCGACCGACGCACCGGACGATGCTCCCGAACCACCACCGACGCTCAACCGGTCCAGGCCGAGGCCGTTGCGCACCGCATCGAGCGGGTTGCCGCCGCCGCCCACCCCGGTCAGCTCGGCCAAGGAGGCGGCGATGGAGGCGATCTGGAACGGTCCGATCTCCTTCAGGCTGCGGCGGAACAGCAGATAGGACAGCACCTCGTCCTGCGGCAGCGGCGGGGTGCTGGTCAGCTTGATGGTCGGTGCGCTGGCGTAACCGCCGATGGTGAGCGTGGCGGTGACGCTGGTGGTGCTGGATTCGGCGATGAAGTCCAGCGTGGGGTCGATCTTGCCGCCAGTGCCGGTGCCGTCGAAGCCGACCCGGCCATGGGTGAACGACAAGGTCGTGCCGGCCAGGCTGACGGCGCCGCGACGCATGTCGAACCCGCCCGAGACCTGCGGCTTGGAGGCGCTGCCGCGGACGCGCAGATCGCCGGAGAGTTCGGCATCGACGCCGCGGCCGCGCAGGAAGATTTGGCCCGGCGCGCTAATGGCGAGGTCGAGGCCGATGCTGGGCGCCGGGCCGGTGGGGGCGGCCACCGGCTTCTGCCCGGGGCGGATCACGTTGAGCGTCACGACCGAGGGCGGCAGCCCGGCCGGGATTTGGATTTCCGCCTGGCGAATTAGCACGCGCCCGGCCGCCTGAAGATCGCCCTGCACCTTGCCGCGCACGGTAAGGTCCGCATCGGCCGAAAGCCGCAGCAGGTCGGAGCTGATCGGCCGCGCATTCTGCGCCTTGATGCCGATGTCGACTGGCAGGCCCGGTGCCGTGACGCCGATCGTGCCGCTGGCCGCGATGGTGCCTTGTCCGGCCTTGCCGGTCAGCGAGACGATGCGGACGGTGTCTCCTTCACCCCGGATGGTGGCAGCGATGTCGCGGATACGCAGGCCCTGGGTGAAGTCCTGCACCTCGCCATTGGCCAACTGCAGCGCGCCGGCGACCTGCGGCCGGCTGGTGGTGCCGCTTACCGTGCCGTCCAGCGTGACGCGGCCGCGGGCACGGCGGCCGTTGGCGGTGAGAATCGGGTCCAGCAGCGTCAGATCGAGCCCGCCGGTGGCGCGCAACGCCAGCGGGCCGGTGCCGAGCGGAGCCTGACCGGCAAGGTTGAGCTGGGCGGACCCGGCCGTCAGCCGCCCGTCGATCTGCGCGGTCTTGCCAGCCAGGTTGGCGGTCGCGACCAGGTTCGCCGGCGGGATCGCCCGGCCCGGCCCGGTCAGCATCTGTATGCCGGCCAGATTGAGCCTGACGGTGCCGCCGGGTAGCGCCGGCGTGCCGGTCAGCCTGGCATCGAGCGCGACGGTGCCGGCGAGCTTGAGGTCGGGCGACGCGATGGCGGCCAGGCTGGCTGGCGCGCGCAACGTCACGGTCGCGTCCAGGCGGGGCGAGAGTTGGCCGGCGACGTCCAGAA
Organism: uncultured Acetobacteraceae bacterium; assembly: GCA_964613945.1. GTDB lineage: Bacteria > Pseudomonadota > Alphaproteobacteria > Acetobacterales > Acetobacteraceae > JAVVHH01. Next base: position 34,779 of record CAZTJC010000015.1, read on the forward strand.
CGGCGCTCTGCAAGCCGACGCGCAGCCGGTCGACCGAAACCGGGCCACCGAACTTGACGGTGGCAGGGGTGAGCAGGCGGGCTGTCTGCTCCTTGGCAGCGACCTGCAGCGTGTCGAGCCGGACGGTCTTCGCCGGCACGTCGAGCAGCGCGGCCGCCACGATCTTGGCCGGCGTGCCAGAGACGGTCAGCGATGCATCGCTCTTGATCGCCAACGCGGTCTGCGGCCCGGTGACGCCGATCTTGGCCGAACCGGTGGTCCCGCTGGCGTCGATGCCGGACAGGTTCGCGTCGGCGGTAACGATGCGGGCGCCGAGCGGGTCGCGGACCCGGGCGTCGATCTTGGCCGCGCCGACCCGCGAGCCCGCTGCGCCGGCGTTGGTCGCGTCCGCCTGCAGGCGGATTTCGTTGGGCACCAGTTCGAGCGTGGCGTTCACCGCGCCGGTCAATGGCTGACCGACGAAGGGCTGCAAATCGCCGAGCTGGCCCATCTTCAGCACCACCCGCCCGGTCGGCAGCGTGGTGCCGGGCGCCAGCTGCAGCGCGCCGTCGGCATGCAGGCTGCGCCAATCGGCACGGTCGATGGTCGCCTTCACGGTGCCGTCGTCAGCGCGGCGGGCCACGAGCGCCAGCTGTAGCGGCGCCCCGGCCAGGCGACCTTCCGCCTTCATAGTGCCGGACGGGGTGCTCGGCGAACCCTTGGCGGCGATATCGACGGTCACGGGACCGCGGGGCACGCCGGGTGCGCCGACCTCGCCCTGCGCATGCGCTGTCACGGCCAGGTCGGACGCGGTACCCGAGAGATCAACCGTGGCGGCGACGTTACCGACCAGCGTGGCGGCCAGAACGCTAAGGTCGGAGACCGCCGCCTTGACCGTGCCGGCGAGCTTGCCCGCCTGCTGGCTGCCGTTGATCGCCAGCTGAACGGTGCGGCCATCCAGCGTCAGGCGGCTGACGGTCAGGTCCTGGCCGTGCTGCTGCATGGCGAGCGCGACCGTGGCGTTCTCGCCGATCAGGCCCGGGATGGGCGCCTGGCCGCCGGTGATGCCGAGCGTGCCGGTGCCGGTCAGCGTCGCGGTGCCGTCCGCGCCCTGGGCCGCGTCGAGGTGCAGCGCCGTGCGGCCACGAAGGTCGACGCCGCCCATGCGGGCGAACGGCTCCAGTTGCGGCACGCTGAGGTCCATCGATCCCTTGGGCGCTCCGGCCGTCTCGCCATGGCCGGTGGCGCTGAGCAGCGGATGGGCGAGTGTGAAGTCGACGGGGCGGACGGGGTCATCGAGATGGGCGGTGACGTCCAGCGTGAGCGGGGCGGCGGCGAAGAAGTCGGGGTTGGGCAGCGGCGCCTGCAGCCCGGCGGCAGCGGCGTGAACCGTCACCTGGCCCGCATTGCCGGACAGGTCGGCGGTGAGCTGACGCACGGTGGCTCCTGCCGCGGCAAGCTGGTCGATCGCGAAATGGCCGGACGCATCGGGCTTGGTGAAGGCGCCTTTCACGGTCGCGTTGAGCACGACCGACTGCCAGGAGATCTCGGGTGCCGGCTTCATGGCGGGAGCGTTACCCGTCACGTGCAGGTCGAGCGTCTCGCCGGTGAGATTAACGGTGCCGTTGGCGGCAGCGTGCAGCGGGCCGGCTCCGAGCGTCAGCTTGGTCGCCAGGCCGGTTCGCGGCCCGGCCACCGCCGCATCGACGTCGAGCGCGCCAAGGTCCGGCAATTTGGCGATGTCGGCGATGAACCCATGTGGCGGTTCGGCAATGGCGATCGTGGCGTCGATGCTGGTGTCGGTGACCACGCCATCGACCTTGTATTCGCCGCCGGGGCCGTCGAGGCGGACGGCATGGAGGTTCGCCTTGGGCGTCAGCAACGTGGGCAGCGCCAGGCTGCCGTCGAGCGAGAAAGCGGCCGCGGCGCCGATGACGGGGGTGCCGATCTCGACCCGGTCCACGTGCAGCGATTTCACGTCGATCTTGACCGGCAGCGAGGCCGGTTCGTCGGACGGTGGCGCCGGGTTGGGGCTGGCCGCCTGGAGGCGCGGGAGGCTGAGAAGCCGAGCCGTGACACTATCGATCGCGACGTCCTTGGTCGCCAGCAGATACGGATGCCATTTGAGCTGGACGTCCTCGGCCACCAGCCAGGCGCCCTCGGTGTCGCGCAGCTCGAGGCGATCGACGTGCAGGTCGTTCGGCCAGCCGGTCACGCCGGTCGCGCTGACGGCGCCGCCGGTGATCTTGCCGACGAGGTCGAGGATCAGCTGCGTCGGCCCCGGAAGGCCGAACGCGGCATGCGCTTCGGTCGAAAGCGCCGGCAGCGCGACGGCGGCGGCGAGGACGACGATCCTGTATCGCATCAGAAAGCCTGCCCTATGCCGACGTAGATTTCGAACCCGTCATCGCCACGCTGCTTGTTGAGCGGAACGGCGATGTCGGCGCGGATGGGGCCGAACGGCGTATAGTAGCGGATGCCGGCCCCGGCCCCCATGCGCAAGTTGCCGCTGAACGGCGCGCTGGTGGCCGACGCCTCGCCGGCATCGAGGAACACGGCGGCACCGAAGCTGGACAGGAACCGCTGCCGGAACTCGACAGTCGCCGCGCCCAGCGAGGTGCCGCCGATCGGCCGATTATCGGGGAATTTTGGACCGACGGACTGGTATTTGTAGCCCCGTACGGTGGCGCTGCCGCCGGCATACAGCCGCTGGTCGGGCGGCAGCTCGAACGTCGTCGCACCCTGGACCGAGGCAAGGATGGCGCGCAGGGCGAGGATGCTGCGGCCGTTGGAGCCGAAATCGAAATAGGTCGAGCCGCTCGCCTGCAGGATGACGAACTGGGCGCCGGGCGCCTGCAGCGAGGCCGACGGCGTGATGGCGCCGGTCGCCTTGATGCCATGCGTCGCGTCGAGCAAGCCGTCCGCGCCGGTGGTGTCGTAGGTCGCGGTGACGGGCAGCTGCAGCAGCGTGTAGTCGCGGGTGACGCCTTCTTGCGTCACCTTGGATTGCTGCGCCTGCAGCCCGGCAGTTAGCGAGAACTCGGTCGAGAACCGGCGTCGCACCGAAACGCCGCCAAGGATGGCGGTGCGGTCATAGGCGTCGAGGCTCTCCTTGATGCCCTCCAGGCGATAGATCAGGTCCAGGTCGCGCACGAAGATGTCGGGCTGCGTCAGCGTCGCCGTCACGTCGTAGCCTGGTCGGCGCGAGGCGGTGGCCCCGAGTTGCGTCACGGCGGCGCCGAGGTCGAGCCGTTCCGCATTGCCGAACAGGTTGCGGTGCGACCAGGTGACGCCGGCGCTGGCGCCGAGATCGGTCGAGTAGGCGGCCGTCGCACCCAGCACGTGCCGCTTGCGCTCGACCAGCCGGACCGTGAGCGGCAACTGGCCATCGGCGTCCACGTGGTCGGGCGCATCCACCGTCACGGCGGAGAACACGCCGGCCGCGGCCAAGTCCTCGCGGGCCTTGTCGATCTTGCGCGGGTCGAAGCGCTCGCCGGCGTGCAGCAGCAGCCGGCGGCGGACGTAGCTCTCGTGGACGCGGTCGAGGCCCTCGATGGTGATAGGCCCGAGATCCACGCGCGGGCCGGGCTGAACCGCGTAGCTGACGTCCAGCCCGGTGGCCGGCGGCACCAGCACGGCCACCGGCGTATCGACCTTGGCGAGCGCATGGCCGTCGTCGCGGAGCGCCTCCAGCATACGGCCCTGTGCTGCCAGCACGTCCGTGGCTACGGCAGGATCACCGGGCTTGAGCTTCAGCGCCTGCTCGGCGACCGGGTCCGGCTGCCCGGTGAGCCCGACCCGGCGCAAGCGGAACAACGGCCCCTTGTCGATGTGGATCGTGACCGGAACCTCGGCGGTGGCGGTATCGAGGGCGGTCGGCAGCGCCGCGTCGTCGATCGACCGGCCGGCGATGTCGACGGAGATCTTGCTGCCGTAATAGCCGAAGCTGTCGAGCGCGGCTGCGAGCCGTCCGCGGTCTTCGCGTGCGCGCGTGATGAGCGCGAACGGACCCACCGGCGCCTTTTCGCGCAAGCTGATCAGGACGGAACTGGCCCGCAGCGCTGCGTCGAGACCCGGTTCGCCGGTGCTCGGCAGATTGACGGCATAAGGCTGCGGATCGGCCGCGAGACCGAACTCGGGGCTGACGATCGTGGCGGCAACGAGCACCAGCGCGGCCAGTCGCAAAGAAGACGTCGATTTTGACATACCCTTCAAGGCTCTACGCAGTATCCAGAACTGCTTCAAGCAGGGTGAACATTGTTCGGGATGGGGCGGCTTGATAAGTCGGTAGGATGGACATGTCGCGCCGATCGCCGCCGCTGAATCGGAACGCCGCCAGCCCACATCCCGCGCGGGAATGGGTGCCGGCGCCACCCTTCGTGCAACGGCTGCGCTGGTTGCGGCGAGTGCTACTGGCGCTGGGGTGGACGCTGCCGAGCATGGCGGTGCAATCGGTGCTGCTGATCATTCCCGGCGACGGCAAGCGATGGTTCGCGCGAATCTATTGGGCGGGGATCTGCCGGGTGTTAGGCGTGGAGCGCCGGGTCGTGGGGCACGTGGCCGAGAGCAGGCGGCCGGTGTTGTTCGCCTGCAATCATACTTCGTGGCTGGACGTGCCGGTGCTGGGCGGAACGCTGGAAGCGTGTTTCGTGGCCAAGGCGGAGGTCGGCACCTGGCCGGTGGTGCGGACAGTGGCGCGGTTGGGGCGCACGGTGTTCGTCAGCCGGCGTGCGAGCGAGACCGGGCGGGAGCGCGATTCCATGCGCGCGCGTCTGCTGGCCGGCGACGACCTGATCCTGTTCCCGGAAGGCACCAGCTCGGACGGCACGCGGGTGCTGCCGTTCCGCTCGCCGTTCTTCGCGGTTGCCGAACGCGTGGGAGACGACGCGGTGCCGCTGATCCAGCCGGTCTCGGTGGTGTTCGACCGGCTCGACTACCTGCCGGCCCGGCGCAGCACGCGGCCCGTATCATCCTGGTATGGCGATATGGATCTCGGCGGGCATTTCTGGCGTCTGGCCCGCTATCGGCACCTGCGCGCCACGGTTGTGCTGCACGACCCGGTCGATCCGGCCGATTATCCATCGCGCAAGGCCATCGCACAGGCGGTCCAGCAGATTATTTCAGCCGGAAATGCCGCCTTGCGTCGGGGTCGTTTACCCGCCGCGAGTGCCACACCGCTTTCACTTGACACGGAAGCTCCCAATATCCCCAGAGTAGTATCACCTTAACCAGCCTGGACGCCCCTGAATCACCATCGCTTGACCGTAACGCTGGCCCGCCCCATCCACCGCGCTTCGGTGCGAGAGGACGGAATTTCATCGTGAGTGGGTCGACCAAGCTTCTGCACGTGATCACCTACGGCTGTCAGATGAACGTTTATGACAGCGGCCGGATGACCGATGTCCTGGCGCCGCTCGGCTATCGGCCGACGCCGACGCCCGACAATGCCGATATGATCATCCTCAACACCTGCCACATCCGCGAGCGCGCCGAGGAGAAGGTGTTCTCCGAACTCGGTCGCCTCCGCGTGATCAAGCAGGCGCGCGAGGCGGAGGGGCGCAAGACGGTGCTGGCCGTCGCCGGCTGCGTGGCGCAGGCCGAGGGTGCGATGATCCTGGCACGGGCGCCGTACGTGGACATCGTGCTGGGGCCGCAGACCTATCACAAGCTGCCGGAGATGGTGGCGCGCGCGGCGCGGGCCGGCGGGGCCGTGATCGAGACGGACTTCCCGGCCGAGGACAAGTTCGACCACCTGCCCGAGACGGTAGCGCCGCAGGGCATGACGGCGTTCCTGACCGTGCAGGAAGGCTGCGACAAGTTCTGCTCCTTCTGCGTCGTGCCCTACACCCGCGGCTCGGAGAGCAGCCGCCCGGCAGTGTCGGTCATCGCCGAAGCCCGGCGGTTGGTCGCGGGTGGCGCGCGCGAACTGACGTTGCTCGGCCAGAACGTCAACGCCTGGCACGGGGCCGCGCCCGATGGCGGCGTGTGGGACTTCGCCCAACTCATCCGCGCCCTGGCCGACGTGCCGGGCCTGCTGCGGTTGCGCTACACGACGTCGCATCCGCGCGACATGGGCGACAGCCTGATCGCCGCGCATCGCGACATCCCCATGCTGATGCCGTTCCTGCATCTGCCGGTGCAGTCCGGCTCGGACCGCGTGCTGGCGGCGATGAACCGCAAGCATACGGCCGACGACTACCTGCGGCTGATCGACAAGCTCCGGGACGCCCGGCCGGATCTGGCGCTGTCGTCGGATTTCATCGTGGGCCACCCCGGCGAGACCGATGCGGAGTTCCAGGCGACGATGGCGCTGGTGCGCCGGGTCGAATTCGCGCAGGCATTCAGCTTCAAGTATTCGTCGCGGCCGGGCACCCCCGCCGCCGGCGCGCCGGGTCATGTCCCCGAGGACGTGAAGCATGCCCGGTTGCAGGAATTGCTGGCGCTGTTGCGCGACCAGCAAGAGGCGTTCAACCGCCGCACCGAGGGCCTTGTGCTCCCGGTGTTGTTCACCGGGCCTGGCCGTCGGCCGGGTCAGCTCTCCGGCCGCACCCCGTACCTGCAGCCCGTGCATGTTTCTGGTCCGCTCGCGCTAATTGGATCGGAAACGGACGTGCGAATCGCGGCCGCCACCACCACCTCTCTGCTTGGAACCCTTGATCTGGAGAAGATGCTCGCTTGAACATGCTCGTCGCCAATTCGGCACCCGCGTCCGACCGCCCCCAGAAGGCGGTGACCCTGCAATTCGGCGACAACGCGCTATTGCCGCTCCTTCTCGGTGACCATGACCGAAACCTCGTCCGGCTCGAACAGGGCCTGCAGGTAAGGTTATCCGCGCGCGGCAACCGTATTGCCATCAACGGCGATCCGGACCGGGTTCAGGCGGCTGAGCAGACCCTCAATGCACTCTACAAGCGGCTCGAGGCCGGCAAGGGCCTGTCCCGCGCCGACGTCGATACCGCCATCCGCATGGCCGACACGGTGGTCGATCCTCGCCTGCCGCTAGCGGACATGCCGGCGATCTTGACCAAGCGCGGTGCCGTCGGCCCGCGCTCGCCGAAGCAGGCCGGCTACATGGAGATGCTGGCCAAGAACGAGATGGTGTTCGCCATCGGCCCGGCCGGCACCGGCAAGACGTACCTGGCCGTTGCCCAGGGCGTAATGCTGCTGCAGGCCGGCAAGGTGGACAAAATCATCCTGTCACGCCCGGCGGTCGAAGCCGGCGAACGGCTCGGCTTCCTCCCGGGCGATATGAAGGAGAAGGTCGACCCCTATCTGCGGCCGCTCTACGACGCGCTGCACGACATGATGCCGGGCGACCAAGTCATCCGGCGCATGGGCACCGGCGAGATCGAAGTGGCGCCCCTGGCCTTCATGCGTGGCCGCACGCTGGCGCATGCCTTCGTCATCCTCGACGAAGCGCAGAACACCACACCGGTGCAGATGAAAATGTTCCTCACCCGCATGGGTGAGGGCACCCGCATGGTCATCACCGGCGATCTGACGCAGATCGACCTGCCGTCGGGCCAGCGCAGCGGCCTCAAGGACGCGCTCGACACGGTCGAGGGCTTGCCCGGTATCGGCATCACCCGCTTCGGCACGCGCGACGTGGTGCGTCATCCCCTGGTCGCCGCCATCGTTGACGCGTATGACCAGCGCACCCAGGCTCGCACCGACGCCCGCAACGATGCGCGGCCCGAGGCGCGCCAGGAAACGAAACAGGACTCAGCTCTCTAACACCATGGACCCAGACAGTAAACGCGGCCCCGCCATGACGGCGGGGCCAGACGATTCGCGGCACTTCGTGCCGGATGTCATCGTCGATGATCGGCGATGGCGGGTTTTCGTACCGGGGGTGGAACGCATCGCCCGGCGCGCAGCCCAGATCGCCGGCGGGGCCGGCACCGTCCTTCTGACCTCCGACCTGGAAGTGCAGCGCCTCAACGCGCGGCACCGCGGTCGCAACAAGCCCACCAACGTGCTGACCTTCGACAGCGGCGATATCGCCCTGGCGCTCGGTGTCGTGCGGCGGGAGGCCCGCGCGCAGAAACGGCGGATCCAGCATCACGTCGCCCATCTCGTGGTGCACGGCGCCCTGCACCTGCGCGGGCACGATCACGACGATCCCGGCTTTGCCCGGCGCATGGAGATGGAAGAAGCACGGTTGCTGCACCAGATCGGCGTGCCGAACCCGTGGCGGTCAGCATGAGCGGCCAATCGACCAACCGCAGCGGCGTCGTCACCCGGTTGCTGAGTCTGCTCGGGCGTCGCGGCCCCGAGCACAACGTGCGCGACAGTATTGCCGAACTGGTTCAGCAATCGGCTGACCAGGTGCACGCCGACGGCGTGCTGCCGGAACTGGACCGGCAGGAGCGGGTGCTGCTGGCCAACGTGCTGCGGCTGCGCGGCCGGGCGGCTAACGACGTCATGGTGCCGCGCGCCGACATCGTGGCGATCTCGGTCGACCTGTCGCTCGACCAGTTGCTCGCCAAGGTCCGGCTCGAGGGTCACTCCCGTCTGCCGGTGTATCGCGAGCAGCTCGATGAGATCGTCGGCATGGTCCATATCAAGGACGTGTTCGGCTATGTCGGCCGGCCCGAGCAGTTCCAGCTCGAACCGATCCTGCGCAAGCCGCTGATGGTGGCGCCGCAGGTACCAATCCTCGACCTGCTGCTGCAGATGCGGCAGGCAAGGGTGCATCTGGCTCTCGTGGTCGACGAGTATGGCGGCATCGACGGCCTAGTCACCATCGAGGACCTCGTGGAGGAGATCGTCGGCGACATCGCCGACGAGCATGACGAGGTCACTGGCCCGATGATCGTCGAGCGGCCGGACGGGGCGCTGGACCTGGATGCCCGCCTGTCGATCGAAGCGTTCGAAACGCGGTTGGGCCCAGTGCTGACCGAGGACGAGCGGACGGCGGACATCGATACCGTCGGTGGGCTGGTGTTCACCATTGCCGGACGGGTGCCGACCCGCGGCGAGGTGGTGAGCCATCCGAGCGGGCTGGAGTTCCGTATCCTCGAAGCCGATGCCCGCCGCATTCGCCGCATCCGGACGCGCCAGAACCTCAAGCAGGCGGCGGAATAGCCTAGCGCCTAGGGCCGGCTCAGCGCGGTGACGAACGTGTCGTCCAGGCCTGGCCCGTTATCGTAAGCCTCCCTGCCGCGGTCGCGGAAGACGACGTAGCCATCACCGCCGTTGCGGAGGAAGTTGTTGGTCACGACGAGATAGGTCGCCTCCGGGTCCAGGCTGGCCCAGCCGGTGTCTGTCGGCGTCTCTAGCCCGGTGGCGGTCAGGCGTAACCCGGCCCATTGCGGAAAGCCGCCGCGCCCGACCTGGCTCAACCCGTGTCGAACCGCGGCTTCCACCTCGGCGCCGGTCAGCTTCAGCGTGGCGACCGTGTTGCCGAAGGGCATCGCCTCGAGGATCTGCCCGCGGCTGATCGGACCGGCCGGCAGACCGGTTCGCATGCCGCCCGCATTGGTGATGGCGATCTGACCGCCATGCGCCGTGGCCAGCATCGCGGCGGCAACGGCCTGGCCCAGGGCGCACTGGGTAAAGCGGCAGGTCGAAAGCTCCAGCGGCTCCGGCAAGGTGGCGACGATCTCGTTCCGGAACGTGTCGAGCGAGGCGGCGAAGCGGGCTACGATGGCCGACACCGCCGGGTCCTCGACCAGGTCGAGCCCGACATGCACGCAGTCGCCGCCATGGGCGAGCACGCTGCCATCGGCGGCGAGGTCGAGGTCGAGCCGGCCGAGATAGCGGCCATAGGCGCCAGCCTGGGTGATGAGCGCGCCGGTCGAATTGGGCTGTGCGTCGGCGGCGAACGCGCCGGGCTCGGTGTTGGACAGCAGCGTGTGCGAGTGCCCGCCGATGATGACCGCCGGGCCCGGCACGTCCAGCGCCCGGTCGAACAGCACCCCCATGTGCGACAGCAGCACGACCAGCTGCGCGCCGTCGCCCCGCGCGCCCTCGATCGCCCGGGCCAGCGCCGGCTTCGGCGGCAGGAACCGCACGTTGCGACCCGGCGATGACCCGATCGGCGTCTCCAGCGTCGTCAGCCCGACGAACCCGATCTTGAGCCCACCGCGCTCGAGCACGGCCCAGGGACGCAGCTTTCCCGCAAGCGCCGGCTCGGCGGACGCATCGACGTTGCTGGTCACCAGCGGGAACCCGGCCGCCTCTGCATAGGCCGCGAGCACGGCGGGTCCCCCGTCGAACTCATGATTGCCGACCCCCATCGCGTCGGTGCCATTGGCCTGCTGCACGGCGAGTTCGGCCATGCCGCGATACTTGGTGAAGAACAGGCTGCCCTGGAACTGGTCCCCGCCGTCGAGCAGCAGAACGGTGCGGCTATCCGCCTCCGCAGCCGCACGCTGCATCCGGATGGCGGTCGCCAGCCGGGCGCTACCGCCGAAACAGCCGTCACCCCCACCGCAGGACAGCGCACGGACGTTGACCGCCTCGTGCCGCGAATGGAAATCGTTGATGTGCAACAGCGTCAGCCGATGCACGGGCGCGCCCTGTGCCAATCGCGCCAAAGGCAGCGTTCCAAGAACACCCAAGAGCGCGCGGCGGGACAGATGCATGGTTTGAGCATAGCACATTGCCCACATAGATTATCGCCGCTCTTGCTTCGCCGATCCGGCTGGCCAAATGTCGGCCACGTTCTGAAAGGTTCCAGCCATGTTCATCGAGACCGAGGGCACCCCCAACCCGGCCACGCTTAAGTTCCTGCCCGGCCGCGACGTGATGCCGAACGGCACCGCCGACTTCGCCGGTCCCGACTTGGCCGAGCGCAGCCCGCTAGCGCAGGCGATGTTCGCGCTTCCCGGTGTCGCCCGCGTGTTCCTCGGCGGCGATTTCGTGACGATCACCAAGTCCGACCTCGCCGACTGGGCCACGTTGCGTCCGCAGGTGCTCGGCGCACTGATGGAGCATTTCGTTGCTGAGCGCCCGGTGATCGAGGGTTCGGGCACCGAGATCGCCGAGGACGTCTCGCCGGAAGACCAGGACGTGGTCGACCAGATCAAGGATCTGCTCGACACCCGGGTGCGCCCGGCTGTTGCTGGCGACGGTGGCGACATCGTGTTCCGCGGTTATCGCGACGGCATCGTCCGCCTGCACATGCAGGGCGCCTGCAGCGGCTGCCCGTCCTCCAGCGCCACGCTGAAGCACGGGATCGAGAACATGCTGAAGCATTACGTTCCCGAGGTCCGGTCGGTGGAGCAGGTCGAGTTTTGATCTCATCGGACAGTTTGGACGCGGTGTTCCGAACCGCCCGCACGCATTACCGCTGGCTTGATCAGCCGGTTTCTGATGACGAACTGCGGACGGTCTATGACTTGATGAAGTGGGGTCCGACGTCGGCGAACTGTTCGCCGGCGCGGATCCTGTTCCTGCGCACCCCTGCGGCAAAGGAACGGCTGAAGCCGGCTTTATCGGCCGGCAACGTCGACAAGGCGATGGCCGCGCCGGTGATCGCCATCGTGGCCACCGATCCGGAATTCTACGAGTCGTTGCCGTATCTGTATCCGCAGGCCGATGCGCGCTCCTGGTTTGCCGACAACCATGATCTGGCAGTGGCCACGGCAGCGCGAAATGGCACGCTCCAGGGTGGCTATCTCATCATGGCGGCGCGCGCCGCCGGGCTCGATTGCGGCCCGATGTCGGGCTTCGACAATGACCGCGTTGACCAAGAATTCCTGTCGGTCGAGGGATGGAAAAGTAATTTCCTGCTCTGCCTGGGTCATGGCGACCCGGCGGAAGCGGGCGAACGATCTCCCCGGCTCGGCTTCGACGAGGCGTGCCGCCTCCTGTAAGCAGGCTCGATGGTTCGGATCCTCACTCTCGATGCTTCGACGGCCATATGCTCGGTCGGGCTGGTCGAGGATGATCGGCTTATCGGTGAGCGCCGGGTCGAAGGCGATCTGGCGGCCTTGCCGGCATTGCTGCACGACTTGTTCACCCAACACGGGCGCGGGGTCGACCTCGTCGCGGTAATCGTTGGTCCCGGCAGTTTCACCGGGCTTCGGGCGTCGATTGCACTGGCGCATGGCGTCGGCCTGGCGACCGGGGCACCGGTCGTCGGTGTCACGATCGGGACGGCGATGATGCCCGTTGCCGGATCGGCGCTGTGGACAATGATCGACAGCAAGCGCGGGCGGGTGTTCCTCGAGCGGGACGGATCGGTCGAAAGCGTCGCGCTCGACGCCTTGCCCATGCCACCCGGCCCGATTGTGCTCGCCGGCGATGCCGCACTGGCAGCAGGCGAGGCGCTGGCGGCGCGTGGCGCGGATGTTCGCCTGTCGACGCAACCATTGCCGGAGCCGGTCGGGATCGCACGCGCCGCCTGGGCGGGGCGGACCGTGCTGGCGCAACCGATCTACGTGGACCCTCCCGCAGCGCGCCCCGGCCTGCCAGGGCGTCCCGCGCCGGAATGAGCGACGGGCTGGAGGTCGCAACGGCGGCTTACGCGCCGGCGCTGGCGGCCATCCACGGAGCGGCGTTTCCCATTGGCGAGCGCTGGGGGGCGGACGCGATCGCGCTGCAGCTCGGCCTGTTCGGCGCCTTCGGCTTCGTCAGCGGGCGCGGCGGCTTTATCCTGGCCCGCTCCGTTGCGGACGAAGCCGAGATCCTGACCTTGGCCGTCGATCCGGCCGCCCGGCGCGGCGGGATCGGGCGCGCGCTGATGATGCGGGCGATGCGCACGGCCGGGTCGAATGGTGCGTCGGCGATGTTCCTGGAAGTGGCCGAGGTCAATGCCCCGGCTCGGGCGCTGTATGCCGCTTGCGGCTTTTCCGAAGTGGGGCGCCGGGCCGGATACTATGCCGGCGGCGTGGACGCGCTGGTGTTGCGGGCCACTATTTCTTCCTGATCCAAAGCGTCGTGTTGCCGTCTGGACTATCGGTCGTGGCAAGAACCGCGTGTCCCTGATCGAGTGCGGAGCGCGGAACATTAAGCCGCGGCTCAACTCCGGACATCGACACTTCCAACACCTCGCCACTATTCATGCGATCAAGCGCTAGCCGAACCCGGACATAGGTCATCGGACAATGGTCGCGGGTAATATCTAATCTTCGATCGGCCTGGTGATGAGGAGTTAGCGTTTGGTCCATGGTCTAATCCTGTAATTATAAACGCGGTCTTGGATTGCAGATAGATCGTTTGCGGTTGTATAGATCAACTTAATGCCGAGTTCGGGAGGGTGTTGGTATGGCGGAGTTGGGTGATGCGGGCGTATTAGAGTTGACGGCACAGATTGTGTCCGCGCACGTATCCAACAATGCGATTGGAGCCGATTTGCTTCCCGGCCTGATCCAGGACGTCTATCGGACCCTTGCCGGCGTCGGCAAAGATCAGATCGCTCCGGAGAAGCAACTTCCGGCCGTTCCGGTGCGGAAATCCGTCTTTCCGGATCACATCGTCTGCCTAGAAGATGGCAAGAAGCTGAAGATGCTCAAGCGTCACCTCAAGACTTCGTACGACATGACACCCGACGAATACCGCGAGAAGTGGCAGTTGCCGTCGGACTATCCGATGGTCGCGCCGAATTATGCCAAGCACCGCTCGTCGCTGGCCAAGAAGATCGGGCTGGGCACCAAACCACGCGCGCGTTAGCGCATCTCGTCGGCGCGAACAGGGCTGATCCGGACGCTGGTGAGTCGACAGGCGTGGCCGGTATCGGCTATCGCCGTCAACGGACCGACGATGTGGTTGAGGAGCCCGATGGAAACGCGCATCGAGCGCTTGTGCGGGGTGGCTGGGCTGGTGATGTCGGAACAATGTTCCGATCCCACGAACCTCGGGCATGACGGCACCGGCGTAGCACGGCCCAGCCAACATCCGGCTCCGGCGGCCCGCCTGCCTTGACCGTGCACCGCCATCGGCACAAGCCTGCCGGCTTCAGGGAGATCAGGGCCGGCAACCTCGGCGTGCGGATCGCCGCAACCGCGCATGAGGTCGATGCCGCCCAGGCGCTCCGCTACCGCGTCTTCTATGAAGAGATGGGTGCCACCGCCGAGCCGCACACCGCGGCGTCACAGCGCGACACCGATGCGTGGGACTCGGTCGCCGACCATATCCTGGTGATCGATCACGCTTTGGGCGAAGGCCCGCAAAGCGTGGTCGGCACCTATCGCCTCATCCAGCGCGAGGGAGCCGCCGCCGTTGGGCGGTTTTATTCGGAGGATGAGTACGACATCCGCGCGATCACCAATTTTCCCGGCGGCGTGCTCGAGCTCGGCCGCTCCTGCGTCGATGCCAGCCATCGCGGGCGGGCCGTCATGCAGCTGCTCTGGCGCGGGATCGCTGCCTATATCGAGATGAACAACATCGACCTGATGTTCGGCTGCGCTAGCCTCAACGGCACCGACCCCGATCTCCTGGCCGCCGAGCTGACCTACCTCTACGGCCATCACTTGGCACCGCCGGCCCTGCGGCCGAAGGCGTTGCCCGAACGTTACGTCGACATGCGCCGGCTCGACCCGGCGGCCTACGATCCGCGCAAGGCCAACCAGTCGCTGCCGCCACTGATCAAGGGCTATCTCCGGCTCGGCGGCTTCGTCGGCGACGGCGCGGTGATCGACAGCCAATTCAACACGGTCGACGTCGCGATCGTGGTCAAGACCGATTTGGTCACCGAGCGCTACAGCAAGCATTACGAGCGCCGTAGCCAGGACTGAGGGCCTACCCAATGGACGTCATCATGACTTCGCCCCGCCTCGCCACGCAGGCGGTGGCTTTGCTCGAGGGCGCGGGCGCTCGCATCCACTATATGGACCCATTCCCAACCCCCGAGGCGATCGCGGCGCTGGCGCGCAGCGTCGGTGCGGTGGCGATCCTGTCGCGGCAGGGGCCGGTCACGGCGGCGGTGATAGAGGCGGTGCCGAGCCTGCGCGTCGTCGCGCGGCACGGGGTCGGGGTCGACGACGTGGACGTGCCCGAGGCGCTGCGGCGCGGCATCGTCGTGACCCGGGCGCCCGGCAGCAACACGCGAGCGGTGGCCGAGCACACGATCGCGATGATCCTCGCGCTGGCCAAGCGGCTGCCGGAGCTGTCGGCACAGGTCGCGGCGGGCGAGTGGCGGCATGGCAACGACATGGTGCGCGACGTCGCCGGGCTGCGACTCGGGCTGATAGGCCTTGGGTCGATCGGCCAGATGGTCGCCGGCTTCGGGACCGCGTTCGGCATGGACGTGGCGGCCTATACGCGCTCGCCCGGGCCGGCGGGGATCACTCGCATGCCCGATCTGGCGGCCTTGTTGGCGCGGTCCGACGTGCTGTCACTGCATCTGCCCTACAGCCCGGCAGCCCATCACCTGATCGGGCGGACCGAGCTGGCGACCCTGCCGGCCGGCGCAACTGTCATCAATACCGCCCGCGGCGGCCTGATCGACGAGGCGGCGCTGCTGGAAGCGCTCGATTCCGGGCACCTCAGTGGCGCCGGGCTGGACGTCTTCGAGGGCGAACCGCCGGAGCTGGGTAACGCGCTGCGTCGCCATCCGGCGGTGATCGCGACGCCGCATGTCTCGGGCGTGACCGAGGGTAGCCTCGTCACCATGGGGGTCATGGCGGCCGAGTGCATCGTGGCCGTGCTCACCGGTCGACCCGTGCCGCCGGAGCGCCTGGTGTTGGCATGATCGGCGAGCGTTTCTTTACACGGTTGCAGGCTGTCCGCGGCTGGCGCGCGGATTTGCTGGCGCTCGGCCTGGGCGCCGTGTCGGCCGCGGCGCTGCCACCGATCTACATCCTGCCGGCGCTGCTGCTGGCGGTGCCGGGCTTACTCGCGCTGATCGAGGGCACACGCGGGTATGGCGGTGCGTTCCGGCGCGGCTTCTTCTTTGGTCTCGGGCACCACGTCTTCGGTCTTTACTGGATTACCGAGGCCATTCTGCTGGAGTCAGCCCGCTACTGGTGGCTGGTGCCGTTGGCGGTGCCGGCGCTGTCGGCGCTGCTCGCGCTGTTCATCGCGGCGCCGTGCGCGGTGGCCAAGCGGGCACAGCCGGGGTGGCGCCGGGTCGTGGCGTTGGCGGGTGCCTGGGTGCTGTTCGACCTGGCGCGGCAGTATGTCGGCACCGGCTTTCCGTGGAATCCATGGGGCAGTGTCTGGGCATTACCGGGCTTGGCGGGCGACATCATGCTGCAGCCCTTGGCATGGGTCGGCACGCCTGGCCTGACGTTGATGACGGTGTTGCTAGCTGGCGCGGCGATGCTCAGCGCTCGTGCAGCGGTGGCGTCGGCCATCGTGCTGGTTGTTTGGGTCGGGCTGGGGTTGGAACGGTTCCGTGCCCCGGCCGGCGAGGCGCCGGGCATCGATGCGGTTATCGTTCAAGGCAACGTCTCGCAGGGCGATAAATGGGGGCCGGCGTCGGCACGGCAGGCATTCGATCGGCAGCTCCAGTTGACGCGTGATGGTGTTGCGGCGGCAGGGTCGCATAAATCGGTCGTTGTATGGCCGGAGACGTCGACGTTCTATTGGTTGCAGTCCGAGCCGGGGGCGAGGGCGGCGATTGCGGCAGCAGCCAAGCCTGCCTTGGCAGCGTTGGTGGGCGGGTTGACCTACGATACGAGCGCCGAGCCATCGGCCACGAATCCGCCGGCCAACAGCCTGCTGGCACTCGGGCCGGATGGCGAAATCGATGGCATCTACAGCAAATGGCACTTGGTCCCATTCGGCGAATACGCGCCAAGCTGGGTGCCGCTCGCGATCAAGATCGTCCCGGGACAGCTGGCGTTCGGGACGGGGCCGAAGACTTTAACGGTGCCGGGCCTGCCCGCGTTCGGCCCGTTAATTTGTTACGAAGCGGTGTTCCCGGCGCAGGTGATCGACGAAGCGGCGCGGCCAGCCTGGATGGTTAACATCACCAACGATGCCTGGTTCGGCAATTCCACCGGGCCGCGGCAGCATCTTGCGGCGGTGCGGATGCGAGCGGTTGAGGAGGGACTGCCGTTGGTCCGCGCAGCCAATACTGGAATTTCCGCAGTTTTCGATGCGGGAGGACACGAAGTCGCTCGTATAGGTCTTGGGTTGGCTGGAGAAATGGTTGTGCCAATCCCTGGTTCGCGCCCTGCAACTTCGTTTTCACGATGGGGTTTAGTCATTCCGGGTCTTATGTCGGTGTTCGCATTGGCGCTTGGATTGAGACGTAGGGCGTAAACGTCCCACATTTGGGATGGATTGATAAGATTGTCACGAAGGTTGACTTCTACCGGTTGTGCCGTTAAGGATTTGTTCAGCTTTGCATGGTAGGCGAGAGGAACATTCATGAGCGACACCCCCGCTGCCGTGGGCTCTACAACCGTTATCGCTGAGCGTGAGGGACGTTCCAGTCCCATTGATGCTCATGTCGGTGCCCGCATCCGGCTTCGCCGTACGCTGATGGGAATGTCTCAGGAACGCCTAGGCGAGGCTCTTGGGCTGACGTTCCAGCAAGTGCAAAAGTATGAACGCGGCGTCAACCGCGTTGGTGCATCGCGCTTGTTCGACCTCTCGCGCGTGCTCGACGTGCCAATCAGCTTCTTCTTCGACGACATGCCGGAGCCATTGGCGGGTTTGCATGGCGGCTATAACACGACTCGGGCCTCGGGCGGCTTCGCCGAGAACCAGGACGGGTTTGGCACCGACGAGATGCTGAACCGGCGCGAGACGCTGGAGTTGGTGCGAGCCTATTACCGGATCAACGAGCCGGCAGTGCGTAAGCGCGTGTTCGACCTGATCAAGTCGATGGGCCCGACCGAGAGCTAACTCTCCGTCGTGTCGTCTCTAAGCTGAAAATTATCGAATACCGGATTGCGCTGACGAAACAGCGCATATCCCAGCGACACCGCTAAATCCCGCTTTTCGGCTTCTCCGAGCGATGTCGCGACTTCTACGGCGACCTTGCCGCCTCTCAGCATCAACGCCGGCGTGCGACCCGGCCGCTCCTCGATCGAGGAGCGTAGCCAGCCTCCGGGAACCTTCATCTCGGAGCGCTTGCCGCGCCGCGATTTGATGATGTGCAGGCCATCGGCCGAAAGCAGCAACACTTCTGATTCGCCCTCGATCGCGGCATGGCGCAACAGCAACCAGACGGCGAGCGCAACCTCAATCCCGGTAAAGCCTATCACCGGCCAGGCACCGGCAAACCATAATCCGATCGAAACCAGGGCGCTCAACGCGGCTAGGGCGGCAACCACCCATCGCAGCCCGGTCGGTCCGAGGCTGCGGTGCGGAGTGATGACCGCCTCAAACGTCGCGGTGTCATGCGGATTGTCCGACATGGTGTGGATATCGGCCAGAGTGCCAGACATGCTAGAGGTCACGTGCACAGGATCTGCGCGGCAGCTACGATGGCGCATGCCCGTTCGACTCCGAAAAACTCCCAAGATGACGCAAGCCGGCGTCAATGCGTTTATCGAAGCGCTGGCCGCGATCTATCCGGTTGACAATACCGAACTGGATTATACCGATGAGTTCACGTTGCTGGTGGCGGTCGTGCTGTCGGCGCAGACGACGGACGTTTCGGTCAACATCGCAACTGCCGGGCTGTTTGCCGCGGCCCCGACCCCGGCTGCTATGGCAGCGTTGGGCGCCGAGGGCATCGCCCCCTTCATCAAACGCCTTGGCCTGTGGCAGGGCAAAGCCAAGAACGTCGCCGCGCTCTCGGCATTGCTGGTCGAACGGCATGGCGGTGTGGTCCCGTCCGACCGTGAGGCGTTGGAAGCTCTGCCCGGCGTCGGGCGCAAGACTGCCAACGTGGTGCTGAATGTCGCCTTCGGTGAGGCGACGATGGCGGTCGATACCCACGTGTTCCGGCTCGGCAATCGAACAGGGATCGCTCCCGGCAAGACCACCCGCGAGGTCGAGGATGGTTTGGTGAAGCGCATTCCACCAGTTCATCTTAAGCCGGCGCACCTTTGGCTCATCTTACATGGACGTCGCGTCTGCAAAGCCCGGCGGCCCGAATGCTGGCGCTGCGTCGCCGCCGAGCCTTGCCGGTTTCCCGACAAGACCAGCAGCCCCGACCACGATGTCGGTTCGGCGGGCGGTTAGTGCCTGACCACGCCGTGATCGGCGGTAAAAGCCGGCGGATCGCTGGCGGGGAAGGTTTCCCGCATCGCCTCGTCGATCTTGGCGTCGGCAGCCGATTGCGGCGGCCGGGCCGGCGCCGGATGCGCATCGGCTTCGATCATGAGGCGGGCACGCTCCCAGAACTCGGTATCCCGCCCGTGCGGCGAGCCTTCCTTCTCCCACAGGGCGTAGGCGCGCTCGCGAATATGATGCTCGGTGTCGTCGTTCATGTGGACCTCCGGTTGCCATAACGCACGAAAGCCGCTCCGGTCGCGCCGTTCAGCCGCGATGGTAGGGATGACCGGCTGCGATCGACTGAGCTCGGTAGATCTGCTCGGCCAGAAGTACCCGGGCCAGCATGTGCGGCCAGGTAAGAGGGCCAAGGGCGAAGCGGAAATCGGCACGGGCGAGCACCGGGTCGCTCAATCCCTCGGCGCCGCCGATGGTGAACACGAGCGGTTTGGGATGTTCCGTCCAGCGCGTCAGCTGCACGGCAAGGGCTTCACTGGTCATGCTCTGCCCGGCCAAATCCATCGCGACGACCAGCGCACCCTCGGGGACGGCTGCCAGGATCGCGGCCCCCTCGCGCCGTTTCGCCTCATGTCCCGGACCCGGCGCTTCACCGATTTCACGAACGTCGAGCTTCGGGCGCAGCCGGACGGTATAGCGCTCGAACAGCGTGCGTTCCGGTCCCGCACGGAGCTTGCCCACTGCGATCAACAACATGTAATCGGCACCTTATGGCCCCACTTCACCGCTCGACTCTCGCCGCCTGCGTCGCACTCCTGCTGGGTGCGGCAGCCCCGGTCAAATCCCTCCCGTCCGCCCCCGTGACGCTGCAGAGCAATCCCGGAACCAAGACCGATGCGACCGCCCGTGCGCTCTCGGCCGAGGACCTCGAAGCAGCGCGCGCGCGTGGCGATCAACCCCTCCTGTTGACGGCGCGCGTCAAGCTCGGTGGCCCACAGCCGGCGCTGTTCGTGCAGCTGCAGTCTCCGCATGAATGCGGATCGGCCGGATGCTCAACCTCGATCTACTCGGTCGAGCGGGGCCGCTGGCAGCGCGTGCTCGACAACGCTACCGGCCTGGTGAAGGTATCGGCGAAGAAGACGCGCGGGCGCAACGACGTCCTTTCCGAAGATGACCACTTCGTCTGGACCGGTTCCACTTACCGCAGCGTCGAGCCTGTGCCTGCCGCGCTCGACTTGCGTCCCCGCACGCGGCGGCGCTAGGCGCTACCCGGCGCTGGGTTCGGGATCGGCCTCCGCAGCACTCCCGGCTCCGGCGGCCGGCTCGTCCAGGTCGGCGCCCCACATCCGTTCCAGCCCATAGAGTTCACGGGCTTCCGCCTTGAACAGGTGGATGACGATGTCGCCGGCGTCGATCAGCACCCAGTCGGAGCCGCCGGCGCCCTCGATCTGCACGCGCTTGATGCCGATCTTGGCCAGCTCGTCTTCGAGATGCGTCGCCATGGCGCTAATCTGCCGATCGGCGAGGCCGGTCGCGATTACCATGCGGTCGGCGAAAGAGGCGCGGCCGGCGAGGTCGAGCGCCACCACGTCTTCACCCTTGTCGGACTCCAGGCTCTCGACGATGACGGCCTGAACCTGGTCCAGCCGCTCCTTGCTCGTGGGCGGTGGCGGGACCGGCTTGGCGCGCGACCGCGGCCCGGCGACGGCGGCTTTCTTGCGCGGCGTGCCCGGCGCCTTGACCGCTTCGGCCAGGTTGGCTGTGGTTTTGGCGGCGGTGGCGGGACGGCGGGACGGTGGCTTGACGACCGGGTCCTGCGGCGGCTTCCTGGCTATGACGGCATTCCTTCTAGCGCTGCGGGGATCAGAGCCGGCTCCGACCGGCGCAGCTCGGTAGCGGACAGCGAATTTTGGCGCGCCGGCAGGAACGTCCAAGCCGGCGCCGAACTGCCGGCCAACGCGGGCGCCGTGTGCGGCGGACGGAAGGCATGGCGGAAGCGATGCGCTGCCTTACCAGCCAACGCGCGTCCGTTATAGCCCGGCCGTGGCATGACAGCGAATGGCATCATGCGAACGATGCCGGTCCAGTGCTGCCAACGCGGCAATTGCGCCAGATTATCCGCCCCCATGAGCCATATGAAGGCCACCCGCGGGAAGAGCTGTCGCAACGCGCGCAGGGTGTCGAACGTGTAGCGTTGGCCGAGTTTCGCTTCGATCGCGGTCGCCACGATGCGGCGCCCATCGGCGATCCGCCGTGCGCTGGCCAGGCGGTCGGCCAGGCGGGCCATGCCGGCGCGCGGTTTGAGCGGGTTACCGGGCGAGACCAGCAACCAGATCTGGTCGAGCCGCAGCCGCCGCCGGGCGAGCGTGGCGACATGCAGATGTCCGGCATGCGCCGGGTTGAACGAACCGCCGAGCAGGCCGATCCGCATCCGCCGCTTGTCGCCCCATCGCGGGATCCGGTCGGCGATGAGGGGCGGGCGCTCAAGCGGGCGATATTTCAGGGGCGCACCTGGCCGGTGCCGCGAATGACGTAACGGAAGGTGGTGAGCTGCTCGACGCCGACGGGACCACGGGCATGCATGCGGCCGGTGGCAATGCCGATCTCGGCGCCGAAACCGAACTCGCCGCCATCGCAGAATTGCGTGGAGGCGTTCCACAGCGCGACTGCGCTGCCGACCCCGGCCAGGAAGTGGTCGGCAATGGCCTCATCTTCGGTGATGATGGCTTCCGTGTGCTCGCTGCCAAAACGGGCGATGTGGGCCAAGGCGGCATCGACCCCGTCGACGACGGCGATCGACAGGGTCGGGCCGAGCCATTCGGTGGCGAAATCGGCGTCGGTGGCGGGTGGCAGGCCGGGGACGATCGCCTGCGCACGAGTATCGGCGCGGAACTCGCAGCCCAGCGCGGCCAAGTCGGCCACGAGTTCGGGAAGCAGGCTGGTGGCGCAGGCGGAGTCGATGAGCAGGGTTTCGGTCGAGCCGCAGACGCCGGTGCGGCGCATCTTGGCGTTGGCGAGGACGCGGCGGGCCATGGCCGGGTCGGCGGCTGCATGGATGAAGGTGTGGCAAAGCCCCTCGGCATGGGCCAGCACCGGCACCCGCGCGTCGGCTTGCACGCGCTCCACGAGGCTGCGGCCGCCGCGGGGGATGATGAGGTCGATCTGCCCGGCGCCCGTGAGCATGGCGGCGACGAAGCCACGGTCCGGCCCCGGCGGCGACTGCACCGCATCCACCGGCAGCCCGGCCGCCTCCAGCCCGGCCCGCATCGCGATCTGGATGGCAGCAGCCGAATGTTGGCTATCGGAGCCGCCGCGCAGGATCGCCGCGTTGCCCGACTTGATGCACAGCCCGGCGGCATCGGCGCCGACGTTCGGGCGGCTCTCGTAGATCATGCCGATCACGCCGAGCGGCTGCGGGATGCGCCGGAATCGCAAGCCATTGGGCTGCGTCCACTCCGCCAGCGTGCGCGCCAGCGGATCTGGCAGGGCGGCGATGGCCTCCAGCCCGGCCGCCATCGCCTCGACGCGATCAGGCGTCAGCAACAGCCGGTCGCGGAACGCGGACGTGCCCTGGAAGGCGGCGATGTCGGCCTCGTTGGCGGCGATGATGTCGGCCGCGGCGTCACGCAGGCCACGTGCGGCGGCGATCAGCGCGGCGTTGCGCTGCGCATCCGGCGCGGTGGCGAGCCGGGCGGCGGCGGCCTTGGCGCGCGGGCCGGCTTCCATCAGCCAGGCCGTGCAATGATCGGAGTGCCAGTTCATGACGGTTTCCCTACCGGAAACGACTGTGACGCTCCAGGCCGGTCAACGCCAGCGCTTCCGCGACCGCGCGAGGCAGCTATGGTCGGGACGATGACAGCATCTGCGCGGCGTTCGACGGGACTTGGTTACCTATACGCCGGGTTGGTGGTCGCGCTGTGGGCCGGCTTCAGCCTGTCCGGACGGTACGCGGCCCTGGCGCCCGGCGTCCGATTGACGCCGTGGGACCTGGCCGCGCTACGTTATGCGGTCGCCTCGCCGATTGCGCTGGTGATGTATGCCGCGGGGCCCGGACGCGGCCTGCCGTGGCGGCGTAGTGCCGTGGTCGCGGTTGTCGCCGGGCTGTGTTTCCCGCTGCCGTCCTATGTGGGGTTCAGCTACGCCCCTGCGGCGCATGCGGCCGTTATCCTATCGGGCACGCTGCCGTTCATGGTCGCCGTCGCGCTCACGATGATCGGCGCCGAACGGTGGACGCGCGCGCGGCTGCAGAGCCTGGCCGTTCTGATGGTCGGGATCGCGTTGCTGGGCTACGCGGCGTTCGTTCAGGGCGCACGACCCGGCGCCTGGCGCGGCGACCTGCTCTTCATCGTCGCTGCCATGGCCTGGACCGCCTTCACCATCCTCATTCGCCGATGGGCGATCACGCCCTGGCAGGTCGTCTGCACCGTTGGGATATGGGCTGGGACGATCTACCTGCCGATCTGGGCGGTCGCGCTGCCGAGCCACTTGGCGCAAGTGCCGATCGGCACGGTGGTGCTGCAGGCGACGATGCAGGGCCTGCTGGTCACGGTGGTGTCGGTGATCCTATTCACCCGCGCGCTGATGCTGCTCGGCGCGGAGCGGGTGTCACTCGTCACCGCCTTGGTACCCGGCGTTGCGGGCGTGTTGTCGATGCCGCTGCTGGGAGAGGAGCTTGGCCTGCTCGACATGGGCGGATTGATCCTGGTCAGCGCCGCCGTCGCGATGGGCGTGCGCCGGAGCAGCTAGTCGCTGTAGCGCTGCTCGGTCCAGGGATCACCGCGATCATGGTAGCCGCGATCCTCCCAGAAGCCCGGCCGGTCCGCGGCGATGAACTCGATCCGGTGCAGCCACTTGGCGCTCTTCCAGAGATAAAGGTGCGGCACCAGCAAACGAACGGGGCCACCATGCTCCCGAGTGAGCGGCTTGCCTTCCCAGCCATGAACCAGCATGGCATCCGCCGCGGCGAAATCCTCGAGCGGCAGATTGGTCGTGTAGCCGTCATAGGAGTGCAACACGACGAATTGCGCCTCCGGCTTCGGACCCACCGCGGCAAGCAGGTCGCGCGTGGCGACGCCGGACCAGCGGTTGTCGTAGCGTGACCACGTCGTCACGCAATGCATGTCCGTCACCGTCTCGCGCTGCGGCAGGGCCATGAAGCCGGCCCAATCCCACCGCATCTGCTCGTCCAGCAAGCCGAAGGCGCGCAACTCCCAGTTATCCGGTGTAATCGACGGCTGCACCCCAAGATCGAGCACCGGCCAGTCGCGCACTAGGTGCTGACCCGGCGGCAAGCGATCCGTGCCTTCCCTGGAGAGGCGACCAGTGAGGAACCTACCCTCGGACGCCCAGCGCTCCTTGGTGCGGGTGAGTTTGCTGGCGTCCGAGGGTGTCGCGTCGTTCATGCGGCCTGACGCTGTCCCGGCTGCACGCCCAGCCGCGCACCAATCGGCGCCAGCAGCTCGTACGACCGGACGCGGGAGGCCTGATCAAAGATCGCCGAGGCGACCAGCAATTCGTCCGCGCCAGTCTCGGCTACGAAGCGCTCAAGGCCACGCTCGACGGTGGCCGGGCTGCCGACGAAGGAGCGGGCCAGCATGGACGACGCCTGCGCTGCCTCGTTGGGCTCCCAGTAGTCGTCGATATCGTCGATCGGCGCCTGCAGCTTGCCGCGGGTGTTGCGGAACATGTTGGTGAAGCTCTGCTGCTGCGAGGTGAACAGCCGGCGCGCTTCGGCATCGGTGTCGGCGACCACGACGTTGCAGGCAACCATCGCGTAGGGTGCCGCGAGCTGCGCCGAGGGACGGAACGTCTCGCGATAGGCGCGGAGTGCCGGCAACAGCGAGCCCGGCGCGAAATGCGAGGCGAAAGCGTAGGGCAGGCCGATTGCGGCGGCGAGTTGGGCGCCGAAGGTACTGGAGCCGAGGATCCATAGTGGGATGTTGCTGTCCATGCCGGGGACGGCCTTGACGTGCTGGCCGTCCTGAACCGGGCCGAGTAGCGCCTGCAACTCGAGCACGTCCTGCGGGAAGCGGTCGGAGCTGCCGGGATCCTTGCGCATGGCGCGCCAGGTGTAGCCGTCGGTGCCGGGGGCCCGGCCGAGGCCGAGGTCGATCCGGCCGGGATACAGCGCGTCCAGGGTGCCAAACTGCTCGGCGATCACCAGTGGCGAGTGGTTCGGCAGCATGACGCCGCCGGCGCCGATGCGGATGCGCGAGGTCCCCTCGGCAACGAAGCCAAGCGCGACCGCGGTCGCGGCGCTGGCGATGCCGGTCATGTTGTGATGTTCCGCCATCCAGTAGCGGTTGTAGCCGAACCGTTCCGCGTTCTGCGCCAGGTCACGGGCGCGGCGAAGCGCGTCGCCCGGCGTGGCGCCCACTGGAACGGGAGCAAGATCAAGGATCGAAAGAGCCGTCATGCACTGAACTCCTGTTGGGAGAGATATCGGGCGTGGCCGGCCCGGGTTCAACCATGACGGACTCCGCGCTTTACTCGGCTTTACAGGTGTAAATCTCAGCAGAGTAAATCTTTTATGGTGTTACCGATGGGCCGGTGATTACACGATAGTATTCTAGATTGGCGACGTGCTTCATAGTCGAACGAGCACGAGATCAACGAAGTTCATCCCCGAGTCCAGCATCAAGAATTCTTCTTCTAACGGCATGCTATAGGCCATCGACATGGTCGCATTTTTGACCTCGGATCACCACAACGGTCTTTACCATCATTGGACGCGCGTTCCGGCCGGCGAGCGCCTCACTTACCCGCGCGTCGCCAACCCCGCGCTGAAGGCTGGCGGTGCGCACAACGCGATGAACCAGTTCTAAGCGCCCGCTAAGAGGCGTGTCCGATGATGCCCGGCCGGTCCGGGCATCATCTATTTTCGGGACAGATTGGTGCCCTGCCACACCCATCGTAGCCCGGCGAACGTCGCGTACGTCATGCCCATCGCGGCCAGCATGGTGAGGAACTGGGTCAGGAACGACAGGCCGGCCGCACCGGCGGGCGACAGGCCGCCGATCTCCGTCAATCGATAGAGCAGGACGGACGCAGCAAAGTGTGCGGCGAAGAACACCGGCACGCAGACCACCGCCGCAGCCAACAACGCGACGACCACGATCGGGCGCGGCCGGGTCACGCGGCGGTCCAGCCTCCGTCAGCGGCGTAGGCGGCGCCGTGGACGAAGCTGGCGCGGTCCGAACACAGCCACACCACCAATTCGGCGATCTCGGCCGAGTTGCCGAGCCTGCCCAGAGGTGTCGAGTTCACCAAGTGATCGCCAAAGATGCCGCGGCTGGTTGCCGTCATCCGCGTCTCGACGTAGCCGGGACACACGGCGTTGATGCGGATGTTCTCCGTCCCGTATTCGAGCGCCGCCGCCTTGGTCAGGCCGATCACCGCATGCTTGGCCGCCACGTAGGCCGACGACACCCGCAGTCCCACCAGCCCGGCGATCGACGCCGTGTTGACGATCGCGCCGCCACCCGCCGCCTGCATCGCCGGCAGCTCGTGCTTCATGCACAGCCAGACGCTCTTGAGGTTGATCTCCATCATGCGATCGAACGCCGGCTCTTCCCATTCCGCCGTCTTCCGCCCCTGCATCCCGAGTTGGTACGGCGCGATGCCGGCATTGTTGAACGCGCAGTCCAGCCGGCCATAGGCGGACAGCACGGCGCCGACCAGCGCTTCGACCTCGGCCGCCTGTGTCAGGTCGCCGGCTCTGGCAATGGCTTGGCCGCCGGCCTCGTTGATCGCCGCGACCGTCGCCGCGGCCGAGTCCGGCTCGATGTCGGCTACCACCACGCGAGCGCCCTCGCGCGCCATGGCCAATGCCGTCGCCCGGCCGATGCCGTTGCCGCCGCCGGTGACGAGGGCGGCTTTGCCGTCGAGAAGTAGGCTCATTTCGCGAGGTACTGGTCGAAGAACGCGGCGATCTCGCCGAAGGCGGTGCGGGTCTCGGGCGCGGCGGCGTCGAACAGGTACTGCGCGTGCGAGAAGCCCTCGAACACCTGCAGCGTGGCGGGCACGCCGGCGTCGCGCAGCTTGCGATGCGTGCGGACCGTGTTGCTGAGGAACAGGTCGCGGGTCCCCGAGGTCAGGATGGCGGGTGGGAAGCCGTGAAAATCGCCGTAGATCGGCGAGAGCTGCGGATCCTTCATGTCATGACCGCCGGCGTAGAGCGCGGCGGCGTGCGACAGGTAGCCGCTGTAGCTGACCAGCACGTTGTCGAGCCATTCGTTGGTCTTGTAGGTGTCGCCGGTCTCGGTCAGGTCGGACCACGGGGTGCCCGGAGCGATGGCGGCGGGCAGCGGCAGGCCTTCGGTCTTGGCGCGCAGGATCATCGCCAGCGTCATGCCGCCGCCGGTTGAGGTGCCGACGACGCCGATCCGAGTGGCGCCGGTGGTCTTCAGCGTTTCTTTATAGACGGCCATCGTATCGTCCATCGCCGCTGGATACGGCGCGTCGGGCGGCATGCGGTAGTCGATCTCGATCACCTTGTAGCCGCCGATCCCCGCCATCAGGATTGCCTCCGCAGTGCCGGACACGCCGGGACCATAGACGTAGCCGCCGCCATGCGGGTTGAGGATCAGCTGGTTGCGGTGCCCCTCCGGCATGGATTTCGGCGTCATGACATAACAGTTCACGCCGCCGATCGTGGTCTGCTCCATGCTGACGCCGAGGCTCTCGCGCATCTTCGCCAGCCCCGGAAGCGACGCGTCGGCCAGCTTCTTGACCAGCGCGCGCCAGGCGTCGGCGTCCGGCGGATTGGCGTTCCAGGCCGGCACGCGATACGGCGCGGCGACCAAGGCCTGGGCGGCCGACGACAGATCGGGCTCAGCCGGCACCGGAATGGCGCGGCCCGGTACTGTGCGCGGGCCGGGGCTCGTGTTGGCGGCGCTCTGCGGGGCCTCAAGCGTCGAGAATGCCGCATTATCGGCCAGCGCCGGCACAGACACGGTCATCACTGCTGCCGCGATGAGGACGCGCAAATCCATTTAGTTTTCCCCCCGGAAGTTTTTCCGCACTATTGGCACGGCTCAATAGCCTGGATGCAAGCCTTGAAGCAGATTCGTCTCAACGCCTTTGACATGAACTGCGTTGGTCATATCCAGCAGGGGCTGTGGCGACACCCGCGGGACCGGTCGATGGACTACACCGACCTCCAACACTGGACGCAGCTGGCGCAGTTGCTCGAGCGCGGGTTGTTCGACGGCCTGTTCCTCGCCGACATCCTCGGCGTCTACGACGTCCATGGCGGCAGCCCGGCGGCGGCGATCGAACACGCCGTGCAGGTGCCGGTCGGCGACCCCTTGCTGCTGGTGCCGGCGATGGCGGCGGTGACGCGCCATCTCGGCTTCGGCGTCACGGTCAACCTGAGCTACGAGGCGCCGTTCGCCTTTGCGCGTCGGATGTCGACGCTCGACCATCTCACCAAGGGGCGCATCGGCTGGAACGTCGTCACTGGCTACCTCGACAGCGCGGCGCGCGCGATGGGCCAGGATGCGCAGCGCGCGCATGACGACCGCTACGACGTCGCCGACGATTTCATGCAGGCGGTTTATGCGCTCTGGGAAGGCAGTTGGTCCGACGGCGCCGTTCTGCGCGATCGCGCCAGCGGCCGGTTCGCCGACCCGGCGCTGGTGCGCGCCGTCCGGCACGACGGGCCTTATCACCGCATGGAGGCGGTGCATCTCTGCGAACCGTCACCGCAGCGCGTGCCGGTGCTGTATCAGGCGGGGTCGTCGGGTCGGGGGCGGGCGTTCGCCGGGTCGCATGCGGAATGCGTGTTCCTTAACGGGCAGGGGCATGCGGCGGTGCGGGCGCATGTGGACGCCATCCGCGACGCGGCGGTCGCGGCCGGGCGGGGGCGGCAGGATGTGCTGGCGTTCGTGGGTGCGACGGTGGTCGTGGCGGAGACGGCGGCGCTCGCACAGGCCAAACTGGCCGACTACCGGTGCTACGCCTCGCCGGAGGCCGCGCTGGTCCATGCGTCGGCCTCCATGGGGATCGACCTCGATCGCTTCGGCATGGACGAGCCGATTGGTGGCGACAGCAATGCCATCACCTCGAACCTGCAGGCGATGGCGCAGCAGGGCATGACCAAGCGCAAGCTGCTCGATCGGGTGGTGCTCGGCAGCCGCCAACCCCCGATCGTCGGCGACCCGGCACAAGTGGCGGACGCGCTGATCGAGTGGGTCGAGCAGGCCGATGTCGACGGCTTCATCCTGTCGCGGACCGTGACGCCGGAGTGTTTCGAGGACTTCGTCGAACTCGTGGTGCCGGAATTACAGCGGCGGGGCGCTTACAAGGAGGCGTATGCGGCGGGGACGCTGCGGGAGAAATTATTCGGCGCCGGGCGCATGCTGCCGGCAGGGCATCCGGCGGCGCAATTCAGGTGACCTCGTGGTCAGTGCTGCAATGTGCTCTATATGCACGGAATGGAACAGACGGCTCCCTTGTCTTCAAGCCGCGGTCGGGGTCGCGGCCGGGCGCCAGACCCGCAACGGGTGGCGCAGACGCGGGACACGATCCTGCAATCCGCGCTGACGATCTTTCTCGAGCGCGGCTTCGAGGGCGCCCGCATGGTCGACGTGGCGGCGCATGCCGGGTTGGCCAAGGGCACGCTGTATCTGCATTTCTCGGACAAGGAAGCGTTGTTCGAGTTCGTGCTGCAGCGCTTGATCTCCGAGCCGCTGGCACAGATGCGGCTGGAGATCCCACCACCGGGTCAGAGCCTGCGGGCGCGGCTGGATCGGCTGTTCGTGCCCTTGCTGGAGGATTTCGAGGAGACCGGGCGGGCCAGCGTCCTGCGGCTGATCATCGCTGAAGGCGCGCGTTTTCCGGCGCTGGCGGCGATCCATCAGCGCCTGGTTATCGATCCGATGATGGAAGCGATCGATGAAGCGCTGGACAGCGTGCCGGATAACTGCAGGATTCAGGTGTTGCGTCGCTTTCCGTTCATCATCGGTGCGCCGGTCATCATGGCAACCGTATGGAACGAACTCTGGAGCCGCGGCCAAAAGGCCGACACGCGAGAGGTGATGTCCGCCTTCCTCGATCTCGTATTCGGCCCTATTTGATCGGCGCCGGGGGCGCGACCAGTCCTTCCGGAGGCATGCGGAAGCGGATTGGCGCGCCGCGAAGGTTGCGTAGCGCCATGGCGTGGTCCCGCGTCGCGAACACGTAGCCGATCGCCAGCCGCACCGGGACCGGCAGCAGCGGCACCGGGTAGGGCGCGCCAGGCGTGACCGGCGTCGTGCCGGTATAGTCATATAGATAGTCGTGCAGCTCACGGGTCGCGACGCCGAACTTGCTTTGCAGCAGGCGGTCCCATTCGTGAGCCCAGGGCAGGCGCATCGGGTTGAGGCGCAACAATTCGATCTTGATGAAGGGCATGCCCAGGGCGAGCATGTTATGCGCCCAATCGAGATGCATCATGTTCAGCAAGTGATGCCGCGCCGACCTGGTGCCATCGCGATACTTGACCAGCGCGTCGCAGCGCAGGCCGGCCTCACGCAAGGCGTCGCCGAGCGCGAGTTCGCCGCGTTCGATGACGGCGTCCTTGTTCATGCGCTCGAATGGCTGCGCGAATAGTTTCTGGATGGAGCCGTGCCGAAAGGCGGTGCCCGTGAACTGCAGGAACCAGGATTGCAGATGCCAGGTGCGCTGGCGGCTTTCGATCAGACCCCAGACATCGTTGCCCCCGGCCTCCATCCGATCGATCACCGCGCCGAGCGGGTGGAACGGCCCAAACACGCTGTCATTGGCAAGCAGAACGCGATCGGCCCCGTCGGCGCAGCCTTGGCGTAGAAGATACTGCCACGCGCCGAAGTCGAGCCCGGCGTTCTGACGATGGAACAGGACAGCGCCTGTGGCTTCGAGCGCGAGCCGATCCGCTTCCGATGGCGGTGCCGGACCGGAGCAGGCGACAAAGACCTGATAGCTGCAGGACCGCAGCGCGGCGAGATAGCCGAGCAGCGGCGGGCGGAGTCGTTGGCGCGGATGGTATTGCGCGAACAGGCAGACGCGGCGCTGGTTCGCGAGCATGGACGCCTTTTGCCTCGCCGGTGCGATGGTTGGCAAGCGCGGGGACCGGGTTTAGCCTCGCCGCTCCTGGAGGACGAAATATGCAAAACGCCGCGGAAATCTGGACCCGTGTCGATGGCAAGGCTCCTGCCTACATCGAGTTAGCCGATCGGGTTTGGCACACCCCGGAGCTTGCTTATGGCGAGCACAAATCCGCAGCCGAGCACCTGGAGATGCTCAACCGCGAAGGGTTTCGGGTGACCGAGCATGTCGCTGGCATCCCGACCGCGCTGATGGCGGAAGCCGGCGAGGGCGGCCCGGTCATCGCCATCCTGGGCGAATACGATGCGCTGCCTGGTCTGTCGCAGGTGGCCGGCATTGCCGAGCCGAAGCCGATCGAGGGGCAAGGCGGCGTCGGACACGGGTGTGGGCATAATCTGCTCGGGTCCGCGGCGATGCTGGCGGCAGCCGCGGTCAAGGACTGGTTGGCCGAGCGTGGCATGCCGGGTCGGGTCAGGTATTATGGATGTCCGGCCGAAG
Organism: uncultured Acetobacteraceae bacterium; assembly: GCA_964613945.1. Taxonomy (GTDB): domain Bacteria; phylum Pseudomonadota; class Alphaproteobacteria; order Acetobacterales; family Acetobacteraceae; genus JAVVHH01. The sequence goes on from CAZTJC010000015.1 coordinate 66,342, forward strand.
AGGGCGGGGCGGCCAAGGGCTTCATGGTGCGCGATGGCGCGTTCAAGGACGTCGATATCGCGATCTCGTGGCATCCCGCGTCGTTTTCTGGCGTCAACGAGCCCGTCAGCTTGGCCAATACGCGGATCGACTTCACCTTTGTCGGGCGGTCATCACATGCCGCCGCGGCACCGCATCTGGGGCGAAGCGCGCTCGACGCCGTGGAGTTGATGAATGTCGGCGTCAACTACATGCGGGAGCACATGCCGTCCTCGGCACGCGTGCATTATGCATACCTCGACGCCGGCGGCATCGCTCCCAACGTCGTTCAAGCGCGGGCGAAAGTGCGGTACTTGATCCGGGCAGCCGATTTGACCGAGTTGACCAAGCTGGTCGCCCGCGTTCGCAAGATCGCCGACGGTGCGGCGCTGATGACGGAGACGTCGGTGTCGACGCAGGTCGTCAGCGCCGTTTCCAACTTGATGGGTAATGGCCCGCTCGAACAAGCGATGCATGAAAATTTCCAGCGGCTTGGCCCGCCGGAGTTCGACGAGGCCGACCGCGCCTATGCCGACCAGATCCGCGCTACGCTGACCGCCGAGGATATTGCGGCAGCCTTCGATCGCGCCGGCGTTCCAGTGCAGCCGGATCTCCCGATGTGCGACTTCGTGGTTCCGCTGGAAGCGCGCGGCAAGGGCGGCAACGGCTCGACCGACGTGGGCGACGTATCGTGGGTGGTGCCGACAGTGCAGGCGAGAGGGGCGACCTGCGCCGTGGGAACCCCGTTCCATTCATGGCAACTGACAGCACAGGGCATCAGTAGCGCGGCCCACAAGGGACTGATCCACGTTGCCAAAGTCATGGCAGGCACTGCCGTCGATGCTCTCGAAAGTCCGGCTTTGATTGAACGGGCCAAAGCCGATCATGCCGCGCGAACGTCGCGAACCCCATACATCTGCCCGCTTCCCGATGACGTGGAACCGCCCGTTCAGGCGATGAGCAAGGGTATCTAACGCAGTCCTCAGGCAGCGTCGCGGAACGGCGTCGGCGAGAGCAGCGGGATCAGACTGATCTTGACCTGCTCCGCCTGGGCGTTCGGCACTTGGCAGGTGCCAGCCGCCTCGTGACCGCCGCCCCCGTAGCGGAGACAGATTTCCCCGATATCGACAGGCGACGTACGGTTGATGATCGACTTGCCGATTGCGAAAACGGTGTTTTCCTTGCGGACGCCCCACAAAACGTGGACCGAGACATCGCACTCAGGAAATAGGGCGTAAATCATGAAGCGATTGCCGGCGTAGATCGTCTCTTCGTCACGAAGATCGAGTACCGCGGTTCGACCACTGACCAAGGTGCACCGGCGGATCTGCTCCTCGAACTGTTCGCGATGCGCGTGAAACAACGCGATACGCTCTTCCACATCCGGCAGCTGCAAGACCTGTTTGATCGTATGGTCACGGCAATGCTCGATAAGCTGCATCATCAAATCATAATTCGAGATGCGGAAGTCACGGAACCGGCCAAGGCCAGTGCGCGAGTCCATCATGAAGTTGAGTAGAACCCAGTCACGTGGATGAAGGATGTCGTCGAGCGAGAATTGCGCCGAGTCTGCCTGGTCGACTGCGGTCAGCAGGTCCAACTGCACGCGCGGGAATGCTGCCTGGCCGCCAAAATGATTATAGACCACGCGGGCAGCGGACGGCGCTGCCGCATCGATGATATGATTCAGCGGGCGGTGCTCGCCCATGCGAAGCGTCTCACTGGCATGATGATCGAATGCCAGGTGACAGCCCGCGACATATGGCAGGTTGGTGACGATATCGCGTGCCGTGATCGGCACGATTCCATCCTGCATGTCCTTCGGATGCACGAATTTGATCTCGTCGATCATGTTCAATTCACGCAGCAACATTCCACAGACTAGACCATCGAAGTCGCTGCGAGTGACGAGACGGAATTTATGTGGTGCCATACGCGTAAGCCCTGCGTCCGAAAGTGACGATCGAAGCATCGCAGAAACTTGCTAATGACAGGTTAAGCTATTGCAACGGATTCTTTTAGAAATTGGCGCCACGATGGTTTTACACTGTCGCCGCATAGGTCCTGACTAGCGCCACAACGCCCGGGATATCATCCAGGTGAACTTGCGGAATTGGGCCGGTGGCGCTCGTATCGGTTGCAATAGCGACGATGCTTGGGGTTTCTGGATACAGAAGAGGTTTGCCGTTTGCTTGCCGATGAACTTCGATCATCGGGTGATCACCGCGCTTGAAGCCTTCGACGAGAACCAAGTCGACCGGGCTAAGTCGACGGAGTAGGTCGCTCAATCCGGGCTCAGCCTCTCCTCGAAGCTCGTGCATCAATGCCCAGCGAGCCGATGACCCGATCAGGACTTCACGTGCGCCAGCTTGCCGATGCTCCCACGAGTCTTTCCCCGGCGTATCGACGTCGAAGTTGTGATGAGCATGCTTTACCGTCGAAACACTGAAGCCCGCCAATGAGAGCGCTGGGATCAATCGCTTAAGCAGCGTCGTCTTTCCGGCACCGCTCCATCCAGCCAAGCCAATTATCCGCACCTCGATCCCCAGCTTCCGGCGCCGTCCGCACCCTCGCCGTTCTATATAGGAAGGAGTACGACGCTTAAACTGTAGCGGGACGAGCAGTGCTTAACCTGCTCACGCGTAGGTGCTTGCCGAAGCTGAGGTTTGGTTTGCGACAAGAAAGCGGCGTGCGAACTGCTCGACGAAGTTGGGGTCTTTGAACTTGGTGATATCGACCTTGCTTGCGATGGCCTTCTCTTGCGCCTCGATCGGCTGAAACGCGATTTGCAGCGGAAGCCCAAGCGCCGTGGTCACGACCTTGCGCAAGTTGGTATCACCTAGAATTTGATCGACGCTAGTGATGGTATTTGCCCGGCTACGGAAGTCCAAAGCAGCCGAAAGACCAGGCGTTGTAGTCTCCAATGATTCACGCCATTTCACCTCAGCGTAACCATTCGTAATGGTGCTCAACACGCTCGGTACCTTCAACTTGCTCAAACCCTGATTGGCGAAATCATAGGTCTGTGCCATCGCAAGCCACCCTTTATCGCTCAGCTGACTAGCGAGGCTGTTGGGCTTTGTCGTGTCGGACATCAAGGCTTTGGTCGCAAGTGCCGTGTAGGCTGATTGATCGCCCAAGCCATTTGACGTCAGCAGAACGTCTCGGGCGATTGGGTCAGCCATCAACGTTTTCAGGTCAGGAGCTTTTGCAACAGCAGAAAGAAAGTGACTGATCGCCGATTTCGTCTCTGGGTCTTTCGCCTGCTGTGCGATTTCTTTCGTCTGGTTTTTTTCCGCACTGATCAGCGAGGCAACCGGGTCTACGGACGACGCCGTACCTTGGCCGTAGATGATGCTGAAAAGATCACCAGTCGTGTTTCCCGACGTCATTGACTGCAGGAGCGACAGAGCGGGAGATGTGACGTTCATGCTCCCGATCTTCACCTGCAATCGTTAACATCTTCTTAAAACTCAGATGAAGTGACCCCGCAAAAACCCGAGCGCAGGAAGCGGGGTCCATGATCGCGGAAGATCTTGAACGCGAATAGGGGCGACACTGTAAAGTGGAGCAGGCTGCCGACTACTTTGAAACAGGCTGGCGTAAACACGTATTTGTTGCTCACGCCAAGCTCGATCCGCTAGTGCTCGCTCCCGACTGGGAAAAATTTCGGCAACTCTGGTCTGCCGACCGATCGAAGCCACGACAGCCCATAATGTGTCATCTCGGCGGACCTTGAACTCGATCACTGCGCTCATGATTCAGATATTGGCAGGTGCATCGATGCAGGCAAAGCTTCCTCGGAAAACGATGTATGCCACACCCAGGCTCGGAACATTTTGAAGACCTGCTTCAGCATCAGGGCTAATCGAGGGATGCCTAATCGGTGCAGTGGCAATTTGAGCGAGGTTGAGATCGATGAGACTGTTTAGCTGTCAGAATTGCAAACAGGTCTTGTTCTTCGAAAACCAAGAATGTGGGCGGTGTGGCAAGCGATTGGGATATTTGCCGACCCGGGGTGAACTGAGCGCGCTCGACGCTGATGGTGCGGCTTGGCACACACTGACCGATCCCGGCACACGATGGAAATTCTGTTCGAATTCTAAATTCCTGGTTTGTAACTGGATGATTCCGGCCGATCTCAGCGAGCAGTTCTGCGCTGCATGCCGGCACAATCGAATAATCCCAGACCGTTCGGTAGGCTCGAACTTGCAGTCATGGGCCAAAATGGAAACGGCGAAGCATCGACTATTTTACGCGCTACTCCAGCTAGGTCTCCCCACACCAAACCGTGAGGATGATCCCAAGGGAGGCCTTGTTTTCGACTTCCTGACGGACTCCGAGGAGCCCGGCGGGACAAAGGTCATGACTGGACACGAGGATGGCTTGATCACGCTAGCCGTTGCAGAGGCTGACGACGCAGAGCGGGAAACGCGACGTGTCAGGATGGGCGAGCCTTACCGTACCCTTCTTGGTCATTTCCGCCACGAAGTCGGTCACTTCTACTGGGACATATTAATTCGCGACAGCGGCCGAGTTTCTGAATTCCGTGATCTCTTCGGTGACGAACGTGACGATTATGGAAATGCGCTGAGGCATTACTACTCGAACGGAGCGCCATCCGATTGGCAGAACCACTACGTCAGCGCTTATGCCGGGTCACATCCCTGGGAAGACTGGGCCGAAACATGGGCGCATTACTTACACATCATCGATGGGCTAGAAACAGCCGGTGCATTCGGGTTGCAGATCCATGCAAGCGTAGACGTAGAGCATGCACTTGAAATCAAAACGGCAGTCGAGAATCACCGTGCAGATCATTTTGAAACTCTTGTGCACAGATGGTTACCTTTGACTATTGCGCTGAATGCAATGAACCAAAGTATGGGATTGAACGACCTCTACCCCTTCGTACTTTCACCGGAAGTCATAAAGAAATTGGCTTTTATTCACAAAGTCGTTCACGAAGGATCAATCCGCTAGATGATCGTCTAGCGGATTTGAGCGAAAGCTCAGGCAGTTCCGTTTCGGAGCAGCCGTATAAGCAACCCACCGTATATCACACAGGGTAGAAGAATCGCGGCGGCGAACGTGCTGATGGTAATCAGTCGCCGTGCCAACGGCACCGTTGTTCCCAGCAAAGACACACCGCCGACAACCGGATACCCGAGGCTACGCAAATCGTCGGTCGTGTGAAACGACTGGTCGAGTTGTACTAGCAGCAATGCGAGACCCAGGCCTGCCGCGAGGCCTGCCACCAGTACACCGGTGATCAACTTACTACGCTGTGGTGCGACCGGTATGGTCGGTACCAGCGGAGGCTCAATTATCTGTATCTTTACCTGGTCTGCGTTGGCTTCCGCTGCGGCCGATATCCGCATGGACTCGCGGCGTGACAGGAGCGCCGAGTAGTTGGTCTGTAGAACCCCGTAGTCTCGATCGAGGTTCAATGCTTCGGCCTGCAAACCCGGCGCGCTTTTTGCGATGGCGTCTAGACGATCTCGCTCTTTCGTCGCATCGGCCAACTGCCGCTGCAGCGACGAAATCGAAGCGTCTGTGTCCACCAGACGAACTTTGAGCTGCTCGTACACTGGGTTCGGGACTGCGGGAGCATTGGGTGCGGAAACGCGAGGGGCTTCACCCGGGTCACGACCCAGCTTGCCCGATCGCATCGCAGCAATAACCTGCTTTTGTGCGATCACATCAGGATGGGCATCTGTTAAACGAAGTCGAAGTTCACGCAGCTTCTGCTCTTCGGCTTCCAGCCGGGGTGACCCGCCACCACCGGAACCGCCGCCAACAGATTCGGTCACCAGAAGCGGTGGTGTACCGGCAAGCTCCTTGGCCAAGGAAACACGGCGTGCCTGAGCATCTGCGATCTGGCCGCTCAGTGACCTAACCGCCTCAACCGCACCCTGCAACCGGCTGCTGCCGCCATCACCAGGCAACAGGTCGGTGTACCGAGCGCGGAACTCAGCCCGTCGCCGCTCTGAATCACGCAACTGGCGTTCGTAGAAAGCAAGCTGGCTTTCAATGAAGCGGTTGGCGTTTTCTAGATCGCTCCTGTTGTTGCCGGCCTTTCCTTCGACGAACGCCGTCAACATCGCTTGAACGATGTCGTAAGCTAGTTTCGGATTCTCGTTACGGTAGCTGATCACGAACAGGTTGCGAGTTTGTGGCACCAGCTTGATTTCAGTGCTTAGCCTGCCGACCATGGCCTGCTTTTCAGCGGGCGTGTCCACCTGAAGGTTGAGGTCCGTTTTCGAGACTAGCTTCTCGAGGTTCGGACGACTCATCAGAGTCCGGGAGAGCAAATCGACTTGGGCTTGCAAAGACGAGTCCATGGAGATGCCGCGCAGAAGCGGCGTCAGAATGGCATCGGCATCAATGTAGAGGCGTGCGTCTGCCTCGTAAGTGTTCGGAATCTTCATGACCCCGACCCAACCGGCTGCACACACTAGCCAGCCAAGAAAAACTGCTGGCCAGCGATAGCGCCATGCTGCCGTAAGTTGCTTCCGGATCAGCAATTGGGTCTGGTACATGATCCTACCTTTTAGAAGTAGGTTTGAGGAATGAGCAGGATATCACCAGGCGCCATTGTGACGTTCTGATCGATGTCGCCATCCTTGATCAGATCGCTGAGGCGGACCGGGATAACCTGACGAGGACCGCCATATCGACGGATGATGACGGCCCGGTTGCCCGCCGCAAATCGCGTCAGGCCCTTGGTGGAGATCATGACATCAAGCAAGGTCATCTGATCACGGTAAGGGATCGCGACTGGATCGGTTGCTTCACCGATAACACGAACCTGGCGACTGGACGGTCCGACGAAACCGTTGACGATCACCGAGACCTTCGGCTCCTTGACGTATTCCTTCAGCTTCGACTCGATGTCCTTCGACAGTTGAGGAGCGGTCTTCCCGTTCGCAATGATGTCGGGAACCAGCGGAAGCGAGATACGGCCATCCGGGGCAACAACAGCGGTCGTGCTCAGTTCCGGATTGCGGAAGACGTAGATGCCCATCGTGTCACCCGGCCCGATGACATAAGGCAGGTTGGCCGGAACGACTTGATTGACGGGCACTGACGACGAACACGCCGCCAGCATCCCTGCGAATATCGGAACTAAAACTGCAACCTTAAACAGCCGGCTGATCATGAGAAGCCCTGGCCTCCGAAACAATTAATGATGCGGCTACATACCACAAAAAAACTGGTAGGCGTGGAAGGAGTCGAACCCCCGGCCTCTGCCATGTAATAGCAGCGCTCTGCCACTGAGCTACACGCCTTTGGAGCAACCGACTTGGGTCGGTTGACCCTGAAATCAGCAATCACACTCGCTGTAAGCACGCCTGTTCATTAAAGCTAGCCACAGTTTCTGCCAGCCCAACACGCAGCGAGGTGGCCGCGACCAGATCGAGCATGCGAGTGGCCAGTGCCGGGTCACCAACCGAGCGTTCGATGTCACCGACGCGGGCTGGCCCGTGAGCGACAACCAACTCGCATGAAAGGACATCGCTGATCGTATTGGCCATATCGATGATCGACGTTTCGCGGCCAGTGCAGGCGTTGAGAACCATACCCGCCCATTCGTCGTTGGTTCGACCGTCCCGGATCGTTTGCATTCCGGCAATCAAAAACTTCACGATGTCAGCGACGTAGATGAAGTCGCGCGTTTGCTCGCCTGTTCCATTGATCGTGATCTTACGGCCAGCCGCGATAGCCTTGGCGAAAATGGAGATTACGCCGCTATAGGGCGACGCAGGATCCTGCCGCGGTCCGTATACGTTGAAGAACCGAAAGCCCAGCGAAGGAATGCCGTGGACCAAGGCGCCGGCTTTTGCATGAAGTTCGCAGCCGAATTTGTCAGCGCCATAAGCGGTCAAAGGTGTGGCTCGCGAACTCTCCCGGGCGACGCCTTCAACTCGGCCGTATACAGCGGCCGACGACGCGTAAACGACCGGTAGCCCGCCAAACTGGCGGGCGGCATCCATGACGTTGATGAACCCGCCCAAGTTTACCTTGTGAGTGCCGGCCCAGTCCTCGTTGCTCCGCACGACCGACGCGATTGCCGCCAGGTGGAAGCATCCGCTGACGCCGATCAAAGCGCGGCGAACTATCGCGGGGTCACAGACATCACCCTGAATGACCTCGCATCGCTCATCCAAGTTCTCGATCTTTCCGGTCGAAAAATCGTCGATTACGCGGACGCGATGTCCGGCCTGCAGCAATGCATCGGCAAGATGAGAGCCTATGAAGCCAGCACCACCCGTTATTGCAAAGATTTCCAACTCACGCTCCCACGACCCGAGCCATCGCCCGCCTGTCCGTTGTAGGCCACAAAACTTAACACGGGGTTTCGGAATGGCTGAGTTTTCCGATTGCGGCTCTCGATGCCTTGATTGTATTCAGGCTGACACGGCGGAGCGTGCCGGCATCGTGAGCGACCAATTCGCGAAGGCCTGTTCCAGTCCAAACGTTTATCGCGAGCAAACCGATCCGAGCTCGCCTTTGCTTCGCCCAGCCCTGCTTATAACCATCGTCGCCGCGTCCAAAATCAAGTTCTCTGACACCATCAACGTCAATAAGCCGTCTAATTGTGGCAGCACTCAGGACGGTTCCAGGTGAAAACGATTTAAATTGCTCGTCATGCGCCAATTTGAGCACTGTGGCGACGTCAGCGGCAACGGACCAGTACTGGGCGGCAATTGGGATGTCGTCCTTCCACATGATGCCGATTCGAACGTTCCCGGAATCTGCCAGCGTACGGATCAGAGTGCTGTTGAAAGCTGGAAACGGCTCCGGCACCTTCCAGCTGCGTCGATAGACCGCCTCGTAGGCATCGAGCGCTGCCGGAAGTTCCGCGGGCGTGCTGTAGATTTCGCATCGGGCGCCGGCTCGTTCCGCCGCACGCGTGCGGCGACGGATTGTCTCGCGCAGGGCGCCGGGGCGGGCGGCAAGATAGGTGTCCCACGAGCCCGGCGTGACCTGCTCATGCCAATTGCCGAAGTGAGCGAACGTCCTGGTGACAAGGCCGGCCTTGGTCAGGCTACGCCGCAGTAATCCCAGGCCGGGCCAATCGGGATCAAGGGCTTCGAAGCGGGTGACGGGCCACTTCCGGCAGTATCGTCCGATCTCGACGATGGCTTGAGCCAACCCAGCCGAGCCGGGTCGCAGCAATGGCTGGTAGAGACAAGTGTAAGGCGTGGTCAGCGATCCCCAGTCCTGGTTCGGACCGGCCAGCATGGGAAGAAGCGCGAGCGGGCCAGCCTCGTCCGATATTGCCAAAAGGTGAGGTTCGGCGCCATCGGGAAGGGCGGCGGCGATTGTCGCTGCCAGCCACGGCCGGCTGGACTGCAGCCCGGCGCTCGCCGCAAATAGCCCGTTCCAGGTTGAATCAAGCGCGGCAACCGTCCGTTCGACGCGCATCGTTAATGGAATTTTCATCGCCGGGTCGCATAATAGGCGAGGCCCATCCACTCGTGCAGAGCGATATAGCTGTTGAACCAAGCGACGGAACTGGGAACGAAGCGGCGCCAGGACACGGGAGGCGTGAACGGAGGCCGGACCGGCGCTGGGACGGGATCAAGCCCGAAGCGACGAAAGGCGAGAAGCGAGCGGCGCATGTGCCAATCGTGGGTGACGAGGTAGATGCGCTGGATGTTCGCCTCCCGAAGGATGGCGGCGGAGAACTCTGCATTTTCCCAGGTGTCACGCGAACGGTCTTCTTGCCATCGGGCATCGAGGCGAAAGTCATCATGCAGGCTTTGCGCCATCATGGCGGCCAGGCTGGTGCGAAACTCGGGGAGTAGCCCTCCGGAGACGAGGATGGGCAATCCGGTCCGGCGGGCCAAGGCGGCACCGGCGCGGGTCCGATCCAGGGTCAGCGGGCCCGGTTCCAGGGCTTGCGGGTCCTCCACGCGAATGCCGTCAGCCGAGAGGATGACGATTGCCGCTGGCAAAGCGTCAGAGGTCAAAGTCTCGGACGGCGTCAGGCTATTGAGGAGCGCCGTTGCGACAATTGGTAGGCTGAGGCCAATCAGCAAAACCAACACCGCGCCAGCGGCGACCCGTGCGCGTCGCCCGCAGAAAAGCAACGCCAAGGCGAGCACGGCGAGGCTTGCCGGCGGCAGCGCGATGTCCGCGACTAAGTTCAGCAAAAAACCTCCTAGTAGGCCCAACCTGCCATCCGCCGTTCAGGCTGAGAAGATGCGGTCCATTGTGAGTTGGGCTATGTAATGAATGGTATGTTCCACACAACGATGTCACGACCGGTCCTCGACGAGGCAGGCCTTAGAGCCCTGGAACGGAAATGGCGAGCGCTCGCTGCAGTATCGGGAGCGTCGTATTTTCAAGACTGGGGCTGGGTCGGTTGCATGGCGGCCGAACGCTATGCTGACCCGGTGCTGATCGAGGTCAAGCGGGACGAGACGCTTGTTGGTTTAGCGTTGTTCGACCGGCGAACCGGCCCCGGCGGGATCTCGTTGCATCTGCAGGAGAGCACCGATCCTTCGCTGGCGTCGATCTTTGTCGAGCATAGTGGGCCACTCCTGTCGATCACCGATCCCGTTCTTCGGCAGGCTGTGTTCGCTGCCCTGTTCACCTACGCGATCAATGGTCCGATCGGAACGGTAACGACGCGTCCGCGGCGGCTGGTGCTATCAGGTGTGGCCCCCGACTGCGCGGATGCGGCAACGATGGCCGGGGGTCTGGTTGCCAAGAAATCGGCGCGTATCGCTCCGTATGCCAGACTTGGGTCCGATGAACTCGAGCGTCCGTTCATCCAGCGCCTCAGCCGAAACACACGGCATCAATTGAGACGATCCAACCGTGTGTATGCCGCACAAGGCTCGTTGACGATCCGCCGCGCCGAAACAACCGATGAGGGAATCGCCTATCTCAACGACATGATTGTGCTGCACGACCGCACGTGGCTGGCGCGTGGCAAGAAAGGCGCCTTTTCGACTACTTCGGTTCGCCGGTTCTATCGATTGTTGTTGTCCGACGGCGTCGGCGCTGGGGAAGTCGACATGCTCCGTGTCGCGGCGGGGGACGCGGTCGTCGGGTACCTGATGAACTTCACGCATGCTGGGACGGTCTCGGCGTATCAAAGCGGCTTCGACTATGCAGCGGCCGGATCGCATCAGAAGCCGGGGCTTACGTGCCATTTTCTTGCGATCGAGCACTATCAGTCGCTTGGTTTCCATACGTACGACTTCTTGGCAGGTGCGGATCGATACAAGCTCAGCCTGGCCGACGCGCAACGGCAGTTACATTGGCTCGACGTCATGCCGGCGTGGCATCCGGCCTCGATCGGCACCCGCCTGCGCCAGTTGATGCATCTCTAGCCGGGCATCGAGACCTGCGCTGCAATACCAAGTCGCGAAATGTCGGTGGATTGCCGCCAAAGAAAGTAAATTCTTAACGTCTAGTGTGTTAATCTTACGATACCGTAAGAGAAGGAAAGGCGTGTTGGCCGGGATCAAAGCGGATATCAGGCGCCAGAGGCCGGACACTTCGAGGTGCGCCGGGGGTGTTCATGCACTCATTGGATATCGCGCGATGCCCGCCATCTAAGATGGCCTGCATATTGGCGACGTGATGATGTCGCCCACTCTGCTTGAGTTCACCGTTTGCGCTACCGCCGTCGCGTCCATCATCGTTTGGCAGGTGCAGGCGCGGCGCAAGTCTCGCTCCGTTCTTGAGGGTCAGCGAGCGGAGTTGCTCCTGACGCAGGAGCGATTGGCGCAACAATCTCTACAGTTGCAAGCGGTCGAGGCGGCGCTCAAGGCGGGTGAGGCAGCGCTCGAGGAGCGAACCGGCGTGCTCAACACGACGTTGCAGCACATCGACCAGGGAGTTCTGATGATCGACGCGGCCGGCGTCGTCGTCGTACACAATCAACAGGTTGTTGAGATGCTCGACCTACCGGCCCAGTTGCTGGCGGCACGGCCGAATTTCGATGAGATACTCGAGTTTCAGTGGAAAACGCAGGAATTCAGCCGGACAACGAAGAGCCTGCAGGATTTCGTGCGTGCTGGCGGGATCGTAGCGACCCCGAGGCTGTATGAGCGAGAGCGCCCGAACGGGATGAGTATCGAGGTACGGTCACAGCCATTGGCTGGCGGTGGCGTCGTGAGAACATTCACCGACATCACCGAGCGCAAAAGGGCCGAGGCGCTGATCGAACGTGCTGCCATGGTCGACGAGTTGACCGGCTTGCCGACCCGGTTGGCGTTGGAACGCAGACTGCAGACGCGGCTGTCATCAATGGTCGATCCTCAGCCGGTAAACCTATTTTACCTGAACCTGGATCGTTTCCGTCTCCTCAATGATGCGCGGGGCCATGAGATGGGCGATCGGATCCTGATCGCTGTCGCGCACCGGGTCTGTGAATTGTGCGATCCCGACGACATGGTCAGCCGGGTCGGGGGTGATGAATTCGCCATCTTGCGGGCTCAGGCCGCCGAGCAGGCGGAAGGGTTCTCCGGCCGTCTGCTCGGGGCGTTGAGCGACTCGTATTCGATCGATGGGAACGACGTCTCGATCACGGCGTCCATCGGCGTAGTCCGGGTCGAGCCAGGTGTGGCTCCGGGAACGCTGATCCGCAATGCGGACATCGCGTTGAACCGGGCCAAGGATGGCGGGCGCGATCAGGTTTGTTATTACACGCCGTCGATGACGGCGGCGCGGGAGCAGCGGTTTCAGCTCGAGCAGTCGCTGCGCGAGGCGGTGCGGAGCAATTTGTTTCGGCTGGCCTATCAGCCGATCGTCGCCGTCGAGAGTGGTGCCATCGTCGGCTACGAGGCCTTGCTGCGTTGGAACGACCGGATTCGGGGCGAGGTTTCGCCCAGCAATTTCATCCCCATTGCCGAAGCGACCGGGTTGATCGTGTCGTTGGGCCGTTCGGCCTTGGAATGGGCGTGCTTCGAGGCGGCGAGCTGGTCGACCCAGCGAACCGTCGCGGTCAACCTGTCGCCGGCGCAGTTCCAGAGCGACAACATCGTCGAGATCGTGCGGGACGTGCTGGCCCGCTCAGGGCTGCGGCCGGAACGCCTGGAGCTGGAGATCACCGAGGGCATGCTGCTGGAAAATACCGGGCCAGTGCTCCAGACCATGGAGGAGTTGCAGCGGACCGGCGTTGCGCTGACGCTGGACGATTTCGGCGCCGGACATGCCGGGCTGAGTTACCTCAAGCGGTTTCCGTTCAAGAAGATGAAGATCGACGGATCTTTTGTCCGAAGTCTCGGGTGCGACCGGGAGTCGGATGCGATCGTCGAGGCGATCCTGCTGCTCGGGAAGCGGCTGAACATGCGGGTGGTCGCTGAAGGTGTGGAGACGGAGGGGCAGCTCGAGCAGCTGCGGCGGATGGAGTGCCCTTATGTGCAAGGCTATCTGACTGGGCGCCCGATGCCGCCAGAGCAGGCGCGGGTATTGTAACTGGGCGGAGCGAGCCGCTTCACCGATCAACCGTTGCGCCGGGTTCGGCGGCGACGAAGCGATGCTTCTCGATGCCATGTGCGTCCAAAGCGGCAGCGAGGGCGAGCCGAGGAGCGTCGCGGCCTTCGTCGGTAAGCTGGAACGTGCCCCAGTGGATGCCGATGGCGTGCGCCGGGTTCAGTTCGGCGAAGATGAGGGCGGCTTCGGCCGGGTTGGTGTGTTGCGGCGCCATGAACCAGCGCGGTTCGTAGGCGCCGATCGGGATCAACGCGATGTCGGGACTGCCGTGCCGAGCGCGGAGGTCGCGGAAAATGGCGCCGTCGCCGTAGCCGGTGTCGCCGGCGAACCAGACGGAGCCGGCTGGCGTGTCGAGCCAATGACCGGACCAGAGCGGCATGCGAATATCGCGGAGGTGGCGGTTCGCCCAATGATTGGCGGGGGTCAGGGTCGTCGTGACGCCGGGCAGGAGGTCGAGGCGATCGTGCCAGTCGCCCGCCCAGGTTCGAGCGCCGGGAATGGCGCGGCGGATGATGGTGTCGTTGCCGAGCGGCATGGCCATTAGCGGGGCGTCGCGATCGTGCAGGCGGCGCAGGGTTGCGAGGTCCATGTGGTCGTAGTGGCAGTGGCTGAGCAGGACGGCATCGATGGGCGGCAGGTCATCGAACGCGATGCCCGGAGCGGTGACGCGGACAGGGCCGAGAAAGGAGACCGGGCTGGCGCGGTCGGACCAGACCGGGTCGGTGAGGATGGCGGTGCCGGCGGCTTGGATCAGCAGCGAGCTGTGCCCGACCACCGTGATCCTGAGGCCATCGACCCGGCGATCCGGTCGGGCCGGGGTGACGGCAACGGAGGTCGGCCAGGGTGTCGGTCGGTTACCCAGCTTCCAGCGGAGCATCTCTGTCAGGGAGTGGTCGGTCGTGGGCTGGCCCGGATTGAAGAAGCGCGTTCCATCGAAATGGTCCGAGGCCGGGCCTTGATAGTAGCGGTTCATGCAGCTGGCTTATCAGCCGGCGAGCTGAGAGGGCCAGCCCGACCTGGCCTTTGGAGACGAATTGTCGCTCGACATAGTTGTTATAATATAACATAGCGTTTCTTCGCCGGTGGGGTTCCGGTTCGAGGAGATCGTCATGCGTTCATTTGGTGCGGCCACATTCGGCCTGGTGGCGGTCTTCGGGACAGCCTCGGCGCAGGCGCAGCAAGGACCGAGCGCGGCGACCGTGCGCCTCGGCGCGGACGCCGCGGATGCCGGGGTGGTGCTGCCGGGCATCGACGTGGTCGTGCAGCAGCTCGATCAGGCGCGTTTGACTATCCAGCCGAGCTTGGGCGCGACGCGGACCGACTTCAGCCGGGAGGCGATCGAGACGATTCCGGGCGGTGACAACGCCGGGCTCAATCAGGTGCTGCTGCGGGCGCCTGGCGTGGTGCAGGACGCGTTCGGCAACGTGTTCATCCGCGGCGACCATCGCAACGTGCAGTATCGGATCAACGGCGTGCAATTGCCGGAAGGATTGGCCGGGTTCGCCAGCACGTTGCAGCCGCGCTTCGCCAACTCCGTCGCGCTGCTGACCGGGGCGCTGCCGGCGCAGTATGGTTTCCGGACGGCGGGGGTGGTCGATATCCAGACCAAGACCGGCGCCAACAGCCCGGGCCTGACGCTTTCCACCTATGGCGGCAGCCGCGGCGTGCTGCAGCCCAGCTTTGAGTATGGCGGTCGCTCCGGGCCGGTGGACTACTACTTCACCGGCGACTACCTGCAGAGCAACATCGGCATCGAGAACCCGACCAGCCGCTTCAACGCCCGCAACGACGGCACGCATCAGGGCCGCGGCTTCGGCTACGTCAGCGGCGTCATCGACGATACGACCCGGCTGACGCTGATGACCGGCGCTTCCTACGGCGATTTCCAGATTCCAACGCAGGGTGGCCGGGCCCCGACGCTGGGCCTGGTGGTCAACGGGGTGTCGGACTTCGACAGCTCCAAATTGACGCAGCGGCAGCGTGAATATCAGCAATTCGTCGTCGTCAGTCTGCAGAAGCATACCGATAGCGTCGATCTACAGACCTCCGTGTTCAACCGGAACAACGTGCTGATCTACTCGCCGGATCCGCTCGGCGACCTGCTCTACACCGGCAATGCGCAGAGTGCGCGGCGGCAGATCACCTCGTCGGGCCTGCAGAGCGATGCGAGTTGGCGCGTGGATGAGCGGCATACGCTGCGCGCCGGGCTGCTGGCGCAGATCGAGCGGACGAGCAGCAATGCGACGAACAGCGTCTTGCCGGTCGACGAGTTCGGGACGCAGTTGGACGATCAGCCGGTGTCGATCCTAGACAAGACCGCGCGGACCGGTGGGTTCTATGGCGTGTACCTGCAGGACGAGTGGCGGCTGACACCGCGCTTGACGCTCAACTATGGCGCACGGGCGGATATGGTGGATGAATACACGCACGAGGCGCAGCTGAGCCCGCGGGTGAACGTCGTCTACACGCCGTTCGCCGGCACGACGACGCATGTGGGCTACTCACGGTATTTCAGTCCGCCGCCGTTCGAGCTGGTGGCTAACGAGACGATCGGACGGGTGCTGGGAACGACGGCGCAGCCAGCTGTACAGCAGAGCAGCGCGGTGAAGGCGGAGCGGTCGCACTACTTTGACGTGGGCGTGCAGCAGGTGGTGGTCCCGGGCCTGACGGTCGGGGTGGACGGTTACTACAAGCGGGCGCGGAACCTGATCGACGAGGGGCAGTTCGGGTCGCCGATCCTGTTGACGGCGTTCAACTATGGGCGTGGGGACGTGACGGGGGCGGAGTTCTCCAGCACCTTCGAGCGGGGGCCGTTGTCGATGTACGGCAACCTGACGGTGTCGCGGGCGATCGGGCGGGACATCGTCAGCAGCCAGTTTAACTTCAGCCAGGCTGACCTGGACTACATCAGCCAGCATTACATCCATCAGGACCATGACCAGCGGTTCACCGGGTCGGCCGGGGTAGCCTATACGCTGATGGGGGGCGGGGCGACGCCGCTGCGGCTGTCGAGCGATCTGTTTGTCGGCAGCGGATTGCGGGCGAGCGCGTCGAGCATCCCGAACGGGCGGGCATTGGGCGGGTATTACACAGTTAATCTGTCGGCGGTGCAGAAGCTGGAGCCGAGCGTGCTGGGCAGGTTCGGGCGCGGCAGCGAGGTGCGGCTGGACGTGATTAACCTGCTGGACCGCAAATACGTGCTGCGTGACGGCAGCGGGCTCGGGGTTGGCAACGCGCAGTATGGGTTGCGGCGCGCGGTGCTGGCGGGCGTGTCGCAGAAATTCTGATGAGCTGGCTCGATCCTTGCTTTGTTTCACGGGAAACATCGGGAGATCGTGATGCGCTTGTTCCATCTGGCTGCTTTGGCGGCAGTCTTGGTGCCGTCCGTTGCCTGGTCGGCGTGCACGAGCAAGCTTCCTATGGCCGATCTGGTCACACCGGGGACCATGATGCTGGCGATCAACCCGACCTTGCCGCCGCAGCAATTCGTCGATGAGAAGGGCGAGTTACAGGGGCTGAACGTGGAACTGGGGCGGGCATTGGGTGACCGGCTGTGCCTGAAGACCGAGTTCGTGCGGATGGATTTCCCGGCCATGGTGCCGGCGCTGAAGGCGGCCCGCTTCGACGCGATCGACACCGGCATGTTCTGGACCGAGGAACGGTCCAAGCTGATGTTCATGGTGCCGTATGCGCAGCAGGCGATCGGCGTATTCGCGATGGCGTCGTCCAACTTCAAGGTTGCCTCGTTCGACGATCTGGCGGGCAAGGTCGGGGCGATCGAGATCGGCACGTATCAGGAGCGCAAGGCTAAGGAGGCCAATGCGGATTTGGTGGCGCGCGGGCTGAAGCCGGTGGACCTGCGGACGTTCAGCACTGCGACGGAGGCGACGGCGGCGCTGCGGGCGGGACAGGTCGACGTGGTGATCATCGTGGACAATGCGGCGCGCGAGATCAGCAAGCAACGGGGGATGCAGCTGTTACTGGCCGGGTTCGGCGGGACCGACATCACCTTCGGGTTCCGCAACAAGGCGGCGGCCGAGGCGGCAGTGGGGGCATTCAAGGAGATCCGGGCGGACGGGACCTATGACAAGCTGTTCGACAAGTTCGGCATGACGCCGCTGAAGGGCGAGTTCGAGATCCGCGGGACCGGGCCGCAGTAGCCGATCGCCGCATGTTCGATTTCGCTGCGTTTATCGGCTATTTCGACAACGGCTTCATGCTCGGCGGCGCGGCAGTCACAGTGGGGCTGACGCTGGCATCGCTGGTGGGCGGGCTGCTGTTGGGCATGGCGCTGGCGGTGCTGCGGTCCGGCGGCGGCGTCGGAGGCCGGGTCGCGGGATTCTATGTCTGGGTGTTCCGCGGCACGCCGCTGCTGGTGCAGTTGGTCATCATCTACACCGGCTTGCCGCAGCTCGGGTTCAAGTTCGGGGTGGTGGTGTCGGCGCTGCTGGCGCTGACCCTGAACGAGGCGGCGTATCTGAGCGAGATTATCCGGGCCGGGTTCGCGGGCGTGGCGGCGGGGCAGGGGGATGCGGCGCGGGCGCTGGGGCTCGGGCGGGTGCAGACGGTGTGGCTGGTGACGTTGCCGCAGGCATTCCGGATCATCATCCCCCCGCTGGGCAACAGCGTGAACGGCTTGCTGAAGGCGACCAGCATCACGTCGGTCATCTCCATGGAGGAGTTGATGCGGCGGAGCCAGATGATCATGCAGCTGAAGTTCGACGTGCTGGAGGTCTACTGCGTGGCGGCGGTGTACTACCTGGCGCTGACGACGCTGTGGGATTTCGTGCAGCGGGCGCTGGAACGGCGGTTTGGGCGGGGCTATGCGCCGGTGGTCGCCGTGCCGGAAGGAGCGCGGGCGTGACGGAGTGGGACGGGATCTACCCGAGCACGATCTTGCCGATGCGGCCGGACTCCTCGCCGGATTGGGCGGCGTATGCGGCGCACACGGCGGCATGCGGGCTCCACCCGGGGATTGCTGGCGTGCTGTGCAACGGGCATGCGGGGGAGAACACCGTTCTGACACCAGCCGAGAAGCGGCGGGCGGTGGCGGAGACGGTTGCCATTTCCGGGCGCGTGGTCGCCGGGGTCAACCAGGAGAGCAGCTTGGAGGCGGCGCGGGAGGCGGCGGACGCGGCTGAAGCGGGGGCACACGCCATCATGGTGTTTCCGCCGAACGGCTTCGCGCTCAGCGCCGACCCGGACATCGCGGTGCGGCATCACCGGATGGTCGCGGCAGCCGTGCCAGGGGTGCCGTTGTTCCTGTTCCAGGCGAGCCACGCGGCGGGGCACATGGCCTACGCGCCGGCGGTGCTGGACCGGTTGCTCGAGTTGCCCGCCGTGGTGGGGATCAAGGAGGGTGGCTGGGAGGTCAACCGCTACGACGCGTTGCGGCGCCGGGTCCGGGCGACGCGGCCGGACGTGGCGGTGATGGCGAGCGGCGACGAGCACCTACTGGCCTGCATGGCGCATGGCAGCGAGGGCAGCATGGTGTCGTTGGCCGACATCGTGCCGGGGGAGATCATCGCGCTGGACGCGGCGGTGCGGCGATCGGACCTAGTCGCAGCGCGGGCGCTCCACGAGCGGATCGAGCCGTTGGCGGACGCGATCTACGGCCAGCCACCCGGCGGGAGGGCGACGGCGCGGATCAAATGGTGCCTGGCGCGGCTCCGGCGTATTCCGGACCCGGCGGTTCGGCCACCGGTAGGCGCGGTGGGGCCAGCCGAGGCTGTGCTCCTGGAGGCGGCTCTGAAAGCTTGGCTTTAGCCTGGTGATCGAAGGTGGATGACGCCCACCTTCAGAGGGCAAAGGCGGGCGGGAGCGCCTTGCCGGTGCGGATGGCGTCGGCGAGCATGCGGCCGACGACCGGGGCCAGGGTGTAGCCGTTGCCGGTAACGCCGTGCCAGAGGCCAGGTATGCCGGGGGTGGCGCAGATCAGCGGCGGGCGGTTCTGGTTGGGGGCCAGGCCGGTCCAAGCACGGACGATCTGCAGGTCGCGCAATGGCGGCAGGGCGCGGCAGGCCAGCGCGATGTTTCCCTCGATGCTGGTGCGGCGGAGTTGCGCGGCGCCGTTGGCGTCCTGGTCGCCGGGCCAGCCGCCGCCGATGAGGATGTGACCGCCGTCACCCTGCTTGAGCGAAAGGTGCCGGCCGGTCCAGGCGACGAGCTGGCGAAGCATCGGCGGGGCGGCTGAGGTTGCGATCACCTGCTGCACCAGGCCCTGCGCGGGAACCGCGATGCCGGCATAGGCGCCGATGCGTCCGGCCTGGACGCCGGCGGTGTTGACGACCTGGCCGGCGCGCACCGGCCCGGCCGGGGTGGCGATCACCCAGCCGGCATCGGTGCGCTCGAGGCCCGTCGCCCCCAGCCCGGCGACGATGCGGACGCCGGCGCGGCGGGCCAGCGACAGCAACGCCATGGTGCCTCGCAACGGGTCGCCCTGGCCTTCCAGCGAACAGAAGGATGCACCGGCGAAGCCCTCGGCGAGGTTGGGCGCAACGGCGCGGAGTTCGCTCGGGTCCAAGATGCGGACCTCGACGCCCCTGGAGCACTCGAAAGCGGCCTTGGCGCGGAGCAAGTCCAACTCGGCGGCCGTCTCCGCCAGCACCAGGCCGCCTTCAGACCGCAGCCCGAGATCCTCACCGGCGTCGGCGGCCAGGGCCTGCCACAGGGCGACGCTGGCCGGGCCGAGCGGGAGGGTTTCGGCCATGGGGCCGCCGCCATCCGCGGCATAGACATAAGGTACGAGTTGGACGTGCAGGCTGCCGGCATTGGCGGTGCTGGCGATCAGGCCGGGCTCGCCGCGGTCGAGCAGCAGTACGTCGGCGCCGTCACGGGCGAGATACAGCGCGGTGGCGAGGCCGATCAGGCCGCCGCCGATGACGACGATCTCCGCATGCCCGGGATGCGGGGCCAGGGGCGCCGTGGTCCATCGCGTGGCGATCGGCGCGGCGATCACAGTGTCGGACGGCTCCGGGCGGTTGGCCAGGATGGCGCTGGCCAGGATCGGGCGTAGCGGCACGCGAGGGGCGGCCAGGCCGGCCTCGGTGACAGTGCCGGTGATGGCACCGGTGAAGGAGGCCAGGGTCGCGGCGCAGAAACGGCCGTTGCACAGACCCATGCCGGCGCGCGTCGCCCGCTTGATGGCGGGGAGGGAGCCGGCGCCCTCGGCCATGGCGGTGCGCACCGTGCCGGCGCGGACACCCTCGCAACGGCAGACGATCACGCTGTCGGCCAGCGTCGTCGGCCTGGGTGCTGGCGCGGCAAAGGCGGTCGCGAGCGCGCGCTGGAAATGCCGGGCGCGGCGAAGGCCGGCGCGGGGCGGGTGCGGCGTGGGGGCGCCAAGCGCGCGGGCGGCGGCGAGCCCGGCAATACGGCCGCGATGCAGCGCGACGCGGGCGCCGCCCATCTGGGCGCCGTCGCCGACAGCGTAGATGCCGGGGAGGCTGGTCTGGCCATCCTCGTCCGTCACGGTCTCAAGCCGGCCGCGAACGACGTGGTGCGCGGCGCCGAGCGCGCGGGCGAGGCCGGTTTCCGCCTGGAAGCCCCAGTTCAGGGCGACGACATCGGCGGCGATGCTGTCGGTGCCGCCGGGTCCCTCGATGGCGAGGCCGTCGACGCAGGCTTCGCCGAGCA
This sequence comes from uncultured Acetobacteraceae bacterium, assembly GCA_964613945.1. Lineage (GTDB taxonomy): Bacteria > Pseudomonadota > Alphaproteobacteria > Acetobacterales > Acetobacteraceae > JAVVHH01. The sequence continues at coordinate 87,456 of CAZTJC010000015.1, forward strand.
CCGCGACCGGGCGGGTGTTCCACAGGATCGGGACCCCGGCGTCACGGAGACGCTGGATCATCAGCAGCCCCTCCCAGGCGCGGGCGGGCGACCAGCGGGCCAGCGCGAGGCCATTCGGTTCGGGAGCGGCCTCCAGCACGGCGGCGACGGTGCCGCCGGCGCGGACCAGTTCGGCGGCAACCTGGAGGTTGAGCGGGCCGTTGCCCGCGACGACCACCCGTTGACCGGGGCTGACCCGGTGCGTGCGGACCAGGCCCTGCAAGGCGCCTGTGGTCATGCAGCCCGGCAGCGTCCAGCCCGGCATCGGCACCGGCGCTTCGTGTGCGCCAGGGGCAAGGATGAGCTGGCGCGGACGCAGGAGCCAGCGCGCGTCATCGCTGGCAGCGGCGATCTCGGGGCCGGCAAACGCGCCCCAGGCGGTGGCGGCCAAGGTAGGAATGGCGGCTGCGCGGGTGCGCAGGGCGTCGCCGCGCCGGCTCTGCGGGTCCGCTCGACCGGCCAGTTTGTAATACTGCCCACCGAGCGAGGCGCGTTCGTCGAGCAGCAGCACGTCGAAGCCGCACTCGAAGGCGGCGATGGCGGCGGCCAGCCCGGCCGGGCCGCCGCCGACGACCAGGACGTCCGGTGTGAGGACGTGTTCGGGCCGGGAGATGGCAGGGGCGACGGGCGCAGTGGTGTCGGGGCCGATGCGCATGCCCTCCGTCACCTTGGTCATGCAGGCCCGTCGACCGGGTTGGCCGTCGACCGTGACGACGCAGTCGAAGCAGGCGCCCATGCCGCAATGCACGCCGCGCGAGGAGCCGTCGGCATGTTGGCGAAAGGCGACCACGCCGGCCCCCGCCAGTGCCGCGGCCACGCTCTCGCCATCGTGGGCGGAAAGGGTTTGACCCTCGAAATCGATGGTGACGAGGCGGTGCCGGCGCTTGTCGATCAATCGCATAGGCGGCAGGCTCGCACGCTGCTGCGCTGCCGCAAAGACCACTGGTTGGAGATACCATGACGATATCACCCCGCGAGCCGTTCGGCGGCACCCATACTGTGCTGGTCACGCCGTTCAGTGCCGACGGCGCAAGCGTCGACCTGGCGGCGCTGGAACGCTTGGTCGCGTTTCAGATCGCGGAGGGGATCGATGGCCTGATGCCACTGGGATCGACGGGCGAGTTCCTGTCGGTGAGCCCGGAGGAGCGGACCGCCATCGTGACGACCGTGGTGCGCGCCGCGGGCGGGCGGGTGCCGGTGATCGTCGGCACCGGGGCGGAGGACACGCGCGAGGCGGTGCGGTTGGCGCGCGAGGCCGATGCGCTCGGGGCGGACGGGGTGCTGGTGATTCCGCCCTTCTACAGCGTGCCGACCCCGGACGAGCTGTATGTCCACTACAAGGCCATCGCCGACGCGATCGGCATCCCGGTGATGGTCTACAACAACCCGGCCACCGCCAACGTCGACCTCACGCCGCCGATCCTGGCGCGGCTGTCGACCATCGAGGGCTGCCGCTACGTCAAAGAAAGTACGCTGGAGGTGACGCGGGTGCGCGACATCATCGCCGCCGTGGACGGCCGCATGGCGGTGTTCGCCGGCGTGCTGGGTTACGAGAGCGCCTGGCTCGGCGCGGTCGGCTGGGTGGCGGTGTGCAGCAACGTGGTGCCGCGTCTGTCGGCGGAGATGTTCCGCGCGGCGGCGGCCGGCGATCGGGACACGGCGCTGCCGCTGTATCGCCGCCTGGCGCCGCTGCTGCCCTGGGTGGGTGGACCGCGCTACGTCAGCGGTACAAAGGCGGCACTGCAAATGATCGGGCGCGACATGGGGCCGCCGCGCCCGCCGCGCCTGCCACTGCCGCAGGCGGACTGGCCCGCGCTGCAGGCGGTGCTGGACGCGATCGGGTAACCATATAGGACCCATGGAGAAAACAACGGAGCGGCTGCGCGTCATCGATCTGGAGACCACCGGAGACAGCTTCACCAATGGTGGCGTGGTCGAGGTCGGATGGCAGGATCTGGCGCTGAGCGAGGAGTGGGCCCTGGCGGGCGGACCGGGGGCGATGCTGGTGCAACCGGGGTGCGCGGTGTCGCCGCAGACCTCGGCGATCCATCACATCGTCGACGAAGACCTGATCGGGGCGCCGATCTGGACGGAGATAGCGCCGCGCGTGTTGCAGGGCGAGGGCATCGTGGCGTTGGCGGCACACCGGGCGTCGTTCGAGCAGCGGTGGTGCCTGCCGCAGCTGAGCGGGCGGGCGCGGTGGATCTGTACCTATAAGTGTGCGCTGCGGCTGTGGCCGGCGGCACCGACGCATTCCAACCAGGGGCTGCGCTATTGGCGTCGGCCGGCCGGGCTGGACCGGGCGACCGGGCTGCCGGCGCATCGGGCGGGGCCGGACGCCTATGTGACGGCGCATCACCTGCGCGACATGCTAGCACTGGCGAGCGTCCGGCAGTTGCTGGCGTGGTCGTCGGAGCCGGCGCTGTTGGTCAGGGTGCCGAACGGGGCGCTGCGGGGGCGGCGCTGGGAGGATCTGGACACGGAGCAGCTGAACCGGGTGCTGGCCGGCGAGTTCGGGCAGAACCCGGACATGCTGTTCACCGCCCGCCACGAGGCAGCCCGGCGCGAAGGGCCCGTCGCGCCGACGGAGACCCCGCCGACGGAAACGGGGCAACTCGGGCTAAAGCTCTGAGCGCCGTGCTTGCAGGCCGTCGAGGATCGGGCAGTCCGGGCGGCCATCGCCATGGCATTGGGCGGCGAGGCGGTCGAGGGCATCGGCCATCGCGCTGAGGTCGGCGATCTTGGCGCGCAGGTCGGCGACGTGATCCAAGGCGATCTTCTTGACCTCACGGCTCGGCCGCTGCCGATCGAGCCAGAGCCCGATCAGCAACTCGATGCGCGGCATCGGCAGGCCGAAATCGCGGGCGCGGCGGATGAAGCGCAGCGTGTTCACCTCCGCTTCCGTGTAGTTCCGATACCCGGCTTCGCTGCGACCAGGCTTGGGGATGAGGCCGATCGCTTCGTAGTAGCGGATCATCTTGGCGCTGACGCCGCAAGCCGCTGCGGCTTGACCGATGTTCATACCCGTGGCGACCAGCGGCGTAGCAGCAGCGCGTTGCCGACCACGCTGACGCTGCTGAGCGCCATGGCGGCACCGGCGATGACCGGATCGAGCAACCCGGCGGCCGCCAGCGGGATGCCGAGGAGATTGTAGACGAACGCCCAGGCAAGGCCCTGGCGGATCTTGCGATATGTGCGGCCGGAGATGTCGAAGGCGGCGGCGACGAGCGCCGGGTCGCCGCGCATGAGGGTGATGCCGGCAGTGTGCATCGCGACGTCGGTGCCGGTACCCATGGCGATGCCGATATCGGCGGCGGCGAGGGCGGGCGCGTCGTTGACGCCGTCGCCGATCATGGCGACCACGCCGCCGGCGCGCAGTCGGGCGATAGCGTCCGCCTTCCCGTCGGGCAGCAGCTCGGCGATCACCGTGTCGATCCCGGTTGCACCCGCGACCGACTGCGCCGCGCCCTGTCCGTCGCCGGTCAGCATGACGGTCTTGATGCCGCGGCGGTGCAGCGCGGCGATGGCGGCGGCGGCATTGGGCTTGGCGCGGTCACCGAAGGCGACGTAGCCGAGCGCGTCGGGCGATCCGGCACGGGCGAGCCAGGAGATGGTGTGGCCCCCGCTTTCCAGCTTGGACGCTGCCGGGTCGAGCGCGGCCGTGGAGATGCCGCGCTCCACCATCAGGCGGCGGTTGCCGAAGCTGTAGCGGGTGCCGTCGATCTCGGCTTCGACGCCGCGCCCGGCCAGCGCGCGGAACGCCGTGGCCGGGCTGGACGGGGACGAGGCCCGGCTGCGCAATGCGGTCGCCAGCGGGTGATCGCTACCGGCCTGCAACGAGGCTGCCAGGGAGAGAACCGCCTCGGGATCCGCCCCGCCGATCTCAGTCACGGCAGGGTGCCCCTCGGTGAGCGTGCCAGTTTTGTCGAACACGGCGGTGGTCACGGCATGGGCGCGTTCGAGGGCTTCGGCATCCTTGATCAGGATGCCATATCGCGCCGCCACGCCGGTGCCGGCCATGATGGCGGTCGGCGTTGCCAGGCCGAGCGAGCAAGGGCAGGCGATGACCAGCACGGCGACGGCGTTCAGGATCGCCCCCTCGGCAACCCCGGTCGCAGCCCACCACGCCAGGAAGGTCAGCCCGGCGATCGCCAGCACCACCGGAACGAACACGGCGCTGACCCGATCCACCAGACGCTGGATCGGTGCCTTGGACGCCTGCGCGCTTTCAACCAGGCGGACGATCTTGGCCAACACCGTCTCGGCGCCGACTGCGGTGGTCTCGACGATCAGCAAGCCGTCCCGGTTGATCGAGCCGCCGGTGACGGCAGTACCGACGGCCTTATCAACCGGCAGGCTCTCGCCGGTGAGCATCGATTCGTCGACGCTGCCGCCACCCTCGACGACCACACCGTCGACGGGAACGCGTTCGCCGGCGCGCACCACGACGTGATCGCCGACCCGGATCGTGCCGAGCGGCACTTCGCTCTCGCCCGTGCCGCGACGAACCCGGGCGGTGTCGGGGCGGAGCTGCATCAGCGCGGTGATGGCGGAGGCGGTCCGGCGCTTGGCGCGGGCCTCAAGCCATTTGCCGAGCAGGATAAAGGTGATCAGCAGCGCCGAGGATTCGAAGTAAAGGTGCGGCGCGTGACCCGGCCGGGCCGTGAGCAGCAGATAGGCACTGAGCCCCCAGGCCGCCGACGTGCCGAGCGCGACCAGAAGGTCCATGTTGCCGCTGAGCGCGCGGACGGCTTTCCAGCCCGCGACGTAGAAGCGCCACCCGAGCCAGAACTGCACGGGCGTCGCCAGCGCGAGCTGCACCCAGCCCGGCAGCATCCAGTGCGCGCCGGTCAGGTCGCCGAACATGCCGAGCAGCAACGGCGCCGTCAGGAGGGCGGCGGCGGCCAGGTGCCAGCCATCGCCACGATCGGCAGTCACGGCGGATTTAGGTGCGCCGGGTTGCGGGACGGATGTGGCATGGTATCCGGCGCGTTCAACCGCGGCGATCAGCGGCGCGCTGCCCGCATCGAGGCCGTCGCGCAGAACGCGGGCGCGCTCGGTCGCTAGATTGACGCTGACGGAGACGACGCCAGGCACCGCCTCCAGCGCGCGCTCGACCCGGCGCACGCACGAGGCGCATGTCATGCCCTGAATGGCGATGTCCGTCTCAGTTGGGGAAAGGCTGTCCATGCGAGGCTCCGATGTGCCGTCGCAAGTCGATAAGGCTTCCCACCGTGGGAAGGTCAAGAGGTGCGTGTCAGGGCGGTTGGCAGCACGGCCGGGGATGCCGGCCGTGCTGCCAGAAGCGTGGGCGACTACTTGGCGCGGCGGCGACGGAACGCGGCGATGCCGACCAGGCCGGAACCGAGCAGCGCCATGCTGACGGGCTCGGGAACCGGCTGGCGCGTGCCGAAGGCCAGGTCGTCCAGTTCAAACGCGTTAACCGTGCTGGTCAGGACGATGGACTGGAAGGACTGCGTCGAGGTGATGTTGACGTAGGCGGTTCCGGTCGCGGTCTGGTTGCCGTTGCTGCCGGTGGAGGGAAGGTTGGCACCCGTCAGCGAGCCAACATTGGTGCCGGTACCATTGACGCCGCTGAAGAAGGTCAACGTGTTGTAGCTATCCACCGAACCCCACACCAGCCCCAGGCTCTGGAGCGCGGTGGGCATCGACAGCGTCGCCGTGCCGCCAACGCCGACGGCGATGTACCTGGTCGTGTCGACCCCGTCGGCATCGCCGAACGCGGCGCCGTTGCCGTTCGAGAAGACCGGGGCACTGTAGGTATTGACGAGGCTGCCGGTGACGATCGCGGCATTCGGACCCGTGAACGCGACGTTGATGTTGGTGCTGGTCACACCGCCCGTGTTGCCGAGGGGAAGGCTGTTAAGGCTGGCGTAGGTTTGACCCGGCAACGCGCCCGTCGGCGACACCGTCGCAATCAGCGTCGCATTGGCCGCACCGGCGGAGGCGAGGCTGAGAAGTAGGCCAGCCGAAATGGTTTTCTTCATGGGATTTTCCTGAACTGATGACGATCTTGTGATAGCAATTTCGTGCCGGGACATGAAATCAATGATGTAATGTTAGGCGGTTGTTGCTGCTGTAAGATTTCCTGACTCTTGCAGACTATTCTTACGAGTAGTGCACATTACGCGCCTGGAACTTGTCACGACGCGGCTGCACCACCTTTGATTGAGTAATACTTCGGCGTCGATGCAGCGGTTGCGCATCGGCAAGCGCCATGCGTTGATCAGAAACACCTTGCAGAACAGCTCTGGCAAACTCATTTTACCATCCAGATGGATGGTGTGTGGATGGCAGCTTCAGAGGTGCTCAAGAGCGGAGACAGCGAAAAGATCACCATCAATCTCGGGTTCGTGGACCTGGGACGGATCGATCTGCTGGTCGACGACCGGTTCTACTCGAACCGCACCGACTTCATTCGCACGGCGATCCGTAATCAGCTCGACAAGCATGAAGAGACGATGCGGCAATCGGTGTCGCGGCGGACGCTCGACATGGGCGTCAAGGTCGTCACCCGGGCCGAGCTGGAGGGGCTGCGCAACGCGGGGGAGACGGTACACATCAAGGTGCTCGGGCTGGCCACGATCGCCAGCGACGTCACGCCGGAGTTGGCGTTGGCAACTATCGCCTCGATCAGCGTCTTGGGTGCCTTGCACGCCACCCCGGCTGTGCGCGCCGCCTTGGCCGAGCGCATGCCGCCGGTGAGCCGCCGATGAGGCGCTACCGTCCTCATTCTTTATTTACCAGTCGGTCCTACACTCGACGCTTGGAGACGACGATGGCAACCGCCCGCGAGTTCTGGTCTGCAAGGTCAACCGTTCCACCTCTCACTTGGCCGGCCGACCAATCGGTCGATGGGCCCGACTGGCTCAAATATGTGCCACCCGGCGTTCGCGGACTGGTCAAGTCACATCTGCCGGGTGCGGTCGCGCCGGAGTCCGAGGTGACGGCGCCCGCGCCAGGGGCACGCTTCCTGGTCGGCAGCTTCACTAATGCGGCGGGAACCCGGCCCTACAAACTCTACGTGCCGGCAAGCTATCGCGGCACCCCGGTCCCGCTGGTGGTCATGCTGCACGGGTGCACGCAATCGCCGGATGATTTTGCTGCCGGAACCGGGATGAACGAGGCCGCGGAACGAGCCGGTTGCCTGGTGGTCTACCCCGGGCAGACGACGCAGGCGCAGGCGCAGAAATGCTGGAACTGGTTCAGCACCAAGGATCAGCAGCGCGGCCAGGGAGAGCCGTCGTTGATCGCCGGGATCACGCGGCAGGTGATGTCCGAGTACGCGGTGGACCCGAAGCGGGTGTTCGTGGCCGGGCTGTCAGCGGGCGGCGCGGCGGCGGCGATCATGGGAACCACCTATCCGGAGCTTTATGCCGCGATCGGGGTGCATTCCGGGCTGGCCTGCGGGTCGGCGTGGGATCTTCATTCGGCATTGGCGGTGATGAAGCGTGGGATGGAGGGGGTGCCGGCGGCACGCCCGGGGCGGATGGTGCCGACCATCGTGTTCCACGGGGAACGCGATAACACGGTGAGTGCGCAGAATGGGGACGACGTAGTGGCCCAAGCGGTTGCCGGCACCGGGTTGCGGCGCTCAATGCAGGCGCGGCGGCCGGAAGGTGGCCGGGATTGCACACGGACGACGTTCGCCGACGACACGGGCCGGGTCGTGGCCGAGCAGTGGTTGATCCATGGTGCCGGCCATGCATGGTCGGGTGGACAGTCGGCAGGCACGTATACGGACCCGCTCGGGCCCAATGCCACCGCGGAGATGTTGCGTTTCTTTAACGAGCATCCCCTCTAAAAAGAGCCGCACGGCTGGCTGATCGCGTTGAATCCTTTAGCGTGCCCGTCACACTGTCAGAGAGCCTCATGTCTGCTTCGGTCTTGAACACGGGCGATGCCGCTACACGGCCCGGAACCGACAATTTTCCGCAACCGGACCGGTACGGTTCGGTGATGAGCATTTCCAAGAACGGCTTCCATCGGATCGCCTATGTCGAGTGGGGAGATCCCCAGTCCGACCGGGTGGCGCTGTGCGTCCATGGGCTCTCGCGGCAGGGCCGGGATTTCGACCTGTTGGCGGCACATCTCGCATCGCGCGGCTGGCGGGTGATCTGCCCAGACCTGGTGGGTCGGGGTCAAAGCGACTGGTTGCGCGATCCGGAAGAGTACAACCTGCCCCAATATTCCATCGATATGACGGTGCTGATCGCCCGGCTCGGGATAAGAAAGGTGACCTGGATCGGGACGTCGTTAGGAGGGCTGATCGGCATGGTGGTGGCGGGGCAGGCGGATACGCCGGTCTCGACTCTCGTCGTCAACGATATCGGTCCGTTCCTGCCGTGGCAGGCCTTGCATCGCCTGGCGAGTTCGGTGCGCACGTCGCCGCACCGCTTCCCTGATTTCCCGGCAGCCCTGGCGTTCTATCGCCAGTCGCTGGCGCCATTCGGCCATTTGTCCGACGCGGAGTGGGACCATCTGGCGCGCCACAACGTCGAGCAACTGGCCGATGGGTCGTATCGAAAATACGCCGATCCGGAGATCACGGCGGCGTTCAAGCCGGGCTGGTATTTCAACCTGAGCCTTTGGAGCACCTGGGACAGTATACACTGCCCGGTCTACGGCCTGCGCGGTGCCGAGTCCGACCTGCTATCGACCTCGATCGCCAACGAGATGAGCCGGCGTGGCCCGAAGGCCACCATGGTCGACATCCCGGAATGCGGCCACGCGCCGGCGTTGATGGCCGATGATCAGATCGCGCTGATCACCGGGTGGCTCGAGTGAGGTTGGCGTGAGCCTCCGGCAGCGTCTCGAACACGTGCGGCGATAGGGCGCGCTCGACCAGGCTGGCTCCGAGCTTGAGCCGCATGAAGGCGCTGGTCGTATAGCGCGACGCGGTCGTGTAGTAGCGGCCCTGCAGGTAGGTGATCATCGAGAAGAAGGCGTCAGAGACCGCCGGGTCGAGGGTGAAGCCGTCGTAGTTGATGATGACGGCGATCCGGTGCCCGACGGCGCGGCAGCGGCTCTCGACTTCGCGGCGGACCAACTCGACGTCGTCGGTGGTGCGGACGTGAAAGCCTTCGTAGTTGATGAACAGGATGTCGCGCTCGGCGTCGAAGCTGATGCGTTCCGAGAGGGTCTGACCCAGGAGAAGCTGTTCAAGACCGATTGGCTCCGGCCGGAACAGGCGTCCGTCCATCAGCTTGGGCGCGTTGACGATGGGGCGGAACTGCATATGGGCGAGGATGTCGCGCTCGATGTCGATGCCGGGGGCGACTTCGGTCAGCTCCACCCCTTCGGCGGTGCGGCGGAAGACGCAGCGTTCGGTGACGTAGAGCACGTCTTGCCCGATGGCGCCGGCGCGCTCGCCGCTGAAGGTGATCTGTTCGACGCGGTCGATGAATTTGGGCGCGCGGCCTTCGCTGACGATCCGCATGCGGCCGTCCTCGAGCGCGACGGTCAGCCCGCCGGCGGTGAAGGCGCCGGTGAAGACGACCTTGCGTGAGTTCTGGCTGATGTTGATGAAGCCGCCGGCGCCGGCGAGGCGGGTGCCGAAGCGGCTGACGTTGACGTTGCCGTCGCGGTCGGTCTGCGCCATGCCGAG
>CAZTJC010000016.1:0-17943 GCA_964613945.1 uncultured Acetobacteraceae bacterium
CGTCGACGAGCTCGACATGGTCGAGGATGCCGAGCCAGCGCAGGCGCTCGCCGATGACGTCGGACGAGGCGGAGCGGCGCATGAGGCCGACGACGCGGTAGCCCTTGTCGAGCAAGAGTTGCGAGAGATAGGCGCCGTCTTGCCCGGTGACGCCGGTGATGAGTGCTGTTGGCATTAGACCTGATGAGTTCCGCTGGGCTCGGATAGACCAGAGATTGCCGAAACGGAAGGCGCTCCGAGCAGGGCGAGGGCGGAGCCGAGCGTCGCAGGACCGAGCCGGGCGAAAGCGGCTTCCCGGGCGGCACGGCCGATCCGGTGGCGCAGCCCGGGATCGTCGGCCAAGCGGGTGAGCCAGGAAGCGGCGGCGGCGATATCGGGGTCGGCCCATTGCGCGCCCGGCGCCTCGAACACGCCGCGGGGATCGCGCGCCGGCACCAGCCGAGCGGGCACGGGGGCGCCGCAGCTCACATCGAGGAACTCGGTCGTCGCGGACCAGTCGGTCGCGACCACCGGCTTGCCGAGCAGCATGGCCTCGGCGGGCACCAGGCCGAACCCCTCGCTGCGATGGAGCGAGAGCACGACGTCGCAGCAGGCGAGCAGTGCATGGCTGTCGGGACGGGACAGGTCGCGCGTGTGCAGCCGCACGTTGCCGCCGCTAGCCGCTTGCAGGCGGGCGAAGTCGGCGGGGAAGTGGTGCGGGTTGCCGACGTGAAGCAGGAGCACGCGGTCGGGTCGGTCGCCAAAGGCGAGGCGATGAGCGGCGATGGCGGCGAGCGGGTTCTTGCGCTCGAAGCTGGAGCCGAGATTGAACATGACCAGTGTCACATGCGCATCGGCCGGGAGCCCGAACGCCTCGCGCCCGAGGTTGGATGGCTTCGGCGGAGAGGCCGCGACCGGGTGCAGGACCACGGTGACGTCGCGCCCCATCGAGCGCAGCGCGGCGGCCGTGAACTCGGAGGGCGCCCAGATGCGATGCACGAAGCGGAGGCCATCATGCCAGGCGGGCGGAACGGTGGGCAGCTCCCAGGACCAATGGCCGATGACGGTGCGGCCCCGCAGGTGGACCCGGCCAAGGCGAAGGAGGTGCAGCGGCAGCGAGGCGGCGGTGCCGACCACGAGAAGCGGGACCCCGGGCGGAGCGGGGCGATCGCCGGGTCGGACCGCATAGGCGGGGAGGCCGAGCGCGTCCAGCGCGTGGAGCAGCAGGCGGGCGCCTTCACCGAGGCCGGAGGGTCGGTCCAGTTCGCCGGTGACCGCCAGGCCGGGCATGGCCGGTGGCAGGGAACGATCCGGGCGAGGAGCGACGGCGATTACCGCCCGATGCAGGGCGGCGCGGCGGGCGTTCTGCGGAAGCTTGCGCCAGGCGCGATGAAGCAGCGGCAGGACAGGTGGTCGGCCAGCCTCAGCGGTCACGGTGGTAGATCGGCGTGCTGCCAAGGCGGGCAGCAGCAGCCGGCGGGGAGGTGGTGGCACCGGCCAAGCTGCGCCTGAGATCGTCCAGCATGTCAGCGGCGACGGTAGCCCAGGACGAGGCGGGCTCGTCGACCAGGGGCGCGGGCAGGTCACCGCGCTCGAGCAGGGTGCGGATCGCGCGGGCGAGGTCAGTCGCGGTCGGGTCGCACATGATGGCGCGGGGGTAGTTGGCGAGCTGCTCCGGCAGGCCGCCGACACGGGTGGAGATGATCCAGCGGTTCGCCGCGATGGCTGCCGCCGCGACGCCGCTTTGGCTGGCTTCCCGATAGGGCAGGATCAGCGCGTCGGCCCAGCCCAGCACGCTGCCGACGTCGCGCTCGGGCACCCAGCCATTCTCCACCGTGACGCCCGGCAGCGCACGCAGCCGATCCAGCTCGGCGCTTTCCGGCCCCAGGCCGACGATGCGCACTGCGAGATCCTGTCGGCTGCCGAGCAGGACCAAGCTTTCCGTCAGTAGGTCGAGGCCCTTGTAGGACAGCAGGCGGCCGAAGCTCAGCAGTCGCAAGGTGCCATCGCGCGAGGTCGGGGCGGCCGTGGTGTCCTGATAGAAGGGCGGCAGCGAGGTTCGCAGCAGGAGGCGGGTGCCAGCCCCGTCCTGCTCACGGAGGCGTTCGGCGACGAACGAGCTGAGCGCGAAGGTCGCCACGGCGCCGCGGGCGAGCAGGCGTTGCAGCATGATCTGCGACGGAAAGCGGTCGCCGGGATGCGGCTCGGCCTCGTGCACCACGATCGCGTACGGGATGCCGGCGAGCTTGAGCGCGGCGGCCATGGCGAAATCCATCGCGGCCGGCATGGCGCAGATGGCGATGTCGATCCGGAGACGGTGGAGGCGGCGCGCGAGCCAGGGGATAGCGACAGGCGCCGACGCCACACGGCCGGCGAACCCGGCCAGGCTGGAGTAGGTCCGCACCGGGAGGGCGCAGTCCGTGACGGCACCGTTCTGCAACAGCTCGGCACCGCGCGACAGGCTCAGCAGCGCCTCCACGTCAGCCTGCGCGGAAAATGCGCGGGTCAACTCGAGCGCGTAGAGTGGCCCGGCGCCGAATCTTCCCCACTGCCAGACAAGAACCTTCAAATGCCGAGTTCGATCGCTGTCATCATCGCTGCTGGTGATCTTAGGCCGGTCTCCGCCGGCATCGAAGCCGGCGCCGCGCGTTGCGCGAGGGTTGCTTGAAAATGGAGGCGCGATGCATCGTGTCGCCGTGATGCACGGGCTGTAGCGCAATTCATGCCGCTGCTCAACGACAGCGGTCGTCGCTGGAACCGTCAACGACCCGGTGATAGTGCACCCCGGACATGCCAGCTGAGACAAACCCTTCCCGCTCCAACTTCGACCTGTTGCGGCTGCTGGCGGTGGGCGTCCTCGTCGCGGGCAACGGGCTGATCCTGACCGGCGGCCCGGTGCCGGGAATTTGGGGAGCGCCGTTGCCGCGGATCGGCCTGGATGTGCTGTTCGCCATTGCCGGTTTCCTTGCTGCGGAAAACGCTGCACGGGGCGGCTTCGTGCGAAGGCGGGCGCTGCGGGTATTTCCGGCGCTGGTTGGCTCGGTGGTGTTGACCGCCTTTCTGCTGGGGCCGTTCGCGACCACGCTGCCGGTGCGGGAATACCTGCTGGCCACGGGAACGCGAACCTACCTGCTGAACGCGGTGCTGCTGCCGCACCCGTTCCTGCCGCATGCGTTCGAGGGCCAGCAATGGTCCGGCGCGGCGAACCCGATGCTGTGGACGTTGGGAGCCTATGGGTTCGGCTGCGCCGCGATACTGGGCCTCCATCGGCTGCGCGCGCCGGTTGGGGTTTTTCTGCTGATCGCGGCGGTGTTCGCGGTGGCGGCGCTGAACTGGCCGGCAGCTGGCGAGTTGCCGCGGCTGCTGCGCCGGCCGGAGATCGCCGAGGCGTTGCCGGAACTGCCGTTCTTCTTCGTCGCTGCCGCGTTGAGCGTCGCGGGGCGCGGCCGGGGCGCCGGGCTGTGGCGGGCGGATGTCGCCATCCTTTGTTTTGCCGGCACCTGGATCACCGCAAGCTGGGTCGGGGCGAACACGCTGGCTGTACTTTGGCTGACGCTGCCGTACATGGTGGCTTGTTTCGGCCGTTTGCGGCTGCCGGGGCTGCCGGCATTCGGCAATCCGTCCTATGGCGCGTTCCTGTATGCGTTTCCCGTTCAGCAACTGATCGTGGCGCGGTGGCCGGAGGCGGCGCACCCGATCTGGCTATGCCTCGCGGTCGCCTTGGGGCTGGGAATGCTGTCGTGGTGGTTGGTGGAACGCCCCCTGTCGCGCCGGCGGATCGCGGCATGACCGCCGTTCGAGTCCGGGATCACGCCAACAACCTCGATGCGCTGCGGGTGTTCGCGGCGTTGATGGTCGTACACGGCCATGGGTCGGTGCTGTCGGGCTCGCCGGGGGCGGGCATCTGGGGGGTGCCGTTCGCGCGCGTCGGGTTGGACGTGTTCTTCTCGGTCAGCGGCTATCTCGTGACCGCCAGTTGGGAGCGGAATCCGCAGCTCGGCACGTTCCTGTTCAAACGGGCGATGCGCATCTTCCCCGGGCTGATCGCCTGCGTTCTGGTAACGATGCTCGTGCTCGGCCCGTTGCTGACCACGCTGCCGCTGGGGGAGTATCTCCAGTCGCGGGAGACGGCGGCGTATCTTGGCAACATCGCGCTGTTCAGCGAGTTGTATCTGCCGGGCGTGTTCACCGGGCTGCGGGAGCATGGCGCGGTCAACGGGTCGTTATGGAGCCTGCTGCCGGAGTTCGCTTGTTACCTGACGGTGCCGCTGTTTGCACTGATGGCGAGGCGCCTTCGCGTCGCTGCGCTGGCTGGGGCGGCCCTTCTTTTCGGCGCTGCCGGGCTTGCGATGTTCCTGGGTGCGCTTACGCCGATCAGCCTCAGCCACCTCGACCTGCGCTATGCTCTGGTGGAGGTGCCATTCTTTCTGGTGGGCGCCGGGCTCTACCTGCTGGATCGCCGGGTCGGCGACGCGTTGTGGCGGGCCGACATCTGCCTGCTGTTCTTCAGCGGCAACTACGTCATCTCCGCCTGGCTGGACTGGTGGAACCTGCCGTTTGAATGGTTCACGCTGCCCTACTTGGTGCTGGCGTTCGGGCGGATGTCGCTGCCGGTCGTGCGGCGGACGGCGCGGTTCGGTGACTTCTCCTACGGGCTCTACCTTTATGCTTTCCCCGTGCAACAGGCGGTGCTGACGGTCTGGCCGCACGCCGAATATCCGGTGTTGCTGTGCGCGGCGTTCACGCTGCCATTGGCCGCGCTGTCGTGGCACTTGGTGGAGAAGCCGGCCCTGGCGTGGCGGGGCCGGCGCGCCGCCTCAGCCTCCGAACAGGCGCCGCCAGCCGCGACGGGGTGAAGGCGCCGGGGCGGCGGCGGGCTGCAGGCCAGGCCAGTCCTCGAAGGTGATTCGCGCCGTTTGCGCCTCCGTCAGCGGCGGCAGGACTTTGTCGCGCCTGCGGGCGACGACGCTGGTCTGGTAGTGCGGCACGATGCCGTTGCGCGTCATCAGGCGCTCGATGAGCATGATCAACCGGGCGACCGTCTGGTCCTTCGGGTCCTCCCAATCGAAATTGCGCAGGATGCCGCTGAAGAACGGGCGCAGGATCGTGCCGCCATAGTCGGCGCGGTCGATGACGTCGAACCACTGATAGGTCAGCGGCAGGATGCGCGACGCATGGACGCCCTCGGACGGGTCGTGCTGCAGCATCCACTCCTTGGACGGCTTGGGGCCCTCGTAGCGCTCCATCTGCACATGCCAATCCCAGCGATACTGCGGCGCCAGGCATTCGTTCAGCTCGTCCATCAGCGCGATGACCTCGGGGTCCCACACATGGAGGTCCGGCCCGACGTATTCGTCGAACACCAGCAGGCCACCGGGCTTGAGCACGCGGTGCATCAGCTCGAACATGTCGTCGATGCGGTAGAAATGATGAATGGCGGCTTGGACGAACACGCAGTCGAAGCTGCCGGACGGCACGTTGTCCTCAAGCACGTCGGCGGCGCGCAACTCGATCCGGTCTGACAGCCCGGCTTCGGCCAGGCGCAGCTTGGCCCGCTCGACCGCGGTGGCCGACATCTCGTAGGCGACGATGTGCTGCGCGTAGTTCTCCCGCAGCAGGTGCTCCTCGGTGAACGCCATGCCGACGCCCAGCGCCAGCATCTTGGCTGGCGGCGGTGTCAGGAACGTGCGGCCGACACGGTCCAGGTTGTAGCCGTCGAGCGAGCCGGTCTGCGGCTTGGCGATCGAGTGCTGGTAGAGGAATTTGTGCTGCGTGTAGTCGGTCGGGTTCGCCTCGATGACCGGCTGGGTGCCAACGTGCTCGTTGCCTTCGTAACGCTGGTCCCAGATCGCGGTCGCCGCGTCGGTGTCGCCGGTTACCTTGTCGGGCGTGTCGGTCATGCTGGTTCCTTTGCGACAACGTCGATGATCGCCTGCTCCCAGCGGGGAGCCAGCGTGGCGGGCCGGTACAAGGCGGCCTGGCGGAAGCCGCGGTCGCGCATCTCGGACAAATGACCCTCTTCGCGCGGCAGCTCCGCCACCCGGGCGATCATGCGGGCCAATGCCTGTTCATCATAGGAATCGACGTACTCGGCGGCGTTGCCGTAGACCCAGCGATGCACGGGGATGTCTGACGCGATCACCGGCGCGCCGCAGGCCATGCCCTCGACGCCGGAGTAGTCGAACCCTTCGGCGCGGCTGGGGGCGACGACGCAGTGCGCCATCGAGTACAGGATGCGCAACTCGGCGGTCGGCACGCCGGCGACGTGATACGTGCCCTCGCGCACCAGGGCCTTCAGCTCGGTCAACTCGGCCTCTGAGCGCCAGCCCGGGTTGGCGACGATCAGCAGCTGGATCGGCTGCTTGGTCATCCGCCGCGCGATCTCGAAGGCGTGGAACAGCTTGAGGTAGTTCTTGCGCGGCTCGAGGGTGGACACCGCCATGAACAGCCGCGGCAGGGCGGCCGCGGCGGGCGGTGCAGACGGGCGGCTGGAGGCGGTGGCCGGGCTGACGCGGCGGGCGAGGATGGTGCGGAAGTCCCGCTCGGGGCGGACGTCGGGGTAGAATTCCTGCGCCACGGTGACCGGGATGGTGTGAACGCGGTGCTCGGCCTTGGGGAACAGCCGCAACACGTCCTCGCGGACCGGCTCGCTGTCGCAGTAGAAATTGGCACCGTCCTCCATGTTCCGCTGCAGCATGCGGCCGTGGCTCAGGGCGTGGGGCCAGGGCTCGCCGATGGTGTGCGGGCTGAGCAGCGGCAGGGCGTCGTAGTAGCGGATCATCATCTTGGTGCCGGGCGCGAGCCGATAGGGCGAGACGCTGGCGCCGAAGAACACGTCCCAGCCCTCCGTGTCGATCCGGCGCTGGAAGACGCGCGGCAGCAGGCTGAAGGAGCGGGCGTATTCATGGCCCAACTCGGTGGCGAAATATTCGGCCTTGTGGATCAGCGGTCGATCCTGTGGCGCCAGCGTGCGGTCGAACAGCTTGGTCCAGATGAAGTCCTCGAACAGGTGCGAGTCGATCTGGAGGTCCAACTTCTCGCGGCGGAACATCTCCGACAGCACGAGGTAGGGCTTGAACAACCGTCGCCGCACGAAGCCCGGCAGCATGCTCAAGCCTGGTGCCCAATGCGCGCGCTTGGTGTCCTGGCTGATCAGCAACCGGGTCTGCGCCATGACGCGCTCGTAGGGCGTCTCCGCCTTCATGCGGCGGGAAGTATAATGGATGCCCGACGCCAACCCGGCGAAACGCTTCAGCTTCAGTCCGGAGAACATCGCGAACAGCAGTCGCACTTCCTGCGGGATGCCGGCATAGCCCTCGTAGCAGGGCCGCAAGTCGAGCATCAGCGACGGGCCCTGCGTGACGGGGCTGGCCCGGTCCAGATCGATCGCCGAGCCGATGGGTGCTTGAATCATTTCGGCGTGGCCTTCGTCATTTCCAGCGTGGTTCGGCCGCTGCGCCGGTGTGCGACCCAGCCCGGCGGGGCGGCCTGGCCCGATGCCGGCACGATCAGCCGGCCTGTCGAGCGCACCATCTCCGCTTCGGCGGCGAGGTCCGCGTCCGCATCGGCCAGCACCAGCAGGTCGAGCGGCGCATCGTCGCGCCGGTTCAACGCGTCCGATAGCGGGCCGTCGGGCAGGGCAGCGCGGCCGAGCGCGCGGGACGCCTCGTGCACGCTGGCAATGTTGGCGGCGCGGAAAGGCGCCAGGATCGTGTCGGCCAGGGCACGCTCGGTTTCGTTGGCGCCGCACGCCTCGCAAACCGGCGTTGGGACAGACGTGTGTGTGAACTGCCCGCAGACGGGGCAGACGTCGCGCTCGACGGCGTTGAGCAAGGCGCGTCGCAGCGTGTATTCGCCGAAATCGGCCTCGGCGCGCGCAATACCGGCTTCGGCCAGGCGAGCGCATAGCTCGGCGTCGCGCAGCAACGTCACGGCGTGCTCGGCTAGGGCGGTGGTGGTGTCGCCGATCAGGGCGTCTTCGCCGTTCCGGAGCGCGAGACCTTCATTGCCCACCGACGTCGTCACGACGGGAACCCCGGCCTGGAGGCTGGCGATGATCTTGCCCTTCACTCCAGCGCCAAAGCGCAGCGCGTTCAGCGTCAGCCGGGCGCGGCGATACAGCGGATCGAGATCGGGCAACCAGCCCGGCACCTCGATCCGCGGCCCGGCCAGTTCCGTCAGCGCGACGGGAGGTTTGCCGCCAGCTAGGACGAGCACGGCGTCGGGTACTGCGGCCCAGACCAGCGGCATGATCTCGCCCGCCAGCCAGCGCGCGGCATCGACGTTCGGCAGATGGTCGTAGCCGCCGACGAACAGCACGACGGAGCGGCCGGCGAAGTCCGCTTGCGTATGCGCCGCCTCGTCGACGGGCGGGACGGAGTAAAGCGGGATCGACCGTGCGCGCACGCCGGGGGCCAAGCTTTCGATGACGGGAAGCTCGTCGGCGCTGGGCGACAGCACCAGGGTGGCACGGCGGAAGATGTCCCGTTCGATGCCGCGCAAGCGCCAGGCATCCTCGCGGTGCTCGTCGTCACCGGTCAGTTCGGCGCGGCGCTGCTCGCGGAGGAAATGCAGGTCGTGCGTGTAGTAGATCAGGCGGTTGCCGGCGTGGTCGCGCACGGCGTCGAGCAACGGTTCGGCGACCGCGGGGCGGGCGAGCCAAACCCAATCCAGATAGGCGCCGTTGTCGCGGATCCAGTCGCGCGCATCCAGGTCGCCGTACAGGATCTCGATGCCGAGTTGCTGCAGCCGGGCGGTGTAGGGTTCGGTGCCGCGGCGATCATGCGGATAGAAGGTGACGCGGAAACCCTCGCTGCGGAGCAGGCGCAGCCAGTCGAAGGTGGCGATGGCGCCGGCGTGCTTGTCGGGCTCCGGGACACGGTCATCCACGATCAGGATGTGACCCGGCATCGGGCGCTCGCGGGCGAGGTAGGCCGGGGTGTCCTCGGTCGGCCGGTCTGCGAGCGCCGCGGCCCATTTGCGGCAGAAGCGGGCGTGGTTGATCGTCGACTGCCGGTCCCGCTCGGCCGCGCCATAGGAAGCGCTGTCGAAATGCGTCACCACGCTGGCGGGCTGATACATCACGCGCCAGCCGCGGTCGCGCAGCGCGAAGGCGAAGTCGAACTCCTCGTAATAGGCGGGGGCGAAATCGTCGTCGAAGCCGCCGATCGCGGTCCAGGCGGAACGCCGGATCATCATGCAGGCGCCGACGACGACGTCGACCTCGCGCACGAAATTGTACTCCGGCTTGCTGGCATCGTCGCCTTTGCCGAACGGCAGGCCCCAGCCGTTACGCTGCATGATGCCGCCGGCTTCCTGCACGGTGCCGTCCCCGTTGAGCAGCTTGGCGCCGACCATGCCGACCCGGCCGTCCGCCTCAGCTAGGCGCACCAAGGGAGCAAGCCAACCGGGATGTACGGTGGTGTCGTTGTTGAGGAACAGCAGGTAGCGCCCGCTGGCCTGGCGGGCGGCGCGGTTGCAGGAGCGCAGGAAGCCCATGTTCTCCGGGTTGCGCATGAGGTGCAGCCCAGGGAGGCGGTCGAGCCGTTCGCTGATCGGTCGTTCGGGCCGGTCGTCGATGACGATGACCTCATAGGGGACCGCGTTGCCGCTGGCCGTCATCACGGCGGCCAGGCAGCGCAGCGTGTCGCAGGAGCGGCCGTAAACCGGAACCACGATCGAGACGAGCGGCAGGCGATCGGCTTTAAAGGCGATCGGCGGGATCGGGCCGTCGAGTTGCTGGGCCAGCAAGCACGGATGCTGACCGTTGAACCGGCCGATCTCGAGGAAATGCGCCAGCGGGTTGGTGCCGGCCGGGATGTCGTACGTGTCGACATACCAGTCGGTGTCGAAATCGGGATGCGGGTCGTAGCCTTTTGCAGCGCCCACTAGGAGATAGTGGGAGAGCGGGTCGAGGCTGCCATCCTGCGCGCGGAGATACTCGTTCCAGTACAGCCCGGCGGCGAAATACGGGTTGGGGTCGAGGGATTGCGTCGCGCCGGTTTCCAGGTAGTGCAGCAGCGCGTTGGCCGGCATCTCGGCCGTCTGGGTGCGGTAGAACTGCGTGTCGAACAGCGGGTGCGGATCGTAACCGGCGGCCGCGCCATCGCGCAGGTAATGGGCCAGTGGGTTGACGCCGCTGGCCGCGACGTCCGGATAGCGGCGGAGATAAAAGGCGCTATCGAACAGCGGATGCGGGTCGTAGCCGGCAAGGCAGCCGCTCCAGATGTAGTGCCACAGCGGGTCCGCGCCGGATTGGGCGACGTCCGGATAGTTGGCCAGGTAGGCGTCGCGATCAAACAGCGTCGAGCCCTGCAGCAGCGCGGCGTCCTCGCGCACCTGGCGACGCAGGCGTAGGCGCGCGGGCAGCTCGCCCTTGGCAGCGGCGGCGGCGTTGGCAGCGACGCCGACCACGCGACGGCTGACGCCCGGGAAGCGGTCGCCCAGCTTGCGGATCGGCGAGGTCGCGCGCCAACTCGGGGAGGCGACCACGGTCTTGTACTCGAGGTCCAGGGCCGCCAGGGCGGCACGGGTGGCTTCGAACTCCGCCGATCTGGCGGTGCTGGCGGCCGCGAACTCCGCCTCGCGCATCGCCAAGGCGTGGCGGGCGACGGCAGCGTTGCGGTCGGCGGCGGCACTGGCAGCGTGCGCGGCCTTGACGGCGGCCTCGAGCATCGTCTCCCGCTCTTCCAGTCGGGCGACGTTGGCGTCGGCTTCGGCGAGACGATCGGTGCGCTCGCCGAGCAGCGATTCCAGCCGCAACTCGGTCGCCTGCAAGGCAGAGACCTGGGCGGTGGCGCCGGCGAGCGAAGCCTCGCTGCTTTGTACCCGCGCCAGCGTTTGCAGCCCTTCGTTGGCCTGCACCCACCGCTCGCCCAGGAAGGCGAAGCGCTGGCGGACATCGCCTTTCGCCCGTTCGTCGGACAGGGCGCAGAGCTCGGCCACCGCGGCCGGCACGTCCTCCCCGCAGGCGAGCACGCCCAAGCCGTGTTCGTGAAAGAACGTGAAGTGCGGGAACTGCGCCGACAGCTCGTCCCACAGCCGCCAGACGCCGAAATCCCGCTCGCGCACGTTGGTGTCGTGAAACAGCACAACCGCGCGGCGCGACAGCTTCGGCTGCCAGGACAGCCAATCGGCCCGAACCGCCTCGTAGGTATGCAGGCCGTCGATGTGCAGCACGTCGATCGAGCCGTCGGCGAAGTAGACCAGCGCTTCGTCGAACCGGCAGCGGAGCAGCTCGGAGAACCCGTTGTAGCGCCCGTCATGGAAGCGCCGCAGGTCCCAGTACACGTCGTCGGAATATCGGCCGGCATGTTCGTCGCCCTGCCAGGTGTCGACGGCGTAGGCACGGCCGTGCGGGGCGTAGCGCGTCATCGCCTCGCAGAAAGAGAGGTACGAAGCGCCGTTATGGGTGCCCAACTCGACCAGCAGCGTCGGCTGCGTAGCGGCAACCAGCCAGTGCGCGAACGGCACGTGACCGAACCACGCGCTTTCCACGCCCAATCGGGGCGGTGCCAGGAACAATGGCTCCAGACCCGGCGCTGCGAGCGCGGCCGCGGGAGAAAGGGGAGAGTTCAGCAAATGGGGAGACCCGTCCTGGTCTAATCGAAGCAGTGCAATGCCAACATCATGCCTCAGAGGCAAGGCTGGGAAAGGCAAGTTGCCGCGGCCGGGTCAGGACGAGTTGGCCGGTGTCCAGCGCCAGGAGGTTGGGGTTCAAAAACGGATCACGCTCAAAGGCGTCGCCCCACTCGGCCAGCATCAGCGCTTGCTCCTCGCGAAAGCGGGCGAGCTTGGCTGCATCCTCGGCTTCCAGGCCGCGTGTGGTGGATTCCTTGTGGATCAGCGTCGCGCGCGGGGTCCAGACCACGCGCATTCCGGCGCGGCGCACCCGCAGGCAGAGATCGACGTCGTTCCAGGTCACGGCGAAACGCTCGTCCATGCCGCCGACGCGGTTCCAGGTCTCTACCTCGACCGCGAGGCAGGCGCCGGTGACGGCCGAGAAGTCGTGGACGCCCGCGAGTTGGCCGAGATAGCCGGTGTCGGTTTCGGCAGCGCCGCGGCCGACATGGGTGGCCCGGCCGCCGGGGCCGAGCAGAATGCCGGCGTGCTGGACCGTGCGGTCGGGGTAGAGCAAGCGGGCGCCGACGATGCCGACGCCGGGTCGGGCGAGTTGGGCGACCATCTCGGAAAGCCAGCCGGGATCGAGGATCTCGACGTCGTTGTTGAGCAGCAGCAGCATGCCCTCGGTGACGGTGCGGACGGCCTCGTTGTTCAGGGCGGCGAAATTGAACGGTCCGGGGCGGCGTAGAACGCGGACGTTGCTGCGCCCCTCCAACTCGGCCAGCAGCGCGAGCGCTGCCTCGTCAGTCGTGCCGTTATCAACCAGGGTCAGGGTAAGGGCCGGATAATCGGTTTGTTCGAGCAGGCCCTTGCTGCAGGCGGCGAGAAGTTCGGAGTGATCCTTGGTCAGCACGATGACCGTTACGGGCGGGGGTGGCTGCGGCACGGCGAACGGGACGTCGGCGGAGATGTTGGGCTCGCCGGCTTTGGCGGCGGCGCGGTGCAGGGCGACGATCGGGATGTGACGGACCCGTGCCGGGTCCAATTGGCCAGTGATGCCGGCGGTGGCCGGGTCGAACAGAGTGCGGCGTGCGACCACCAGGCCGCCGGCTGGCAGCGGGCGGTCGGGCGAGAAGCCGGGCATGAAGCGCGGGCTGTGTCGCCCGCTCGCATCCTCGACGTCATCGTCGGTGAAGACGAGGTCGGTCGCGGGCTCGAAAGCCGCGGCGATGCGAGCCAGGGCATCAGGGGAAAGGGTGTCGCCCGGCGACAACACGCCAATGAGCGGGCCGGTGGCGGCGGCCAGCGCCTCGACCAAGCCATGACCCTCGACCAGTCGGACGCGGGGCTCGTCCCGGGCAAGCGCTTCGATCGTCTCTCGGCACCAGGGTGACAGGGTGCGTGCCGCCAGACATAGCTCCCAATGCCGATGAGTTTGCTGGGTCAATGCAGCAACGGACCGCTCGGCGGACTCCGCTTCGGTATCGCCGGCTTTCATCAGCAAGCAGACGAGTTGATCGCTGGACGTGGCCTGCGACCCGGCGGGCATCCCATCGTATTCGGAAACCCAGAGCCGGTAGGCGGTGGGATCGTCGGGAGTGGCCCCTGGCACCAGGCCGGGGAGGAGCGGAATGGCGCCCCTGGTCAGGGCAATATGGGTGATCAAGGCGATCAGTTCCGCGTCGGAACTGGCCCATTCGGTAATTCCACTAGCATCGAAATCGGCCCGTTCGGGCCCAAGCGCATTGCCGAGAAAGAGTTCGGTTCGATCTGTCGAGGCGAGATCGGCATACTGATCGAGGTATTCGGGCATGGCGACGATCGACGCCGCAAGTGCCACCAACGGCTTGCGATCACGCACTGATGGCGCGAAGCGCTGGATTTCCAGCGGATCCGGATCTCGTCCCAGCGCAGTACGAAATAGGCCAACGATCGGCGCGCCGAGGTGCCGGATCTCGTTCAGGTCGGCGAAGACGCTCATGCCGGCTGGCTATCGCGTCTCTCGACGACAAACAAGCCAACCGTCAGCGCGTCCTCGCGCCAGGAAGCTCGGGCGGTTAGCGGTTCCGCAACCAGTCCCAGATCAGGGCCGCGGTGGGGATCAGCACGATAGCGAAGAAGATCCAGTCGAACGTCTGGGTCATGTCATGGCCGGCTTGCGACATTTTCGTCTCCTTTTGGCATCAATGGCTGCTACGGCTCGAGGCCGCCACAGTTGCGCGAGGGTCGTTCACGTTTGCTTGCCATCAGCTTGCCTTTGGGGCGTAGAACGCAATGCCCTCGAAGATCATGTCGGGCCGGGTCGCCAGGATCGTCGTGCGCTCAACGGCACTGTCCGTGTAGAAATGCGTGCCGTCGGCTTGTTCAAAGAAGCGAAACACCGGCACGTCGCCGACCTGAGCGATCGCGTGCTCGTAGAGGCTGGTGCGTTCAGGCACCAGGCCGGGCCGGGTGACGGCCAGTGCATCCTTTTCCGACGCGCTGACGGTGAGGAAATGTGTCCCAGTGCCGGTGTCGAAGAAGCGGAACACCGGCACGGCATTCGGATCGTCGGGCGAGGTACCGCCCATGGCGATGCCTTCGTCGATCAGGTCCGGCCGGGTCGCGACGATCGTGTCGTGCTCGGCGGTGCTGGAGGTGAGGAGTTGGGTGCCGCTGCTGGTGTCGAAGAAGCGATACACCGGGATCGTCGTCAGGGCAGGGGTCGCGATCGTCGATGCCGCCGGGCTCGGCGTGGCGGTGACCTGGATCTTCGGGGCGCTGCCCGGGCTGCCATAAAGGAACTGGATGCCGGCGATGTCGGCGGGGCTCAGATCGGTATCGGCGGGACCGAGGGCGGGAAACATGACGTCCGCCGGGTCCGCGCTATGGGCGAGGCCGAGCGCGTGACCGAGTTCGTGCAGCGTGATCTGGTAGAGCGTGGCGGCGGTGCCCTGGTAGATGTCAGTGGGGCCGGTGCCCAGCGGTGTCGCCGCGGGGTCCTCGAGTTTCAGAACGGTGCCGGGACGAAAGAACAAGGGCTGGCCGGTTGCGTTGGGATAGGAAAAGACGGTCTCGCCGATCTCTGTGCCGGAAACCTTGGCCCAGCCGATGCGGATATCGACGGCCGGGCTGTCGGCTGACTCGATAAAGGTCAGGTTGGACACCACTGCCCAGCGGGCGATGGCAGCGCGGATGATAGCTTGGTAGGCGCCGGTCACTGGGTTGCTGAAGACGCCGCCGGCAGCGGCGAAGCTCCATGAGATCGTCGAGGTCGGCCAAGTCGGTCCCTCAACTGCGTAATCGGACAGAGTCGTCTCCTGCGGCAGCGTTCCGGCATTCGGGCCGGCAAGACGAAGAACTGGCGTCCGTCTTGGTTGCCGAACCGGCGTGGTTCCGGCAGCAACATGGAATCGTTACATCCGCATAAACGAATCCATGATTAACTCAACGGGGATTTACGGGGTTTGGTGCCCGACCGATCAGATGCCCGGTGGTGCCCAGCCACGACCGGGCACCGAGGCGAGCAGGGCACGGGTGTACTCGTGCTGCGGAGCGCCGAACACGGCAGCGACCGTGCCTTCCTCAACCACCCGGCCTCGGTGCATCACGGCGATCCAGTCGCAGATCTGGGCGGCGACGCGGAGGTCGTGGGTGATGAACAGGGTGGAGAGGCCCAGCCGTTCGCGCAGGTCGGCCAGCAGGCGAAGGATCTGCGCCTGAACGGAGACGTCGAGCGCGGAGACGGCCTCGTCGGCCACCAGCACCTCGGGGCGTAGCGCGAGGGCGCGGGCGAGGCCAATGCGCTGGCGCTGGCCGCCGGAGAACTCGTGCGGAAAGCGGTTCATCGCGCCGGGATCCAGGCCGACCAGGCCGAACAGCTCGCGCGCGCGGTCAAACGCTTCGGCACGGGCGACGCCCTGCACCATCGGGCCCTGGGCCACCAGTTCGCCGACCCGGCGGCGCGGATTGAGCGAGGCATACGGGTCCTGGAACACCATCTGGATGCGGCTGCGCTCGGTGCGGAGCTGCCGCGGGGCCAGCGCCGCCAGGTCGGTGGTGCCGAGCCGGATGCTGCCGCCGTCGGGGTCGAGCAGCCGCACCACGCAGCGGGCCAGGGTGGACTTGCCGGAGCCGCTTTCCCCCACGATGCCGAGCGTGCCGCCGCGGGGCAGGGTGACACTGACGTCGTCCAGCGCGCGGACGAGGCGCTTGGCGCGGCGGAAGCGCGTCGGTTTGCCGAATTCCTTGCTCAGCCCGGTGATGGTCAGCGCCGCTTCCGGGGAGATCGGCCGGGGCGGCGGGATGTGCGACAGCGGCGGAACGGCGGCGATCAGCGCCTTGGTGTACGGGTGCTGCGGGTGGTTGAGGATCGCGTCGGCGGAGCCCTGCTCGACCACGGTGCCGCCTTGCATCACGGCGATGTCGTGGGCGATTTCGGCCACCACACCGAAATCATGGGTGATGAACAGCACGGCGGTGCCGCGCCGGGCCTGGAGATCGCGGATGAGGTGCAGGATCTGCGCCTGGGTGGTGACGTCGAGCGCGGTGGTGGGCTCGTCGGCGATGAGGGTCTCGGGTTCGAGGGCGAGGGCCATGGCGATCATGGCGCGCTGGCGTTGACCGCCGGAGAGTTCGTGTGGAAAGGCGGCGAGCGCGGCGGCCGGGTCGGGGAGGCGAACTTCCTCGAGCAGCGCCAGCGTGCGGCGGGCGATCGCGGCGCGGGAAAGGTCGGTGTGGGTGCGGAACACCTCGGCGATCTGGTCGCCAATGGGGCGCAGCGGGTTCAGCGCCGTCATCGGTTCCTGGAAGATCATCGCGATGCGGGCGCCGCGGATCTTGCGCATGGCGGGTTCCGGCAGCGCCAGCAGGTCCGTGCCGTCAAGCAATACCTGGCCCGCCGATACCGAGACGCCGTCGGGCAGCAGGCGCATCACGGCGCCGGCGGTCATCGACTTGCCGGAGCCGCTCTCGCCGACCACGCAGAGGGTGCGGCCGCGCTGCAGCGACAGCGACACGTCCTGCAACGCGAAAGGGCGGTCGGCACCGGGCGGCAGCGCGACGGAAAGGCCGCGCAGTTCCAGGACGGCAGTCACGAGCGGCCGCGCAGGCGTGGGTTGAGCGCGTCGTTCAGGCCCTGGCCGACCAGCGACACCGCCAGCACGGTGATCAGGATGGCGACGCCAGGAATGGCGGAAACATACCATTGCGAACGCAGCACGCCCTTGCCGGCGCCGATCATGTTGCCCCAGGAGGCGATGTTCGGGTCCGACAGGTTGAGAAAGGCCAGCGCGCTCTCCAGCAGGATGGAACTGGCCATCACCACGCCGGCATAGACGATGATCGGCGGCAGCGCGTTGGGCAGGATCTCGCGGAACACGATCTGCCCATGCCCCATGCCCAGCGTGCGGCAGGCCTGCACGAACTCGCGCTCCCGCAAGGTGAGGAACTCCGCCCGCGTGAGCCGTGCCGTAGCGGGCCAGGAGACCAGGCCGATCGCCAACGTGACGGTGGCGATGTCGGAGCCGAACACCGCGACCAGGACGAGCAGCAGCAGAAAGGCCGGGAGCGTCTGGAACGCCTCGGTGATGCGCATCAGCACGTCGTCGACCCAACCGCCGAAATAGCCGGCAAAGGCGCCGATTAGGATGCCGACGCCAAGGGAGACGACCGTGGCGACGCTGCCGATGAGCAGGGAGACGCGGGCGCCGTGCAGGATCTGGGCGGCGATGTCGCGGCCGCTCGGGTCGGTGCCGAACGGGAAGCGCGGGTTGGCGCCGGGCCATTGCAGCGGGCGGCCCGCCAGGCGCAGCGGGTCGTCGGGGTAGAGCGTCGAGGCGAGCAGGGCGGCGGCGAGCACCACCAGCATGAGGAGCAGGCCGATGACCGCGGGCGGACTGCGGCCGAAGCGCTTGAGCAGGCTCATCGGCCGGTGGCGATGCGGGGGTCGAGCTTGGCATACAGCACGTCGACGCAGAAATTGACCGTGATCACCAGCAGCGCCGACACGAACACGATGCCGAGCAGCATGTTGAGGTCTCGCTGCACGACGGATTCATAGGCGAGCCGACCAAGGCCCGGCAGCGCGAACACGCTTTCCACCACGACGGAGCCGCCCAACAACGTTCCGGCCTGCAGCCCCACCAGCGTCACGGCCGGCAGCAGGGCGTTGCGCAGGGCATGGCGGATCACGACGCCAGTCTCACCGACGCCCTTGGCGCGTGCGGTGCGGATGAAGTCCAGCGTCATGACCTCGAGCATCGCGGCGCGCATGACCCGGAGATAGATCGCGAGGAAGATGAGCGTCAGCGTCGCCGTCGGCAGCACGAAGTGCAGTGCGATGTCGCCGGCGCGCTGCACCCCGGTATAGCCGGCGCCGATCTGCTCGAAGCCGTTGGCCGGCAGCCAGCCGAGCTTCACCGC
>CAZTJC010000016.1:18043-92847 GCA_964613945.1 uncultured Acetobacteraceae bacterium
GCCGGGTCGCCGCCGCCCATCTGGGCCATGAGCGCGTCAACCGTGTCGCCCGGGGCGAGCTGCAGCAGCAGGAAGAGGCCAACGAGGATGATCAGCAGCGTCGGCACGCTGGCCAGCAGCCGCCGGCCGGCGAGCAGGAGGATGCGCATGGACTACGCCGGCGCGAGGCCGGTATCGTGCCAGTCGCTGGAGCCCCAGCGGGGCTGGTTCATGCCGTTCTGCACCCGCTTGCTGGCGATGGTCTGGAACTCGCGCTCCGTCATCATCCAGATCGGCAGCTCGTCGTTGATGACTTTGACCCACTCGGCATACAGCGCCTTGCGTTTGGCCGGGTCGAGCTCGGAGGCGGCCTTGTCGGTCAGCTGGTCAATGGCTTCGGAGGTCCAGCCCCACTGGTTGGTCCACGGTGCGCCCCTGGGGCTGCCGGAGCGGTACCAGACGGAGGTGGATACGGCCGGGTCGCCGCGATACTGGTGCCAGCCGGTGGCGAGATCGAAGTTCCAGTCCTTGTAAACGGCCGCCAGGGCGCCGGCGATGTCGAGGTTCACGATCTCCAGGCGGATGCCGACTCCGGCCAGGGATTGCTGCATGAAGGTGGCCAGCAGCGGCACGTCTTCGCCGTTCTGGATCGGCACCAGGCGCAGGCTGAAGCGGATGCCGCCGGCACCGCGCTTGTAGCCGGCTTCGTCCAGCAGGGCCTCGGCCTTCTTCTTGTCGAACGGGTAGGGCGGCTTGCTGTCGACCGGGTAGAAGGCCGGCGAGGTCGAGGGGATCGGGCCGGTGGCTGGCTTGCCCTGGCCGTAGAGGAAGTTCTCTAGGAAGAACGGCACATCGATCGCGTGCGCGATGGCCCGACGCACGCGGACGTCGGACAGCTCCTTGCGGCGGTGGTTGAACTCGAGCGTGTTGTTGAAGGCGTTGGCCTCGGTGCCCTTGGTGGTGACGGTGAAGGCCTTGTCGGTCTTCAGCCGGTCGAGGTCGGCCAGCGACAGGCCGTTATAGGTGGAGACCTGGATCTGGCCGGACTCCACGGCCGCCGCAGCGGCGGAGCGGTCGGCGATGAAGCGCCAGACGATCTTGTCGAGATAGGGGTAATCCTGGCGCCAGTACTCCGGGTTGCGCTCGGTCATCACGTACTGGCCACGCTCGTATTTTACGAACTTGAACGGGCCGGTGCCGATCGGGGCGGTGTTGGCCGGGTTGTCGAGCACGTTGGTGCCAGCAAAGACGTGCTTGGGCACGACGTAGCCGAGGTCGCACAAGGCGCGGAGCAGCAGGTTGAGCGGCATCGGCTGCGCGTAGCGGAAGATAGCGGTGTGCTCGTCGGGCGTGTCGACGGCGGTCAGGTATTGCTGGAGCTGGGTGCTGTAGTTGAGCTGGGTCTTCCACAGCTCCATGGCGTTGTACTGCACGTCGGCGGAGGTGAACGGCTTGCCGTCGTGCCATTTCACGCCTTCGCGCAGCTTGAACGTGATCGTCTTGCCATCCGGTGCCGCGTCCCATCCGGTGGCGAGCACGCCGACCGGCTTGCCGTCGGCGTCAAGGTCCACGAGCGATTCCACCATCTTGCTGGTGATGGCGTAAACGCCGGTGGAGGCGCGGAGCGCCGGATTGAGGATGCGCTGCTCGCCGCTCATGTGCGCCGTCAGCGTGCCGCCGCGGGTGGGGGCCGGGTCGGCGGCGAATGCCGCGCCGCTGCGTCCGAGCAGCGCCAGGCTGGTGGCAAGAAGCAGGGTATCGCGCCGGGTCGGTCGCATGGCGTGTCTTTCGAGATGGGTCGGGCGAGGCGACGCTAACACGGTTCGCTGCACTGCACAGCGACCGTGTCCGATCACTACCGGTTCAGCGGAACCATTACGCGACCGCGGTGGTCGGGGTGATCACGTCACCGAACGGCGAACGGCGTAGGCCGGATCGCGCCAGAGGTCCTGGGTCATGATCGTGCCGAGGATCTCGGCGGCATCCCATAGATCGACGTAGCGCAGCGTCAGCGGCGTGATGCCGAAGCGCAGGATGTCGGGCGCGCGGAAGTCGCCGATGACCCCGCGGGCGATGGCGGCCTGCATCACCGCATAGGCGTCGGGATGCGAGAAGCAGAGTTGACTGCCGTGCCGCGCCGGATCGGTCGGCGTCTCGCGACGGAATGCCGGGATCACCGCGTCGATCAACTCGGCCAGCACGGCCACCTGCCGGACCGATTTGGCACGGATATCGGCGCCATCGGCTTCGGCCATCAGCGAGACGCCGACATCGAGCGCGGTCAGGCTGAGGATCGGCGGCGTGCCGATCACGGCGCTGGCCAGGCCGGGGGCGGGCCGGAAATCCGGCTCGAAGGCGAACGGTGCGGCGTGTCCGAGCCAGCCGGAGATCGGGAACCGCAGCGCGTCGTGATGGCGGGGCGCGGCGAACAGGAAAGCGGGCGCACCCGGCCCGCCGTTGAGGAATTTGTAGCCGCAGCCGACGGCGAAATCGGCCCCGGCACCCGTGAGGTCGACGGGAACGGCGCCGGCGGAGTGCGCGAGGTCCCATAGCGCGAGCGCGCCGTGGGCGTGCGCGGCCCGGGTCAGCGCCGCCATGTCGTGCATCGCGCCGGTGCGGTAGTTCACGTGGGTCAGCATGACGACGGCGACGGTGTCGTCGATCGCGCCCTCGATCTCCTCGGCGGACAGCATCCGCAACTCGTGGCCGGCGGCCAGGACGGCAGCCAGGCCCTGGGCGACGTAAAGGTCGGTCGGAAAGTTGCTCCGCTCCGACAGGATCACGCGCCGACCCGGCCGCATCGCCAGCGCCGCCCCCAGCACCTTGAACAGATTGACCGAGGTGGAGTCCGCCACCACCACGCTGCCGCGGGGCGCGCCCACGATCGACCCGATCTTGTCAGCCACGCGGCCGGCGAGATCGATCCAGCCGGCATCGTTCCAGGAGCGGATCAGGCCTTGGCCCCATTCCGCCTCCACCGCCGCCGCGACCCGGCCGGGGGTGGCGCGGGGCAGGGGGCCGAGCGAATTGCCGTCGAGATAGATCACCCCCTCCGGCAGGGTGAAGCGGTCGCGGAACGATGCGAGCTTGTCCGCCCGATCGAGCGCCGCGAGGTCGGCGCGCGTGATCAAAACAGGCCGGTGATGGCGCCACCGGGAGCCAGACCGATGCCCTCGGCGGCCGGGACCCTCGGCAGGCCGGGCATGGTCATGATCTCGCCGCAGATGGCGACCACGAACCCGGCGCCCGCGGACAGGCGGACATCGCGGACCTGCACCGTGTGGCCACTCGGCGCGCCGACGGCCTTGGCGTCGGTGCTGAAGCTGTACTGGGTCTTGGCGACGCAGACCGGCAGGTGGCCGTAGCCTTCCTCCTGCAAGGACTCGAAGCGCTTGCGGATGGCCGGGTCGGCGGTGATGTCGGCGGCGTCGTAGATCTCGGTCGCGACCGTGCGGAGCTTGTCCCACAGCGGCATGTCGTCGGGGTAGAGTGGGCGGAACCGGCTGGGCTCGGCGTCGATCAGCTCGACGACGGCCTGGGCCAGATCGGCCGCGCCAGTACCGCCGACGGCCCAATGGTCGGACAACACGCAGCGGACGCCGATGCCGGCGCAGAGGTCACGCAGGCGTTCCATCTCGGCCGGGGTGTCGGCGCTGAAGCGGTTGATGGCCACGATTGCGGGAACGCCGAACTTGCCGACGTTGCGGACATGTCGGGCGAGATTGGCGAAGCCGCGTTCGAGGGCGGCGACGTCCTCGGTTTTGAGCGCGTCCTTGGCGATGCCGCCGTGCATCTTGAGCGCCCGCACGGTAGCGACGACCACAGCCGCGGCAGGCTCGAGCCCGGCGATGCGGCATTTGATGTCGAAGAACTTCTCCGCGCCGAGATCGGCGCCGAAGCCGGCTTCGGTGACGACGTAGTCGGCCAGCTTCAGTGCCGTGCGGGTCGCCAGCACGCTGTTGCAACCATGGGCGATGTTGGCGAACGGGCCACCGTGGATGAAGGCCGGGTTGTGCTCAAGAGTTTGGACGAGGTTGGGCGACAGCGCATCACGGAGCAGGGCGGCCATGGCGCCCGCCGCTTTCAGCTCGCCCGCCGTTACCGCCAGCCCCGCCCGCGTATAGCCGACGACGATGCGGGCCAGCCGCTCCTGCAAGTCCTCGAGGTCGCGCGACAGGCAGATGATGGCCATGATTTCGGAGGCAACGGTGATGTCGAAGCCGTCCTCGCGCGGGAAACCGTTGGCGACGCCGCCGAGCGAGCCGACGATCTGGCGTAGCGCCCGGTCGTTCATGTCCAGCGCCCGGCGCCAGGTGATGCGCCGCGGATCGAGGTCGAGCGCGTTGCCCCAATAGACGTGATTGTCGACCAGCGCGGCGAGCAGGTTGTGGGCCGAGGTGATGGCGTGGAAGTCGCCGGTGAAATGCAGGTTGATGTCGGCCATCGGAACGACCTGGGCGTAGCCGCCGCCGGCTGCGCCACCCTTGAGGCCGAAACACGGGCCGAGCGACGGCTCGCGCAGGCAGGCGACCGCGCGCTTGCCGATGGCGTTCAGCCCGTCCGACAGGCCGACAGTGGTGGTGGTCTTGCCCTCGCCAGCTGGCGTCGGTGTGATGGCGGTGACCAGGATCAGCTTGCCGTCCGGCCGGTCCGCCAGCGAGGCGACAAAGGCGAGGTCGAGCTTGGCCTTGGTGTGGCCATAGGGCTGCAGATGGTCCGGGGCGATCCCGAGCCGGTCTTGCGCCAGCGCCAGGATCGGACGCATGGACGCGGCCTGGGCGATCTCTGAATCGGATCGCGGCGCACTGTGCTGATCAAGGGTTCCAGTACACACGGTTTCCACAGCCAGGTTCTTCCAACGTCCTTTTCGCGTCATAGGCCGGATGGGGATGGGCCGAAACAGTCAAATGGCCGCACCGACGCGCCTTTAGTGTGCGGCCTGCGTCGGCAAGCGGCGCCGACGCAGGCCGGCGAACAATGCCTCGGCCGTATTCGAGGTCGATACGAAGCCGATCACGGCCGATCCAAGGACACTCACGATCCACCACCACAGGCTCTCGTCGGCGAGCCAATGCACGATGCCGATCGCCGTCTCGTCGCTCAACTTGGGTCCGTCCGGAGCGAGATCGCTGATCAGCCCCTGGATGCCCATGCGCCAAAGGACGAACGGGACGGCAAAATAGGCAATGGAGATGGTGACCCGGCCCAAGCGCGTCGGCGTCTCGGTCGACAGGGCCGACAGACCTGGCAAGGCGAGGATCAACAGCATCGAGCGATAGCTGATGTTCTGCCCGACGAAGAAACACCCGATGACCAGCATCGCGCCGGCGACGAGAAGGCCGCGACACGCGGGAGACAAGCGCTGCATCGACTCCCGGACGCCGCCGCGGAAGCAGAGCCACAGCCCCAGGCCGAGCGACGCCAGCAGCAGGAGGATTTTCAGGGCGGGAGGTCCCGCCGTCTTGATGCTGTTCAGCACAAAGGCGTTGTGCAGCCCCGACGATTCAAGCGCGCGCACCAGAAGCTTGATCGAACCGGTCGGCAGATTGGTTGCCCCAATGAAGTCGCCGAAGGATCCGCCATGCGGTATGTGGGCGAGCGCCTTGCTCAGCTCGTCATGAAAGCCCCATGCAAAGGCCAGCAGGACCATCGCTGCCAGCACTGAGAGGACGATGAAGCTTTTGATCCTTTCCCGGAGCACGAGCAGCAACACCGTCAGCGGATAGAACTTCAGCAGGCCGGTCAGCATCATCAGTGCATAGCCGAGACCGCGTGAGCCCAGCCTGCCCGACCAAAGCCGGACTGCGACCACCGTCAGGATGAACACCAGAACGTCGACATTGGCGCGTTCCAGACCGAAGACGCAGGCACCGGAGAACACGGCCAGGAGCAGGATGACCAGGTCACGCGGACGCCGCGGGGCCGGCAGTCCGAGTAGCGCGACCGCGAAGGCCATGATGATCAGCAGGCCTTGCATCTGGACCGAGGCGGGGTCGGTGGGCAGAAACGTGAACCGCAGCCAAAGCGGCGAGTAGTTGTGCACGACGCTCTTGCCGGGCCGGTAACATGGCAGGTCGACATAAACGTCCACACCGCGGCCCCAGCACTCGATGGCGGCGGGCATGGCTTCCCAATCCATGAACGGACGCTCGTACGGCAGGCGCATCCAATGCTTCAGGACCGAGGTGTAGAGGTTGGGATCGGTGTTGAAGGCGATGGCGAACAAGCCGATCGCCGCGAGCACGGCCAGCGGTGCGACGAAACGTGAAACGGGGTGCATGGGTAGGTGCCTATGTGAGGGACAGCACGATCTCGGCGCAGATCAGCACCGGGTTCAGGCTTGGTATCACGCGCCCGGCGATGATGGTGCCGGTGTGGTCGACCACCACGGTCTCGATCTCCGCCCGTGCTCGGCCTGTGGCATCGGGGGCGACAGTGCCGCGGCGGATGAAGAATTCCGTCGGGGTCGTGTCGATGCGCGCGCCGTCGAGCCGGCTGCCGATCGTGCTGCCGATGCCGCTGAGGACGGTCGCGCGCGTGGCGCCGTGGCGCTGGCAGAGCGCCTCGATGCCGCCGACCAGATCCTCGTTGGGCCGTAACCGCCCGAGGACGCAGCGCCCCGCCTCGGCGCCTAGCTGCACGGGACCGAACAGGGTGAAGTTGGTTTCCGCATCCGGGGTCGCGCGCATCTCGGCCTCCGCAACGCCGGAAGCCCGCACCTCGGAGGCCGTGCCGATCCTGCTGTCGAGCGGCAGGATGTGGCCGGCCGCGACGCCGGCCGAACCGTGCCACAGCGCATGGGCGTGCAGGAAAGGGGCGCCGTCACGCTGGCCGAAGGTCGCGGTGCCGCTCTCGATGCGGACGCCACCGGGTTCCCGGCGGGTCTCGCTGTAGAAGGCGACGTGCTCGGCATCCGGGGACAGCGAGGGGATGACATAATCGAACGGCGCCAAGTGCAGGCCGGCGAGATCGACGGTCCCGCCGCGGATGCAGGCGGCTGCCAGGGGACCCGCGACGGCGTCCACCAGCGACAGACCCGGCGTGGCGGTGAAGCTGAGTTCGCGCAGATGGCCGATGGCGCTCTCGATCCGCACCGGGTGCGGCGGACCCGGCTGCACGATGCGGCGCGGGGAGGGGCTCACCGGGCGTCTGGGGCGGTCAGTTCGCCGCGTGCTTCCAGGGTTTCCCGAACAATCTTCTTGGTGATCTTGCCGTAGGCGGATTTAGGCAGCTCGTCCCAGAACACCACCCGTTTCGGCATCTTGTAGCGAGTAATCTTGTCCTGCAGCCAATGCAGCAACGCGGCTTCCTCGAGGGTGGCGCCGGGTCGGCGGACGCAGACGGCGATGCCGGCCTCGCCCCAGGTGCGGTCCGGCACGCCGACGATCGCCACTTCGGCCAAAGCGGGGTGGGTCAGCAGCTTTTCCTCGATCTCGCGCGGATACACGTTGGAGCCGCCGGAGATGTACATGTCGGAGGCGCGCCCGGTGATGAACAGGAAGCCGGCCTCGTCCATGTGGCCGAGATCGCCGGTGCGGAACCAGCCGTTGCGGAACGCCTTGGCGTTGGCCTCGGGGTTGTCGTAGTAGCCGGGGAAGACGGCGGGGCCGCAGGCGCAGATCTCGCCGGTCTCGAACGGCGACACCTCGCGGCCGGTGTCGTCCTGAATCTGAATCTGCATCCCCGTGCGCTCGAAGCCGCAGGTGCCGACCCGGACCTCAGGCCCGTCCTCGACCGAGTGCATTGCTGGCGGCAGGACGGTGATGTTGCCGGTGACTTCGCCGAGGCCGAAATACTGCACCAGAACCGGGCCGAGCTTGCGCAGGGCGTGCTT
The DNA here is from genome assembly GCA_964613945.1 of uncultured Acetobacteraceae bacterium. Taxonomy (GTDB): domain Bacteria; phylum Pseudomonadota; class Alphaproteobacteria; order Acetobacterales; family Acetobacteraceae; genus JAVVHH01. The sequence continues at coordinate 25,857 of CAZTJC010000016.1, forward strand.
CTGGTCTTCCCGGTACATCGGCGCCCCGGCGTAGATCACGTAGCGCAGCGACGAATGGTCGTGCCGGTCGACGGAGTCGTGCTCGGTCAGCAGCTTCACGATGGTGGGCACGGTGAACATGTTGGTAACGCGCCAGCGGGCGACCAGGCGCCAGGCTTCGTCGGCATCGAAGCGCTCGCCGGTGGGCATCACCGTGCAGACGCCGTGGGCGACCTGGGTGAGTTGATGGATGCCGGCACCGTGTGACAGCGGGGCGAGCAGCAGCGAGACGTCGGCGGCGGTGGTACCGGGCATCAGGTCGCAAAGGTGGTTGGTGATGACGAAGGCCATGTGGCCGTGGGTCAGGACGGCGCCCTTGGGGCGGCCGGTGGTTCCCGAGGTGAAGAAAAACCAGCAGGGATCGTCGTACTCGACATCGGCGACCGGGCTGGAGGTGCCGAGATGCCGGTCCACCAGCGCGTCGTAGTCGGCACCGAACGCGGCCTCGCCGATGGCGATGACGAGACGGAGGTCCGTTACGCTCGCCAGCACTGCGGCGGCATGGTCGGTGAATTCCGCGCCGCAGATCATGGCGCTCGCGCCGCTGGCGGCTGCGAGATAGGCGACCTCGTCCGGGGACTGGCGGAAGTTGGCCGGCACCCACACGGCGCCGAGCCGGAAGCTGGCGAACATGCTCTCGAACATCTGGCTGCAGTTGCGGGACTGCACCAGGATCCGGTCGCCCTTGCCGAGCCCGCTCGCCGCCAGCGCGGTCACCATCGCGTCGACCCGGCGGTCCATCTCGGCCCAGCTCCAGGACCGTTCGCCCCAGATCAGCGCCGGGTTGTCCGGGTAGCGCCGGGCATTCTGTCGCAGGAAGTGCGACAGGTTCATGACCCGGCGGCTCATCGGCGTCACGCCGCCTTTCGGCGGCGCGACAGCGGTGGTCAATGGGCGCGCTCCAGGATGGAGACATAGTTGGCGACCGCGGCACCGCCCATGTTGAACACACCACCGATTTCCGCCTTCGGCAGCTGCATGGCCCCGGCCTCGCCGGCGAGCTGCATGGCGGTAATGACATGCATGGAGACGCCGGTGGCGCCGACCGGGTGTCCCTTCGCCTTCAGCCCGCCGGAGCGGTTGACCGGCAGCTTGCCGTCGGCGGCGGTCCAGCCCTCGAGCACGGCGCGGGCACCCTGGCCGGGGGCGGTCAGGCCCATCGCCTCGTATTCGATTAGCTCGGCAATGGTGAAGCAGTCATGCGTCTCGACGAAGGACAGATCCTCCAGGGTTAGCCCGGCGGTCGCCAGCGCCTGCTTCCAGGCAACCGCGCCGCCCTCGAAGCTGGTCGGGTCGCGGCGCGACAGCGGCAGGAAGTCGCTGACATGGGCGGCAGCGCGGAAACGGATGGCGCGCGGCATCGACTTGGCCGTCTCGTCGTCGGCCAGGATGAGAGCGGCCGCACCATCGGAGACGAGCGAGCAATCCGTCCGCTTCAGCGGGCCGGCGACGTAGGGGTTCTTGTCGGACACGTTGCGGCAGAAATCGAAGCCGAGATCCTTGCGCATCTGTGCGTAGGGATTGTCGACGCCGTTCTTGTGGTTCTTGGCGGCGATCGCGGCGAGGGCGTCGGACTGGTCGCCCCAGCGCTGGAAGTAGGTCTCGGCGATGCGGCCGAACACGCCGGCGAAACCGCCCTGGATGTCGGCCTCTTCGCGGCGGTAGCTCGCGCCAAGCAGGATGTCGCCGACCTGCGGCCCGGGGGTCGCCGTCATTTTCTCGACGCCGATGACCAGAGCGATGCGCCCGCGCCCGGCAGCGATGAAGTCGCGCGCGGCATATACGGCGCTGGAGCCGCTGGCGCAGGCGTTCTCGTAGCGGGCGGCGGGCTTGAAGCGGAGGTCCGGCACCGACTGCATCGGCAAGGAGGAGGGGAATTCCTGCTTGGAGAAGCCGCCGTTGAAGTTACCGACGAACACCGCGTCGACGTCGGAGGCCTGCAGCCCGGCATTCTCGATCGCGGCGGCAGCGACGCGGGCGATGAGCGCCTCCGCGTCCGGGTCTTCCAGCTTGCCGAACGGGCTATGCGACCAGCCGACGATGTTTGCTTCGCTCATGCTACTTACGCCTCTCCATTCTGACGCCAGGAATACTCGGCGTTCTCTCGTTCTGCTGCGTGCCCACCGGGACCGTTAAAGGGATGGCGAGCCGCTTCGGTTTAGATTAGGACACCGTCATGGCCAAATCACCAGGTACGCCCAAGGCAAAGACAGCCGCGCCGGCGCAATTCGACATGAACAGCCGCGAGCGGAAAGGCGGCAAAGGTGGGCCGGGAGGCCCTGGCCGCGGCCGGGACCGCGACGACAAGCGGCCGCCCAGCCGGATCGAGAGCCTGCCGCCGACGCTGGTCGACCGCGGCGAAGGCTGGGTCATCAAGAAGATCGGCAAAATCGATCAGGCGTCGCACGCTCCCGCCGGTGCCGAATATCAACTGGTCTTCGAGGGCCATGATCCGTTGATCTTCAACTTCCTGGGTGCTGCTCGCGAGCGCTCCAAGGAGCCGCCGCCGGAGAAGCCGCAGGTCCAAGAGGCCGCGGCACCAGAGGCCTCGGCTGACGAGACTCCTGCCGACGAAACCCCGGCAGACGAGGCCTCGGCCGACGCAGTGGCCGAGGAGCACGCCGAAACCGGGCACGGCGCGGAAACGCCGAGCCAGGCCACCTAACCCAGAAGCGGGACTTCACCCAGGAAGTCCCGCTTCCCGACCGCCAGCCCGTTGTGACGCAGGATGTTGAATGCGGTCGTCACATGGAAATAGAAATTCGGCAGCATCCAGCCGTAGATATATTCCGGCGCCATCATCGCCATCGCCCGCTTGGCGACGCTGAACTCAATGTGGCGATCGGCGGCGGCGTCGATGGCTTCGTGATCGAGCGACTTCAGGAACTCGATGCAGCGCGCGATACGGGCCTGAAGCTCCTCAAAGCTGGTTTCGACATCCGGGAACGAGGGATACTCCACCCCCGCCAGCCGCGCACCGCCGACCTTGGCGCCATCCGTGGCGATCTGCACCTGCCGCACCAGCGGCAGCATGTCGGGATACAGGCGGGACTGTAGCAGCACCGCCGGATCGATCTTGCGATCCGCTGCGTCGGCTGCCGCCTTGTTCAAGATGCCGGACAGGGCCGTGAGCGATTGTAGGCAAGGGGCAATCGACGCTTGGTATAGAGACATGGCCATAGACGGGCTCCGATCTTTGGAAAGGCTGCCTTAGTCCAGGCTTCGCTGCTTGTCTGCCGCGGTTTGCTTGATGTCCAAACGGCCAGGCGCACATGAACCCTCGTTCGTATCGGATGAACCATGTCTACCTCGACCGTCATTGTCCCGCCGCCACATCCGATGCTGACCCGGTTACGGCCACCGATGCTCGCCCTTCTCGGGCTGCTGGCCGTGAGTACGACCCGGGCACAGACGGCAGCGCCGCACGCGCCCAGCGTCAGCGTCGTGACCGCGACCGAGGGCAGCATCGCGGAGAACGTGGTGGTGACGGGAACCCTGGTGCCGCGCGAGGAGGTGCTGGTGAGCCCGCAGCTGGAAGGCCTGGCGATCACGGAAGTGCTGGCGGAGGAGGGCGACCGGGTGGCGGCTAATCAGGTGCTGGCGCGGTTGTCGCGCGAGGTGCTAGACGCCTCGGTGGCGCAGAACGCCGCGCAGGTGTCGCGTGCCGAAGCCGCGGTCGCGCAGGCGCGATCGACCATCACCGAGAACCAGGCCAACCGCGTGCAGGTGGACCTGGCGCTGGCGCGGACGCGGGAGTTGCTGGCCAACGGCAACGCATCGCGCGAGACCTTCGAGCAGCGGCAGGCAGCCGCCTCGATGATGGGAGCCCGCACCGAAGCGAGCCAGAATGCGTTGCACGGGGCCGAAGCGGATTTGGCGTTGACGCGCGCGCAGGCGGTAGAGCTGCAGGTAAGGTTGGCGCGTACGAGCATCCGCGCACCGGTGGCCGGGATCGTCAGCCGGCGGACGGCGCGGTTGGGCGCGGTGGTGGCCGGTGCCGGCGATCCGCTGTTCCGCATCATCCAGGATGGCGCGATCGAGTTGGAGGTCGACGTTCCCGAGCTGCAATTGGCCAAGCTCCGCATCGGGCAGGCGGCGCAGGTGGAAACTGCGGGCGGGCCGCGGCGCGGTACGGTGCGGCTGGTGTCGCCCGAGGTGAACCGGGCGACCCGGCTGGGCCGGGTGCGGGTCGCGGTGGAGGGCAACGAGGGCCTGGTAATCGGCAGCTTCGCGCGCGCGGTCGTGGAGACGGCCCGGCGGCAAGGTGTGCTGACGCCGCTCTCGGCCATCCTGTTCCAGCCCGGCGGCGCCGTGGTGCAGGTCGTGCGCGATGGCGTGGTGGAGACCCGGCCGGTGCAGGTCGGGTTGCGCAACGGGCTGCAGGCGGAGATCGGCCAGGGGCTGGCGGCCGGTGAGAGCGTCGTGTCGGTGTCGGGCACTTTCGTGCGGGGCGGCGACAAAGTGACGCCCGTGGCCGTGCCGGCCGGCGGCGCCCGATAATGGCGTGGAACATCTCCGGGGCGGCGATCCGCAAGCCGATTCCGCCGCTGGTGCTGTTCGTGGTGCTGACGCTGGTGGGGATCATCTGCTTTCGGATGCTGCCGATTACCCGGGCGCCGAACGTCGACATCCCGGTCGTCGCGGTCACGGTGACGCAGCAGGGTGCGGCGCCGGCGGAGCTGGAGACGCAGGTTACCAAGAAGATCGAGGATGCCGTGGCCAACGTCACCGGCGTCAAGCACCTGACCAGCACCGTGACCGACGGCAGCAGCCAGACGGTGATCGAGTTGCGGCTGGAGGTCAGCAGCGACCGCGCGCTGAACGACGTGCGCGACGCCGTGTCCAAGATCCGCACGGACCTGCCGCGCGGCATCGACGAGCCGATCATCGAGCGGATCGATGTGGTGGGGCAGTCGATCCAGACCTTCGCGGTGACGGCGCCGGCGATGACGCTGGAGCAGTTGAGCTGGTTCGTCGACGACGTGGTGCTGCGCGACCTGCAGGGGGTGGCGGGCGTTGGCCGGGTCGAGCGGATCGGCGGCGTGACGCGGGAAGTGCGGGTGAACCTGGATCCGGACCGCATGGCGTCGCTGGGCATTACGGCGGGCGCGGTGAACGCGCAGTTGCGGGCCACCAGCGCCGACATGTCGGGCGGGCGCGGCGAGCTGGGGGGACAGGAGCAGACGATCCGCACGCTGGCCGGCGCGCGCACGCTGGGCCAGCTGGAGCAGACGCAGATCGTGCTGCCGGGCGGGCGGGCGGTGCGGTTGACCGATCTCGGAACGGTGGAGGACACCTACGAGGAACCGCGCAAGTTCGCGCGGATGGACGGCACCACGCCGGTAGTGAGCTTCGCGATCTACCGGGCCAAGGGCGCTAGCGACGTCACGGTGGCCGACGCTGTGGCCGCCAAGCTGAAGACGCTGGGGGCGGCGCATCCGGATGCGAGCTTCACGCTGATCGATGACGGGGTGCGGGCGACACGCGGCAGTTTCCTGTCGGCGATGCACAGCCTGATCGAGGGCGCGGTGCTGGCGACGCTGGTGGTGCTGCTGTTCCTGCGCGACTGGCGGGCGACGCTGCTGTCGGCGGTGGCGCTGCCGCTGTCGATCATCCCGGCCTTTGCGGCCATGGAGATCATGGGGTTCTCGCTGAACTTCGTCAGCCTGCTGGCGATCACGCTGGTGACCGGCATTCTGGTGGACGACGCCATCGTCGAGATCGAGAACATCGTGCGGCATATCCGCATGGGCAAGCGGCCCTACGACGCGGCAATCGAGGCGGCCGACGAGATCGGCCTGGCGGTGATGGCGATCACCTGCACCATCGTCGCGGTGTTCGCGCCGGTCAGCTTCATGGGCGGCATCGCCGGGCAGTATTTCAAGCAGTTCGGCCTGACGGTGGCCGCCGCCGTGATCGCGTCGCTGCTGGTGGCGCGGCTGATCACGCCGTTGATGGCGGCCTACCTGATGAAGCCGACCGGGCATCACGAGGTGCAGGACGGGGCCATCATGCGGGGCTACACGCGGTTCCTGCGCGGCACGCTACGGTGGCGTGGTGTCACCTTGCTGTTCGGGCTGTTGGCGTTCGGCCTGTCGATCTGGTCGACCACGCTGCTGCCGACCGGGTTCATCCCGCCGGCCGATCAGAGCCGGGTGACGCTGTCGCTCGAGTTACCGCCGGGCTCGACGCTGGACGACACGCGCGGGGTCACCGACCGGATCGCCGGGTCGTTCCGGCAGATCCCGGAAGTGACCACGGTGTTCGTGGTGGGCGGCACGACGCCGACGGGGGTGTCGCCAGAGATCCGCCGGGCGTCGATGATCGTCAATTTGGTGCTGAAGGATCGGCGGACGCGGACGCAGAAGCAAATCGAGCAGGAGTTGACGGCCCGGCTGGCGGACATCCCCGACGTGCGCGGCTGGTTCGTCAACGACCGCGGCGAGCGGGAGCTGTCGCTCACTATCCTGGGCGACGACCCGGTGGCCCTGTCGGCCGGCGTCGCCACCATGGAGAGCGCGATGCGACGGCTGCCGGGGTTCGGCAACGTGGCGCCATCCGCCGGGTCGGACCGGCCGGAGATCCGCGTGACACCGCGGCTGGACGAGGCGGCTCGGTTCGGCGTGAGCACGGAGGCGATCAGCGACACGGTGCGCATCGCCACCATCGGCGACGTCAACGCCAACCTGGCCAAGTTCCGCGACGGCGACCGGCTGATCCCGATCCGGGTGCAATCTCGCCTCCAGTTGCGGACGGATCTGGCGGAGATCGCGGCGCTGCCGGTGGTGGGCAGCACCGGGCTGGCGGTGCCGCTGCTGGCGGTGGCCGATCTCGGCTTGGGGCAGGGCCCGGCCAGCATCGAGCGCTACGACCGGGTGCGGCGGGTCGTGCTGGGGGCGGATCTGGCGCGCGAGCTGGCGCTGGGGGCGGCTATCCAGCAATCGACGAATCTGCCGGAGGCGAAATCCCTTCCGCCCGGCGTGCGGGTGCAGTCGGGCGGTGACGCCGAGATCATGGGTGAGGTGTTCGCCGGTTTCGCCTTGGCGATGGGCGCCGGGCTGACGATCGTGCTGGCGGTGCTGGTGCTGCTGTTCGGCAGCGTGTTCCAGCCCATCACCATCCTGTTGAGCCTGCCGCTGTGTCTGGGCGGCGTGATCCTGGCGCTGCTGGTGACGGGGCAGCCGATCAGCATGCCGGTAGTGATCGGCATCCTGATGCTGATGGGCATCGTGACCAAGAACGCCATCATGCTGGTGGATTACGCCATCGAGCGGCGGGCGGAGGGGGTGCCGCGCAGCGAGGCGATCCTGGATGCCGGGCGCAAGCGGGCACGGCCGATCATCATGACGACCATCGCCATGGTGGCGGGCATGCTGCCGAGCGCGCTGGGCGTGGGCGATGGCGGCGAGTTCCGCGCGCCGATGGCGATCGGGGTGATCGGCGGGCTGATCGTCTCGACGCTGCTGAGCCTGGTGTTCGTGCCGAGCTTCTACACGGTGATGGACGATCTTTCCGGCTGGTTCGTCCGGCGCGGTGCCCGGTTGCTGACGCCGCAACAGGCGGCCGTGACGACCGAGCCACGCCTGCCGGGAGAAAGCCGGGCTGCGTCGCCGGCGGAATAGCGGCTGATCGGGACGTCATGACCGCTTGAACTCGGCAGGCCGTCACCCAATCCTCTGCACCGCGCCATCGCATGGGCGCTCTTCGGAGAAATGTTATGCCAAATCAGGAAATCGTCGCTCTCACGGGCACCGTTCAGCACGTGTTCGCCCATCGCTTCACCGTTGAAGCGAACGGCACCGTTCATCTCGCCGATCTTACCCCCAAGGGGGTGGAGCATTTTCCGCTCTCCATCGGTTTGCCCGTGACCCTGGAGGGCGAGCGTCGCCCGTCGGAAATCAAGGTCACCAAGATTGCGTCGGCGGGTCGAGAGCCGATCCGCATCCAGCACAAGAAGCCGCAGCACCAGCCCAAATCCGATCACGTGGCGGACCCGGCAACCGCGCTGGCCGCGGTGGGTTCGGCTGGATGGACGGTGAAGGGCGAGCCCCGTCGCAAGCCCAAGCATGTCGAGATCCTGGCCCGCAAGGGTGACGGAGCTTGGACCGAGCTACATGTCGACTACGCCGGCAGCGTCACCAAGACCAAGGACGCCGATCACGAAAAATGGGGCATCGACCCCGTCTAGCGGTCCGTAACGGCCGGGCGTCACGCTCAGACGAGCGTGGCGCCGGTTCGGTGCCGGTGCGCGGATGGCAAGAGACGGTGGGTGAGCGCAGAAGCATCGGTGAAAAGTTGGCGCCAGCATCGCGCCGATCGTGCTTCGAGGCGCGTTCTTGCCGTTTCCTTCATCGTTCTGGTAGCCGTCACATGGCGTGCCGCGGTTCCGGATGTAGCCGCGAGAGCCTGGTCTCCTGCAGCTTCTGGATTTCTACAATCCGTTCAGCCCCGCCAATCGTCGAATAGGGGTGTGGCTAAGGGCCTGCCTCCACCGCGGTCAGCGCGGCCTCGAACGATTGGAGGAACCGGTCGACGTGCTCGGCCGCGCACACCAGCGGCGGGCGGATCTTGAGCGTCGCCTCGTCGGCGCCGGCCGTGCTGATCAGCACGCCGTCATCGCGCATGAGGTTCACGATGTCCAATGCCGCGGCCCGGCGCGCCGCGGCAGTCTGACCTTCGGCCCCAATATCGACACCGAGGAACAGCCCGGTCCCGCGCACCGCCAGGATGCCGGGTCGCTTGCGACCGAGCGCCTCGATGCCGTCGCGCAGGCGGCGGCCGGTGGCGAGCGCGTTGGCCAGGATGCCGTCCCGCTGGATGATCGTCAGCACCGCGTCGGCGGTGGCGATGCCCACTGTGGTGCCGGCGAAGGTGTTGGAGTAGCGCGCCGTGGCGCCGAAGCCGTCCATCAACTGCTTGCGGCCGACCACGCCGCCGATCGGGAAGCCGTTGCCCATCGGCTTGCCCAGCGTCACCAGGTCGGGGACCACGCCGTGCCGCTCGAAGCCCCACATGTGCTCGCCCATCCGGCCGAAGCCGGGCTGCACCTCGTCGGCGATGACGAAGCCGCCGGCCTCGCGCACGGCCGCTATCCCGCCGGCGATGAAGCCCGGCGGGTCGATCCAGACACCGTCGCTGGAGAAGATGCTGTCGAACAGCAAGGCGGCGACGCCGATACCGCGGCGTTGCAGATCGTGGATCGCGGCCCGCACCTGCGCCTCGAAATGCGCTGCCGCGGCGCCGTCCAGAACCCCGGCCGGGCCTGGCAGCGAGACCAGCCGCACGGCCGGGCTCAGCTTCACCAGCGCGCCGAGATTGGGCGATACGGCGGCGATGGCGGCGCTGGTGCCGTGATAGGCGTAGGACGACACGATCACGCCCGCGTTCCGGCTCGCCTGGGTGGCGATGCGCAGCGCCAGGTCGTTGGACTCGCTCCCCGTGCAGGTGAACACGACGCGGTTCAGTTCCCCCGGGAAGGTCGCGATCAGCCGTTCGGCGTAGTCGATCAGCCCGGACTCCAGGTATCGGCTGTTGGCATTGAGCCGGCCGGCCTGGCCCGCCATCGCCGCGACCACTTCCGGGTTGCAGTGTCCGAGCGAAGGAACGTTGTTGTAGAAGTCGAGATAGGCGCGCCCTTCGGGGTCGAACAGCCACATGCCCTCGCCGCGCACGAAGTGCACGGGGCGTCGATACTGCAGCCGGTAGGATGAGCCGAGCACGCGGTCCCGCCGCGCGATCATGCGCTCCATCTCGGGCGCCACGTCGGACTGACCGGCGACGTAACGGTTCGGCATCAGGTCGGTCGACATCGGGCTATCCCTTTGGTGTTGCGGTCGCGGCCAGCACGGCGGTCGCGGCGTCGCTGGAGTCAAGCCGAGCCAGGATCGACAGGCCGTTCTTTGCCCGACCCACGTTCTTGTTGATGTAATCGGCGTCGGCCGGAAATAAGGCGGCACGCCAGGCATTAACCAGGATCAAAGCCGCCTGCCTCGCTCGGATGAGCGGCACGAGCATCCTGGCGTCCAGGGGCGAGAGCGGCAGTACCGCAGCGTAGCCGGCGATCAGCGCTTCCGCGCCGCCGAGCGCCGACGCCGGGTCGAGCACGAAATGGCTTGCCGCGACCGCCAGGTCCTGCAGGCGGGGCGCCCAGCCGCCATCGCCGAAATCGATAAAGGCGACTCGGTCGCCATGAAGGAACATGTTGTGCGGGCTCGGATCGTTATGCGTCACCTGCCAGGGCAGCTCGGGTAGCAGCGGCAATGCCGTCTCGACATAGCGCCGCATCGCGTCGCGCACGAGGTCCGCTGTCGGCGCATCGGCGACGTAGGGCAGGAAGTCGAGCAGGCCGGGCCAGCAGCCGATGTTCCACAGCACCGGGCGATCCTGCCCCGGCAGCACGAGCCCCGCCAACGCCGCGTCGAGCGCGCCGAGAGCCCGGCCCGCATGGTGAAGCTGCGTCGGCCCGATCGCTGCGCGACTCAATTGGACGCCTTCGACGGCCGTCTGGACGTAGCCTGTGAGCCCGTCTTCCTCGAAGACAGCCTGACCCCCATTGGTGCGGATGAGCCGGGGCACGTCGAAGCCGGCGGATGCTTCCAGCCCGGCCAGCATGGCGCTCTGGAAACGAAAGCTCTCGACGCCCTCCGGCCGGGACGAAATCTTGAGGATGAGGGGCGCTGTTCCGGGCCCTTGGAGAAGCGCTGTGTGTTCCGCTTCCGACGACACGGGATCGATCGTGCCCGTCCAGCCGTAATGGCGCGCCAGCACCGCCGCCAGCCGTTCGGGCCAGGCACCGGCCGGCGTCGCCAGCACCCGTTTAGCGGCTTCGAAACGGTCACGAAGAACGCGTGTCGTATCAGATTGGAAGCTGGCATCCGAGCATTGCGCTGACATGGTCAGTGTTTCAGCCTGGGGCATCGAGGGCGAAGTCGTGGCGCTTTTGCAATGATGACGCAGGAACGGACGTCGCCTCCATGTCGAGGCCGTCGAGCCAGGTCGGGTCGAGTTGCGGGATGGAGCGGAACAGCAGGCGCGAATACGGATGGCTCGCCCCGCTCAGCCCATTGACCGGCAGACGTTCAACCACCTCGCCCTTGAACATCACCGCGACCTCGTCGCAGATCGCCTCGACCACCGATAGGTCGTGGCTGATGAAGATGTAGGACAGCCCGAGCTCGGTCTGCAGTTCCTTGAGCAAGTCGATGATCGCGGCCGCGACGACGGTGTCGAGCGCGGAGGTGATCTCGTCGCAGAGGATCAGCTTCGGTTGCGCGGCCAGCGCGCGGGCGAAGTTCACCCGCTGCTTCTGGCCGCCCGAAAGTTCCCCGGGCCGGCGGTGTCGCACGGCCCGGGGCAGGTGCACCATGTCCAGCAACCGGTCCACTTCCGCGCTGCGGGCGCGGGCGTCGCGCATGCCGTAGAACTGCATCGGCCGGGCCAGGATGTCGCCGATCGCGATCGCCGGGTTGAGCGCGGTGTCGGCGTGCTGGAACACGATTTGGATGGCGCGCAGCACGTCGCGAGGCCGGTCGGCGATGCCGGCGCCGAGACGGGCGCCGTCGAAGGTGACCGTGCCGGCCCCGGGCAGGATGCCGGCGATCACGCGCGCCAGGCTGGACTTGCCGGAGCCGGACTCGCCGATGATGCCGAGGTTGGTGCCGCGCTTGAGCTGCAGGTTGATGTCGCTGACTGCACGCACGATCGGCAGGCCGTCCGACCCGCGCTTGCCGTAGCCGGCCGTGACGCCGGACAGTTCGAGCAAGGGCGGCGACGGGTCCGCCGTGGCGGCGGTCGCCGGGCTGCGTGGATGCGGTGCAAAGGCTGCGACCAGCTCCTGCGTATAGGGGTGCGTCGGGGCGTGCAGGATTTCCAGCACGGTGCCGGTTTCCTGCACTTCACCGTGCCGCAGCACCACGATACGGTCCGCCACCTGCGCGACCACGGCGAGATCGTGCGACACGTAGACGCCGGCGATCCCGGTGGCGCGCATCACCGATTTGAAGGCGCGCAGCACCTCGATCTGTGTGGTGACGTCGAGCGCCGTGGTCGGCTCGTCGAACACCACCACCTTGGGCCCGGCGATCAACGCCATGGCCGCCGCCAGCCGCTGCAACTGGCCGCCGGAGACCTGGTGCGGATAGCGGTCGCCGATGGTCTCCGGGTTCGGCAGCGACAGCGCCCGGAACAGCTCCACCGCTCGTATCCGCGCCTCTGCCGACTTCATGACCCGGTGGATGCGGGTCACCTCGATGACCTGCTCCATGATGCGCGTCATCGGGTTGAACGCCGCCGCGGCGCTCTGCGGCACATAGGCGACTTCGCAGCCGCGGATGGCGGCGCGCTCCGCCGGAGCGAGGGCGGCCATGTCACGACCATGGACCAGCACCTGGCCGGATACGATGCTGCAGCCCGGCCTGGTGTGTCCGAGCAAGGTCAGCGCCACGGTGGTCTTGCCCGAGCCGCTTTCGCCGATCAGCGCCACGACCTCGCCCTGGGCGACGTCGAGGCTGATGCCGCGGATGATCTCGATCGTGCGCCCTGAGTCGGATACGGCGCTGACATGGAGGTCGCGGATGCTGACGGCGGTCATTCGGCGCGGTCCCGGATGCGGCGTGGCAGGTTGTCGATGAACAGGTTGACGCTGACCGTCAGCGTGGCGATGGCGATCGAGGGCACGATCACTGCCGGAGCGCCCTGCGACAGCCCGCCGATGTTCTCGCGCACCAGTGCGCCCCAATCTGCGTAAGGCGGCTGCAGGCCCAGGCCGAGGAACGACAGGCCGGAGAGCAGCAGCACGATGAACACGTAGCGCAGACCCAGATCGGCCAGCACGGGGCCGGTGATGTTGGGCAGGATCTCGGTGCGGATCAGGTAGGGCACGCGCTCGCCGCGCGCCCTGGCCACCAGGATGAAGTCCATCGCGCCGATGTTGACTCCCAGCGCGCGGGAGAAGCGATAGGCGCCGGGCGTGTAGATGATCCCCAGCGTCACGATCAGCACTGGGATCGACGAGCCGAGGGCGGCGACCACCAGCAGGCCGAACAGCTTGCTCGGGATCGAGCTGGCGGCGTCGAGCAGGCGGCTGAGCACGATGTCCGTCCAGCCGCGCGACACGGCGGCGGTCATGCCGAGCAGCACGCCGAGCCCGGAGGCGATGCAGACCGAGACCACCGAGATGCCCACCGTGTAGCGGGCGCCCATGATGGTGCGGGACAGCATGTCGCGGCCGAGATAATCCGTCCCGAGCAGCCCGACACCGCCGAGCGGGCCGAAGAAATCGTCGTCGATGATCTCGCCGACCGGATGCGGAATGATCCACGGTCCGATGATGGCGACGACGATCCAGAACAGGATAACCGCGCCGGCGACCATGCCGACCGGGCTGAAGCTGAAGGCGCGTCCGCGCCGGCGCGGGGCGGCGAGGGCAACCTCGTCGACGATCGGCGCCATCATCGGATCGTCGGATTGGCGGCGATGGCCACGATGTCGGCCGCGGTGGTCAGCAGGAGATGGGCGAGGCAGAAGATCATCGCGCAACTCTGAATAAGGGGGAGGTCCCGGGTCTCGACCCCGTCAACCATCAGCTTGGCGATGCCCGGGTAGTTGAACACGGTCTCGACGATGATGATGCCGCCCACGAGGTAGGCCAGCGAGAGTGCCGCGGCGTTGGCGATGGGTCCGATGGAGTTCGGCAGCGCGTGGCGCAGCACGATGCGTGCGCGGGAGGCGCCCTTGAGCAACGCCATCTCGACATAGGACGTGCCGAGCGTCTCGATCAGGGCCGCCCGCGTCATGCGGATCATCTGCGCCGAGACCACGAAGGTCAGCGTAATGACCGGCATGGCGTAGGCGCGCAACATGCCCGCCCAGCTCGCTCCGCTGGCGTTCATCGACAGCGCCGGCAGCCAGCCGAGATAGACCGCGAACAGCAGCACCGCGCAGGTCGCGACCATGAACTCGGGAACCGAAATGACGCCGATCGTCAGGGCGGAGACGATGCGGTCGTATACGCTGCCGCGGTAAAGCGCCGTGGTGATGCCCAGGCTCAGCGATAGCGGCAACGCCACCAGCGTGGTGATGCCCGCCAGCTTCAGGGTCTGCGCCAGCCGGCCGCCGATCAGTTGCTGGATCGGCAGGTTGTTGACGTAGGACATGCCGAAATCGCCGTGCATCATGGCCCAGCCCCATTGGACGAAGCGGATCGCGGCGGGCTGGTCCAGATGCATCGCATGCCGCAAGCCGGCAACCGCCTCGGGCGTCGCCGATTGGCCGAGCAACACGGTGGCCGTATCGCCCGGCAGCAAGCTGGTGGCGAAGAACACGGCCGATGACACGAGCGCCAAGGTGAGCAAGGCGCTGGTCAGGCGCTGGAGGACGAGAACGACGGCCCAGTGCTGCATGCAGGATCCGAACGATTGTTACGGTTACTACCCTGGCGCTTCCTCGCTCGAGTGATGCCAGTATTCAGCAAGAAGCGGGTCAGTAGCAGCGCTACCGGCCCGTTCACCGATGTTCAGCCCTCAAACCAGACGAGTGCCGGTGCCCGATAGCCGGACAAGCCGCCGAGCGGGTTCTCGACCAGGCCCTTGACCTTGGCATTCAGCGCGTCGATGCCGGCGTTGTAGGCAGGGATGATGGTGCCCGCGTCATCGCTGACCATTGTCTGCATCTCGCCATACATCTCCCTGCGCTTGGCCTGGTCGAGCTGACCGCGCGCCTCGACCAGCATTCCGTCGAACTTCTCGCTCTTGTAGCGGCTCTCGTTCCAGGGTGCGTTCGAGGCATAGAATGTCGAGAACAGGATGTCCGGCGTGGGACGGTAGTTGTTGTTGCCGAAATGGACCGGCGCCTTTAGCCAGTATTTGTCCCAGTAGCCGTCCGACGGGACACGCTGGACGTCGATCTTGAGCCCGATCGGCGCCGCATCCGACTGCAGGATCATGGCCATGTCGACCGACGAGCCCACGGCGTCCGATGCGGTGATGGCGATGGTCTGCCCGATCATGCCGGCCTTGTTCAGGTGGAACTTGGCCTTGTCCGGGTCGAACGCGCGCGGCTTGAGCGCATCGTTGCGCAACGGGTTGCCGGGGAAGACGGGTTGGTCGTTGCCGAGCGAGCCCTGGCCGCGCAGCGCCGAACGCAGGATGGTTTCGCGATTGACCAGCGACTTCAGGCCCAGCACGAAATCGGCCTTGTCGCCGGGCGACATGTCGAGGCGGACGTTGATGTCGTTGTAGCTGTTCGATGGGCTGCGAGCCATGGTGAAGCCCGGCTTGCCTTCGAGCTGCCGCATCGCCCGCGGGTTGATCGCGGCGGCAATGTGGACGTCACCGGAGAGCAGCGCGTTGATGCGGGCGGTGTCGTCGGCGATCGGGAATTGCTCGAACGAGTCGACGTAGGGTCCGCCGCCGGTCTTCCAGTAGGAGTCGTTGCGGCGCATGAGGCTGCGCACGCCGGGCTCGAACGATTGCAGGATAAACGGACCGGTGCCGTTGCCCTTGGCAAAATCCGTGGTGCCGTCGGCGACGATCAGGAAATGCTGCAGGGTGAAGATGATCGGCAGGTCGGCGTTGGCGGCGGCGAGCGTCACTTCAACCGTGTGGTCGTCGATCGCCTTGAAGC
This sequence comes from uncultured Acetobacteraceae bacterium, assembly GCA_964613945.1. Lineage (GTDB taxonomy): Bacteria > Pseudomonadota > Alphaproteobacteria > Acetobacterales > Acetobacteraceae > JAVVHH01. The sequence continues at coordinate 41,517 of CAZTJC010000016.1, forward strand.
CGGTCATCTGCTTGGCGATGTTGCTCACCTTCGAGCCGGTCGCCGGGTCGAGATGCCGCTTGAGGGTGAAGATCACGTCGGCGGCGGTGAACGGCTTGCCGTCGTGGAACGTCACGCCGCGGCGCAACTTGACCGTCCAGACCTTGGCGTCGGCCGTGTCGATCGCTTCGGCCAGCTCCATGACGACGTTGCTGTTCGCATCAAGGTTGGTCAGCCGATCATAGAGCGCGATGCAGCGCGTGTAGTCGGTCGAGTTGGAGCCGCGGGCCGGGTCGAGCGTGTCGGCGGTCGAGCCGGTGAAGCCGGCGATCTTGAGATGTCCGCCCTTGGACGGCGCCGCCATGGCGGGTCGCGTCTGCCCGATGATGGCACCGGCGGCTGACAACGAGATGCCGCCGGCCACGAGCATGCGCAGCAGGTCACGCCGACTGGCGCCGCTTCGCACGGCGGCCTCGACGGCGGTGTCGTCGGCCAAAGTCCAAGTCGAGGGTTTCACGGACAAGCTGTTGCTCCTTGGGCTGGGTGAGGCGATCTCAGGCAAGGCGGTCGGTATGGGGGCGGGCTAGCTCATCGCCCGCCGCACGTCGGGATCCTCCAGCGTCTGATCCAGCGTCAGCCGGGTGCGTTGCAGGATCGCGTCGATGTCGGCGTCCGTGCAGCACAGCGGCGGCGCGAACCCGAGCACGCCCTGGGCAAAGGCACGGATGATGAGGCCGTTGTCCCAGGCGCGGTCGAAGACGCGGGTGGCCGGTATCGCGGCGGCCGGCAGTGGCGTCCTGGCGGCCTTGTCGACCACCAGTTCCACCGCCGCCAACATGCCGCGGCCCCGTACCTCGCCGACCAGCGGGTGGTCGCGCAACGCTTCCAGCCCCTGCATCAGCCGTGCGCCGGCGCGGCGGCCGTTCTCGAGCAGGCCGTCATCGTAGAGCTTCAGCACCGCCAGGCCGACGGCGGCGCTGACGGGGTGGCCGGAATAGGTCTGGCCGTGCCCGACCGCTGCCTCGCCCGCGCCCTCGGCGATGGTCGCATACACGCGGTCCGACATCAGCAACGCGCCCATCGGCGCATAACCGGAGGTCAGGCCCTTGGCGACCGTCATCAGGTCCGGGACGATGCCTTCGTCTTCGCACGCGAACAGCGGCCCGGTGCGGCCGAATCCGGTGATCACCTCGTCGGCGACGAACAGCACCTCGTGCTCCGCGCACCAATTCCGCACCGCGGCCAGCCAGCCCGGCGGCGGCACGACCACGCCGCCGGAGCCCTGGATCGGCTCAACGAAGAAGGCGGCGATCCGATCCGCGCCGAGCCGCCCGGCCAGCGCGTCCAGTTCGGCCAGCGACGCCGCGATGATCGTCGCCGGGTCGGTGCCGACCGGGTTGCGGTAGGGGTAGGGCGAGGCGATCTTGTGCTGCCAGTCGAACGGCACGCCGAAGCCGGTATGGAACGAGGGTATGGCGGTCAGACCGGCGCCCACCGTGGACGAGCCGTGATAGCCCTGGCCGACGGAGATGAACTGATCACGCTGCGGCTGCTTCCGCGAATACCAGTAATACCGGATGAACCGGACCGCGCCATCGACGGCGTCCGAGCCGCCGAGGGTGAAATACACGCGGTTGAGGTCGCCGGGCGCCCGGTCGGCCAGTTCGGCGGCCAGCCGGATCGCCGGCTCGGAGCCGAGGCCGAAATAGGTGGTGGCGTAGGGTAGCTCACGCATTTGCTGCGCCGCCGCCTCGACCACGGCTTCATGGCCGTAGCCGGCATTGACGCACCACAGCCCGGCGAACCCATCCACCAGCTGTCGCCCCGTAGAATCCGTCACCGTGGCGCCCTTGCCGGACGTCAATACGCGCACCCCCTTGCGCTCGTGCGCATGGGGCGATGCGACGGGGTGAATAAAATGCCGGCGGTCCAGTTCGACCAGGGAGTTCGACAGCGTGCTCATGGGTTACGCCGCCGCGGCCGCGGGCAGGCCCAACAGGTCGGCGACGCCGCCGATATCGGCCACTTCGTAATGTTCGACATAGGGGATCACCGGCTCGTGGTTCCGGTTGACCCAGCATTTGTTGGTGATGCCGGCATCGGTTGCCGTCAGCAGGTCGTAGCGGAACGAGGATGAGACGTGCAGCATGTCTTCCGGCACGACGCCGAGCTGATCGAACATGTCGTCGAAGCCTTTCATCCGCGGCTTGTAGGACTGCACCTGCTCGGCGGTGATGATGGCGTGGAACGGCACGCCGAACTGGTTCATGTTCGACATGATCTGCGAGTCCATCGAGTTGGTCAGGCCGACCAGCGGGAACTCGCGGGCCAACCGGGCCAGCCCGGCGGGTGCGTCCGGGTGCGGCTTCCAGTTCGGGATGTCATCATAGATCTGTTGCGCGAACGCCGGGTCGTAGTCGATGCCGTTGCGGCGGCAGGTGCGCTCGAGCGCGTTGGCGATGACGTCGCGGAACGGCTTCCAGGGTCCCATTGTTTCATCGAAACGATAGCTCTTGAAGTGACGGGTGAACGTGTCGAGGGCGTCCGGGGAGAGGCGGTCGGCATACAGCTTCTTCGACCATTCCACGTACGGGTTGTGGATGAGCGTGCCTTGACAGTCGAAGGAAATGAATTTGGGTCGACGCATGATGCCTCTCACAGAACTCGTTGAAGCCGTTTCCTAGACAGTCTGCCGTGTTTCGTAGCCAAGCACAGCCTTTGTCTCGAGGTACTCCTCGAAGCCGAATTGCCCGTATTCGCGCCCGTTCCCGGAGCGCTTGTAGCCGCCGAACGGGGCATCCGGACGCCAGGCCGGGTAGTTGATGTGCACCTGCCCGGCGCGGATGCGGCGGGCGACGGCACGCGCGGCGTCTAGGTCGCGCGACTGCACTTGCGCGCCGAGCCCGTAGACGGTGGCGTTGGCGATCTCGACGGCTTCGTCGACGGTGTCGTAGGGCTGGATGCTCAACACCGGGCCGAAGATCTCCTCGGCCGCGATGCGCATGTCGCGCGTCACCTCGGAGAACACGGTCGGCCGCGCGTAGAAGCCGTGGTCGAAACTGTCCGGCCGCCCGGTGCCGCCGCACACCAGCTTGGCGCCTTCCGCCAGCCCGGCCGCGATCATCGCCTGCACCCGCTCGAACTGCGCCTGGTTGGCCAGCGGCCCCAGCACCGTTGTCTCGGATCGCGGATCGCCGACGATGCAGTTCTCGGCTGTGGCGGCGGCCAGGGCTTCCACTTCGGCCAGTAGCGCCCGCGGCACGATCATGCGGGTCGGCGCGCTGCAGGATTGTCCGACGTTGCGGAACCCGGCCATCACGCCGCGCGGCACGGCCTCGGCCAGGTCCGCATCCGGCAGGAGGATGTTGGGCGACTTGCCGCCCAACTCCTGCGTCACCCGCTTGACGGTCGGCGCCGCGGCCTGGGCGACCAGCACGCCGGCGCGGTTGGAGCCGGTGATCGAGACCATGTCGATCTCGGGGTGCGACGCCAGCGCCGTGCCGACCTCGGGGCCGGTGCCGTTGACCAGGTTGAACACGCCTGGCGGCACGCCGGCATCGTGCATGATGCGCGCGAACAGCAGCGCGCTCAGCGGTGACAGTTCGCTCGGCTTCAAGACCATGGTGCAGCCCGCCGCCAGCGCCGGGCCGACCTTGGCGGCGATCTGGTACAGCGGCCAGTTCCAGGGCGTGATGAGGCCGCAGACGCCGATCGGCTCGCGCATGATCGCCATGCCGTCCCGCACCGTGGTGAACGGGTAGTCATCCAGCAGGTCCCGCGCGACGCGCAGGTGTTCGGCGGCTGCGGGCACCTGCGTGGCGCGGGCAAAGGCGATGGCGGCGCCCATCTCGAGCGAGATCGCCTGCGCCAATTGCTCCGCCCGTTCGAGCACGAGGGCGTGGATGCGGCCGATCACTGCGGCACGCTCGGCAGGCAGGGTGGCCGACCAGGCGGGGAACGCTGCGCGCGCGCAGCGTGCGGCGCGGTCCAGATCCGCGGCGGAGCCGAGCGCGAGATGGCCGATGGTCTGCTCGGTCGCCGGGTCGATCACCTGCACCGTCGCGGCCGACGCGGTGGCCCAGGCTCCGCCGACGTAAAGGCTTTCGCGGCCGAGCAGGTCAGCACCGGGGTGTTTTCCGAGTGTCTCCATCGAGAGCGGCCCTTCGCGTTACGATTCCAATACTACACAGCCCGGAACCGAGTAACATTTATGAGATCGCCAAACTGGATTAAGTCCTGCCTTAATGTTGCACTCCGATGATCTCAAATTCTTTCAGGTCGTCAGCGTCGCCACGTCTTTGGCGGCCGCCGCGCGTGCGCTGGACATCAGCCCATCGGCTGTGACGCAGCGGTTGTCATCGCTGGAGCGCCGGGTCGGCGTGCGGCTGCTGAACCGGTCCAGCCGCCGCCTGGAGTTGACGGCGGAGGGCCGGTTGCTCGCCGAGCGCGGGGCCAGCGTGCTCGCCGAGATCGACGGGATCGTCGATTTCCTGTCCCGGTCGACGGAAACCGTTTCGGGACATTTGCGGGTCGCGGCGCCGTTCGGCTTCGGCCGCCGTCACGTGGCGCCCGCGATGGCCCGGCTGCGGGCGGAACACCCGCAGGTTCCCTTGACCCTGTCGCTGTTTCAGGACCCGCTCGTCGTGGACAAGGAGGCGTGGGACGTGATGATCCATGTCGGTCAGCTCGCGGATTCCGAGCTGACGGCGGTGCGGCTCGCCGACAACCAGCGCATCCTGTGCGCCGCCCCGGCCTATATCGCGCGGCACGGCAAACCGAAGCTGCCCAACGACGTGCGCCAGCACGCCTGCGCCGTCATCCGCGAGAATCAGGACGATGCGACGCTGTGGACGTTCAGCGCACCGGGCCAGCCTTCGGTCTCGGTGCGGGTGGAGCCGGCGATGAACAGCAATGACGGTGCCGTCATCAAGCATTGGGTCATGGCCGGGTTGGGCATGATGGTGCGGTCGGAATGGGACGTGGCGGAGGAGTTGGCAGCCGGCACCTTGGTGCAGCTGTTGCCGGAATGGTCGCTGCCGGCGGTCGACATCGTTGCCGTGTTCCGCTCCCGCAGCGGCCGCGTGAAACGCACGACGCGCTTCGTGCAGCTTCTGCGCGCTGCGATGCGCCAGCCGAACTGGAAGTTTCCGGACGACCCGGCGAGATAGAGATTGCTAGAACAAAGTCCTATCGCGAGCACTTGCCTCGGCGCTGCCGTGTGAAGTTTCGGTGGCCGGAAATCGGTTTGTTTCTATCTTGGGCGTCGTCGTCGCCCACAGAAGATTCGCCAGAAGGTAAGATCCCCATGCCCGCTCCGTTGGTCAGCGTCCAAAGCAGCCCTGCCTTGCCGGCCTCGGCCGACGTGGTGGTGATTGGCGGCGGCATCATCGGCAGTTTCACCGCCTACTACCTGGCGCAGCGCGGCATGTCGGTGGCGCTGCTGGAGAAAGGCCGCATCGGCGCCGAGCAGTCGAGCCGCAACTGGGGCTGGTGCCGGCAGCAGAACCGCGATGCGCGCGAGTTGCCGATGGCGACCAAGAGCCTCGACCTGTGGGAGGAGTTCGCCGCCGATTCCGGCGAGGAGACCGGCTTCAGTCGTTGCGGGCTGCTGTATCTCAGTGACGACGAGGCCGAGTTGGCGCAGTGGGCCAAGTGGCGCGACTTCGCCCGGACCGTGGGGGTGACGACACAGATGCTGAACGGCGCCGAAGCGAGCGCGCGCGGCCAGGCGACCGGCAAGGCCTGGAAAGGCGGCGTGTTCTCCGGGTCCGACGGCACCGCCGACCCGTCCAAGGCTGCGCCCTCCGTGGCCCGGGCGTTCATGAAGCTCGGTGGCACCGTGCATCAGGAGTGCGCCGCCCGCGGGCTGGAGCTCGCGGGTGGGCGGGTCTGCGGCGTGGTGACCGAGCGCGGCACCATCCGCACCGACACGGCCGTGCTGTCGGGCGGCGCATGGGCGTCGTCGTTCTGCCGGCAGCTCGGGGTGACGTTCCCGCAAGCGACCATCAAATCTACCGTGCTGGCTCTGGCGCCTGGTGCGGAAGGATTGCCGCCGGCGTTCCATACCAAGAAGATCACCGTCACCCGACGCGGCGATGGCGGCCACACGCTCGCCGTCGGCGGGCGCGGGCGGCTGGACGTGACGCCGCAATCCCTGCGCTTTGCCGCCGACTTCCTGCCCATGTTCGCCCGGCGCTGGCGCAGCCTGACGCCCGGCGGACTCGAGGGCATGAGGACCGGCCATGAATCGCTCAAGCGCTGGGCGTTGGACCAGCCCACACCGATGGAGCGCATGCGGGTGCTCGACCCCACGCCGGACCGGCGCACGATCCGCCTGGCCCGGGAACGGGCCATCCAGGCCCTGCCGGCGCTGCGCGACGTTCCCGTCGCCTCCGCCTGGGCCGGTTACATCGACACCACGCCCGACGGCGTGCCGGCGATCGGGGAGCTGCGGCAGGTGCCGGGTCTGGTGCTGTCCGCCGGATATTCCGGCCATGGCTTCGGCATCGGCCCCGGTGCGGGGCATCTCACGGCGCAGATCGTGGCGGGCGACCGGCCCAATTACGACCCTTCCGGCTTCGCGCCGGACCGCTTCGTCAAATCGTCCAAGGGCAAGGTCGCCGAGTTCTAAGCCGGCCGACGGAGAGCAACGATGAGCCAATCCGAGATCACCATCGACACCATGACGTCCGCCCACCTTTCCGAAGCGTGGGCGCTGTCGGTGCAGGCGCGCTGGCCGCATCGTCGGGAGGACTGGGCGCTGCTGCTCAGCATCAGCAAGGGATGGGTCGCGCTCGAGGCCGGCACGGTGGTGGGCACCGCGATCATGACGCCGTTCGGCGCCACCGGCGGGGCCATCAACATGGTGATCGTTTCGGAAACCATGCGCGGCCGCGGCATCGGGCGCCGCCTGTTCGCCGCCACCTTGGACGCGGCAGCGGGCCGTCGCCTCCGCCTGACCGCCACGCCGGATGGCGAGCCGCTGTACCGCAGCCTGGGGTTCGAACCCTACGGCCACATCTTCCAGCGCCAAGGCATCCTGGGCACCGTGCCCGACATGCCGGGTGCCGAGGACGCCACCGACACCGACGACGCCGCGATCCTCGCCCTGGACACGGCCGCGTTCGGGGAGGACCGTAGTGCGCTGCTGCGCATGTTGAAGCAGGCCGGCCGCCTCGCCGTCATCCGCCGCGACGGCGCCGTCGCGGCGTTCGCCTGCATCCGCGATTTCGGCCGTGGCAAGCTGATCGGCCCGGTGGTCGCCGCCGACACGCAGGACGCCCAACGCCTGATCAGCTACCTCGCCGCCGGACAGGAGGGCGGTTTCATGCGCCTCGACATCACCAGCGATACCGGCCTGAACGACTGGCTCACGGGCATGGGCCTGCCGCAGACCGATGATGGCCTGGTCATGTGGACGGAGGCGCCGACCGTTCCGGCTGCGGGTGCCGCGCGGACGATGGGCCTGGCGAGCCAGGCCCTGGGTTGATCCGGCAGTGCTGAACACCGAACTCGCCCGGCTGCCGACGCCGGCGCTCATCCTCGATGAAAGTCGCATGCTGCGGAACGTTCATCGCCTGCGGGACCGTCTCGGCCCGCTCGGCGTGTCGATCCGGCCGCACCTGAAGACCGTCAAATCGGTCGACGCCGCCCGGCGTATCCTCGAGGGCGGCACCGGCCCGGCCACCGTCTCGACGCTCAAGGAAGCGGAGGTGTTCGCGGCCGCCGGCGTGAACGACATTCTGTATGCCGTCGGGATCGCGCCGGACAAGCTGGGCCGCGTGTGCGCGATCCGCGCCGGCGGGTGCGATCTGTCGGTGACGCTCGATACGGCGGAGCAGGCCGAGGCCGTGGTGCAGGCGGCCAAGGCCGCCGGGATGGCGATCCCGACGCTGATCGAGATCGACTGCGACAACCATCGCGCCGGGCTCAACCCGCGGAGCCCGGCGCTCGCGCGCATCGGGCGCATCCTGGCCGACGCATCCTGCCTGGCCGGCGTGATGACCCATGCCGGCGAGAGCTACAAGGTGGTCGGTGCCGAGGCTCAGGCCGCCTGTGCCGAGGTGGAGCGGGCGGCGGTGGTGGTGGCAGCGGAGACGCTCGCCGCCGCCGGGCTGGCCTGTCCGGTGCGCAGCGTGGGGGCGACGCCGACGGCGCATTTTGCCCGCGACCTCACCGGCGTCACCGAAGTGCGGGCCGGCGTGTATGTGCTGTTCGACCTGGTCATGGCCGGCACCGGCACTTGCGCGATCGACGACATCGCGCTGAGCGTGGTGACCACGGTGATCGGCCATCAGCCGGAACAGGGGTGGATCATGATCGATGCCGGCTGGATGGCGATGTCGCGCGACCGCGGCACGGCGGCGCAGGCCGTCGATCAGGGCTACGGGCTGGTGTGCGACGTCGAGGGCACGGTGCTGGACGACCTGTTCGTGCTGTCGGCCAACCAGGAGCACGGCATCGTGGCCTCGCGGGGCCGGGTCGCGCCGCAGTTGCCGATCGGCACGCGGCTGCGCATCCTGCCGAACCATGCCTGCGCGACCGGCAGCCAACATGACGGCTATCACGTGATCCCCGACGGCGAGCCGGGTGCGCTCGCCTATTGGCCTCGTTTTCGCGGGTGGTAGAGCAAGGAACGACGATGAAGCTCAAGCCGTATTGGATCGACACCGCGCCGTCCTTTGCTGGCGGCGAGACCGGCCCGGTCGAGGGCGAGGTGGACGTGGCGGTGGTCGGGGCCGGGTTCACCGGGTTGTCGGCGGCGTTGGCGCTGGCCAAGAAGGGCGCCCGGGTGACCGTGCTCGAGGCGGGGCACGTCATGAACGCCGCATCCGCCCGCAATGGCGGCATGTGCAATAACGGCTTTGCCCAGAACTACGCCGCCATGTCGCAGAAGCTCGGCCGCGAGCGCGCCGTGGCGTTGTATCAAAGCTTCGATGCCGGCGTGTCGCTGGTGGAGTCCATCGTCGCCGAAGAAGGCATAGACTGCAATTTCCAGCGGGTCGGCAAGCTCAAGGTGGCGGCCAAGCCGGAGCATTTCGACGGGTTGCGGCGGGCGCAGGAGTTGATGGTGCGCGAGGTGGACCCCGACACCAGCATCGTCGAGCCGCAGGACCTGCCCACCGAGATCGGCTCGGACAAGTTCTTCGGCGGCATGCTGTATGCCAAGAGCGCCAATATGCACATGGGGCGATACGGCGTTGGCCTCGCCGAAGCCGCAACCCGGCACGGTGCCGTGTTTCATGAACACTGCCCGGTGCTCAGCCTCAAGCGGGCCGGCGGACAGGCACATGACGTCGTGACGGCGAAGGGAACGGTGCGCGCCAAGCAGGTGCTGCTCGCCAGCGGCACCACCCATGTCGGCGCGTTCGGCTGGGTCCGGCGGCGGATCGTGCCGGTCGGCGCCTTCATCATCGCCACCGAGCCGCTCCCCGTCGCCACGCTGGACCGGCTGACGCCGAAGCGGCGCAACACCGTCGATACCCGCAACTTCGTCAACTACTTCCGCACCAGCCCGGACAACCGGATCCTGTTCGGCGGCCGCGCCCGCTTCGCCGCCTCCAACCCGGCGTCGGACGCGAAAAGTGGCGAGATTCTACGGCGCGACCTGATCAAGGTGTTCCCGGAGCTGGCGTCGGTGCGCATAGACTATTGCTGGGGCGGAATGGTCGACATGACGCAGAACCGTCTGCCGCGGGCCGGCGAGCGCGACGGGGTGTTCTACTCCATGGGCTACAGCGGGCATGGCACGCAGATGACCACCCTGATGGGCACCGCGATGGCCGAGGTGATGGACGGCAAGACCGAGCGCAATCCCTGGCACGGTGACGCCTGGTCGGCGATCCCCGGGCATTTCGGCAAGCCATGGTTTCTGCCGTTCGTGGGCGCGTACTACCGCTATCTCGACTGGAAGCGCTGATGCTTGTCGTGCCGGAAAGTGCGGTCGCCGGGCTGATGTCGCCGGCGCAGTGTTTCCTCGCGGTCGAGAGCGTGTTCGCCGCCATGGCCAAGCGCTCGGCGGTCAATTTCCCTGTCGTCCGCGAGGCGATCGGTCATGCCGATGCGCTATACGGGTTCAAGTCCGGCTTCGACCGCGACAGTCTCGCCCTGGGTCTCAAGGCGGGCGGTTTCTGGCCCGGCAATGCCGCAAAAGGGCTGACCAACCACCAATCCAGCGTGTTTCTGTTCGATGCCGATACCGGCCGGTGCCGCGCCGTGGTCGGCGGCAATCTGCTGACCGCGCTGCGCACCGCGGCGGCGTCGGCGATCTCGATCAAGTACCTCGCCCGCGGCGATGCCGAAACGCTCGGCATGATCGGGGCCGGCCATCAATCGACGTTCCAGTTGCGTGCCGCGCTGGAGCAACGTCCCTTCCGCCGGGTCGTGGCGTGGAACCGCGATCCGGCCAAGCTGGGTCGTCTGGCAACCACCGCGCAGGATGCCGGCGTGTCGTTCGAGGCGGTCGACCTCGACGCGCTGGGGGCGCAAGCCGATGTCATCATCACGGTCACGTCGTCGTTCCGGCCGATCCTGATGCATTCGCAGATCAAGCCGGGCACCCACATCGCCTGCATGGGCACCGACACCAAGGGCAAGCAGGAGGTGGACGCCGTGCTTCTCGCAGGGGCAGCGGTGTTCACCGACGACGCCACGCAATCGGCCACGATCGGGGAGGCGCAGCATGCGGTGGCGCAGGGGTTGCTCGCGCGAGCCGATATCATCGAGATAGGGGCCGTCATCCTCGGCATGCACCAGGGCCGGGCTTCGGCCGACGAGATCACCGTGTTCGACGGCACCGGGGTCGGTTTGCAGGATCTTGCCGTCGCATCGGCGGCTGTCGCGTTGGCCGTCGAACGAGGCATCGCGCTCGACGTCGATTTCTAGTCGGGTGTGCGGGCCTTTAGATCAGGAACAGGCATGACCCAATCTCCCTTGCTTGCCATCACGATGGGTGACGCGTCCGGCATCGGACCGGAGATCGTCGCCAAAACGCTGGCCGCAGGTCACGAGCGCGCCGTGGTGTATGGCAGCGTCGTCGTGATGGCGGAGGTTGTCCGCCGGCTCGGCCTCGACCTGGAGGTCAGGGCGATTGCCGGTCCGACCCTGGCGGAAGGCAAGGCGGGCACGATCGAGGTCGTCGAGGTGACGCGGATCGACGAGCCGCCGCCGCTCGGCGAGATCAGCGCCGTTTCCGGCCAGGCATCGTACGACGCCATCGTCGCCGCGATCGCCGCGGCCAAGGTCGGAACGGTGAGCGGCCTAGTCACGGCACCCATCAACAAGGCGGCGATGTCGCGCGCCGGCATCAAGTATCCGGGGCATACGGAGATCCTGGCCGATTTCGGCGGTGCCGCCCGGGTCGCGATGATGCTGGCCAACGACGACATCCGCACCGTGCTGGTGACGATCCACACCTCGTTGCGCCTGGCCATCGAACAGGCGGACTTCGCGGCGCAGATGTCGGCCATCCGCCTAGCCCATGAGGGCGGGCTGGCGTTGGGCTTCGCCGCGCCGCGGGTGGCGGTGGCCGGACTGAATCCCCATGCAGGGGAGGGCGGGCTGTTCGGGGACGAGGAGGTCCGCATCATCGGCCCGGCCATCGAGGCGGCACGCGCGGAAGGCATCGATGCCAGCGGGCCTTGGCCGGGCGACACGGTGTTCATGCAGGCCCGCACCGGTCGGTTCGACGTGGTGGTGGCGCAGTACCACGATCAAGGGCTGATCCCGGTGAAGTATCTCGGCCTGGAAAAGGGGGTCAACATCACGCTGGGCCTGCCTTTCGTCCGCACCAGCCCGGATCACGGCACGGCGTTCGACATCGCCGGGCAGGGCATCGCCGACCCGGCGTCGTTCCAGACCGCCCTGGCCTATGCCCGCCGGCTCGTCGCGGCACGCACCCCAGTCGTCGGTTTCGGAAAGGCCGGGTAGATGGGCCTTCGTTTCATCTTCATGCTGACGCGCAACGACCGGACGGTCGCGGATGCGGCCGCTCAATTGCAGACCGCCCTCGGCCTCGGCGTCCGCCATATCGGGTTCAAGGATATCGGCCTGCCGATCGCGGAACTGAAAGCGCTGAACACGGCGATCAAGGCCGGCGGCGCGACTTCCTATCTCGAGGTCGTCTCGCTCCATCGCGACAGCGAGATCGCCTCGGCGACCGCCGCCGTCGCCATCGGCGTGGACGTCATGCTCGGTGGCACACGGGCGGACGACGTGCTGCCGATCATCGCGGGCACGGCGATTCAGTATTGCCCGTTTCCCGGGCGAATCGTCGGACACCCCAGCATCCTGGAAGGCAGCATCGACGAGATCGTCGCGAGCGCCCGAGACCTGGCGGCGCGCGACGGCGTTCACGGCCTCGACCTCCTGGCCTACCGGTCCCAGCAGGATGTCCCGGCGCTGATGAAAGCCGTTTGTGCCGCCACCTCCAAGCCCGTCTACATCGCGGGCTCGATCGCGACGCCGGAGCGGATCGAGATCGTCAAGGAAGCCGGCGCGGCGGGCTTCACGATCGGGACCGCAGCGCTCGACGGTATATACCCGGCCGAGGACACCGACGTGCCAACGCAGCTCGCTGCCATCATCCGCGACGTGGCGCGGCTGAACAACCACCTGTCGCCGTTCAGCAAGGAGAACCTTGCCGCCTCGTTCGGCCAGCTCTTCGATCCGCTCGCATCCCTGGTCCGTGGCCGGATCAACGGCATGCAGATCCGGCTCGCCAGGATGGCCGGCGAGAGCGCCTGGAAGTTCAGCGTGCAGAACGACGAGCTGATCTTCGTTCACAGGGGCCGTCTGCTCCTCCGCTTCCGCGACCGCGACGAGGTGGTGGAGGAAGGGGAGTTCATCGTGGTGCCGCACGGGGTCGAGCACCGCCAGACCGTGCTGCGCGACCCGTGCGAGGTCGTCGTCATCGAACCGGCGACCAGCGGCACGGCTTAGACAAGGTCGCGCCGGAGGCGGTTGCCGGACCGGCGCTCGAAGTGTCCCGCCAGCAGCGATAGCGGGAACGCCATCAGGAAGTAGATGGCGCCGGTGATCAGGTAGACCGGCATCGGCATGTAGTATTCGCTGGTGATGTCGGTCGCGTTCATCATCAGCTCCGGCGCCGCGATCAGGGAGGCGACCGACGTGTCCTTCAGGAGCGAGATGGCGAAGTTCGTCATGGGCGGCAGGATGATGCGGATCGCCTGCGGCAGAACGACCAGGCGCATGACGTTGAGCCGGTGCAGGCCCAGCGCCGCCGCCGCCTCGGACTGCCCGCTACTGATGGCAGCGATGCCGGAGCGGTAGGTTTCCGCCATGTAGGCGGCGTAGTGCAGCCCGAGTGCGATCACCGCTGCCTGGAAGCCTGGGATGACGACGTTCAACGAGGTCAGTCCGAAATAGATCAGGAAGAGCTGGGTGAGCGTGGGCGTGCCGCGGATGAACTCGATGTAGGTCCGGCAGACCAGGTACAGCCAGCGCAGGCCCGAGCCTTCGGCCAGCGCGATCAGCAGGCCTGCGACAGCGGCGAGCAGGTAGGCCAGCGACGCCATCTCGACGGTGCGCAATGCGCCGACGCCGAGTTCGGGCAGCCAGCTCTCGATGAGAGACATGGAAATCATCGGCTGCGCCCGGCGGTGAGGCGGCGCTCGAGCCGACGGCCGAACACGGCGAGCGGAAAGCTGATGGTCAGATAAAGCACCGCCACGAGAAGGTAGATCTGCGTGCTGAGAAAGGTGCGGTCCACCAGCATGTGGGCGTTGAAGCTGACTTCGGGCGCCGCGACCGCGGAGGCGAGCGAGGTGTCCTTCAGCAGGCCGATCGAGAAGTTGACCAGCGACGGCAACGAAACCCGGAAGGCCTGGGGCATGATGACGTGGATCATGGTCCACGTTCGGCTGAGCCCCAGCGCGTGAGCCGCCTCGGCCTGGCCGCGTCCGACGGCCTCGATCCCGGCGCGGAACACCTCGGTGAGGTTGGCGCCGCCGTTGATGCCGAAGCCGATGATGGCCGCCGGGATCGGGTTCAGCTTGATGCCGATGGCACCGAGACCGAAATAGATGATGAACAGCTGCGTAAGCACCGGCACCGCCCGGAACACCTCGACATAGGCGTAGGCGAGCCAGCGCAGCACCGGGTTCCGACCGGTACGCGCGCCCGCGAACAGCAGGCCGAGGATGACCGAGACGACGAACCCGCCGACCGTGACGATCACGGTCATGAGCAGCCCGGCTAGAAGAAAGGAAAGGAACTGGGGGAGGAGCGCGTATGCCCGCCCCCACTCACCAGCGGCCATGGATCAGGTGAAATAGGCGCTGAAGTCTTTCCGCGGATGCGCGCCCGGACCGATCAAATCGTCGGCCTCGTCGCGGTCGGTGCCAAGGCGCTTGTTGCTGGGTGGCAGGGTCACGTAATCGGGGCTGGTCATGCCGTTCAGGGCAAGAAGCTCGGCGTTCTTTTTGGTCGCCCAGAGCCACTTGATACCGGCGTTCACCGCATCGAACAGGTCGGGGTTATCCTGGTTCATGCCCATGATCGCCAGGCCCTTGCCGCTGAGGTTCGGGTATTGGTCGTTGGGCTTGATCGGCACCTGCTTCAGCGCCAGACCCGGTTGCTGAAGGATGAGGTAGTCCACCGTCATGCTGTCGAGGATGGCGTAGTCGGTGCGCCCGGCCACCAGGTCGCGCACGCAGGAATCCGTGTTGTCGTAGAGCATCACGTCCTTGATGCCGGGGATTTTCTTGGCATCCACGACGTAGTTGGTGCCGGTGATGCTGCCGACCACGGCACCCTTCAGCTCGTTCGGGTCTATCACGCTGCCGGATGGATGGTCCGCCCGCATGGTGATGAAATTGACACCATAATAGATTGCATCCGTCAGCAGCATCGCGTCGGCACGGGCCTTGGTCCAGCCCATGTCGCCGCACATGATGTCGGCGCGGCCGGAGCGGATTGCCTGAATGGTGGCGCTCCAGGCCATGATGGCGGGCTTGGCCTGGAGGCCGAGCTTCTCCGCGATGGCCTGGACCATCAATGCGTCGCTACCCTCCAGCTTGCCGTCGTGCAGGCCCGTGACGGGCATGGTTCCGCTCATGGCGATGGTGATGTAGCCATCCTCGACGGTGCGCAGCTTCGGCGGCGGCGGGGCGGCGAGGGCCGGCCGGGCCAGCAGCCCGGTGCCGATCGCAGCGGTCGTTCCCAGAAATGCGCGGCGGGACAGCGGTGATGGTGCGAACGGCATGAGTATCTCCGGTTGGCGCTAGGCCAAGTCTGCACAAGGATACACCGACCGCAACGAGTAATATTAGATTTGGAGCCTTTGAGGGTTAAGTCCGAAGTTAATGTAAGGTTTATTGTGTCTTCGATTGCTGCCTGTTCATTGCTGGCGCACTGTCCGGAGTAATAGACCTGGAAATTGAAAGCACGGCGATGCCCGTTCAAGTTGACGTTGTTCAGGACAGTTCGGGCTTTCCATGCGAGGTCGATGCCGTCGTCATAGGCGCCGGGATCATCGGCACCTGCACCGCCTACGAATTGGCAAAAGGTGGTCACTCGGTCGCTTTGCTCGAAAAGGGCGTGGTCGGTGGCGAACAGTCGGGGCGGAACTGGGGCTGGGTCCGGCAGCAGAATCGCGACCTGCACGAACTGGAATTGGCGATCATCAGCGTCGCACGCTGGGATGCGCTGGGCCGTGAAACCGGGCGCGACCTCGGCTTTCGGCAGACCGGCAACCTCATCTGCACCGATAAGCCGGCGGTTCTCGCCCAATGGGAGGCTTGGCTCCGCTCGGCGGGCAAGATGGGCTATTCCAGCGACCTGCTGACCCCTGCCCAGGCCAAGGAGCGCACGCCGGGGACGGTGACGAACTGGATTGGCGGCGTGTGGTCGCCTTCCGGCTCGCGTGCTGAGCCCAGCATGGCGGTGCCGGCCATTGCCGAGGGCGCCAAGGCGCTGGGGGTGTCGCTGCACCAGAACTGTGCCGTGCGCGGCCTCGAGATCACCAACGGTGCGGTGCAGGGCGTCTGGACGGAGCGCGGTCTCCTGCGGGCGCCGATCGTGGTGGCCGCAGGCGGCGCGTGGACCTCGCGCCTGGTCCGCCGTCACGGCATCGATCTGCCGGTCGCGAACATCGGCGCGACAGCGATGCGGACCAAGCCGATGGCCGATGTTCTGACCGCCGGCAATTTCGCGGCCCCTGGCTTCGCCATGCGGCGCCGGGTCGATGGCGGCTACACCGTCGCCGTTCCAGGCCACGGCACGCTCAACATCGCGCCCCAGAGCCTGCGTTACGCGACGCGGTTCTATCAGATGTACCGCGCCAAGCTGGCCAAGAAGATCAGTTACCGCCTGAACACCTCGTTCTGGAACGGTCCGGAGGCAGCCGGAAACTGGCACAATGACGGGATCTCGCCGTTCGAGCGGATACGCATCCTGGACCCGGCGCCCGACCGGAAGATGGTGGACTTGGCCGTCAGCAACCTCGCCAAGGAGTTTCCGGCGATGCGTGGGCTGGAGGTTGCCGGCGCCTGGGGCGCTTACATCGATACCTCGCCCGACCTCGTGCCGATCATTTCGACTGTGGAAAAACTCTCCGGCTTGACCGTCGCCACCGGGTTCAGCGGCCATGGCTTTGGCACCGGCCCGGGCAGCGGCCTGCTGGTGAGCCAACTCGCGACCGGTAGGACCCCCTGCGTCGATCCATCCCCGTACCGGCTGTCCCGCTTCAGCGACGGGTCGGCGATCCGTCGTCCCGAGATGATGTAGGCAGCCCACCCGTCACCCCGGATCACCGGCACCTCGACCCAACACTGAAAGGTTTTCCATGTCGCTTCTCGTCAAGCTCGACCAGCACCCCACGACCGAACCCGTGCACTCCAAGACCGCGCCGGACCGGCTCGTTTCCGGCGACCCATCCTACAAGACCTGGGCGCAGGATGAGTCGCAGGGTGGCAAGGTCAAGACCGGTGTCTGGGAAGCGACGCCGGGCGAGAATCGCTCGATCAAGGGCGAGAAGCTCGAGTTCTGCTACCTGGTGTTCGGCAAGATCGAGCTGACGGAAGACGGTCACGAGCCGCGCATCTTCCAGACTGGCGACAGCTTCGTCATGAAGCCCGGCTATGTCGGAACCTGGAAGACCATCGAGACCGTTCGCAAGATCTATGTCGTCGTTGGCTGATTTAGCCTGATCCGGGCTAACCGCGACCTGGCTGAGCCTGCGTCGGCTGTCGCGCGCGTGGCCGGAGCGCGAATGCGGAACCCCACTGACCGGGATACGCGTCTCGCACTAGTCTAGCGTCCATGCCTGCCATGCCCTCTTTCAGCGGTCGCTGACGTGTCGCCGCGTCTGCCCCGGATCGCGTTCGTCACCATCGGCCAGTCGCCCCGCGACGACATCGTGCCGGAACTGCTGATGCTCGCGGGCCAGTGGCCGGAGGACCTTCTGGTTCAGCAATTCGGGGCTCTGGATGACGTAACGGCCGACACGCTGTCGGCCACGCCCATCCATCTCAACGAGAACAGGTTCTACACCCGGTTGGCCGGGGGCGACTACGTCACCGTCGGCGGCGGATTGATCGGTCGCCGTCTCGATCCCTTGCTGCACCGGCTGGACAGCCAGGGCTTCGACCTGATCGTGCTGATCACCACGGGACTGTTCCAGCCGATCCGGCTCTGCACGCCGTTCGTGCATGGGCAGCAAGTGGTGGATGCGTGGATCGGCTCGCTGGTCATGGGAAGCTGCAAGCTCGGCCTGATCTACCCCTTGGCGCGGCAGCACAACGGCTTTGCCCACGGCACGCTGATCCAGAACGCCCAGGCCGTCGCCGCGACCGGCGGCACGGAGCGGCTGGAGGACGTCACGGCCGGGCTGTCGGACGCTGACCTGATCCTGATGCACTCGGTCGGCTACACGGAGCGGATGGCCGAAAGCGTGTCCGCCGCGTCCCGCAAGCCTGTTGTGACGGCCCGGCGCATCATCGCCGCCGCGTTACGAATGCATCTCGCCAATTTGGGCGATCTGCGCCCGGCTGAAGCCGCGACCCCGACCGGCCCGGCGCTCGACGCGCTGCTGGACCGTGCCTCGTCCCTGACCCGGCGCGAGCGGGAGGTGCTCGCCGCCGCCCTGGCCGGATGCAGCAACAAGCAGATCGGCCACACGCTGGGCATCAGCCATCGTACGGTGGAGGTCCATCGTGGTCGTGGCCTGGCCAAGCTGCATGCGACCTCTCCGGCGGATTTGATCCGTCGTGCCCTGATCGGCAGTGCGCCGGTGCTGCCGGGCGACTGAGCAGGCCTGTCGCAGGCCGCTCGTTTCGACGGCAGGCACCGGCCACGACGGCGGCTTGTACGGGGTAGCCCGTATATCCTCGCGCGAACCGGCCGGGCAGGGTGCGCAGCGTTGGCGGAACCCACCTGGTAGATCCGCTGCCGCGCCGCGCCGGAGCACGAACGCCATGCCTGCTTCCCTCCCGTCTCTCCGCCTGGGCTTCGACATTGGCGGCACCTTCACCGATTTCGTGCTGTCGGACCCGGCGACCGGCCTCCTACGCCTGCACAAGCGCCTTACCACGCCGGAGGACCCGGCGATCGGGGCGCTGGCGGGGTTGCGGCAGATCCTGGCCGAGGCAGGAGCGGATTTCGGCGCCGTGGCGGAGATCGTGCACGGCACCACCCTGGTCACCAACGCGGTCATCGAGCGCAAGGGCGCGCGGCTGGGGCTGCTGACCACCGCCGGCTTCCGCGACGTGCTGGAGGCCGGAACCGAGCAGCGCTACGACATCTACGATCTGTTCCTCACCTACCCTGATCCGCTGGTGCAGCGCCGGCACCGGCTGGAGGTGATCGAGCGCATCGACCGGGATGGCCGGGTCGTGACGGAGCTGGATGCGGAGGGGGTGCGCGCCGCCTGCCGCACCCTGGCGGCGGCCGGGGTGGAAGCCGTGGCGATCTGCTTCCTCAACGCCTATCGCGAGCCGCGGCACGAGCGTGAGGCCGCTGCGATCGTCGCCGAAGCGTTGCCGGACATCCCAGTCTCCGTGTCGTCCGACGTGGTGGCGGAGATGGGCGAATACGCCCGCTGCGTCACCACGGCCGCCAACGCCTACGTGCAGCCGCTGATGACGACCTACCTCCGCCGCCTCCAGCACGCGTTGCGGGTGGAGGGTTTCACCGGCGCGCTGCGCCTGATGCACTCGGCCGGCGGGCTGGTGTCGGTGGATGCGGCCGCCTCGTTCCCGATCCGCCTGCTGGAGTCAGGGCCGGCCGGAGGGGCGCTCGCGGCGGCCCTGCTCGGGGCGCGGGCCGGTCATTCGGACCTGCTGGCCTTTGACATGGGCGGCACCACGGCCAAGGCCTGCCTGATCGAGGACGGTCGTGCCGCGGTCGCCCCCATGCTGGAAGCCGGGCGGGAGCAGCGGTTCAAGAAGGGCTCCGGCCTGCCGATCAAGGCGGCGACCGTGGACATGATCGAGATCGGGGCGGGCGGCGGCTCGGTCGCCGCCATCGATGGGGTGGGCCTGCTGCGGGTCGGGCCGCATTCGGCCGGTGCCGCGCCGGGGCCGGCCTGCTACGGGCGGGGTGGCACCAGGCCTACGGTGACGGACGCCAACCTCCTGCTCGGTTATTACGATCCGGGCTTCTTCCTCGGCGGCACCATGGCGCTGGATGTGGACGCGGCATGCGCCGCCGTCGCGACGATTGCGGAACCGCTTGGCCTTTCCGTCGAGCAGGCGGCCTGGGGCATCCACAAGGTCGTGGTGGAAAGCATGGCCGATGCCGCCCGCGTCTATCTGGTGGAGCGCGGCAAGGACCCCCGCCGCTACGCCATGGTCGGCTTCGGCGGCGCCGGCCCGGCCCATGCCGCCGAGGTCGCCCGTGCCCTGGGCATGACCGAGTTGGTCGTGCCGCCCGCCTCCGGTGCCGCTTCCGCGCTGGGCTTCCTGGTCGCACCGCTTTCGGCCAGCCGCGTGCGCTCACAGCCGGTGCGGCTGGACCCCGCGGCAGACCTCGGGGCGCTGGAAGCCGTGCTGCAGACGCTGGAAGCCGACGCGCGGGCCGAGATGGCGGCGGCCGGAGTCACTGAACCGTTGATCGTCGAGCGTAGCGCGGACATGCGCCTGGTCGGGCAGATGCACGAGATCGCGGTGCCGCTGCCTGCCTTTGCCCTTGGCGCGGACAGCCTGCCGCTGCTCGTGGCCGCCTTCACCACCGCCTACACGGCGCGCTACGCCGCCTTAGGGGAGGGCGTCCGCATCGAGGCGGTGAACTTCCGTGTTTCCGTCATCGGGCCAACCCCGGGGCTGGACCTCGACAACGGCACCGGCACCGGCACGGCGCGCAAGGGCGATCGCCAGGCCTGGTTCACCGACCGTTTCCACACCGCTGCCGTTTATGACCGCTACGCGCTCCGGGAAGGCGATACCGTGCCCGGCCCGGCCATCGTCGAGGAGCGGGAAGCCACCACGATCGTCGCCCCCGGCGACACCCTGCGCATCGACGCCGCCGGCAACCTGCGCATCGCCATTGGCGTCGCCAGCACGGTGGCGCTGGTGCGCTCCGGCATGAGCCACGGTGAGGCCCGGGCTGCCATCGAGGCCGACCCGATCGCGCTCGAGATCATGTGGAGCCGGCTCACGACGGTGGTGGACGAGATGTGGCTCACCATCATCCGCACCGCGTTTTCCCTCATCATCGCGGAATCGCAGGATTTCGCCTGCGAACTGCTGGACCCCGCGGGCGAGACGCTGGCCCATTCGCCGCGCGCCATGCCGGTGTTCAACCTGACGCTGCCGCGCGCGGTTAAAGCCTTGCTGGCCCGCTTCCCGGTGAACACGCTGCAGCCCGGCGACATGCTGGTCACCAACGATCCCTGGCTGTGTGCCGGGCACCTGTTCGACATCGCGGTGGTGTCCCCGGTGTTCCGCAACGGGGCGGTGGTGGCGCTAGTGGGCACGGTGGGCCACGTGGCCGATATCGGCGGCACGCGGGATAGCCTGCGCGCGCGGGAGATCTTCGACGAAGGGCTGCAGATCCCGCCGATGAAGCTGGCCCGCGCCGGGGTGGATAACGAGGACCTGTTCACTCTGATCGGTGAGAACGTCCGCAATCCCACTCAGGTGATCGGCGACATCCAGGCCTTCATGTCCGCCAACCGGATCGGCGCGCAGCGCCTGCTGGCGTTCATGGACGAGTACGGCCTGGCCAACCTTAGCGCCCTGGCCGCCATCGTGCAGGACCGGTCTGAGGCCGCCATGCGCGCCGCCATCGCCGCCCTACCGGACGGCACCTACACCAGCAGCGTCGACTTCAGCCCGGTGGACGACACGCTGACCTTGCCGCTGACGCTGACCGTGTCTGGCGACACGATTGCCCTGGATTTCGCCGGTGCCCCCAAGCAGCTGTCCCGCGGCGGCGTGAACTCGACCATGAACTACACGGCGGCCCATGCCACCTACCCGTTGAAGTGCATGCTGACGCCCGGCGTGCGCGGCAATGCTGGCTGCTACCGGCCGTTCACCGTGACGGCGCCGGAAGGGTCGATCGTCAACTGCACCCGTCCTGCCGCGGTCGCGTCGCGCACCCGCACCGGCTGGTATCTGGCGCCGGCCGTGTTCCGGGCGTTGGCGGAGGCCGCGCCGGACAAGGTGCAGTCGCCCACCGGCCTGCCCGTGGCGGTCAACGTCTCCGGCCATGACGCCGCCGGCGCCCTGTATGCCGATCACCTGTTCATGGGCGGCGGCCAGGGCGGCAGCGCACAAGGCGATGGCAAATCGGGTCTGCTTTACCCGACCTCCGCCGCCAACACCGCGATCGAGGTGTTCGAGGCGCGGGTGCCGGTGCTGGTGCTGGAAAAGACCTTCCTGGCGGATAGCGGCGGTGCGGGGCAGGCACGCGGCGGGCTGGGGCAGCGCGTGCGCTTTCGCAAGCTGCACGATGACAGCTTGCCCACTCTGGCGGCGTTGTTCCCGGAAGGGGCCAAGGCGGTGCTGCCTGGCCTGGCGGGCGGGCAGGCCGGCGCGCGCGCCTTTGCCGGGGTGCGCGCCCCGGATGGCACGCTGTTGCACGATTGCGGCCCGGGCGAGCTGGTCACGCTCACCTCGCCGGACGAGATCGCGGAAATCGTCTTCGCGGGCGGTGCCGGCTACGGCGACCCGGCGCGGCGCCCCTCTGCCCGCGTGGCAGAGGATTTGCTCGATGGCAGGGTGACGGCCGCCCCCCTTTCCCGTGCTGCGGAGTAGATCATGGACAATGTCGCCAAGGACCTGGTCGCCCCAGCCCGCCACCCAAGCATCTTCGAACCCGCAACCCTGATCCTGTTGACCGTGCTCTGCGTCGTCGGCGCGATCATCGGCATGCAGATGCTGGTGACCCTCGGCGTCACGGCCAATACCTCCATCGTCGGCGCGCTGGTCGCCATGGCGCTGGCGCGCATTCCGATGAAGATGTTCAGCCGGTTCCGGTCGATCCATGTGCAGAACCTGGCCCAGAGCGCCATTTCGGCTGCCACGTTCGGGGCCGGCAACTCGCTGCTGCTGCCGATCGGCATTCCGTTTCTGCTCGGCCGCGGGGATCTGGTGCTGCCGCTGCTCGGCGGCGTCGCGCTGGCCATGCTGGTGGACGCGACCATGCTGTTTCGCATGTTCGGCTCTCGAGCCTTCCCGGCCGAGGGGGCCTGGCCGCCGGGCGTGGCGGCGGCCGAGGCGATCCGTGCCGGTGACGAGGGCGGCCGCCGCATCGGCATCCTCGGGGCCGGCGTGCTGGCGGGCGTGGTCGGCACCGGGTTCCTCGGCATCCCCATGTCGGCCTTCGGCGTCGCCTTCATCGGCAACGTCTGGGCACTGTCCATGTTCGGTATCGGCTTGCTGGTGCGGGGCTACTCGCCGCAGCTGTTCTCCGGCTGGTTGCCGCGCGGCGATATCGGCGCCGCCTTCATCCCGCACGGTATCATGATCGGCGCCGGGCTGGTGGCACTGGTTCAGGTCGCGACCGTGCTGCTGGCGCGGCGAAGCGCGGACGGGCCGGCGCAGGCCGGGCCTGGCCGGGCGCTCGGGGTGGGATCGCTCGCCTACATGGCCATCGCCGTGTTGATCGCGCTGGGGGGTGGATTGTCGAGCGAGCTGTCGACGGGAATGCTGGTACTGTTCATCGTCTATGCCGCCTTTGCCGCCCTGGTGCATGAGCTGATCGTCGGGCTAGCGGCCATGCATTCCGGCTGGTTCCCCGCCTTCGCGGTGGCGCTCATCACCTTGATCGGCGGCATGCTGATCGGCTTCCCGCCCGTGTCGCTGGCGTTGCTGGTCGGCTTCTCCGCCGCCACCGGCCCGGCCTTTGCCGACATGGGCTACGACCTCAAGGCCGGCTTCATGCTGCGCGGCCATGGTGCCGACCCGGCGTTCGAGCGGGACGGGCGCTTTCAACAATACCTGGCTGCCATGTTCGCCTTCGTGGTCGCCGGGCTCGTCGTGCTGGTGTCCTACCAGGGTTACTTCGCGTCCAACTTGGTGGCGCCGGTGGCCAAGGTCTATGTCGCCACCATCAAGGCGGGGGCGGCACCGGGCGTGGCCTGGCAGTTGCTGCTGTGGGCGATCCCGGGCGCGTTGCTGCAACTAGCGGGTGGGCCGACCCGGCAGATGGGCGTGCTGTTCGCCACCGGCATGCTGATCGTCTTTCCCGCCGCAGGATGGGCCGTGCTGGCGGGCGTGGTCCTGCGCTTGGTCTACGCACGGCTGCGCGGGCCGGAGGCGCAGGGCGAGATGGAAGTGTTCGCCGGCGGTGCCATCGCCGGCGATGCGCTGACCGGCTTCTACAACGGCGTCGCGGCAAACCTGAAGCGTTGATGTCTCATCAAGAAGGAGGCGCAGCATGCGCATCGTGAAAGCTCAACCACTGACGACCGAAGCGTTCGCGCCATATGGCGACGTGCTGGTGATCCCGACCGTCAACGGCCGGTATGACGCGGACGCCGCGCTGGCGTCGACACGCCCGTCGGCCCGGCCAAGCCTCGGCCTCAGCCAGCGGGACCCGGTCAGCCCGCCGTTTCGCGTAACCCAGATGGAGCGGCACCGGTTTTCGTCGCAGACCTTTCTGCCGCTGACGCCCGTTCGTTTTCTGGTTCTGGTGGCGCCACACGGTGCCGATGGCCCGAACATGGAGCAGGCCCAGGCATTCCTGGCTGGTCCCGGCCAGGGCATCACCTACGGGGCCGATGTCTGGCATCATCCCATGGCGGTGCTCGATACCCCGGCCCGCTTCGCCACGCTGATCTGGCGCGACGGCAGCGCCGATGACGAGCAGTTCGTCGACGTGCAGCCGTTCATCCTCGAACTCGGCTGAGGCGCTCGGCATGACGTATGAAGTGCAACGTGACTTCCGCGGCTACGGCGCGCATCCGCCCGATCCCCAATGGCCCGGTGGCGCACGGATCGCCGTCAACTTCGTGCTGAACTACGAGGAAGGCTCGGAGCTGTCGCATCCGGATGGCGACGGGGCCTCCGAGTGGGGCGTGTCGGATTCCAATGGCCAGGCCGCTGCCTTCGGGCGCGACCTGTGCGCCGAGAGCATGTTCGAATACGGCTCGCGGGTCGGTTTCTGGCGGCTGCAGCGCCTGTTCCGAGAGCGTGGCCTGCCGCTCACGGTGTTCGGTTGTGCCCTCGCGTTGGAGCGCAATCCGGAGGCCGCAGCGGCGATCCGGGAGGCCGGGTACGATGTCTGCTGCCATGGCTGGCGCTGGGTCAAGCACTTCCAGCTTTCGGAAGCCGAGGAGCGCGACCACATCCGCCGCGCGGTCGCCTCGCTGGAAAAGACGGTCGGGCATCGGCCGGATGGCTGGTACTGCCGCTACGGGCCGAGCGTGAACACGCGCCGCCTGCTCGTCGAAGCAGGCGGCTTCCTCTACGACAGTGACAGCTACGCCGATGAATTGCCCTGGTGGGTGACGGTGGACGGCAAAGGCCACCTGGTGGTGCCGTATTCGCTGACCCATAACGATGGCAAGTTCCTGGGCAATGTCGGCACAGCCGACGACTGGTTCGCCTTTATCCGCGACGGCTTCGACACGCTGTACGCCGAAGGTGACGACGCGCCCAAGATGATGTCCGTCGGCCTGCACATGCGCCTGATCGGGCATCCATCCCGGGCCGCCGGGTTGGCCCGGTTGCTGGACCACATTCTCAAGCACGACCGCGTCTGGGTGACCCGGCGCATCGACATCGCCCGGCACTGGACGGCGACGCACCCGTATCCAGGCCGCGGTCTGAACGAGTGATGACACCACCCTCTCGCAACATCCCCGAATCGGAGTCCCCGTCTTGAACCGTGCACAATCCTTCCGGCTCCTGCTGACGGCATCCTTGCTGGCCATCGGCATTCAATCGGTCGCGCTGGCCCAGGACGCCGACCACCCGTCCGATGCACCGTTGGTGGTCGGCTCCGACTTCGGTGTGGCACCCTGGATGGTCCGGGGCACCGGCGGTGCCGAGGGATTCGGCGCCGACCTGATCCGCGAGGTCGGCAAGCGGCTCGGTCGTCCGTCGGTGGAGATCGTGGACGTCAACTTCTCCGGCCTGTTCCCGGCGCTGTTCTCCAAGCGCATCGAGTTCACGGTCAACCCGCTGAACATCACCGCCGAGCGCGCCGCCCGCATGCTGTTCACCGAGCCGTTCTTCGCCACCGGCAACGGCTTCATCGTCCGCCAGGCGGACAGCATGGCCGGGTTCGAGGATCTGAAGGGCAAGGTGGTCGCCGTGAACCGTGGCACCATCTCGGACACCTGGGCGACGGAGAATGCCGAGCGTTATGGCTTCCAGGTCGAACGCTACGACACCTTCCCCGACACCGTGCAGGCCGTGCTGACCCGGCGCGCGTTCACCGCGCTGAACGAGATCCCGACCACCGTTTATGCGGCGTCGCGCAACCGCACGATCAAGGTCGGCTTCAAGGATTTCAACGGCCGCAACTTCGGCTACGCCTTCCGGCTGGAGGACGCCGCCTACCGCAACAAGGTCGAAGGCGTGCTGGAGTGCATGAAGCGTGATGGCAGCCTGAAGGCACTCTACGAGAAGTACTACGGCGAGGCGCCTGCCGAAGGGTCTTCGGTAGTGACGGTCTATGAGGGTTGGGGTGCGCCGGGCTTCGCCAATTACGACCCAACGCCGCATCCCGCTTCGTGCAGCTGATGCCGAGACGGCCCGTCGGCGGCTGATTTCACGTGAACAGTCTGGGCGAGTACTACTTCAACGGCGGGGTCATGGCGGCGGCCCTACCGGCGGTGCTGCGCGGCTTCGGCATCACGGTCGCGGCGTCGCTGTGCCTGATCGTGCTGGGGCTCCTGCTCGGCCTGGTGCTGGCCCTGCTGCGTTGCTCCCCGGTGCGGCCGCTTCGGTGGCTGGTCGCGGTCTGGGTGGATGTGTTCCGCACCTTGCCGCAGCTGGTGGTGCTGATCGTGCTCTACTTCGCGCTGCCCTATCTCGGGATCGCGCTGTCGCCCTTCGCAGCGACGGTGCTGGCGCTGGGTGCGGTGCTGTCGGCATTCGCTGCGGACATCTTCTACGCCGCCATTATGGCCGTTCCCGCTGGCCAGTGGGATGCCGCGCGGGCGTTGGGCCTGCGCCCCGCCCAGGTCTACGGCTTGGTCGTGCTCCGCCAGGCGGTGGTGCTGGCCGTGCCGCTGCTGACCAACCGGGCCGTCGCGATCGCCAAGGGCACCGCGCTCGGCTCGGCCATCGCGCTGCCCGAGGCGCTCAGCAGTGCGCAGAGTGTCACCGCGGTGCTGGCCAACCCGTCGCCGCTGACGCTGGCGGCGGCCTTCTACCTGTCGTTCTTCATTCCCCTTGTGGTGCTCAGCCGTTTCCTCGAGCGGCGCGTCGGCGGGTCGAGGTAGCGCCGTGCAGGACCTGATCGACAACTTCGCCAATCTCGACAGCCTTGCCGAGATCTACCCGCTCTTGTTGCAGGGCTTGCGGCTGACCGGCTTGTTGGCCGCCGTCGCCCTGCCGGTATCGATCGCCGGCGGGCTGCTGGTCGCCATGCTGTACAGCTTCTCCGGCCCGGCTGGGCGACGTGTGCTGCTCGTCCTGGTCGACCTGCTGCGGGCGTTTCCGGTTTTGGTGCTGCTGGTGCTGGTGTTCTACGGCCTGCCTTTCCTGGGTATTCGCCTCGGCGGCTTTGCGGCGGTGATCGTGGCGCTGGCGCTCAACAATACCGGTTATTTTGGGGAGATCTTCCGCGCCGGGCTGGCGTCGATCCCGGCCGGTCAGGCCGAGGCCGCCGCGGCGCTGGGTCTCAGCCGCTTTCGCATCCTCCTTCTCGTGCTGCTGCCACAGGCCGTGCGCAAGGTCGTCGCGCCGTTGGCGGGCAATGCGCTGGAGCTGGTCAAGACCACCTCCATCGGTGCCCTGGTGGCAATGCCGGAGCTGTTGCGGTCCGCACGCGTGGCCCAGGAGCAGACCTATAATCCCACGCCGCTGATGGCGGCGGCCTTGATTTACTTCGCCCTGCTCTGGCCGTTCACCCGCTGGGTGGCGGCGGCCGAGCGGCGCGCCATTGCCAGGAGCTGACGACCATGGCTGTTCTACTCACCGGTGCCAGCGGCTTCGTTGGCCGCACTCTGGTGCATACCTTGCTGAACCGGGGCGAGCAGGTGGTCGCGTTCGCGTCCTCGCTGCCGGGCTGGCGGGACGATGCTTTTGCCGGGCTACGCTGCGTCGTGGGCGACGTCCGGTCGGGCGACGATCTTCGGCGGGCCTTTGAGGCGGCACCGATCGACCGGGTCGTGCATGCGGCCGCCGTGACCCCGGATGCCCGCGCCGAAGCGGAGCAGCCGGAGACGGTGATCGAGGTCAATCTCGGCGGCACGACGCAGTTGATGCAAGCCGCTCACCGGGCGGGCGTGTCCCGCATCGTGGCGCTCAGCTCCGTCGCTGCCTACGGTGCGACCGTGGCCGAGGCCGATGGCAGCCTCGACGAGGCGTCGACGCTGCCCCGGCCGATCTCGCTCTACGGGGTCACCAAACTGGCGACCGAGGGCGTGGTGCGGCGTCTCGGTGAGTTGCACGGCATTGCCACGACAACCGTGCGTCTCGGCCCCTGCTTCGGCATCGGCGAGCACCCGACCGGCTTGCGCCCGCTCATGTCGCCGCATTGGCAATGTGCCGAAGCGGCCCTGACCGGCGGGGACTGCGTGCTGCCGCGCGCCATGGTAGGGGATTGGATCGATGTCGAGGATGCGGCAAGGGCCATCGCGGACCTGCTTGCGTCGCCAACCCCGCTTCCAGGCCCGTTCAACCTGGGGGGCGGCACCATGACCACGGTGGCGGCCTGGTGCGAGGCGCTCGCCGGTCTCCGGCCCGGCTTCCAGTGGCATATCGATGCTGGCGCGCCCACCATCCGCCATGGGCTGGCGCATGACCGCCCGGCCATGAACAATCGCCGCCTGCGCGATGCCATCGGCTGGGCGCCCCAGACCGACGACCTGCCTGGACGCGCCGGGCGTTACCTGGCCTGGCGCGGCAGCGTCGAAGGTCGGGAACTATGCCGGGTCGAGGGAGCGTGACAGTGGGTGGGCGGTTAGAAGGCAAGGTCGCGATCGTGACGGGTGGGTCGTCCGGCATCGGGCGGGCGATCGCGTTGCTATTTGCCACCGAGGGCGCGCACGTGGTCGTCGCCGACGTGACCGAGCAGGTGGTGGAAGGGGGACCGCCGGTGCTGGACGCCATCAGTGCCGAAGGCCGGAAAGCGGATTTCTTGACCTGCGACGTCTCGCAAGCCGACGACGTGGATGCCTTGTTCGCCGACACGGTCGCCCGCCACGGTGGGGTGGACATCCTGGTTAACAACGCCGCCATCCGCGCCGGAGTGCCGCTCGCGCAAACGGAGGAGGCGCTCTGGGACCGGGTCATTGCCGTCAACCTGAAGGGGGCTTTTCTGTGCGCGCGGGCTGCCCTCAGGCAGATGCTCGACCAACCGGTCGTCGGCGATGCGCG
Source organism: uncultured Acetobacteraceae bacterium (assembly GCA_964613945.1). Lineage (GTDB taxonomy): Bacteria > Pseudomonadota > Alphaproteobacteria > Acetobacterales > Acetobacteraceae > JAVVHH01. The sequence continues at coordinate 70,454 of CAZTJC010000016.1, forward strand.
GGGGCGGATCGTCAACATATCGTCCCAGCATGGAATGATCGCGGCACCGGAGGATTTCGCCTACGGGGTCAGCAAGTCAGGCCTGGTCTACATGACCCGGCAGATCGCCGCCGATTACGGACGGCAACACATCGTCTGCAACGCCGTGGCGCCAGGCAAGATACTCACCGGCAAGACGGGGCGGGCCATCGAGCCTCGCTGGATCGACTATTCACAATCGCGCACCCCGTCGCCCCGTCTCGGTACGCCGATCGACGTCGCCCGGGCGACGCTGTTTCTGGCCAGCGGCGAAGCCAGCTTCATCAACGGCCATAACCTGCTGGTGGATGGCGGCTGGATGGCAGCCTGAACGCCCTGAAGCACTTTCCGAGCCCGATCGGCTCGGAAAGCCGTGCTCTAGAATGCCGCGATGAGCGCCACGCCGGCGATCATAAGCAAGCCGCCTGCGATGCGGCCGATGCCGGCGTGATGAACGTCGAAGCTCATCAAGCCGTAATTGTCGAGGATGAGTGAGGTGACGGCCGAGAACGTCACGATTAGCGCGACGAACAGGCCGGCCCCCAGCTTGGGCGAGGCAAAAACGGTCGCCAGCACGAAGCACAGGCCGAACAAGCCGCCCAACCACGCCCACCACGGCGCCGCCCCGAACTGCACCCGGGTGGGAAACGGGGTGCCCGAGACACAGGCCACGATCAGCGCCGCCGTTGTCGTGGTCAGGCACACGAACACCACGGTCCATAGCGGAGTGGTGAGCGATTTCTGTAGGCTGGCATTGCTGCCCGACTGCAGCGCGCTGCCGATGCCGGCCGCCGCTGCGATGAGAAGAAAGATCGCCTTCATGATGCGCCTCCCTCGGCTGGCAGCGGCGGCCCGCGAAACTGGTCGAGGCCTGTGCCGCTCGCGAGCTTCACGGGCTGACCGGAGCGGGCACTCTGGTAGATCGCTTCCATCAGCTTGTGATCCTGCACGCCTTCCTCGCCGGGCGTGTACGGCCGGCGACCTGTCAGCACGCAGTCGGCCATGTGGTCGAGTTCGAGCGCGAACTGATCCTTGTGCGGCAGGACAAGGCTGTTCTCGCTCGTCATGTCCTGCTGACGCGACGTCACCGTCATCCGCTGGCCGACATATTGATAGGCGTTCGGCATGTCGATCACCGCCGCCTCGAGATTGAGCCGCTGGTGCTTGTCGTCCCGGCCGCCATAGCTGGTGAAGCAATTGGCGATGGTACCCGACGGGAAACGCAGCATGAACGACACGGTCTCCTCCACCTCGGCGAAGCGTGGGTCGCCGGGGCGCGAGTAGGTGGTGGCGTAGATCTCGCTGGGTTCCTCGCCGGTCATGAAGCGAGCGGTGTTGAGGCAGTAAAGCCCGATGTCGAACAAGGAACCACCGCCCGCCATCGCCTTCTTGTGCCGCCATTGCAGCGCGCCGTCGCTGGCAACGGTCTGCGTGTTGATGCCGTGATAGGCCAAGGTGCCACCAAAGGTTCGGCCCCGGACCAGGCTCATGACCCGGCGGTTATACGGCTCGTACTGAATCCGATACGCCACCATCAGCTTGACGCCGGCCGCCGCGCAGGCATCGACCATCGCCTGTCCATCGACGGACCCGATCGACATCGGCTTCTCGGTCAGCACGTGCTTGCCGGCCCGCGCTGCCCGTTCGCAGAACTCACGGTGCATCGAGTTCGGTAGGACGAGATAAACCGCCTTGATCGCCGGGTTGTCGCGGATGCGGTCGAAATCCTCGTAGCTGTAGCAGGCGGTCGGCGCGATGCCGTATTGCTGCGCGACGGTGCGCATCTTGTCCGGCGATCCCGAGACGAGCGCCACGGGCCGGGCTTTGAGCGACGCCCCGAACGCGGGCAGGATCTGCTCGAGTGACAAGCGGCCCAGCCCGACGATGGCAAACCCGACCCTCTGGTCTGGCGGCATGGGTGCCGGTGGGGGAGGGGGAGGGGTATCGGCAGCGTCACGCCAAGCGGGAAAGCGCACCTTGCCGTCGGTGACGCTGCCCGTATCGACCGGACTTGGCGGCACGGCCGCCGCTGCCGCCTCGCCGCTCACGAGGACACCTGCCACTCCGGACCCCACGACCCCGAACAACGTTCGCCGATCCAGACTGGTGGGGCGCCCGGTCATCGGAAGTTACCAAGGGTAGTACTGGTGCAACGGCTCTGGAAGTTGTGTGGCATCGGGCCGTCTCTCCGCATTGAATCCTGGTGGGTGATCACTGGGCCGAAATGAAACCGGAAGCTGCGTGATCCACCAGGAATGATCGACTGGATGCCCGGTATATGCCCTGATCCCTCCTGGGGCTGATCACGATGCACATGAGCATGGTCGCAATGCAGTGATGTCCGGCTTGGTGTCATTCAAGCCGGGCTAGGTTCCCCGGGGTAAGGCGACACATCATGTCGGCGAGGTTGCTGCCCAACTTCTCGCCCACGCTCGCGATCGGGTCACCTGGCAGCGAACAGGTTGTCAGGCCTGGCTAGTTCCAGGTTCTCCCGCAGCGTCGTGCCCGTATACTCCGTCCGCAGCAGCCCCCGCTCTCGAAGGATCGGCGCGACGGTGTCGGCGAACAGGCGCAACTGGCCGGGCTGCGATTCCACCAGCATGAAGCCGTCGCACGCTTCCGCCTCGAACCATTCCTGCATCTCGTCGGCCACGTCGGCGGCGGTGCCCACGTAGCTGTCCTTCGGGAAGCCGAACCGCAGCACGAACTGCCGCACCGTGAGCGCCTCGTCGCGGGCGGCGCGGAGCATCTGCGTCATGTTGCCCTTGAACCCCTCGGCCAAGCTCTCGATCGCGCCGAGCGGGAACGGGTCGTCCAAGCCGTAGCCCCGGAGGTCGAAGCCGTGAAACGAGCCGCTGAGGTACTTGATCGCGCCGTCGAGGCCGATCTGTTCCCGGCGCGCAGTCTGGATTGCCTGGGCGGCTTCTCGCGTGGGTGCGATGAGCGGGGTGCAGGCCGGGAGCAGCGCGACCGAGGCCGGGTCGCGGCCGCACTCGACCGCTCCCGTCTTCAGCTTGCGGTAGGAGTCCTGGTTCACCGCCATGCCGTAGGCGTTGGTCGTGAACACGCAGTCGACATGGCGTGCGGCGAACGCCAGGCCCTCGTCGGACGCCGTCGCCGTGAACACGACCGGCCGTCCCTGCTGCGACCGATGCAGGTTGAGCGGGCCCTTGCACTCGAAATACTTGCCCTTGTGGTTCAGCGCGTGGAGCTTTTCCGGGATGAGGAAGGTGCCCGTCTCCCGGTTCTGCGGCAGCGCGTCGTCCTCGAAGCTGTCCCACAGCCCCGTTACGACGCGAAAGGCTTCCGCCCCGATCTCATACCGCTCCTTGTGGGAGATGGCGTGGAAGCGGCCGTAATTGTCGGAGGAGCCTTTGGGATCGGTCGTGACCAGGTTCCAACCGGCTCGGCCGCCACTGATGTGGTCCAGCGACAGGATCTGTCGGGCGATGTTGAACGGCTCGCAGAAGGTGGTCGACATGGTGCCGACCAGGCCGATATGCGTCGTGACGGCCGCGAGGGCGGCGAGCAGGGTGGTCGCCTCGAACCGGTCAAGGCGATGCGGCGGCGACACCTCGTCGGCCCACAGCGTGTCGGCGACGAAGAAGAAGTCCGCCTTGAACTCCTCGCCGATCAGCGCCTGTTCCTTGTGCTTCTCGAAGTTGGTGCCGGGATAGGGTGGCATCCCCGGGTTCAGCCAATCCGACCCGGTCCGGCCTGCACCCTCCGGCATGATGCCAAGCTTCATGTGACCGTTTCTCATGGTGTCTCCTCCAGATCGTCTCGCCGGCTCGAGACTGGGAAAGCAGGGTGTTACTGGAGCGGCGATGACGGCGCTGGCGCTCGATCCGGACCGCTTGCGGACTTGCCGATGAGAAAATTCCGGATGGCAGCGCCGATCAGGTCAGGCGTGACCAGATGCGCGTTGTGTCCCCCGTACGGGAGCAGCTGCAGCGTAGCCCCGTTGATCCGTTCGGCGAGTTCCTCCGAGCAGTGCGGCGGAGTGCTGATGTCGTCCTCCAAACCGAGAACCAGCGTCGGCGCCCGAATCTGTTGTAGCGAGGCGCGGCGCTCGTGCCGGAGGCACGCGTCGATCCGTTGCAACATCGTATCGGTGCCCACGAAAGTCGCCAGCAACCCAGGGAGCGCCGCCCGTAACGTCTCGTCGTTGTCTCGGATCCAGCGCGGGGGATAGATGCCGATCGGGCCTGTGCGGAGGAAGTGCTCCGCTCCCATGGCGACCAGAACTTCCCGGCGAGCGGACATGACGCGGTCGAAGTAGCTGTCGTGACCCGGCCAGCTGGCATAGACGACAAGGCGGGAGACACGCTCCGGGTAGTCGGCCGCGATTGCCTGCACCACCGCGCCGCCAAGGGAATGACCGACGAGGCGCGCGCGCGCGATACCCAGCCGGTCCATGAAAGCCAGGACATCGGCTGCGATCTCATCGACGGAACACGGCCCGTTCCGCGGCCCACTGCCGCCCATGCCTAAGTGGTCGTGAGTCAGGACGCGGAGGTGCGGCGCGAGGATCTTGGCCACCGTGTGCCAGGGTGCGGCCAGGCCGTTGAGGCCCGAAACTAGGAGAACCGGCTCGCCTGAACCTTGCTCCTCGTAGTGTAGCTCGCCCCGGCCGATGTCGAGGGTCGGCATCAGCGCGGCATCGCCTGCCGCGCTTCTGGCAAATCCCAGATGCGCTCGATGGCGGCCGACCCGGCCGCGCAGATCGCGGCTTCATCGGCGCCGAGCAGGCTGCCCTCGTCGATCAGGACGCGCCCGTCCACAATTACCTGCGCCACGTCGGCCCGGTTTGCCAGCGCGATCAGCCCCCGCCGAGGGTCGGAGAACGGATGCAACATGGGGTGGACGAGGTCGATCACGGTGAGGTCGGCGGTGGCGCCGGGCTCGATCCGGCCTAGATCGGGGCGAGCGACGCAGTCGGCTGCGGTGGCGGTCACGGAGTCGATCAGCTCCGGCGACGTTGCCACGCCGGCATCCGCGGCGGCGATCTTGGAGATGAGGGATGCCGCGTTCAGCTCACCGAGCAGGTCCATATTGTAGCCGTCGGTACCGACGGCGGTGCGGATTCCGGCACGCGCGAAGCGGCCGAACGCCGCGGTGACGCCGGTGCGGGCGAACACGCGGGGGCAGTTCAGCACGGTGGCGCCCCGCGCTGCCATCAGGCGCAGGTCCTCGTCGCTGGACGCGATGCAGTGCGCGGCCAGCAGGTCCGGCGTCAGGAGGCCGAGCCAGTCGAGATACTCGGCAGGCGTGCGGCCACCATAGCGCTGGCCGATGGTGGCGACCTCCTCGGCACTCTGTGCCAGGTGGGTCGTGATCGGCACGCCGAGTTCGCGCGCGCGGGCGGCGCAGGCGCGCAGCAGGTCCGGCCCGCAGGTGTCGGTGGCGTGCGGGCTCATCGCCAGGCGGATGCGGCCATTCGCCTGGCCGTTCCAGCGTGCATACAGCGCGTTCCAGGTGTCGAGATCGGCCTGGCCGTCATCCCCGGCGTAGCGCACGACGCCGTTCTCACCGGCCTTGGCGTCGCCGGTCGAGAGCAGGTAGGGCGCTCCCCAGAACCGGATGCCGAGTTCGGCCGCGGCGTCGAACATCTCCGGCAACCCGTTGCGAAACGGCTCCATGACGCTGGTGGCGCCACCCTTGAGCAGTTGCAGGATGCCCAGCCGGGCGATGGCCATGCGCTCGTCGGGTGAGAGGATCTCGAGGCCGCGCCGGGTCAGCGGCATGAGCACGGTGTAGACGATGGAGCGGCTGCCCTGGCGCCCGTTGCCGTCCTCGGTGTGGGTGCGCGCGACCGCCTCGCTGAAGCAATGGTTATGGAGGTTCATCAGCCCGGGCAGCACGAAACGGTTCGGCCGGTCGTAGACGATGTCGGCCACCGGTCGGTCTGGCTGCACCGCCGCGATCCGGTTGCCCTCGAGCAGCACCCAGTGGTCGCGCAGGATATATTGCGCGCCGTCGCGCCGGGCCAGGACATGGCGGCCGAGGATGGCGGTGGTCGTCATGCCGCGCCCCTGAGCAGCACGGCGCCGAGTGCCGCCGCAACGGCCTGCTGGCTGGGCTCCACCACGGGGCGGCCACACGCCGCAGCGATGGCTTCGCGGTGCCGCGCCATGCCCGCGCAGCCGAGCACGATCACGTCGGCGCCCTGCTCGCGCACCAGCGCCCGGCCCGCCTCGGCCAGCGTCGCGCCCACCGCTTCGCTGGCGCTGTCCGCAGCCGACAGCTCCACCGGCCACGACCCGGCGTATCGTCCCTCGATCCCCATCTGCCGCACCATTCGCTGCTGCCGACGCACGGACGAGGCGGAGAGCGCGACGATGCCGAACCGCTCGCCCAAGGTGAGCGCGCGGAGTAGACCCCATTCGGCGATGCCCATGACGGGGCGGCCTCCCGCAGCTTCCCGCACCGCATGCAGACCCGGATCGCTGAAGCATGCCAGCACGAACGCGTCGGCCACCTCGCGCTCCACCAGGCGGCAAAGCGGGACGATCACGCTATCCGCGTCGCGTTGGGTGGCGATGCCGGGTGGTCCCTCGGCCAGCGTCACGCAGGCAATGGCGGGGCCACCGGGGAGCCGCAGCGGCGCCACGGCTTCGCTGATCGCCGCCGTGACGCGCTCCGAGCTGTTCGGGTTGACCACCAGGATGCGGCTCACGCGCCGGTGGCCTCGTGCCGCAGGAAGTTGGCCGCGATCTCCTGCCCGGTCGTGATCCACAGATCCGGGTAGGCCTGCGCGTATTGCAGGAACTCCCGCAGCAGCCGCAGCCGCATCGGGCGGCCGGAGCATTGCGGATGCAGCACGGTGGTGATCAAGCCGCCCCAGTCGCGAGTCTCGTCCAGCTCGTCCTTCCAGATCGACAGCACGTGCTCCTTGGGGAAGATCGGGCGCGGCGAGAAGCGGGCCGACAAGCCGTGCATCCAGTCGTCGTAGGAGGGCGTCACCGGCAGTTCGATCGTGCCGGGCGAGCCGTCGGCCAGCACGTGCCGATAGGGGCGGACGTCGTCGCGGAATGACGAGGTATAGACGATCCCCCGCGCCTTCAGCAGCGCCAGCAGCCCGGCGGTGAACTCGCCGAACGGCGCGCGGTAGCCGGTCGGCACAATGCCCAGGCGCCGCTTCAGCGTGTCGAAGCCGCGGTCCACTTCCTCGGTGATCCAGGGATCGCCCGGGTCGGGCAGGAGGTGATGGTAGCCGTGATGGCCGATCTCGTGGCCACGCTTGAGCACGTCCTCGGCCATGGCCGGATAGGCGTCGACCGCCCAGCCGGTGGTGAAAAAGGTTGCCTTGAGGTCGAGTTGGTCAAGCAACTCCAGCAGGCGAGGCACGCCGACGCGGGCCTCAAACGAGCCCCAGCTCATCGTGATCAGCCGTTCGGCGTGGGCGGCTTCCTTGGACGTCCAGGCGCTCTCGGCGTCGATGTCGAAGCTGAGGAACATGGCGGCCCGGTATGGCTCCGGCCAGGGATACTCCGGCGCGGGCGGCGCCGGGTTGGCGGGGCGGACGGGGATGGAGTCGAGTTGCTCGCGGGTGAAGGGCATGGCGCTCACTGACCTGCGTTGATCGTTGCGCGCTCGACGCCCATGCCGTCCAGCTGCCACTTGGCCAGCAGCTTGGCGTAGGAGTCATCGGCGATCATCGCGTCGAGCGCGCCGGAGAGGGCCTTCTGCAAGCCGTCCGCCTTCGGGCCGGTGGCGATGCCGGTGTATTGCGTTGCGATCGGCTTGCCGAGGCCGACAAAGATACCGGGGTCCTGGCCCATGACATAGGGCAGGGTCTCGCCGCCTTGGACGGCGGCGTCGATCCGGCCTTGGCGGAGCTGGGTGCGGGCATCGGCCGAGCCTTCCGTGCCGACGAACACCACCGGCTTGTCCTCCGGGCAGTTCGCCTTGCTCCAGGCGGCGATCTCCCCCGGGAAGTTGGTGCGACGGCTGGCGCCGACCTTCTTGCCACACAACGCCTTCATGTCCGCGAACTCGGCGGCGCGGGAAGCCTGGGCGAGGAATTGCGGCCCGCTCTTGAGATAGTCGACAAAAGACGCGGTGTCGTGCCGGGTCGCGACGTCGGACATGCCGGACAGGACCATGTCGACGCGGTCGGTGGCGATGGCGGGCATCATCTGGTCGAACGAGGTCTCCTGCCAGGCGAGCTTGAGCCCGAGCTTGGCGGCCAACGCCTCGCCCAGTTCGACGTCGAAGCCGGTCAGCTTGCCGGTGGCCGGGTCCTTGTATTCGAGCGGCGGGTAGTTGGGGACGATTGCCACGCGCAGCGTTTTCGAGCTGGCCACGGACGGCGGTAGGCCCTGGGCGTGAAGCGAGGCCGGGCAGGCGAGCGACAACGCTAAGACGGCGAGGATCGGATGTTTCATTGACGCAGCTCCATCAAGGGGCGGGATTGGACAAGGCGGCAGCGTCCGAGTTTTCGGTCAGCCCGTGTTTGGCCAGTGCGGCGGCATATGAACCGTCGGCGACGGCGTCGCGCAGCGCCGCCGCCACGTCGTGCCGCAGCGAGGCCGATGATTTCGGGAAAGCAATGGCGATACTGAGGGCCGCCAAAGGCTTGCCGATGCGGACGTAGCGATCCTTCTCCTGCTCGAAAGTCCAAGGCACGGATTCGCTGCTCTGTACGACGGCGTCCACCCGGCCTTGGCCAAGTTGCAGCCGGGCGGCCTGGGTGCCGTCGGTGTTCTCCACCGTAATCGGTGGCTTTCCGGCGGGCAGGCAGTTCGCCGTGCTCCACTCCCGCATGCGGTCGGCAAAGCCGTTGCGTCGGTTGGCCCCGAGCTTCTGGCCGCAGAGATCGAGCAGCGAAGCGATCGGGGCGTGGCTGGTCACCGTGTAGGCCTGGATCCCGGACTGCAGGTAGTCGATGTAGTCCAGCCGATCGCGCGAGGCTGGCTCGTCCAGCAGGGAGAAGGCGAGGTCGACGCGGCCTGTGAGCAGGGCGGGAATGGCTTGCTCGTAGGACGTGTCCTGCCACTCGATGGGACGTCCGAGCTTGCGGCCGACATAGGTCGCCAGGTCGACGTCGACGCCGGCGATCGCGCCGGTTTCGGGCACCTTGTAGGCCATCGGCGGGAAAGAGGCGAAGAGCGCGATGCGCAGCGGCGGACCTTCCGCCCGTCCCACGCCCGTCGACAGCAGGATGGCACATCCGGCGAGGAACAGGCGGCGCATCAGCCGAGCACCGCGGACAGGAAAGCCTGCGTGCGCGCCTCCCGGGGCGTGCCGAGCACCTGGGCGGGCGGCCCGCTCTCCACGATGACGCCGGCGTCCATATACACCACCGTATCGGCGACCTCGCGGGCGAACCCGAGTTCGTGGGTGACGATCATCATGGTCATTCCATCTTTTGCCAATTCCTTGATCACCGCCAGCACCTCGCCGACCAACTCCGGATCGAGCGCCGAGGTCGGTTCGTCGAACAGCATCAGGGCAGGGCGCATCGCCAGGGCCCGCGCGATGGCCACCCGTTGCTGCTGCCCGCCTGATAGTTGCGCCGGATAGTTCGATGCCTTGTCGAGCAGGCCGACCCGGCGCAGTAGTTCCATTGCGTCTGCCCGTGCTTCCGCAGGCTTGCGCCGCTGTACCTGGATCGGCCCTTCGGTGACATTCTCCAGCGCCGTTTTATGCGGGAACAGGTTGAACCGCTGGAACACCATGCCGGTTCGGCCTCGCTGACGGGCGATCTCGGCTTCCGACATCGCGTGCAGCTTGCCCTGCCGCTCGACGACGCCGAGCAGTTCGCCGTCGAGCCAGATGGCCCCACCGTCGAGCTTGGCGAGCTGATTGACGCAGCGGAGCAAGGTCGTCTTGCCCGAGCCCGACGCGCCGATGAGGCACAGCACTTCGCCGTGCCACACGTCTAGCGACACGCCCCGCAGCGCCTGGAACGGGCCGAACGACTTCCTGGCATCGCGGATGGCGACCAACGGCTTGGCATCGGACCCGCTCATCGTGCGGTTCCTCGCGAGAAGAACCGCTCCAGCAGTATCTGCAGGGGAGTCAGGATCGAAACGACCAGCAGGTACCAGAGCCCGGCCACGATCAGCAGCTCGATGACACGCGAGTTCGCGTAATAGATGTTCTCAGCCGCGTGCAGCACCTCCGGATACTGGATCACGCTGGCGAGCGAGGTAGCCTTGACCATGCCGATGAACTCGTTGCCGAGCGGCGGCAGCACCACACGCATCGCCTGCGGCAAGATGATCCGCCGCAGCGCCTTGAGCCGGCCCATGCCGATGGCGGACGCCGCCTCGTATTGACCGCTATCGACCGACAACATGCCCGCCCGCATCACCTCGGAGGTGTAGGCGGCCTGGTTCAAACCCAGGCCGAGCAGGGCGGCGAGGAACGGCGTCATGATGTCCACGGCGCGTCCCGACCAGATTCCGGGGATACCCAGCACGGGAAACACCAAGGCCAGGTTGAACCAAAGCAGAAGCTGCAGGATCAACGGGGTGCCGCGGAACAACCAAGTGTAGAAAACGGCGACGGAGGCCAGCACCGGGTTGGGGGAAAGCCGCATCACCGCGATGACGATGCCGAGGACGATTCCCAGCGCCATGGCCAGCACCGCCATCACCATCGTGTTGACGATCCCGGTAAGGATGACCGGCACGGTGATGAAGCGGCCGACATAGCTCCACTCGATCTGCCCCTGGGCGAACGCGCGCGCGAGCAGGGTGAAGACGGCCAGGATGAGCGCCACCGCCACCCACCGTCCCCAGTGCATCCGCCGGGCGACCGGTAGGCCGGACAGATCCGGAAACTGATAAGAGAGCTTCGTTGCGCTCATTGCGGCGAGGCATTCAGCAGTGGTTTCGGCACTGCGTTCGCCGACAGACCCCATTTGGTGAGGATCGCGGTGTAGCTACCGTCGGCGATCAATGCCTCTAGCGCCCCCGTCACCGCTTCCCTGAGCGGACCAGCATCCTTGCGAAAGGCGATACCCTGGTAGCCGACCGCGAAGGGCGAGCCGACCAGCCGATACCGGCCGGGCTCGTTGCTCTGCGCGTAGGGCAGCGTCTCGCTTCCCTGCACCGCCGCGTCGACCCGGCCCTGCTTGAGCTGGTTACGCACGTCGATGCTGTTCTCGCCGGCCATGTATTGGATGCCCGATTTGCCCGCCGCTTCGCAATTTGCCTTGCTCCATTTGTCGACCTCGGCCGGAAACGAGGTGGAGCGGACGGTGCCGACCCGCTTGCCGCAGAGATCGGTCGGCGCCTGTATTGCGCTGTCCGCCAGGACGAAGAATTGCGGCCCGGTGCCGAGATAATCGACGAAGTCCATCGTCTCGCGCCGGGAGCCACGGTCGGAGAAACCGCTGATGACGAAATCGGTGCGGCCGGTTTGCAGCGAGGGGATCAGCTGGTCGAAGGGCACGTCGGTCCAGGTGACCGTGACGCCGAGCTTCTTGGCGATTGCGGCCGCGAGGTCGACGTCGAGGCCCATGAGGTCGTTGGTCGCCGGGTCGCGATACTCCATGGGCGCGTAGGTCGAGTTGATCGACAGCTTGAGAATTCCCGCGGCGCGGATGGCCTCCGGGAGCTCCGCGGCAGGCGCGTCATTGGCTGCGAGCAGGAAGGTCAGCAGGGCAGCAAGGCCGGTCGCTATTCTCATGGTGGTACCTCCGCGGCGTCGTTGACCTCAGGCGGGTTCGATCACTCCGGCGCGTTCGGTTATCGGGCCGTATTGGCCGGGCTGTCGGTGGGCGCCGAGGTCGAACATCTTGGACTTGCCCTGCTGGCACAGATCGAGGTCGCAATCGGCCACGATCACCTCGTCTCCGAGGGTTTCAGCCTCGGCCACGATCAGGCCGTTCGGATCGACGATGCAGGAACCGCCGATCAGGCCCGAACCATCCTCGTCGCCCGCCTTGGCCACGGCCACGGCCCAGGTGGCGTTCATGTAGGCGTTGGCCTGCACCACCAGCTTGGAATGGAACGTGCGCAGTTCCGCGCCTTCGGTCGAGCCGCCATTTGGGTCATAGGCGGCGGAGTTGTAGCCGACGCAGACCAGTTCCACGCCCTGCAGGCCCAGCACGCGCCAGGCTTCCGGCCAGCGCCGGTCGTTGCAAATCATCATGCCGGCGATGGCGCCGCCCCAATCGGGGCCGGCGCGGAAGGCCGGAAAGCCGGTATCGCCGTATGCGAAGTAGCGCTTTTCGAGTTGCTGGAACCGCGCTCCTTCGCGGGGCTCGACAGATCCAGGCAGATGCACCTTCCGGTAACGTCCCAGTACGGTGCCATCCGGCTCGACTAGAATGGCGCAGTTGAAACGCTCGCCCTCGGCGGTGATCTCCGCGTAGCCCACGGAAAAGCCGACGCCGAGCGCCTTTGCCCGGTCGAACAGGGGCTGGACCAAAGGATTGGGCATGGCGCGTTCGTAGTATTGGTCGAGTTCCGGCCCTTGGAGGAACCAGCGTGGAAAGAAGGTGGTGAAGGCAAGCTCCGGGAACACGCACAGCGTTGCGCCCTGGGCGGCGGCCTTTTCCAGCAGCATCACCATGCGGGCCAGGATCGCCTCGCGGCTATCGGCACGTTGGTTGGGGCCCATTTGGCAGGCTGCAAGGCGAATTACTCTAGGCATGTGCCTTCTTTCTATGCATTTGGCCGGTTCGCTCAATCAGAGTCCCGCGCTTATGCAAGCACTAGCAGCAAATCCTTGCATTGATTTCGGGAAATCGCCGCAAACGTTATAATGATTCGGGCTAGACTATTCAAAAGGTGAATATGACGCTGCGTCAACTCGAACTCCTGCGTGCCTTGATTCGCCATCGAACCACGGTTGCGGCCGCTCAGGACCTCGGCTTGACCCAGCCCGCGGTCAGCAACGCCCTGCGGGCGTTGGAGCAGCAACTTGGATTTGCCCTGTTCCACCGCGTCAACAATCGGCTGTTTCCGACCGATGAGGCGTTGAGTTTGTATGCGGATGGCGAGGCCATCTTCGCGCTCCACGATCGCCTTCAAGGTCGGGTGCAGGAGATTCAGCGAGGGACCGGCGGTAGGCTCTCCATTGTGGCGACTCCGCCCTTAGCCGACAGCCTGATACCGTCGGCACTTCGCCGCTTTCTTGCGGCACGCCCGGGCACGCAGGTGTTCCTGGACGTCAGGCGGTATGAAGGCGTGACCGAGGCCGTGCTGACACGAGTGGCCGATCTCGGTTTCGCACTCGGCTTCGTGCGCCAGTCTGGGATTGGTCACCAAGTCATCCACACGGGCGAGATGGTGTGCGTGCTGCCGCCGGGTCACCGGCTTGCAAGGCTGGAGATGGTCACTCCCCGAGACTTGGCCGGAACGCCGATGATCGGTCTCGAACGCGGCACACGCCTGGGTGAAGCGGTGCGGGCTCGTTTCGAGCAGGAGCAGGTGGCGTATACGCCGAGCGTGGAGGTTCGCTACTGCAACACGGCCTGCGTCCTCGCCGCGGCCGGGGTCGGTGTCGCCGTGGTGGACCCGTTTTCGCCTAATCAGGCCGTTGGCACCCTGGATGTGCGTCGGTTCGCTCCTGCCACGCCCGCCGTCGCCCATGCGCTTTGGTCCGAGGCACAACCGCTTTCCCGCATCGGCGAGGCTTTCCTGCGGCTTGTCGTCGAGGTGGCGCAGACTCGCCTTGGATCGATCGAAGATGCCGTGTTGCGGGAGGGTGGGGCGCCTCATGCAGGATCTGTGGGCGCAGATCTCTAGAACGGGAAGCGATTAGATTTTTGGTGTCGGCATTGCTGCCGTCAGGTCAGCATCGAGACTGACGGGCTGTCGAAAGATGGTGTCACCCTGCATCACCACGAAGAAAGTGGATTAGGCCAAGCGTAGGAGATGACGACTACAGCGACGTGCCGCTCAGTCCGGTTCGTACGGGAGCGGTTCGTTGGCGCTGTCGAGAAACTCGACGGTCGTGAATACCAGTTCGGTAGTTCCGACGTTCTCGAGGTCGTGGATTTTGTGCTCGCCGGGGCCGTAGCTCTGGTGGCTGGTCTGCCCGGCAGTGTAGTCGGCCTTCACCGTCGATCCATCCTCCTGATGCGAGATCGCCTGCCCGGGTGTCACTGCGGTCCAGAAATAGTCGAGCACGTGACGGTGGAAGCCGATTCGCTCGCCAGGCTGGAGGCGGATTTCCCAAACGCGCACCCGGTCGGTGGCCGAGAGCAATCGGGTGCCTACGCCACCATTGAACTGGTTGGCTGCCAGATCGGCGGTCAGTGCAGCGGACCAATCGGTTTGCTCGAGTGTGGTGCCCATAGTCGTGTCTCCTTCAGCGAGAACAATGACCGCAACCATGATGGCGGAGAGAGTGGGATTCGAACCCACGGTACGCTTGCACGCACACACGCTTTCCAAGCGTGCGCCTTAAACCACTCGGCCATCTCTCCAGCGCGACGGCGCTATAGCACTGCTCTGGCTAGCTCGTCACCCGTCCTTCGGCACATGAACGCCATGGAAGTTGACCAAGCGGCACCTCGCGGCCCCAGTTTCCCTCGAAGCAATGCCGATCCGGCAGGAATCGCAGCCGAGCGATGCCGGTGCCGTACACGTCGGTCCACTGGAACAACGCCACATCACAGCTTTCGTCGCCAATGGGTTCGAGTGTCCCGGTGACGTCGCGGTCGGGTTCGTGCAACACGTAGCGCCCGTGTAGCCCGTCTGCACTGTCTTCGATCCAGGTGTCGATCGCCTTGGGGCCGACGCTTTCGACTTCGCCGCGGTAAAAGCCGGTAACGCTGCCATGCCAACTCGCGCACGCCGCGACAAGCAACAGGGCAGGAAGCATCAGGCGTCCATCTTCAGGGCGGCGAGAAAGGCGCTTTGCGGGATCTCGACCTTGCCGAACTGGCGCATCCGCTTCTTGCCTTCCTTCTGCTTGTCCAACAGCTTGCGCTTGCGGCTGATGTCGCCGCCGTAGCACTTGGCGGTCACGTCCTTGGACAGCGCGCTGATGGTTTCGCGGGCGATGATGCGGCCGCCAATGCCAGCCTGGATGGCGATCTTGAACAGCTGCTTCGGAATCAGCTCCTTCAGCTTGGCGCAGATGGAGCGACCGCGCTGCTCGGCGGCGCTGCGGTGGGCGATGAAGCTCAGCGCGTCGACCGGGTCGGCGTTGACCAGGATGGAGATGCGGACGAGGTCACTCTCCTCATAGCCGTCCATCGCGTAGTCGAAGCTGGCGTAGCCGCGGCTGACGCTCTTGAGGCGGTCGTAGAAGTCGAACACCACCTCGTTCAGCGGCAGCCGATAGACGGCCATGGCCCGGTTGCCGACATAGGTGAGGTCAGATTGCTGGCCGCGGCGCTCGCTGCACAGGGTCAGGATGCTGCCCAGATA
Source organism: uncultured Acetobacteraceae bacterium (assembly GCA_964613945.1). GTDB lineage: Bacteria > Pseudomonadota > Alphaproteobacteria > Acetobacterales > Acetobacteraceae > JAVVHH01. Next base: position 85,813 of record CAZTJC010000016.1, read on the forward strand.
TTCGTCGGGGACCATGATGGTCGCCTTGATCCACGGCTCGTCAATGTGATCGATCTGGGTGGGGTCGGGCATGTCGGCCGGGTTGTGAAGCTCCTCGACGGCGCCGCGGACCGTGTGGATTCGGTAAACCACGCTGGGAGCAGTGGCGATCAGGTCGAGGTTGAACTCGCGGGAGAGGCGTTCCTGGATGATCTCCAAGTGGAGGAGACCAAGGAAGCCGCAGCGATAGCCGAAGCCCAGGGCGGCGGAGGTCTCAGCCTCGAAGTGAAAGCTGGAATCGTTGAGGCGGAGCTTGGCGAGGCTGTCGCGCAGATGCTCGAAATCGTCGGCGTCGACGGGGAACAAGCCGCACCATACCACGGGAACACTCGGCTTGAAGCCGGCGAGGGCGACGGTCGCGGGTAGGCGGTCATCGGTGATGGTGTCGCCCACGTTGCAATCGGCGACCGTCTTCATGGCGGCGGTGATGTAGCCCATCTCGCCCGGGCCGAGATCGGCGACGGGGGTCATCTTCGGCGAGAAGACCCCGACCTGTTCGACCTGATAGGCGGCACCGGACGACATCATGCGGATGCGCTGGCCGCGCTTGAGCCGGCCGTCCCGCACGCGGATGAGGATGACAACGCCGAGATATTGGTCGTACCAGCTATCGACGAGCAGCGCGGTGAGCGGCGCGTCGGCGTCACCCTTGGGCGGGGGAAGCCGGGTCACCAGGGCTTCGAGGACGTCGGGGATGCCGATGCCGGTCTTGGCACTGATCATCACGGCGTCATCGGCCGGGATACCGATGACATCCTCTATCTGCTGCTTGACCCGGTCGGGCTCGGCCGCGGGAAGGTCGATCTTGTTCAGCACCGGCACGATCTCGTGCTTAGCGTCGATCGCCTGATAGACGTTGGCCAGCGTCTGCGCCTCGACACCCTGACTTGCGTCCACCACAAGGAGGCTACCTTCGCAGGCGGCCAGGCTGCGACTGACCTCGTAGGCGAAGTCGACGTGCCCGGGGGTGTCCATCAGGTTGAGCGTATAGATCAGCCCGTCCTTGGCCTTGTAGGACAGGCGGACGGTCTGCGCCTTGATGGTGATGCCGCGCTCTTTCTCGAGGTCCATGTTGTCGAGCACCTGGCTCGTCATCTCGCGCTCGGTGAGGCCGCCGCAGGACTGGATCAGCCGATCCGCAAGCGTGGACTTGCCGTGGTCGATATGCGCGATGATCGAGAAGTTCCGGATGCGGTCGAGCGGCGTGTCGGTCATGACGGTGATGTAAGCGCTTCCGTGCGGAAAGTCAGCCGTAGTGGATCATCGGTTAGGAGGGTCGCCCCGGCTTGGTGAGGCGATCGAACATGTCACGCATGACATCTGCACCAGCCGGCGCGAACGCGAACCAGGAGCGCAGCAGTGAGTCCGGCGAGAACCGATCCACGGCTTCGGTCATCTGGGATTCCAGCTTGCTCATCATGGCGTCCTGCATGGGCTTCACATCGGGAAGCCCAAAAAACTGACGCGCTTCGTCAGGCGTGCACTCGACTTCGAACTTGACCTTCATCGGACGATCTCCCACCGGCGAGTGCATCCTGACACGAATGACGCCGTTCGCCGATGGAAGATGCGTGGGTCTCAGTCGGTGCTGTGCCCGGCAGCCCAGGACGAAGCCGCGACGTTGTAGCGGGCAGCTTCACGTGCGAGGTCCGGCTCTTGATCGAAAAGGGTCGGGCCACTGAGGTCGTCGGGGCTGACAACCGTGTCATCTCGACGAAAAAGAGCGCGAAAACGATTTAGCGCATCGATGTGTCGCATGTGTTGTGTCCTCTCGAGCGGCGAAGCCGCGGTTCGAACGAGGACGTGTCGCTCCCTGCTGCACTGCAACATAGGCAGGTAAAGTGTGAAGACAAGCGCCGTCGATACGCTTAGCTGCGTGCCGCGACGACCCGGCCCAACCGCGTGGTCGTCCAAAGAATAATCCCAGTGACCGACAAGGTCGCCATCGTCAGCGCGACGCTTACTGCGCCGAAGGGCTCGAGCAACCGGGCGAGCAGCGCACTGGATGCAGACGCGGCGACGAGCTGGGCTAGACCGACGAGGGCCGCCGCCAACCCGGCCTGCTCGCGATGGCTGCTGATCGCGAGATAAACCAGGTTCGGCGAGATGATCCCGCGCACGAAGCAGCCGATCAACAACGGCGGCAGCAACGGCCACGGACCCAGCGTCGGCAGGGCGAGTGCGGCCCCGACCAGACACACATTGGCGCCGGCTTGGATGAGCAACGCCGGCCAGACCAAGCCCCGGGAGTTGAAGCGACGCACCAAGCCGGCATTCATGAATGCTCCGGCGCTCAGGGCGGCGGCGGTGCTGGCGAACATGGCGGCGTATACGGTGCTGGAATAGCCGAGTTGCGAGACCACGACGGGCGCCCCGGCGATATAGGCAAAGATGGCGGCATAGCTGAGAGCATTGACCAGCGAAATGCGGCGGAAGCCGCTGTCGCGCAGCATCTGTCGGCTGGCTGCGAAGCCGAGCCCGGTAGTCTGGGGCCGGGCGGGCGGGCGGCGGGTTTCTGACAGGTGAAAGGTGACAACGGTGAGCAGGAGTGCACCGCCGATGGCCAGGGAGAGATGGACGCTGCGCCAGCCCGCCAGGACAATCAGGGCGGCGCCCAGGGCAGGGGCCAACATCGGCATGACGGTCAGCACGATGCTGACATAGGATTGCTTGCGCCGAGCCACTTCGCCGGTGAAGAGATCCTGCACCATCGCATAGGCCTGAACCGAGCAGGCGCCGGCGCCTGCGCCTTGAATCAATCTGAACGTTGCAAGCGCGCCACCCGAAGTTGCAAAACTGCAACACAGGCCGGCCAATATATAGACGATGAGCGCGCAGAGAAGCACGGGACGTCGGCCGAAACGGTCGGATGCCCGTCCGCCGACGAACTGGCCGATGCCGAAGCCGAGCACGAAGAGCGACAGCGTAAGTCCGGCGGCAAACACGGTCGTTTCGAGAGCGGAAGGTAAAATTGAAAGAGTTGGGGCACTTAGGTCGATCGACAGTGCTGGAAGCCCTGCAATTATTCCAAGTAGGATAGTGTATTGCAGGCTCGTCGGTGGGATCGGGCTCAATGAAATCTTCTTTAAAAGTATGAGCTTGTCGCTGATTGCGATGGTTATGGCATGAAACGTTGACGTTTGCATGCGACGCGTCATTTGTGGGATGATGGTGTATCAGTGCCGAACAAACAGCCTGAGGTTGTGGGACTAGCGACGATGGATGGTGAGATCGTGCATATCGAGCCGCGCTCGATTGTCGATGAGGCGCCCAAGATTCGGATTCGCCTGACGCTCATCGGAGATTTTCAGGCCGATAGTGCCGACGGTCAATCGTTGCTCCCGGTCAGCCGCAAGGCACGTGCCTTGCTCTGCATCATCGGGATGGCTCGTCCGCAGGGGGCCCTCCGTGCGGTGGCGGGCGCGCTGCTATGGTCGAGCAAACATCGCGAGGCGGTGGCCAATTCGCTGCGGCAAGCACTAGGGGAGTTGCAGCCGCTATTGGCAGTGTGTGGTCGGCCCTACCTGATCGCGACCAAGCGGGGCCGGCTGGTGCTGGACCCGGAATCCGTCTGGGTCGATGTGCTGGACATGACGCCGGCACAGGCCGCTGCCGTCGATCCCACTGACCCGGCCAATATGCTGTGTCGCGACTTACGCGGGATTTCGCCGACATTCGATGCATATCTCGATCGGTTGTGGGTCGAGATCGGGTATCGCCGGGCTCTGGCACCGCCGCGGGGAACGCCTCTTGGCGTGGGGCGCGATGTTGGGCAGGGTGGCTATCCGATGAGCCGCCAGCCCAGTGGGATCCCCTCGAACCCCAACCGCCTGTTCGGACATCCATCGGTGAGTGGATTGAGTTTCGAGAAGCTCGACCGTTTTCCGCAGACGTTCTCGACCGTGGCCGGAATACCCGATCATCAACTCGGCTGGCGGATGGCGGTGCTGCCGTTCCGCAGCTTGGGCGCGCCTATCGGGCGCGGCATCGCACTCGGCATGGCCGAAGAGGTGTCGGCTGCTTTGGGACGATTCCGGGCACCGCGTCTTGTTGCCACGGCGACCTTCTGGGACGGTGTCGGCCCGGCGTCGGACGCGATGAGCCGATGCAGGACTTATAATCTCGACTATATCATCGATGGCACGATCCAGGTAATCGATACCAAAGTGCGCGTGACGGTGATGTTGCTGGACGTGGTACTAAACTTCGAGGTTATCTGGAGTCAGCGTTTCGAAGGCCTACTCGACGATCTGTTCACCTTACAGGACCGGATCGCCTCTGAGACTGTTGCGCAAGTCGATCCCGAGTTGCACCAGCGGAACCTCGCAATATCTCGTCAGCCGAGCACGAGCACGGCCGAGGCGCATCGCGCTGTGCTGGAAGCAATCCACGGGATCTTCCGACTGGACGAGCCGACGTTCATGCGCGCACGAACCCTACTCACTCATGCAATCGATCTAGACCCTGAGTTCAGTGCTGCCCATGCTTGGCTCGCCTACTGGGGCATCATGGCGGTCGGGCAAGGTTGGGCGCGAAACAGTCAGGAAGTGTTCTCCCTGGCCGGCGCGTCGGCTGAGAAGGCGATGCTGCTCGATCCCAAGGACGCTCGCGCTTTGGCAATTGCTGGTCACGTTAAGGCTTACCTCTTTCATGACGTCGCAAGCGCTCTTACGCTTCATGCTAGAGCAATTGAGCTCAATCCAAATATGTGGATTGCTTGGACACTTAGTGCTTGGTCGAAAACATACAGCGGAGATCACGCGACCTCTTTAAGACACGCACAAATGGCACAATCGCTTTCCCCTCGTGATCCGCACACGTTTTTCGTCGAGCATGCCTCGATGTATGCGCATTTGTTTCGAGGAGAATTGTCCGAGGCAGACGCGCTTGCCGAGGCAGTATTAGGACGTAAACCCAATCATGCTTCGGCAATCAGGGGACGGTTATCCATACTTGGGCATCTAGGCCGCATTCGGGAGGCTGAGGAGCATTTTTCTCGACTACTTATTATCGAACCCGAGTCAAACTTCTCGTCTATAGTCGCTCGTCCGCCGTTCCGACCTCACGACCTTGCCTACTATGCCGAAGGATTAAGGAGGGCTGGCATACCTGACGCTTAACCGTTAGCGGCGGCAGGAATGAGCGCGGCGGGACTGATGGGACATGAGCGCCGTTTCCGCACTGTGACAGCATACTTACCTTGGCGCGCTTCACGATCCGAGTTCGGTAGAAGCAATTCACCGAGTTTGCTCCAATCTTCTACAGAAACATCGGCTGCGGTCGAACAAGTGTAGTTATTCAGATTGTCGTCCCGATAAGCGATTTGTGGGATCGGTTGCACTTGGATGAATGGAACGTTGGCGCGGAAAACAACAGCTTCATTCGTCCGCAGAATTCGGAAGTTATTGAACAACGGTCCAAACCAAACATCGGTTTCGACGATCCCCTCCCATGCGACTAGTCCTGGGATCGCCGGAAGATTGACTGGAGCACGCACGTTCAAACTCCAGCCAGGCCGCGTTTTGACGAGAAGTCCAGACCAAATCTGAACACCGCCCACTTCAGGCATCGCCGTCAAAAAGGGCGGAGCATAACCCTGAAGGTCGGCAGGCACCGCTTGATCAAATAAGTTGCTGAACTCGGGATATTGAATAGAACCACTATCCGATTCAGTTAGTGGCAGCCAAGGATCATCTTCGCCAGATGACCAGAGAATGCGCTCGCCGTCCCAGATAAGCCGGAATGTCATTGGTGGAAACACCCAGTAGCCGAACCCGGCTGCTGAAGTGAGGGCGTCACAATACCTCATTGCTCTACTGGGAAGATAGCCTGCTGCTGACCGGTCGGCGCGCTTTGGCTCTCTTGCCGCATCGATCAACTTAAAAAACTGGACAAGAGAAGTATCGGGCATAATTACCTCCGAAGGGGCGGCACTCCGTAAAGACGGAGTGCCGATAAACCTCAGAAGGTCAAGCTACCGCCGCCAATCTTGACGCGGCCGGTGTCCTTGGTCGAAGCGGGAGCCTTGGTCTGCTTTGCCATTTTACTTCTCCGAGAGGCGTTATTGCCTGAAACTCTTGTATCAAAGTTGAATAAAGATATCTATAGATCTGACGTTATTTAGACATAAATAATAAGTTAGAAAACTCGTACTAAGTGTGCGTAAAGATATCGATTATATTATATCTTATTGCTTTCGAAACATCGAACAATCAAATATCAAACAGAGTTGTATTATGATTATCAGAATTAAATTGGGCTAAAATGTAGATTTTTATAAATCAAGTCTTTAATGTAGGAAAATTTATTTGCCGCGGTCTTTGCAATTTCGGTTTTTGGTGCATCGAGAAATCGGCTCGCGATCCGTCGAACGCTTGATCACCCAAATTCGGTAAAGCGTTTACAAAGGCGTGCGCAAATTTCCTGACAGTCGATGGCAGAGATAGATGACATCGTACAAAACTGCAGTCATAATGCCGACGATCGGCAAAACGGCCTCATCGAGACTAATTAAGCACAAACCGAGTTTCTGACAGTATCGAACGTCGGTATAAACCGGGCCGCTATAATAATATCATGCATGCCCGCGCAGACGATTCGCGTGAATCACCACCAGTGCGCAACCTAAAGATAAAACTGCTCACCACGCTGAGATAGGAGAGCTGAGCGGTTGTGATTCTTAGTGACGGGTCAGACTGACGTTAGCATGGAATAATCCTGCGCTATAAAAGCTCGAGTTGGACCTTTGCAGGTGCTGGAACTCGGAACTGACTCACGTCGAGCGGTTGACGGCCTGGCAAGTGCAGCTTCCGGCGAAGACGGGCAAAACGCTGGTGCAGCAGGTCCGCATACACGCCGGTGCCGCGGAAACGATCGTGGAAGGTACTGTCGTTCATGGCGCCGTCTCGGGTGTCACGGATCAGGGCCAGCACACGGCGCGCCCGGTCGGGCATGTGCTCGTTCAGCCAAGCCTCGAACATGTCGCGCAACTCCAGC
>CAZTJC010000017.1:0-18126 GCA_964613945.1 uncultured Acetobacteraceae bacterium
CCATGTAGAACGGGTTCTCGTAACGCATGTCGATGACGCCGGTGCCGATCTCGATTCGCTTGGTCCGCGCACCAACGGCCGCGAGCAATGGAAACGGCGAGGCCAGCTGCCGGGCGAAGTGGTGGACACGAAAATAGGCACCGTCGGCGCCGAGCTGCTCGGCCGCCACCGCGAGATCAATCGATTGCAGCAAGACGTCACTGGCCGAGCGTGTCGCCGATCCGTGCGTGTCAGACCAATGACCAAAGGAAAGAAAGCCGATGTTCTTCATGACGAGGGTCCCACACATCGCGCCCTGCTCCGAAGAAAGATCAGGGATCGCTGTCGCATCAAGAGTGATCGACGTCATGAAGGTGCGCGGCCACTCGATCGCAAGAAGGCACATTGATGATACCGTATCCGTGGATCGGCACGCAGAATCTTACATTGCTGGTTGGGCCAATCTCCGTTCCGGGCTGCACGGGAAGGCGGCGCGGAATACGGAAACGGCAATTCTGCTGATCAGTGAGGTTTAGGAAAGATCTGGAACTAGGTGACCGCATCGTGGCGATGGTGCATGGAGCGATCGTGCATGAAATACCGGCAGCAATCGCGGACCCGAAAGCGATCGGCGCTCATATGTTTGATGCACATTGAGCTGCTCGACACGACTCATAAAAAGCCTGCACGGATTGAACGGTAGAATACTCCGCGAGCGTATGAAGGCGAGTTCCAGAGCGCATGGCAATTGCTTCGACCTGCGATGCCTATTGTTTAAGCACAACTTGTTCACAGCAGGGATCTCTTTGAAATAAGTCTCTGTCGGTGCGCACAGCAGTGGGATAGGCTCGACGGGTATTGATCGGCATGCCGCGTGCAAGCACGGCTTGTTGCCAACATGATCACCGGCCCAAGTCTGCAGGTGACATGGCCGAAGGAGTGGCGTGCATGACGACAGATATGCTGATTGCTGGGGGTCGTGTATTTCGTAGCTTGGGAGGTGGCTTCGCGGAAGCAGTCCTCCTCCGTAATGGCCAGGTCGCAGCAATCGGCACGTTGGAGGATGTCCAGGACGCAGCACCCCCCGGGGTCAAGCGCATCGACCTTGGTGGCCGGGTCGTGATCCCGGCGTTCAATGAAGCACACATGCACCTGCTGTCCTACGGACGTGGGTTACGGCAGGTCAATTTGCGGCCCGATGACGGGGTCCACACCCTGGACGAGTTGATGACCAGGATCGCCACCGCTGCGAAGCAGATGAAGCCGGGTGCTTGGGTGCTAGGACGAGGCTATGACCACGTGGTCCTGGATGTCGGCCGTCACCCGACCGCAGAGGAGTTGCAGCAGGCGGCCCCCGACAACCCCGTTTATATTGTGCGGACCTGTGGTCATATGGGCGTCGCCAGCACGGCGGCGTTACGCCTCGCCGGCGTCGGGCACAACACTCCGGTGCCGGATGGTGGCGCGGTCGAAAGCCGCCACGGCAAACTGACCGGCCTGCTCCAGGAACGCGCCCAGCGTCTGGTTACATCGCATGTGCCCGTGTCCGACGAAGCGTCCATGGTGGATGACATTGCCGCTGCCGGTTTGGATCTGGCGTCGCGGGGATTTGCTACTGCGAGCGACATGAACGTCGGCATGACGGGAGGTTTTGCCGAGATTGCCGCCTATCGCCGGGCTCATGCCGAAGGGCGCCTGGTGCAGCGCATGTGGCAGGTCCTGGCCGGCAACCCCGAAGGCATCGCCGATGAGGCATGGCGATCCGGGTTACGGCCGGACACGACCGACGACATGCTGGCCTGGGGCGGGGTGAAGACCTTTGCCGACGGGTCCGCGGGCGGATTGACGGCGGCATTCTTTGACCCGTACGAGGCGTCGCAGGGCGGTGGCACCGGCATCTTCTGCTTCAGCGACGCTGACCAGCATGCGATGCTAGCGAAGTACCATGCGCAGGGTTGGCAACTCAACATTCACGCGATCGGCGATGCCGCCATCGAGCAGGTCCTGTCGGGTATGGAGGCCGCGGATTCACCGTCGATGCCGGTGCCAGGGCGTCGCCATCGTATCGAGCATTGCGGCTTCCTGAATGCCGACCAGCGCACCCGCATGAAAGCACGTGGCATCTTGCCGGTGCCGCAACCGGTGTTCCTTTACGAATTCGGCGACGTGTATCTGAAGGTGCTTGGCAAGGCGCGGTCCGAAGCCTGCTACCCGATGCGCACCTGGATGGATGAGGGCCATAACCCCTCCGCATCCTCTGATAGCCCCGTTTCCACGGTCAATCCATTTGTGAATCTCTACACGATGGTAACGCGTAAGACCGTCCGCGGCACCGTCATCGGTGCCGATCAATGCCTGACCGTGGCGGAAGCCGTGCATTGCTATACCGCCGCCGGCGCCTATACGCAATTTGCCGAGGCACGGCGTGGCACGCTGGAAGTCGGTCAGTTCGCCGATTTGACGATCCTGTCCCGGGATATATTTGACGCCACTCCCGAAGACATATTGGCCACCCACGCGGACCTGACCCTTCGCGGCGGCGACATTATCTTCGACCGGCACGGCGAAGCCACGGCAGCGGTGGTGCAATAACCGCAGGCTGTGACCGGCGCAGTCCTGCGATCCAGCCCGACAGCCTCGGCCTGATGCTTGGTGATCATCGCGACGGATTGGGCGGACAGCGCGGCACCCATGCGCCCATGAGGGTCGATCGAGCGGAACATCGGGCCCGACTCAATCCTGCCGGCCTGCAGCCATTCCTCAAGGGCATTGACCGGCCGCAGCTTGGTGCCGCGCGAAGTGGCGATCTCTTGACCGCGGCCCTCTTGGTCGGTCTTCGAGTGCCGAGTGTGAACTCGTAGACCTTCCGCTTCGAAGGAGAGATCGGCCACCTGGGAGTGAGTCATCGGGGGGCGTTCCGGCGGAGCAGGACGATGGTTCCGAGCGCCAAAAGGATGACCAGGATGGAGACGGCGGTGGTGGAGGCGCCGAGGGCGTAAAGGACCGGGGTGGTGACGTTGGTTGTCATGCCGAAGATCTCGAGCGGGAGGGTGTTGTCGCTGCCGCTGGTGAGCAGCGTGCGGGCGAACTCATCCCAGGAGAGGGTAAGGCCGAACAGGGCAATGCCGATGACGCTGGGCAGGATGATCGGCAGGACGATCTGCCGAAAGGACTGCCAGTTCGTCGCACCCAGGTCGCGGGCGGCCTCCTCCCAGCGTCGGTCGAAGCGGTTGAACACGGCGAACATAATCAGGACGCCGAAGGGGACGGTCCAGGTGAGTTGGGCGCCGAAGGCCGAGCTCCACCAATCGGTATCGAGGCCGGATTGGCTGAAGACGAGGCCGACGCCGAGGCTGATGAGGATGGAGGGGACGATGAGGCTGGTCAGGGTGAGCGTCAGGAGGGGGCGGGCACCGCGGAACGGGCGGCGGAACGCGAGGCCGGCGAGAAGGGAGATCGTCACGGTGGCGAGCATGACCATGATGGCCAGGGTGACGGAGCGGCCGGCAGCGCCCCAGAGGTCGCCGACGGCTTGTTGGGCGAAGAGCGCGTGAAACCAATGGGTGGAGACGCCGCGCATGGGGAAAGTGAGGCCACCGCCGGGTCCTTGGAAGGAGAGGACAAGGATGGTGAGGGTAGGGCCGTAGAGGAACAGGACGAAGAGAGCGAAACCGGCGAGGAGGAGGCCACGGCGGAGTTTTGGGCTCATGGTCGGAGCTCCTTGCGGATGTCGACGACGCGCAGGATGGCGCCAATGAGCAGGAGGACGAGCGCGAGGAGGATGACGGCGTTGGCGCAGGCGGCGGGGTACTGCAGCAAGCCGATGCCATTGGCGATCATGAGGCCCACCGACGCGCTCTGGCCGCCGCTCATCAGACGGACGGTGGCGAAGTCGCCCATGACGAGGGTGACGACGAAGATGGTGCCGATGGCGATGCCGGGTTTGCAGAGGGGGATGATGACCTCGCGGACGACCTGGAACGGGCTGGCGCCCGCGTCGGTGGCGGCCTCGATGAGGCTGCGGTCAATGCGCATCATGGTGTTGAAGATCGGGATGACCATGAACAACGTATAGAGATGGACGAGCGCCAGGATCACGGCGAAGTCGGAAAAGAGCAGCCATTCCAGAGGCTTATCGATGAGACCGGTGGCGAGCAGGGCGCGGTTGGCGAGGCCTTCGCGGCCGAGGAACGGGACCCAGGCAATCATGCGGATGATGTTGGAGGTAAGGAACGGAATCGTGCAGATAAGGAAAAGGGCGGTTTGCATCACCGCGCCGCGGATGACGAAGGCGAGCACGTAGGCGACGAAGAAGCCTAGGGCGAGAGTGATGGCCCAGACGATGGCGGCGTAGCGCAGGGTGTTGAGGTAGGTGCGCCAAGTGACGCTGGAGAAGATGAGGTCGGTGTAATTGGTGAGGACGAAGTTCGGGAGAATGCGGACGCTGTCGTAGTCGAGGAAGCTGACGACGACGATGGCGGCTAGCGGGACGACGACGAAGCCAAGCAGGAGGAGGGTCAGCGGCGCAACCTGCGCCGCCGTCAGCAGGCCCTTCATGTCATGCAGCGATGAATTCGTTCCATTTCTGGATCATGTAGCGATCTTCGTCCATGACGGAGTTCCAGCAGGCGACGTGGCTCATGCGGTCCATGAAGGAACCGCCGTCTCTGGTGTCGCCGGGCTTGGCGATGACCTGGCCAGCCGGGCTCTTGATGTCCTCGGTGGTGGGCTTGCCTTCCATCCAGTAGCCCCACTCGTTGACGCTCATGAACTCCTTGGCCGTATCGAGGACGGCGCTGTAGTAGCCCTGTCGGTTCAGATAGGCGCCGCACCAGCCGGACAAGTACCAGTTGATGTATTCGTAGGCGGCATCGAGCTGCAGCCCGGTGAGATGCTTGGTGATACCGAGGCCGCCGCCCCAGCCCCGGTAGCCTTCCTCGAGCGGTTGATAGACGCAGGGAATGCCTTTGGCACGCACGGCAGTGACGGCGGGGGACCACATGGACTGGATGACGACCTCGCCGGAGGCCATCAGGTTGACGCTCTCGTCGAAGGATTTCCAGAAGGCGCGGAACTGGCCGGCTTTCTTCTGCTCGATGAGGAAGGCGATGGTCTTGTCGATCTCGGGCTTCGTCATGTTGCCCTTGTCGCCGTATTTGATGAGGCCGGCGCTCTCCATCACCATGGCGGCGTCCATGATGCCGATGCCAGGAATGTTGAGGATGGAGGCTTTGCCTTTGAAGGCGGGGTCGACGAGGTCCTTCCAGTTGCGGATCGGTCGGTTGATGAGGTCAGGGCGCAGGCCGAGCGTATCGGCATTGTAGATGGTCGGGATGATGGTCATCCACTGGGTCGGTTCGGCGGCGAATTTGGTGGAGGTGGGGCCCTCGACGAAGCTGACTTTCGAGGGGGCGGTGCCCTGGGCGACGACAGAGGTCGGGGTCAGCTTTCCGGTGGTGAAGATGGAGACGATTTTGTCGTAGTTCTTGATCTTCTTGGTATCCAACGGGGCCAGGACGCCGGTGGGGAAGATCTTCTTGCAGAGGAAGTATTCGATATCGGCGACATCGTAGGAGCGGGGCTGGGTGACGGCTTTTTGCGTTACGGCGTCGGTGTCCAGCGCGGTCATCGAGAGTGTGAAGCCTAGATCGGCTTTCACCTTGTCGGCGATGGCGTTGAGGTTGGAGACGCCGGTGCCGACCTGGCGGAGCGTCACGTCCTTGATGTTCTGGGCCCAGATCGTGGGAAAGCCGGTGATGGCGCCGGAGCCGATGGCGGCGCCGGTTGCGGCGAGAAAGGTGCGGCGAGTGGTCATGAGGCGGTCTCCGGCGTGAGGGGATGGGCGTCGGCTTGGGTCCAGGAGAGGGCGGCCGGGTCGAATTCGTCGTCGGGTATGAGGGCGATGGCTTCGGCGCCGTCGGGCATGGTGAGCGCGATGCGGACGATGGCGCCCTGGTATTCGACGGCGGCAATGCGGGCGGAGCCGGACGGGAGGATGCGGCAGCGGTCACCACGGACGGCGAAGGTGTGACCATCTTCGGTCAGCACGTTGTGGCCGCCGATGAAGCGGGCGACGAAGCCGTCGGCGGGGCGTTCGAACACGTCGCGCGGGGTGCCGGACTGGCGGATCTGGCCGGCCTGCATGACGACGACGAGATCGGCGAGGGCCATGGCTTCCTCCTGGCTGTGGGTGACGAAGACGATGCCGAGCTGGGCGGGAGCGAGGTCGGTGATGTTCTGGCCACCGATGATGATATCGCCGTCGGTGGCCTGCTCGTGGCCGGCGATCAGTCGGAGGGTGGTGGTCTTGCCGCAGCCGGACGGGCCGAGCATGCAGCAATAGGACCCGGCGGGGATGCGCAGGTCGATGCCGTCGACGGCGGTGGCGGTCGAGCCGAAGCGTCTGGTCAGGGCGACAAGTTCGATGGCGCTCATGCGGTGTCCCGGGGCGGTTTTCGCCGGGAGAGCGTAACATGGTGGAACGGAGACGCTACGGCAGCGAGGTGGAAAAGCGGTTGTTCAAAGCGGTGTTTGCCCTAAGCGGGGCAGGTCCGGGTCGGTATGGCGAGGATACGGTCAGTTCGGAAGCTTATCAGAAAAGGCAGCGGAGTGCCAAAGGCCCTGGCTCAATCTCGGCAAAGAGCAGCAGGTCCGGCAGCTAACTGATACGCTATGGTTAATCGTGTATGAGGCCAGCGGATGTCGCCCTTCTGGCCTACTACATCTCCCTCATCGGGAAGTCGCGAATCCAAGGTCGCCACTTAGCCATTCGGGACGCGGCGGCACTCGGGGCTACCATCGTTTTGATAATCTTGGATCTAGGCCGGCCGAAAGGCAGTCCTTAACCAAGTCTACATCCTGCGGTCTTTTGCTCCATGGGAGACAGTCCACTTTCAGCTAAAAACAACTAGGAGCGGAAGCGACCATTGCTCACAACGGGTATTCAGGCGTCACAAATGTGCTCCGAATTACCTTCCTTCTATGGCAGACTTTTGCAACGCGAGATCTCCAGCAAATACCAGGTCCAGCGCCAGCGGTGACAAAACTCACTATTTCAGCGACAAGGATCGGCCAATGCGTTCGGTCCGCCAATGAGCTGTAACAGCCAATCGACGAACAGCCTGATGCGTGCGGGAACGGGCTTGCCAGGCAGGAATGTCGCGACGAGCGTGAGTTCCTGCCAGTTGACACTGGGCAGGCATTCGATCAGCCGGCCCTCAAGCAGATCCTCCGCCACGTCCCATGCCGCTTCGAGCGACAGGCCCTCTCCGGCCAGCGCCCATTGCCGGAGAACGTCACCGCTCGTGCTCGACATGGCGCCGCGGGCGGGGATCGCGACCACCGCACCTCCGGCATCCCGATAGAGCCAGTGGCTGATCTGCCGATGTCGGCGCGCGAGCAGCAGGCAGCGATGATGCTGCAGATCTTCTAGATCCGTCGGGGCGCCATGGGCCTCGACATAGGACGGTGCGGCGCAGAGCAGCATTCGCGCCGTTGCCAGCTTGCGCGCAATGACGTTCTGGTCCGCCGGTATGCCGGTGCGGATGGCAACGTCGAGCAAGTCCTCGCCGATCTCCGCTCCGGCATCGGAAAGCGTCAGCTGGATCGAGAGATTCGGATGCGCCCGCGCGAACCCGGCCAGCGCCGGGGCGATCCGCCGGCGGCCGAGATCCATTGGCGCGGCCACGCGCAGGAGGCCGCGTGCCGCCGTGCCGCGCGAGGACACCTCCGCCTCGATGTCGCGTAGCGCGGACAACAGCTCGCCGCTTCGTTCGTAATAGAGCCGCCCCTCGTCGGTCAGCCGGAAGCGCCGGGCGCTCCGCTCAGCCAGGACCACCCCGAGGCGGCGCTCGATGGCGGCGAGGCGACGGCTGGCCGCCGGAGGGGACGAGTTCAGCACCCGCGCGCCGGCCCCTAGCCCGCCCGCGTCGACGACCGCGCAGAAGAAGGCGCCATCACTGACCGCGTCCATCATGACATTTAGGTTCCGCCAGGTGGAAGTAAGCCGTCCATTGTCGCGCCTTTCTGGTGTCAGAGCGCAAGCTTAATTCCATCTCTGAACGACGGAGACAACATCATGCGTGCAGTGCGGTTCATGGAATTCGGCGGGGCGGACAAGCTCGCCCTCATCGAATTGCCCGACCCGATCGCAGACGAAGCGCAGGCCGTCGTGCGGATCGAGGCCGCTTCCATCAACCCGAGCGACGTCAAGAACGTCGCCGGCGCGATGTCGCAGACGACACTCCCGCGCGTGCCCGGGCGCGATTACGCCGGCGTGGTGGAAGCCGGCCCGGACGACTGGATCGGCGCGGCGGTCTGGGGCACTGGCGGTGACGTCGGCTTCACGCGTGATGGAACGCACGCAGAGCGGATCCTGGTGCCGGTCGCAGCGCTGAGCCGCATGCCGGCGAACCTCGGTTTTACTCAGGCCGCGTCCGTCGGGGTGAACTTCGCGGTTGCCTGGCAAGGGTTGGTGGAAGCCGCCGCCGTGCAGCCGGGCGAGACGGTGCTGATTATCGGCGCGGCTGGCGGTGTCGGCGGCGCAGTCGCGCAGATCGCCCACCATCACGGCGCCCGCGTGATCGGCGCCGACCGCTCCGCGCCGCCGCCGGGTGCGGCAATCCACGAGATCCCGCACACGCTGCTGGTCGGCGAGCCGGACCTGCCACAAGCCGTCCGCGACGCCACCGGGGGACGCGGCGCGGACATCGTCTATGACTGCGTCGGCGGTGCCGCCATGTTCAACACGGCCCTGCGCTGCCTCGCGCTTAAGGGCCGCCTGCTCGAGATCAGCGCCACCGGCGGCCGGACCGTCAGCTTCGATCTTGCCGACTTCTACCACGATGAACTCCGGCTGTTCGGGGTCGACTCCCTCAAGCGCGACCTCGTCCAGTCCGCCCGCATGCTGGACGCGCTGCGCCCGCAGTTCGAAAGCGGCGCGTTCCGTCCGGCGCCGGTCGCGCGCACCTTCGGCCTGGCCGACGCCGCATCCGCGTACCAGCATGTGACAGCCGGCACCGCAGGCCGTGTCGTGCTGACGCCGCAATGCTGAGGCGATTACCATGAGCTACGTCCTGTCGCTCGGGCTGGGGCTGTTGGTCGGGGTCGCTTACGCTCTGCTCGGCGTCCGCTCCCCCGCGCCGCCGATCGTCGCGCTGGTCGGCTTGCTCGGCATGGTGGCGGGCGAACAGGGCGCGCTGATGGCCCGGCACGCGCTGAGCCCACCCGTCACTTCTGTCCGCGGAGCAAGACAATGATCATCGACGGACCTCAATCGGTCACGGATGCCGTGCTGCAAGCCATGGCCCAAGGCGACGACCCCCGCTTGCAAGAGATCATGTCCGCTTTCGTGCGGCACATGCATGACTTCGTGCGCGAGGTTCGGCTGACGGAACCGGAATGGACCGTGGCGTCAAGTTCCTCAACCGCGTCGGCCAGGCCAACCACGACCTGCACAACGAAGGCATCTTGTTCTCGGACGCGATCGGGGTCTCCACCCTGGTCTGCTTACTGAACAACGGCGACAACGGCGCTACCGAAAGCGCCGCTGCCCTACTTGGCCCGTTCTGGCGCATGGGCGCGCCGGACACGCCGAATGGCGGCTCCATCGTGCGTTCCCCGACAGGAGGGCCGGAGCTGTTCGCCTCCTGCCGGATCACCGATCCCGCCGGCGCACCGTTGCCGGGCGTCACTGTCGATATCTGGCATTCGGCGCCAACCGGCTTCTATGAGAACCAGGATCCTACTCAAGCACCGATGAACCTGCGCGGCGTGTTCCGAACCGATGCGGATGGCCGCTTCGCCTTTCGCTCCACCAAGCCAGCCGGCTACCCGGTGCCGACCGACGGTCCGGTGGGCGACTTGCTGCGGGCGCAGAGCCGGCACCCGTTCCGTCCCGCACACCTGCACATCCTGGCGTACACGCCGGGCTACAAGACGCTAATCACCCAGGTCTTCGTCGACGATGACGAGAACCTCGACAGCGATGTCGCCTTCGGCGTGACGCAACCGTTGATCGGCAACTACGTCCGCCATGAAGCGGGTGAACGCCCGACTTCGGCGGAGAACCTAGGCCGTCATCGACTGATCGACAAACTGCATGTGGCCGATCTGCTCGGCTGGGCGGATATCCTTGGCAACGCCGTGAAGGATGTTGCCGCGGGAGCTCACCTGTTTCGGAGCGGTGATTTTGAGGCGCTCCGGCACGCCGCAATGGCTGGAATGGGCATCGCACTGCTGCCGAGCTGGGTCGTGGGACCAGACGTCGAGATCGGCGCTCTCGAGCGGCTGGCGATCGCGGGAGAAGCTTGGAACGGTCGGACGGCAGGGATCTACGTGCTGCGCGCGCCGGTGAAGCTGTCTGCGAAGTTGAAGGTCTTCGTTGCCGCCCTGCGGTCTAGGATCGGATCACCTTCGGTCTGGGACGAAGGACTGCTCACACCGCCGCCCACGAATATAACCCTGGAAGTGTGAGTAGAACCCTGAATGCCACCGCGTGGTTCTGTTGCGGGGATCAGCGAAGGTATCTAGTCGCTTCCCGGGCCAAGCTTGTGAGCAACAGGTTCACTTGGTCTCCCGGGATTGGCTTACTGAACAGATATCCCTGGACTTCCTTGCACTGCTTGGCCGCGATGGCCCGAAGCTGATCGGGAGTTTCGACACCTTCTACCGTGGACGTCACACCCAGTCCGGCACACAGGTCCAGCATGGTCTGCAGGATGACGTTGCACTGCGGTGACGTGTCGAGATCACGCGCGAAGCTGCGGTCGATCTTGACTTTGTCGAACGGGAACGATCGTAAATAGTTCAGCGACGAGTATCCGATACCGAAATCGTCCAGCGCGATGCGAATTCCGAGTTCTTTCAAGCAATGCAACGTCGCGAGATTGCTCTCGGTATCATCGAGCATGACGGTCTCAGTGATTTCTAGTTCCAGCCGCCGAGGATCGAGTCCGATTTTTGCCAAGACGGAGATGACCAATGGAACCAGGTCGCGATGGCCGACTTGGATCGCCGACAGGTTTACGGCCACGCGCAAATTCCCCTGCCACGTGGTAGCGTCGGCGCATGCGCGCGCGAGCGCCCAAGCCCCAATCGGCACGATCAGGCCCAGCTCCTCGGCGCTCGGAATAAATTCGTCGGGCAACACTAAACCGCGGACCGGATGGATCCAACGCAACAAGGCTTCAAAAGCGACGGGATGCAGCGTTTCAACATCCAGGATCGGCTGGTAGTGCAGCACGAACTCGCCCCGGGTAACCGCTAGACGCAGATCCATCTCCAACGCACGGTGTGCCGCGATACGATCGCTCATCGCCTGTTGATAGAAACGGAAACAGCCCCGACCTTCGGCCTTGGCGTTGTACAAGGCCAGGTCGGCCGCTTTGAGGACCTCATCGGCAGCGACACCGTCTTGTGGCACGAGCGCGATGCCGATGCTCGTGCCGATGATGATCTCACGCTCATTGATGAAGAATGGAAGGTGCAACACCGCGAGTAGCCGCTCTGCCAAGACTGCCGCATCCGTCGAGCACTGCAGTCCGCGCTGGATCAAGGCAAATTCGTCGCCGCCGAGCCGAGCGATGCTGACCGATGGACCCGTCGTACCCTGCAAACGCCTCGCGACCTCGCAAAGGAGCCAGTCACCGATGGAGTGGCCGTGTGTATCGTTGATGTCCTTGAAGCCATCGAGGTCCAAATAGAGCACCGCAATGTCGCCCTCTTCCGCGTTCGACGCCAGCGCGACTTGTAATTGCTGGCGAAACATGGCGCGGTTCGGGAGATCGGTGAGCGTATCGTGGAAGGCGAGATGCCGGATCCTTGCCTCGGCTTCTCGCCGGGCCGTGACGTCGATGATGGCGCCCAAGGCGAGCAGAGGGCGACCGTCGGCGTCGTACTCGTATCGGGTGCGAACTTCGATGTGGCGGATCTCTCCGCTAACCGGATGGCAGAAACGGTACTCGTAGCCCGCATTGGACCGTCGATCCGCCACGGAATTGGACAATGCCGCCAGGAGCAGGCTTCGATCTTCAGGCACGACAGTAGCCAGCCAAGCCTCGAATGGAATGGGCGCGTCCCCTGCGCAAAGGCCATGCATCAAGCGGGTTTCCTCACCGCATTGAATATGGCCCGTGACCAGATCCCGACTGAAACAGCCGACCTGACCGATCTCAAGCGACAATCGCAGCATGGCCTCGCTGGCCTTCAGCTTCTCCTGTGCGGCGTGACTTTCAGTGACGTCTTGGACGACGGCGGAAATGCGTCGTGCCGTGCCGCAACGATCGCGTGCTGTAACGGCCACGCTGATCCGTACCCATGCAACCTGGCCGTCAGGTCGAAGATAACGACGCTCGGCATCGCCGCGGGCTTCGGCAACGGAGGTCGCGACCCGCTGTTCGTCAGGATGCAGAACGTCGGTGATGCGGAGACCGCCGAGCAACTCGGCTGCTGGCCTGCCGGTGATCTGGCAATATCGCCGGTTCACTGTCAGGAACCGGCCGGTCACGGCATCTATTTCGGCGATTCCGGCGGTCGTATTATCGAACAGGGCACGCAGAGTGACTTCCTGCTCAGCGGGATCGCGCTCAATCTTGCCAAGAGTGGTTCCCGAGTGTTTGCGCTGAACATCGTTGGCTCGCGCGATCTTCGGTTGGAGGACGAGATCCGTCATCAGTCAATCCACCCGATGGAAAACCTAGCCAAGCCTCGGGCTCTCGCGCAAATCATCGTGTCAATAGACCCTGACGAACGGCGAAGCTTACGCTGCAAAGCGCGTCACATAACTATCGGCGACTGATGATTGTACTCAATCATACAAGAGGATGAGATTCTTTGTATGATACTGAAAGTAGACATAAAGCAATCCAAAGCCAAAGCACTTTCAATGATACTATAATCGAACAATTAGCAGATCGTTAATATAGCAGCGCAGGAGGGGCACGGGTATGGCCAATCACTGGTAAATTAGAACCGGCCAGCGATCGGAACCCGGGAGTATGCGGTCAGTCGAGTTGGTCGATCACGGACGAACGAATGTGAGAGCTCCCGCAAAAATCACGTCGTCACCGTAGGTCTATCGAGTAGCCCGGCATGGACGAGCGCGACTCTGCAGGTGCAGATCGAGCTAAAGCGCTCGGGCAGACACGCCATCAAGGACGATGATCGCGATCTCGCGCGCCGGCATATCGCAACGCATAAAATCACCAAGCGTCCCAGCGTCTCCTGAAACTCCGCATTATTTAGAATGAAATATTAACGGTTTCAGATGAAGGGCGGTTGCCACGGTGCCGCCAAACCCCTGATCGCGAGCTGGAAGCCCATACAGGCGCTCGTTTTGCGGTTTCGACACCTATACGTCGCAAAACGCCCGTGGAGGGCGATAGCGGCTAGGTGTGTGCTCCTCAAAGAAAACGTTCGCCTGCATGTCCCTTGAAGCCGTTGGCGCGCCGGACGTAACTACTCCATTTGTTCGGCAACACTGCGGTGACCATACTGACGTCGCAGCGTTATTTGACTCAGAACGCCAGTAGATTGTCGCGGAAATGGGCGTGTTCGTACTGCTTGCGTACGAGGCCTCGACGCTGCAGGGCCGGAACCAGCCCGTCCGTCACTTCCGCCACGCTGCGGCGGCTAACGTTGGGTAGGGCGATCAGAAAACCGTCGCCGCCTACCTCCTGCATGGCTTCTGCCATCTGCCCGGCTACAGCGTCGGGCGTGCCCACCAGATCGATACAGGCGCCCATGCTAGTGTAATCGATCACAGCCTCGCGCAGCGTGTTCTTGCCGGCCTTGCGTAGGAATCCTGCTAGGCTCGACTGATGCCCGTTGGTCGACAGCTCGCCGACCGGAGCGTCTAGGTCGAAGGTCGAGAAGTCGATGTTGATGGTCCAGCCGAGCTGGGCCAAGCGCGCATCCATGTTGCGGGCGGCGGAGATGCGGCGGTTGTCCGCGCGCTCCTGTGCCTGGGCGGCGTTGTCGGCCAGGATAGGATAGGCCATGAACAGGACCTTGCAGGTCGCCGGGTCGCGGCCGTGCTCGACCATGTGAGTTTGCACGTCCGTGCGGTACTGCTTCATCGCGTCCATGCCCTTCGGATGAGCGACAATCGTGTCGGCATAGCGCCCGGCGATCTGACGGCCACGGGCGGAGCCGCCGGCCTGGGCGATAACCGGGCGCCCCTGGGGACAGGGGCCGGAGTTTAGCGGGCCGCGGCTGGCGTAATAATCGCCCTGGAAATCGATGGTGTGGACCTTGGTGTGATCAATCAACACGCCGGTTTCTTGGTTCGCCAGGATGGCGCCGGGCTCCCACGAATTCCATAGTTGGGTGACCACGTCGATGTACTCGGCAGCCATGGTGTAGCGCGTATCGTGTTCCGGCAACCGGTCCAGACCGAAGTTCTGGCCGGAATAGTCGGAGGAGCCGGTCACCATATTCCATCCTGCCCGACCCCCGGACACCTGGTCCAGCGTACCGACGATGCGGGCGGTGAGGTAGGGGTGGTAGGCGAAGGTGGACAGAGTGGGCACCACGCCGAGGTGCCGGGTAGCGGCTACCATGAGCGACGCGATCACCGAGGGCTCCTGCCGAGGCACGGACATGCCGTTCTTCAGGAAGATTTCGCGCGAGTTCTGCCAGTTCTGCCCGATGTAGATCGAATCCTCCAGCAGGATGTAGTCGAATGCGGCTCGATCGAGCGCCCGAGCCAAGTCCAGAAACATGTCGGCCGACATCCAGTCCGTGCCGATGTTGCCGGTCCAGTCCTGGTTCCAGGCCTGGACGCTGGAACCCTGGAGGAACCATGCAAGGTGAAACGGATCAGCGGACAATCGGGGATACTCCATCTTCGAGGGTCAACGGTGGGCTCAGGCGGGGCGGTCCCGCCATTCGAGCGACAGGTATTTCGCCGCCAACGGGCTGAACCGCTGTGTGCGGGCATGAGTGCGGCTCAGGCGGCGTTCCAGCCGCCGCGCAACGCCGGCGATGAGCAAAGCGAGACCCCAATACAGCAGGGTGACGGCGACGAAGACTTCGACCGGTGCGAAGGTGTCACCCTGCACAAGCAGGCCCTGGTAGGTCAGCTCCGGCACCGTGATCGAGCTAAGCACGGCGGAGTCCTTCATCATGGAAAGCGTGACGCTGGTCGACGGCGGTACCACCGTGCGGAACACCTGTGGCGCAAGCACCAAGTGCATGGCGCGGGGAAAGGACAGGCCGATGGCCCGGGCCGCATCCATTTGTCCGCGCGGCACCGCGAGCAGCGCCGCGCGGATCACTTCCGTGTAGTAAGCCGCAGCGTTGAGGCCGAGCGCCACGGTGCCGACCGCGTAAGCCGGCAAGCGTAACCCGGCGAACGGCAGGCCGTAGTAAACGATGAAAAGTGTGATGATGAACGGAACGCTGCGGAACAGCGTGACATAGCCGCTCACCAACAGGCCCGGGGCCCGTCCTGGCAGCAGCGCCGCCATTGCCAAGAGAATAGCGGCCGCGTAGCCCAGCAGAAAGGCGACCACGGTGATCTCGGCCGTCAAGCCGATGCCCTCAATGAATTGCGGTAGGTGGCCGGTGATGACGCTGGTGTCGAAGTTCATAGCCGTTAGCCTCGGCCTACGGCGAGCCGCGCCTCAGCTATCCGGCCAGCGGTGCCGATAACGAGGTTGATGCACAAAAAGACCAGCCCTGCCGCCAGAATGACCTCAAACGGGCGGTAGGTGGCGCTGCCCACCTGCTGCGCCGTCCGGAGCACTTCCACCACCGTTATGACCGACAGCAGGGCCGTGCCTTTTACGATGATGGTCAGCTCCGCCGTCAGGATCGGCAGGATCTGGCGAAATAGCTGCGGCAGCACCACGCGGAGCCAGATGACCGGCGCACGCAGCGCCAGGGCAGTGGCCGCCTCGATTTGCCCCGGGTTGATCGTGCCCAGCCCGGCACGCATTGCTTCGCCCAGGAACACCGTGCTGTTCGCCGCAATGGCCAGCACGCCGGCCGCGATCGGGCTCAGGTTCAGCCCGATGGCTGGCAAGCCGTAGAAGCAGACAAAGATCTGGATCAGCAGCGGCGTGCCGCGTACGAAGCTGATGACTAGGTCAACCGCCGTGTTCACCGGCGAAACCTTCAACGAGCGCAGCACTGTTAGCCCCGTGCTGCCTGCCACTGCGAGCACCATGATGACGGCCGCCAACTCCAGATTTAGCATGGCGGCCCGAAGCAGGAGCGGCAGGACCCCCGTGAATGCGCTCCATTGAAACGACATGGCGGCCTCGGAGACCCTAGATGGCGCCGGGGGGCAGATAGCCGCTGTCGGGGATCTCCATTCGCAAGCCGAACCATTTGTCTTGCAGCTTGCCCATCGTGCCGTCGTCGCGCAGGCGGCGGAACACCGTTGATATAAAATCCCTGAGGTCCGTGTCGTCGGGCCGGGTCACCCAGGCGAGATAGCTTGGGGGCGCCGCTTCGTCGGCCGCGGACATCAGGGCGAAGGTTTCGGGTCGCTGCTTCACCAGCACGGACAGGCTGGGCAGCGACTGCATGACGGCATCCACTTCGCCGCTGGCCAGCGCAACAAAGCAGTCCGGGAAGGAGGTGAATAGGCGGAGCTGCTTGTAGCCTGGACCCCCGGCTGCCTTCAGCTTGGCATCTAGCGCGCGCGCCACCGGCTCGGTCGAAGAAGCGAGCTGGGTGGCGACGGACTTGCCGTTCAGGTCCGATGGCTTGGTCATACCGTCGCCTGCACGCTTCAGCAGGTAGGGCATTCCGTTAGCGATAGGCAGCGTGTAGGCGTAACGTTTGGCCCGTTCCTCGTTGATGCCCACCGTGGTGGCCACGAAGTCGAACTTACCAGCCAACAGGCCCGGCAGCACGCCCTGCCACGGCAGATCCAACTGCACCAGCTTCACATTCATCGCGGACACGACTTCTGTCAGCAGGTCCTTGCCGTAGCCGACGATCTTACCATCCTGAACGTACTCGAAAGGAGGGTAAGCTGCTTCCGTTCCTACGGTAACGGTGCCGGTCCGCCGGATACGCTCCAGAACGGTATCCGCACGCGCTGGGCGTGGCAGCAGCAGAGCGGCTCCGGCTAAGGCGGACAAGGGCAGCACCGAGCGGCGGCGAATATCCATGGTCGTCATCCTTTCTGGCCTGGCATCGGCTCGATGCTGACGAGGCGAACTTGCCAGCCGGAAGGTATCGGGCAACATTTGAGCAGATCAGTGCTTTTGCACCACGCATACTTGTAGGTTTTACACCTTTATGCCTACTGCAACGCCGCTCTCACCGATTACCGAGGTTCATCTCCGCTTGCTGCGCGTTTTTCGTGCAGTTGCGGAAGCTGGCGGGCTCACTGCGGCAGAGGCGCGGCTTGGTATGGAGCGCTCCACAATCAGCCGCCACCTCCAAGCGCTTGAAGCCAAGCTTGGCGCCCGGCTTTGTTACCGTGGCCCGTCAGGCTTTGCGCTCACTGCGTTCGGGCGTACGGCGCTGCAGGTCGCCATCACGGCTGGCGATGTATTGGACAGGGTGCGCGACGAACTGGAGTTGGCCCGGGACGGGGTGGGAGGGGACCTGCACCTCGGCGTGGCTGACATCTGCCTGAGCAACCCCGCGTGCCGAGTGCATGAGGCCGTGGCGGCGTTTCGCGACAAGGCACCTGGCGCTACCCTTCACCTTACGGTCAGCACGCCCGACAAGTTGCGCTGCCTGTTGGCGGAAGGCCGGCTGCACATTGGCATCAGCGGTACCGTTCTTGGCAATGCCCAAATCCGGCAGCAGGCCCTGTTTGCCGAACCGTTCGCCCTGTGCGTGGGCCTCGCCCCCCAGCAGGCGGTGCCCGCCATGGAGGAGCTGCACGGGCAGGCCTACGTTCTGGTGACACGCGAAAACGACTATCGGACGCTGAACCTGTCCCGGCGCTTGAAGCTGGACCGCCATGCCGTCGCGTTAGGCCTTGAAGCGGTCGCCACGCTGGTGGCGGCGGGCGGCTATGTCGGTTTCCTGCCGCGCCACCTGATGCAGGCCATGGCGCCCATTCACCGCTTCGCCGAGGTCCGCAACAGCGAGGCGGTGGCGTACACGACCCGCTTCTCCATGGTCACGGCCCTGAACCACCGACTTCCTGCGGCCGGCCAGCTTCTAGCCGGCCTACTG
>CAZTJC010000017.1:18226-58271 GCA_964613945.1 uncultured Acetobacteraceae bacterium
CACGGCCCTGAACCACCGACTTCCTGCGGCCGGCCAGCTTCTAGCCGGCCTACTGACCAAGGTGCATGGGGCAGGTTGGACCGGGCCAGTAGCTGGTTGAGAACAGGACTATAGCTGGTTGGTGATGACGTTGCATGAATAGGTGGATCGGGTACGGTAAGCTCGTTGAGGGCTGATTTCACATGGTCCGGACATACCGTGCGCGTCCACGGTCCAGCGTGCTCGCAGCGATGGACACCTGGGTGGCGCGACGCCGATCCGCGCGAGAGCGCAGCCCGTCCCCGATCACCCGTTTAAATCGCCCGATGTCCGCACCAGTGCATGCCAGTCATGACCCGACGCGCTCTGCCATTTCCTGAGGCTTTGGTTGCTGATCTGCGCCATGTGACGGTCGCGCTGCATGGGCGCGGTGTCGGCCGTTCCGCTCGGCACGTCGTTGCTGCGCGGCGGCACAATCACGGCAGCGTCAGGGTGGCGTGCGGTTGCCTCTGCGGTAAACCACATCGTAGGGCTGCCACGCTGGCGCGAGGCGGCATCGTAAGCATCTGAGTTCATCACCCGCAGACGTTGCTTCGGGATAGCGTGACGACGATCCTGGTTCAGCTTGAAAGGCAAAACGGATCAACCCTGGGACGGCGTAGAATGCCTCCTACGCCGGCCAGTTCAGAAACCCGATGCTCTGTATCCATGCACCAGGATCGCGTTGAGATGTAATTCACCTTGGTAAGATAGCTGCACGCTTCAGCATGCTATTTATGACCTAAGATGTTTCCGACCATGGCGCGGTCGTCGCGGGAGCGCCAGCGGCCGAGATCGACCGTGTGGAAAAACCGCTCTAGGTGCGCGTTGAACAGCGATGGCTCTTCCAGGTTCAGCGCGTGACCTGTTCCCGGCAGCACCGCCAGGTCGGCGCTGCGGATCGTCCGTTTCATGAACAGCGCCGGCTCCAAGCAAGGCCAGTCCTCGTCGCCGGTCATGATCAGTGTCGGCGCATGGATGCTGGCGAGTTCCGCGACCAGATCGAACAGCGAGGGACGGCGGCTCTGGACGCCACGCATCGTCCGGGAGGACCCGGCCGTGGAGTGCTGCGCCAGTTGGTCGGCGAATTCTTGCCAGCCGCGGCGATCCTTGTTCAAGAATTGGACGCGGGTCGGCCCGAGCGCATAGGCCATCGCCGCTTCGGCCATGCCCAAGCTCTCGAAGCGGCTCGCCGACGCTTCGGTCTCGGCTGCGAACTGGGCGCGCATGCCGGGCTCCGCGCCGTAGCCGCAGCCTCCGATCACGAGGGAGCGGACCCGCTCCGGGTAGGTGAAGCCGAAATGCACCGTCGCGAAGCCACCCATCGAGATGCCGACGACATGCGCACGGTCGATACCCAACCCGTCCATCACGGCGCGGATATCGTCGCGCGCCCGCTGTTGCGAGTAAGCATCGGGATCCTCCGGCACGTCCGAAGGCGGAAAGCCCCGCGCATTGTAGGCAATGCAGCGGTAGTTGCGGGCGAAGTGACGCAATTGCGGCTCGTAGGAGCGGTGATCACCGGCGAACTCGTGGACGAACACGATCGGAATACCCTCGCCCGCCTCCTCGTAATAAAGCGTGACGCCATCGTCGGTAACTACTTGACCCACTCTACTCTCCTAAGCCGCACGCGGCCGTCACTCTGCCGCAAGCCTCGGCATCAGGCTCGCCGACCGGTGCTCTCCACCGGCGGGCAATTCGAACAAGCCGGTTTCCAGGCCGTCGAAGAAGGTCAAGATTTCGGACGTGCCCACCACGTCGGCATATTTGGCGTGCATGTCGCACAAGCTCATCGCGTGACTCGATTGACTACGATCGAAGCAGCCCTCTTCGGCCAGCGTAATGCGATAGTTCAGGTTGAAGGCGTCGATCACGGTGGCACGGACGCAACCGGAGGTCGTCGTGCCGGTGACGATCAGGCTATCGCAGCCGAGCAGCACGAGGTAGGCGGCCAGGTTGGTGCCGAAGAAACCGGATGGCTTCTGCTTGTAGCAGATGATGTCGCGCGGGCCCGGCGCGACCATGTCCACGATGGCGTTGCCGTCGAGATCGGGGACCGCGGCCGGCGCATCGGCGGCGTTGCGGCTGTTCTTCCACCGCCAGCCGCCGGCGTCCCAGTTATCGTCACGACGGATGCCGGTGGTGTAGATCACCGGTATCCCCTTCTCGTGCGCCTTATCGCGCAGGCTCTGGATGTAGGGCAGCGCGACCCAGGCATCCTCGCCGCAGCTGCTGCGCCACTTCTTGATCGAGTCGAGGATCGGCTCCGGACGCTCGCCGCAAAAAGCCCAACTCACGTCGACGATGAGGAGCGCAGGACGCTTTCCGAAGCCCTGCCGCGCGCCGAACCCGGCAGCGGCGAATACCGCCTTGTCCCGCTCGGTCAGGAAACTATGCCAAATCGGTTCGCTCATCTGTCCATTCTCCCTCAGGCTGCCAGACGGCGCTCGTCTTCCGGCGCCCAGGTCAGGTGCTTGTGCATGCCGGCCTCGACCGGATCCGCATCGTATTCCGCATCGGGCAGCAGGACCGAGGCGTTCTCGCCATTGACGGTCGTCACGACGATCCGCACCTGACCCCCTTGGTATTCGACTGCTTCGACCTGCGCCGGCAGCCCGGCGCCCGCATCCGTCAAGCGGCAGCGATCGGCGCGCACGGCGATCAGTCCGGCTTCCCGCGGCAGGACGTTGTGACCGCCGATGAAGCGCGCGATGAAGCTGGTGGCCGGGTTGCTGAACACCTCGCGCGGCGAGCCCGCCTGCCGGATATGGCCGTCCTGCATGACGACCATCATGTCGGCCAGCGCCATCGCCTCGTCCTGGCTATGCGTCACGTGGATGAAGCTGATCCCGAGTTCGCGCTGCAACCGCTTGAGCTCCTCACGCACCTTGACGCGCAGGAACGGATCGAGGGCTGAGAGTGGTTCGTCGAGCAGCAGCACCTTCGGCCGGCTCACCAGCGCGCGGGCCAGCGCCACGCGCTGCTGCTGTCCGCCGGAAAGTTGGGCCGGCAGCCGCGACGCGTATGCTTCCATGTGAACGAGGCCGAGAAATTCCAGGGCGGTCCGGGTCCGCTCCGCCTTGCCGACGCCGCGCATGCGCAGGCTGAACGCGACGTTGTCGGCGCAGCTTAGATGCGGGAACAGCGCGTAATTTTGAAACATCATCGCCGTGCCGCGCTTGATCGGCGGCAGCCCGGTGACGTTGCTGCCATTGATCAGCACGTCCCCGCTGGTGATCGTCTCGTGGCCCGCAACCATGCGCAGCGTGCTGGTCTTGCCGCATCCGGACGGGCCGAGCAGGCAGCAATAGCTGGCCTTTGGAATCCGCAAAGAAATATCGTCTACCGCGGGTTTCCCCGGGCCGTAACGCTTGGTCACTCCTACCAACTCGACGTCGAAGCGCGGGTCCATGGTCGTCTCCTCAGGCGGTCATGCGGCGGCTGCGTTGCAGCCGCATGATGGCTACGAGCACGATGGTGATCAAAATAAACGATACTGCCGTCGTTACCGTGCCGATCGCGAACAGCGTCGGCGTACTGTCGCTCGAGATCAATGCGTAGAGTTCGAGCGGCAACGTGTTGTAGCTGCCGATGGTCAGCGTCGTGCGGGCGTACTCGTCGTAGGACAGCGTGAACGCCCCGACCGCCACGCCCAGTATCCCCGGTAGGAGCAGCGGTAGGGTGACGTAGCGCAGACGCTGCCATGGCGAAGCGCCGAGGTCGGCAGCGGCTTCCTCATAAGAGCGGTTGAACCGGGCAATCACGGCGAACATCGTTAGCAAGCCGAATGGCAGCGTCCAAGTTAGCTGTGCTCCCAGCGCCGAGGTGAACAGCCCCTGCGGCAAGCCGAGCAGCGTGAAGCCGAGCCCGATGCCGAACCCGACGAGCAGGCTCGGCATCACCAGGCTGGCGATGGCGAGGTAGAACAGCAGCGCGGCCCCGGGAAATCGGCGCCGAAAGCCCAACCCGGCTGCAATGGAGATCACCACGGTGAGGATGGTGACGACGCTGGACAGCAGCATCGATCGGCCGAACGAGGCTGGAATATTCGCTATCTGCCCAGGCTTGAGAATGTCGCCGAACCATTTGGTCGAGAAGCCCACCATCGGGAAGGTGACGCCGCCATTCGGCCCTTGGAATGACAACACGTAGATCACGAGCATCGGGCCGTACAGGAACAGCAGGAACAACCCCATCAACCCGGCCAGCAGGTAGAAGGTGTACGGTCGCGGCTCACGGTATTCCATCAGCTGACCAACTCGCGGCGGATATCGACGACGCGCATCATGCCGGCCACCAGTAGCCCGACAAACAACACCAGCAAGACGGCGCTCGCCGATGCCGGCGGATACTGCATCGCCTGGATTTCGGTCGACAGAGCCGAGACGACGGACGCGCTCTGCCCGCCACTCATCCGCCTGACGACGAAGTAGTCGCCCAGCACCTGGGTGAACACCAGGATCGAGCCCAACGCGATGCCGGTGCGCGACAGCGGTAAAATGATGTGCCGCATGATCTGCCAGCGCGTCGCGCCGGCATCGCGCGCCGCCTCGATCAACGCCCGGTCGATCTTGGCGAGCGAGTTGGCGATCGGGCCCATCATCAGCAGCGTGTAGAGATGCACGTAGGTGATGACCACCGAGAGATCGGAGAACAACAGAATGTCGAGCGGCCGATCGATCAGGCCGAGATCGAGCAGAACCGTGTTGAAGACACCGTTGCGCCCAAGGAAGGGGATCCAGGCGATGGTGCGGATGATCCCCGACGTCCAGAACGGGATCGCGCAGAGCATGAACAGCGCCATCCTGGTGGTGCCGCTGCGGATGTGGAACACCAGGAAGTGCGCGAGGTTGAAGCCGAGGAACAGCGTGATTGCCCAGACGATGAGCGCGAACCGCATCGAACTGAGATAGATCCGCCAGGTCGTCGGCGAGGTCAGTACCTCGCGGTAGTTGTCCAGCAGGAAGTCGGGGTAGATGCCGACCCGGTCATAGTCGAAGAAGCTGACCGCAAAGAAGGTTAGCGTCGGCAAGGCGAACAAGACGATCAACACGGTCGCCAGCGGTCCGACCTGCAGCCATGACACCATCCAGGGCGACAGGCGTGGTCGCGTCCAGCCGGGCCGCCAGGATGTGGCGGGCAGCTCGACGGTTGTATCGGACGCCATCAGGCGCTGATGAACTCGTTCCATTTGCGCGTCAGATATCGATCTTCGTCCATCACGGAATTCCAAACGGCGATGTTGCCCATGCGCTCATCGAACGATCCGCCGTCGCGGGCGCGGCCGGCTTTCTCCATCAGCTTGCCGAACGGGTCGTGGATGTCCTCGGCAGCCGGCTTGCCGCCGTACCAGTAATCCCATTCCACCGGAGTGAGGAATTTCTGCGCGTTCGTCGGTTGCGCGGAATAGTAGCCCTCGCGCGCGATGAACGCGCCGGCGAAACCGCTGCAATACCAGTTGATGTATTCCAGCGCGCAATCCCGTTGCAGCCCGGTGAGGTGTTTCATCACGCCGAGCATGTAGCCCCAGCCGCGGTATCCCTCCTTGAGCGGCTGGAACACGCAGGAGATGCCGCGCGTCCGAACCGCGGTGACGGCCGGTGACCACATGGACTGAATGACCACCTCGCCGGACGCCATCAGGTTGACCGACTGGTCGAACGAGCCCCAGAAGGAGCGGAACTGGCCGGAACGCTTGATCTCGGTCATCAGGGCCGTCGTCTTGTCGATCTCGGCCTTCGTCATGTTCCCCTTGTTGACGTATTTGACGTCACCGCGGGCTTCCACCGCCATGGCCACGTCGATCACGCCGACGGTCGGGTTGTCCTGCAACGCCGAGCGTCCCTTGAAGTCCGGGCTGATCAGGTCGGCCCAACTGGTGATCGGCCGACCGCACAGGTCCGGGCGCACGCCCAGCGTATCGGCGTTGGTGATGGTCGGCACGGCATTGAGGAAGTCGCTCGGCCCGGTGGCGAACTTCGAGCCCGACGCGTCACTGGCGTACAGCACCGTGTAGGGTGACACGCCTTGCTGGGACGCCGGCCGGCCATCGGCGTAGACGCTCTTGGTGAACAGCGGCAGCGTCTGGTCCCACTGTTTGAAGCTCGCCATTGGGATCGTTTGCAGCACGCTCCGGCCGATGAGATATTTCATGTAGGGTAAGCTGACGTCGGCCACGTCGATCGAGGCCGACTGGGTCAGGAACCGGTTGAGCAGATCGGAGCTTTCGGCCGCCTGCATGGTCACCTTGAAGCCAAGATCCTTGGTTGCCTGATCACCGATGCCCTGCAATGCCGTCACCGGCAGCCCGGCGTGCCTGAGCTCGACGTCTCTGATGTTTTGCGCCCAGATCGTCGGGAAGCCCGACACCGCCCCGGAACCGATGGCCACGCCGAGCGTCGCCGAGCCAGCCTGGAGCAAGCGGCGGCGAGAGACGGTCTTGATCTGGTCGGTCATGCTGGACTCCTCAGGCGGCGATGGACAGGGCGCTACGGGACCGCATGAGTGGTTGGATGCGAGTGCCGAACTGCTCCATGCCGATGACGAAATCATCAAAGGTCAGCATCGCCCCCGCGACGCCGGGGACCGCGGCGAGTTCGTCGAGCATCGCGGCGATCTTGGCGTAGCTGCCGCACAGGATGCCCTGGTTGGTCGGCAGCTTCTCGGCCGTGGTCGGCACAAAGCGACCGGCCACCGAATGCGGATCCTTGACCGGGTCGTTCTGCGCCTGGCCATCGCGCCAGGCCAATGCCTCGAGGTCGGTTCCGGACTTGTAGTGCTCCCACTTGGCCTCGGCCGCCGCGTCGGTTTCGTCGGCGATCACCATCGTCAGCACCAATGCGCCGCAGGAGCGTCCCGTGACCTCGGTCGCCTTGACCAGACGGGCGACGGAGTTGGTGATCTTGGTTGGCGTATTGTATCCGCTACTCGCGACGAAGTTGTAGTCGGCATATTCGGCAGCGAACCGGGTGCCGCGGTCGCTCTGGCCCGCGCAGACGATCGGGATGTCGCGAGAGGGCAGCGGTAGGCAGCGGCAATCATCCATTTGGAGGAACTCGCCCTTCAGATCGGACCGCCCGATCTGCCAGAGCTCCTTCATGATCGAGACGTATTCTTCGCAATATTCGTAGCGGCGGCGGTAGTGGTCCTCGCCGGGCCAGATGCCCATCTGCGTGTATTCGGTCTCCTGCCAGCCCGAGATGACGTTGATCCCGAAGCGACCCTTCGAGATGCTGTCGATCGTGACGGCCATGCGCGCGACCAGAGGAGCCGGCATCGTGAGCACGCCGATGGTGGCGAACAACTCGATGCGGCTCGTGACGGCGGCGAGGCCGGCCATTAGCGTGAAGGATTCGAGATTGTAGTCCCAGAATTCCGACGGGCCGCCGAAGCCGCGCAGCTTAATCATCGACAGGGCGAAGTCGAAGCCAAACTTCTCCGCCTTTTCGACGACAGTCCGATTGAGGTCGAAGCTCGGCTTGTACTGTGGCGACGTCGTGGAGATCAGCCAGCCATTATTGCCGATCGGAATGAAGACACCGAGTTTCATGCGATCACCGTTTCAATCATGCGGGGTGACGGAAGATGTTGGCGGGTTCGTCGCCGAAGCTGCGGCTCCGGCGGAGGCGTCCCACCATCGCCTCGACGTAGGGTGCTGCAACGCAGACCATCTCGAACTGCCGATCGGTAAGCGAGAGTCCGGCACGCCGCACGGCGTCGGCGACGCTCGCCCGGCCGATGTCAGCAAGATCGCTGACCGGGTCGGGACGCGGCGGCAACGAGGGTGACGCCTCATCGGGCACCAGCGTCGGTCGACGTTGCCGCCAGCCGGTCGCACGCTCGTAAGCGTGTGCGACCCGAAGCACCGCGATTTCGTTGAACGCCCGGCCCGCCACCTGCAACGCGAGCGGCAGCCCGCCAGCGCTGAACCCCATGCATTGCGACAGCGCCGGGCCGCCGGACACGTTCCACGGCGCGGTGAACGAGGCTTTCTGCCAGAAATTGACCGTTTGCCAGGCGCCGAACGTCGGGGCCGGACCGGGAGCGGCCGGCGAGACGATCACGTCGTATCGCGTCCACAGCGCGCGGAACTCGTTCAGCATGACCCGGCGCTCGCGTTGCGCCTCCATGTAGTCGGACCCGCTGATCAACACGGCGCCGAGCGCACGGCCCAACATATCTTCGCCGAAATCGCCCGGGCGGGTGCGAAGCGTTTCCGCGTGAACGTTGAACAACTCGCTTTCGGCGATGGTGACTTTGACGTCGCTGTACTGCTTGGCCGGTCGGAGCCGGACCTCCTCGACTACGGCGCCGAGTGCACGGAGCACGCCCAACGCAGTCTCGAAGGCGTCCACGACCTCGGCCGTGGTCTCGATGTCGTTCTCGTGCCAATGGCTGGCCACGCCGATCCGCAGGCCACGGAGGTCGTCGCCGAGTGCGGCGGCGTAGTCGGGTATATCAGCGTCGGCGCTGGCCGGGTCGGCGGGGTCGTATCCCGCGATGACGCCGAGCATGGTGGCGCAGTCGGCGACGGTCCAGGTCATCGGCCCGACATGGTCGAACGAGAACGAGTTGGGATAGACGCCACGCCGGCTTACCAGACCATAGGTGGGCTTCAGCCCGACGATGCCGCATAGCGCGGCCGGCGATCGGATTGATCCGCCCGTATCAGTGCCAATCGCCACCGGCGTGAGACCGGCCGCGACCGCCGCGCCGGAGCCGCTCGAGGAGCCGCCGGTGATGTGCCCGGTATTCCACGGGTTGCGCGCCGGGGGAAACGGCAGGTCGAAGGAGGGTCCGCCATGGGCGAATTCGTGGGTCGCGAGCTTACCCAACAGGATGGCGCCGCCGTCATAGAGCTTGCCGACCACGGCGGCATCGATTGCCGGGACCGTATAGGCGCACACGCGGGAATGGCCGGTCGTGCGGATATTCGCCGTGCTGACGATGTCCTTCAGCGCGAACGGGATGCCGTGCATCGGGCCGCGATGGGTTCCGCTGGCGATCTCGGCGTCGACGGCCCGCGCCTGCGCCAGCGCCACGTCAGCGGTCAGCATCAGAAAGGCGTCGAGTTGCGGATTTAGCGCTTGGACACGATCGAGGTAGCTGCGCGTCAGTTCGGTGGCAGACAGTTCGCGCCTGGCAATCAGTCGACTGGCGGACTGGATTCCGAGCTGATGGAGGTCCGTCGCCTCGGCTGTGAAGCTATCGAGCACCTAGATCAACAGACCCGTCATCTACGAGCACTCCACATTCGAGAACCTTATTGGTTACGCCAGTGGATTGTAGACAATCCGGCACTTATCGCACCGCAGCAGGAACGTCTTGTCAAGCAACGAAACCAATCAGCCAGCTTTTTAAATAGGCAACCTGGGAAGGGGTTGCCTATGATTTACCTGGTATGATGCTCAAGTGTGCATTTGAATATATATCATGCATATTTGAGCGAAGCTTGGCATAATATCAAATCGCCTCTGATGACAAGCAGAGCAGAAAGTTGTTGAGGATCAGAGGTGGTTCGCTGATCTCTCGCGGGTCTCGATCGCCAACTGCCGTGCGCGGCGATTAACCCCGCACGTCCATCGCCGACCGCAGGCCGTCGCTGACCATGTTGAAACACAGGCTCGTGGCGAAGATGCAAAAGCCCGGCAGCATCGTCAGCACTGGCCGAGTGTAAATCGCCGTGCGCAGCGTGTTGAGCATCAAGCCCCATTCTGCCTCGGGTGGCCGGGTCCCCAATCCGAGGAACGACAGGCCGGATGCCAGGATCATCGACACGCTGATCAGCCCGGTGGCGTAGACAAATATCGGCCCCAGCACGTTCGGAAGCACGTGCACCCTCACGATTGTTAGCGCCCCGGCGCCGCTGGCCCGCGCGGACTCGACGTAGTCGAGGTTGCGCACCCCTGCCGTAACCGTTTCGGCCACGCGGATGATCTGCGGCACGAACACCAGGCTCAGGGACAGAATGGCGTTCCCGATGCCGGCGCCGAGCGCGCCACTGATGGCGACCGCCAGCAGCACGGACGGAAACGCATAAAACACGTCCGTCACCCGCATGATCAGCGAGTTCACCCAGCCACCCGCAAAACCCGCGATCACCCCGAGCGAGCCGCCGAGCGCAAAGGCGATAAGTACCGGCGTGATGCCGAGGAACCAGGACAATCGTCCGCCATAGAGCAGCCGGGTGAGCATGTCGCGCCCGAGTTCGTCGGTCCCGAGCAGGTGCCCGGCATAGCCGAACGGACGCAGCCGGCGGGCCATGCTGCCTTGGTATGGATCGAACGGTGCCACCAGCGGGGCGAAGGCGATCGCCAGCAGCATGAGGATGAGTACGCCGGCACAGAGCAGTGTCACCGGGTCGCGCCGCACGCGGCGGGCGACGCCGGACCAGTAGCCCCGGCCGCGGATCTCGACACTGGGCGCGGGCGCGAGCGTGTTGCCCAACGTGGTTAGGGCATCAGTGGTCATGCGCGGCTGATCCGCGGATCGAGCAAGGTTTGCATCAGGTCCACCGCCAAGTTCACCAGGACGAAGAAGATAGCCAATACGAGGATGGTGCCCTGCAGCACGGGGATGTCACGCTGGAAGATCGCGCTGTTGAGCAGGAAGCCGGTGCCCGGCCAGCTGAACACCGTCTCGACCAGGATCGACCCGCCCATGAGGTAGCCGAGCTGCAGGCCCATGACCGCCAATACCTGGGGCGCCGCGTTGATCACCACGTGATAAGCGATCGTCCGCCCCCGCAGCCCTTTGCCACGCAAGGTGCCGATGAAGTCCTGGCTCAGGATCTCGGACACCACGCCGCGGATTGCGCGCGTGATGATGCCGGCCGGGATGACGGCCAGCGTCACGGCCGGCAACACCAAGTGCTGGATATGGGCCCAGTCCCAGCTCCACCCCGCCACGTCGTCGGGTCCGGCCCCCATCGCCGGGAGCACGTTGAAGGTGACGCTGAAAGTGATCACCAGCACCATGCCCAGCCAGTAATGCGGCACCGAAACGCCGGCGACGGCGATCGTGGTGGCCGCACGATCGATCCAGCGACCGCGGAACACGCCCGACAGTCCGCCGAGCACGACGCCAGCCAGAAATCCCAGCAGTGAAGCGACCACGGCCAGCCGCAGCGTGTTGGCGACGGCGCCGCGCAAATCCTCCCATACCGGTCGCCCCGTCGCGAGGGAGCGCCCGAGATCGCCTTGCAGGACGTGACCGAGCCAGATCGCGAACTGCACCGGCAGTGGTCGGTCGAGCCCATAAGCATGCTTGACCTGCTCGACCACCGCCTGCGGCGCATCGGGCGGCACGATGGCGTTGATCGGGTCGCCCGGCGCGATATGGACCAGCAGAAAGCACACCAGCCCAACCGACAGCGCGATCGGCACGGCGTATAGAATGCGCCGGATCACGTAGAGCATCATGCCGCCCGCTCCAGTTCGGGGACACCAGGGACGAGGATGCACCGGGCCTGGTGTGTCGGTTCCTCGCCCCGCAGCGCGGGCACGTCGACGAGGCATCCAGCCCTGACCGACGGGCAGCGCGGTGCAAAGGCGCAGCCGGGCGGTAACCGTCCGAGATCCGGCGGTGCGCCCATGATGGTGGTCAGGCGCTGCCCGCGCGGCTGATCATGCACCGTCGCGCCTAGCAAGCCGCGCGTATACGGGTGCAGCGGCGCACGCATCATCGCGCCGACCGGGCCCTCCTCGACGAACCGTCCGGCATACATGACCGCGACCCGGTCGGCGACCTCGCCCGCCACACCGAGATCGTGGGTGACGAAGATCACCCCCATGCCAAGCTCGGATTGCAGGCGCTTGATCAGCAGCAGGATCTGGATCTGCACGGTGGCGTCCAGCGCCGTGGTCGGCTCGTCCGCCAGCAGCAGCTTCGGCCGGCAGGACAGCGCGATCGCGATCATCGCGCGCTGCCGCAAGCCGCCCGACATCTCGTGCGGGTAGGCGTCGAGGCGGCGGCGGGCGGACGGGATCTGCACCAGCTCGAGCAATTCGAGCGCCCGGCGATTGGCTTCTGCACGGCTGACTGCTTCGTGCCGCAGGATCGTTTCGCGAATCTGCCGGCCGATCGTGAACACCGGGTCCAGCGCCGTCATAGGTTCTTGGAAGATCATCGACACGACGCTGCCGCGGATGTCCGATAGCGTGCGCTCCTTGGCGGCGATCAGGTCGTGCCCGCCGACCCGGAGCCGGCCCTCGACCACCGTACGCTTCAGCGGATTGAGTCGCATCAACGCCCGCAGCGTGACGCTCTTGCCCGAGCCGCTCTCGCCCAGGATGCACAGAGTCTCTCGCGGCGCGAGATCGAACGATACGCCGTTGACCGCCTGGATGGTCGCATCGCGGGTGACGAAGCGGACGGTGAGGTCGCGCGCCTCGACCAGCTTCTCCGTATCCTTCATGCCGCGAGCGCCGGGGCCTGGGTGTGGCCGCTGCCGGAAAGCACCATCAGACAGGCTGCCTGATGATCCGGCCCGGCCGGCGCCAGGGGCGGCACGTCGCGGCTGCACACCGGCTCGGCGAGCTGGCACCTTGTGTGGAAGCGGCAGCCTGAGGGCGGATTGATCGGGTTGGGTGAATCGCCGGTCAACGGTGGTTCGGTTCGCCGGCGCGCCGGGTCCATTGAGGGCCGGCTGTCCAGCAGCGCCGCGGTATAGGGATGCGCAGCATCGGCATAGATGCGTTCCACTGGGCCGATCTCGGCGACCTGCCCGAGATACATCACCAGAACCCGGTCCGACACATGATGCACCACGCCGAGATCGTGGCTGATGAACAGGTAAGTGAGGCCGAAATCCTCCTTCAGGTCCAGCAGCAGGTTCAGCACCTGCGCTTCGACCGACTTGTCGAGCGCCGAGACGGGCTCGTCCAGGATGATCAGCCGGGGCCGCAACGCGAGGGCGCGCGCGATGTTGACGCGCTGCCGTTGCCCGCCCGACAGTTCGTGCGGATAGCGCCCTCCGAACTGGCCGGGCTCCAGCCCGACCGCGGCCAGCAGCTCGCGCGCCCGCGTGACCGCGCCACGCCGCGCCATGCCATGCACCTGCGGCGCGAAGGCGATGCTTTCGGCGATCGTCAGGCGCGGGTTCAGGGACGCGTAGCTATCCTGGAACACCATCTGCACCTGGCGCCGGTATTCCTTCAGCGTCAGCCCGCCGTGACCGATCGGCTGGCCATCGAACAGGATCTCGCCGCCGGTAGGCTGCATCAGCGACATGATGAGGCGCGACGTCGTGCTCTTGCCGCAGCCGGACTCGCCGACGATGCCGAGCGTCTCCCCCTTGCGGAGGTCGAATGAGATTCCGTCCACCGCGCGGATCACGCCACGGGGCTTACCAAAGGGGGTGGGCAGTCCACCCTTCAGGGCGAAATGCCGCGTCAGGTCGCGCACGGTGAGCAGCGGCTGTGCGGGGCCGCCGACATCGGGGATCTGGTCGAGACGCTCGGACGGAACTGTCTTCATTTCGCCTGCCTCCGGTCAACGATACTCTGCAAACGCCGTGCCGATCGCCGTTACTCGGCCATGAACACGGAGGTGAGTTCAGGAAACCAGGACTGCGCCTGCACGTAGCCCCGCACCTGCTTCGTCATTGCGCGCGACGCCAGGTCATGCGCGACGAACACGTAGGCGGCCTGATCCACCACCTTGGCGTGAACCTTCGCGAGCAGCGCGTCCTGCTCGGCCGGCACGAAGTTCGTCTGCGCTGCCCGCAACCAGTCGTCGATCTCCGCATCGCGGAACTGGCCCCAGTTGAAGCCGGCCGGTGCATCCATCCAGCTCGCGAATTGGCGAACGAAGGTGGAGGCCGGATCAATCGAGCCATAGCTGTTGTTGATCGCGCCGACATCCTTGTTGACCGGAGCCTGGGCGCCAACCCGGCGGCGGCCGCGCAGGGTCTCCCACTCCAGCACGTCGAATTGCAGTTCCACACCGACGGCGGCGAGGTTCTGCTGGATGAACTCGTTCATCGCCAAGGGTTGCATCTGGCCTGAACCCGAGGTCGAGATGGCGACCCGAAGCTGCAACGGCTTGTCCGGTCCGAAACCGGCTTCCTTCAACAAGCGCCGGGCCTCGTCCGGATCATACCGGATGTGGAATTTTGGATGCCCGTACCAGGGTGAACCTTCCGGGACGTAGCCGGTTGCCGCCTTCATGGTGCCGGCCAGCAGCTCCGTCAGCCCGTCCCGATCAATCGCCAGGTTCACTGCCTGCCGCACCCTGATGTCATTCCACGGGCTACCCGGCAGGCGGCTGGGTTCGTACGGCCAGAGATGCGGGTAGACGTTCTGCACGATCGCCATCCCGGCCGCGCGCAGCTGCGCCAAATTGTCTGGCGCTGGCGCCTCCGCCCAGTCGATCTGGTGCGACAGCAGCGCGCTGGTCCGCGTGGTAGCCTCCGGCACGGGACGCAGGATCAGCCGGTCCAGCTTCGGAATGCGGTCCTTGTCCCAGTAATCGGCATTGCGGACCAGCATCAGGCGCTGCCGCGGTTCGACGCTCTCGACCCGGAACGGCCCGGTGCCGGACGGATGCAGCGCGACCTGTGACCAGTCGCGCCCTTCATGCTCCCACTGCGCCGGCGAAGAGAACAGCACGTAGGAAATCTCGTACGGGAAGAAGGCGTCCACGTCGTGCGTCGTGATCTCCACGGTCGCCAGATCGACGGCGCGGAAGCCGTCGATCGCCGAGAGTCGCCCGATGACCTGCCCGGACTGCCGCGGGTCGAATTGCGGAGCGTTCTTGTCGTAGATCTTGGCGAGATTCCAGACTGCGGCGTCCGCGTCGAATGCCGAGCCGTCATGGAACCGCACGCCGGGACGCAGATGGAAGCGCCAGCGGCGCCGATCGGCCGGGTCAGCCTCCCAGGACAAGGCGAGCCCGGGCCTGAGCATCGGCGACACGTCCGCGCGCGACAGGTCCCAATTCACCAGTGAATCGTAGATCGTGTAGCCGGTGAACCGGTAGCCCTCCATGCCCTGGTCGGGCTGACCAGTCGTCGACGGGATGTCGGCGACGGTCATGCCGATGCGCAACGTTCCCTGCGCATCGGCCGCGGTTCCTGAAAGCAGCGTGAGCCCGGCGATCAGCGCCCAAACACGCGGTCTCAAGC
This sequence comes from uncultured Acetobacteraceae bacterium, assembly GCA_964613945.1. GTDB lineage: Bacteria > Pseudomonadota > Alphaproteobacteria > Acetobacterales > Acetobacteraceae > JAVVHH01. Next base: position 33,372 of record CAZTJC010000017.1, read on the forward strand.
CCGCGTTCCCCGCACGGTATCGCGGACCCAGCCGGCCGCAGCGCAGCATGCGGCGTCTCGATCGCGAAAGCCGCAGAACTGCAGCCCGAGCGGAAGGCCATCGGCCATCAGCAGCGGCATGGCGATTGCCGGAGCGGCGACCATGGTCCAGGGCAGTGCGTAAGACCGCGAACCAGTGAACTCGTGATCCACGATAGCAGGCCCGGACGAACAGAGCGCAAGGAAGCCATCGACCGTCGTCTCCAGGGCGGCAACGGCGCGACGCAACTCGGCCCGGCGCTCCAGCGCGCGGTCGTAAGCGGCCCGGTCGAGACTGGCGGCATGGGCCATCAGCGCATGGATACGCTTGCCGACCATCCCGGTCCCATGATCGAGGTAGGCCATCAGCGGCCAGCGCGTTTCCCAGGCCAGGATGTCGTAGGAGCAGTCGTTCGCGTTGGCGAGCAGATCCTCGAGCGCGGCGATGCCCGGATGACCGCGCCGGTCTAGGATCGTGACACCAGACGCCGCGACCCGGTCGCATGCGGCCTCGAACGCAGCGCGGCTTTCCTGGTCCGTCTCCGCCCAACCCTGCATGTCCAGCCGCGCCAACGCGCGCGGTCGGGCGGGTGGCGGCACGGTGTCAGGGCCTTGCAAGCCCGGGTGCGGCGGCGTTCCGCCGACATGGCGGGCGATCGCGCGAGCGCCGGCCCAGGCGTCTTCGAGGGAGGCGCCGAAGATGCCGAGATGATCCTGGGTCGGTGCCAGCGGTGTGACGCCGCCGGTATGGAGCGCGTCCAGGCTCGGCTTGATCGCCCAGGCGCCACAATAGCCGGCCGGGCGGATCGTGGAGGCCTGGGTCTGGGTGCCCAACGCCAGCGAGGCCATGCCGGCACCCACCGCGGCCGCCGAACCGGACGACGAGCCGCCGGGCGTGCGGCTGCTATCATACGGATTGCGGGTCGGCCCGGAATTGCTGACGGCGAACTCCGTGGTCACCGTCTGGCCAAGGATCACGGCACCGGCCTGCCGCAGCGCCCAGACCGCGGCGGCGTCCCGTCGCGAGGACCAGCCCGCGTAGATCGGGCTGTTCATCGCCGTGGGCAGGTCACGCGTCTCGATCATGTCTTTGATTGCGACCGGCATGCCGTCCACCGGTCCGAGCGGCCACCCGGCTTTCCATCGCGCACTGGCGACATCGGCGGCAGCCCGCGCACCCGCCTCGTCCACCAGGACGAACGCGCGAACCGACGGCTCGTCGGCGGCGATCACCGCGAGCCGCCTTTCGAGAAAGGCGCGCGGGGTGTCCTGCCCCGTGCGGAACGCCTCCGCCTGAGCCGTGAACGGAACCAGGCGCGGCCTGGCCGGGTCATAGGGCAGACGCCGCACTACGAGATCGGCCGGCAAGTCCGGCACTGACCAATCCGGGCCGGTCATGGGATAAGGCATGTCGTTCATCGGTTCGGGTTCCGGTCAGGCGGTGGGCTGTGAGGGGAGGGCGGTCAGCGCGGTCGTGGCCTGTCCGGGCGACAGCAGCCCGGCGCGGCGCAGCAGCTGGTAGAGCGGCGCGCTGAGCAGCACGATGAACAGGATCCGTACCAGGTGGAACGCCGTCACGGTCGCCACGCCTAGATGCAGCGCCTTGGCCGTCAAGCTGGTCTCGGCCACCCCGCCCGGCGCGTTGGCGAGCACCAGCGTCTCGAGCCCATCCGGCATGAACCACGTCAGCACGAGCGCGAGCAGCGCATTAAACATCAGGATCACGACAGTGCTGGCGATGCTGGCCGGAATGAAGCGCCGTAGCCGATGGATCGTGTCGGCCGTGAACCGCGCTCCCAATGCGGTCCCGATCAGAAGCTGGCTGAATTCCGCCACCACCGTCGGCACGCCCGAGAGCGGGAGCCGAAGGAATGCGGTGGCCGCACCGACGACGAGGCCGCCCAACAACCAGTTGTTCGGAACGCGCCAACGCCCCAGGCCGGTTGCGATAACGGCTGCCACTGCGAACATGCCTGCCAGGGCAGCCACGTGCAGCGTGTTCGCCGCGCCGCTGTAGTCGAGGCGGCCGGGTCGGCCCAGTAGCACGACGAGAGACGGGATCGTCAGCACCACGATAACGATCCGCAACGACTGGGTTAGCGCCACGATAGCGGTATCGCCACCGTAACGGTCGGCCAGCACCGACATCTCGGCCACGCCACCGGGCAGGCTGGCAAAGTAGGAGGTGGTGCCGTCGATCCCGGTCATCCGCGCGATGCACCAGGAGACCAAGCCGGAGAACAGGATGGAGAGCAGCGACACCATCGCGATCGCCGGCAGGTCCGGTAGCAGCACCGCCACCAGCGCCGGCGTGAAGTAAAGTCCGACCGCAACGCCGGCGATGGCCTGCCCATATTGGCGCGACGGTCGTGGCACCCGAGTGTGCCACCCGCTCAGTCCGGCGCCGGCGACCGCAACCAAGGGGCCCAGCATCCACGCCAGCGGCAGATGCAACGACTGGAACAGGAGGCCTCCGGCGGCGCCGATGGCAAAGGTCAGGATCGTCTGGCGGAACGGGTCCGGCGACGAGAAGTCGAACGGCATGCCCCGATGTGCCTATGGCAGCACCACGGGGTCAACAATAATCGTAGATTGTCTACAATGTGAGCAGCAACCTAGGCAGTTGCATTTGACCAGGTCATTTCGAGTCCGATCTGGCGGCTGCTAGGCCGTTCTCCAGGCGGGATCGGCCGGACAGGACATGGGCGTGAAACTGCTCCCGAATCGTCGCCGCGCTCTCGACGCTCAGCACCTCGACGAGGCGTGCATGCTCAGCCGCCGATTCTGGCAGGCTGCCGAAGCGGTCCAGGCCTTCGCGGCGGAACAGGTGCATGTCGCGCACCACGGACCGGTATAGGGCCACCAGTTTGCTGTTGCCGCACGCGTTGGCCAGCACGTCGTGGAAGCGGATGTTCAGCTTGTACAGCTCGGCCACCGCGTCGCGCTTTGCCGCACCGCGCATCGAGCGCACCACATGGCGCAGCCGTTTCAGCAGCTCCGGATCGGCACGCCCTTGCAACGACGCCGCCATTTCGCCCTCGAGCGCCGCCCGCACGTCGTACAACTCCAGGATCTCGTGAAGTGCCATCTCGCGGACGAACACGCCGCGGTTCCGCACTGCCACCAACAAGCCCGCTTGCACCAGCGACCGGAACGCCTCGCGCACCGGCCCGCGGCTTACGCCCAGCCGCGCCGCCATCGCCTGCTCCGATACGTGGCTGCCGCCCTGCAGTTCGCCCTCGACGATCATGCGCTCCACCTCGCGCTCGACTGCCTGCGTCAGCGAGGTGCTGCGCAGGATGTCCAGCGGCGTCAACCGTTCCAGACCGGCCGCCTCCTGATCCATCGTCTCCCCCGCTTCATTTCTCCCGCCTATACGATGGCTACGCCACCGCTCCAATCCGGGTGGCCCTTATGTTGCAACGCAATGCGGCGACCTGATCCGGAGATGCCCGATGTGGAGCCGACGCAACGCCCTTCTTGCCATCCCGGCCGCGCTCGCGACCGCCACCCTGCCGCGCGATACCTCGGCCGCACCGGAAACCGTGCTGCGCGTGGCATGCACCTTCGCGGACATCCCGCTCACCAGCGGCCAGGCCAGCCAGGGTGCCGAGGGCCAGCGCTTCATCGGCTATCAACTCTACGACGCGCTCATCAATTGGGACCTATCGCGGGCCGAGGTAGTGGCCACCCTCCGCCCCGGCCTGGCCACCTCCTGGTCGGTCGATGCTGCGACCAAGACCGTTTGGACCTTTGTGTTGCGCCGGGGTGTCCGCTTTCACGACGGCAGCCCGTTGGATGCCGATGCGGTCGTATTCAACATGGCCAAACTGATGAACAAGGACGCGCCGCAGTTCGACCCCGCCCAGGCCGCCCAAGGCGCGGCGTACGTCGCCCCGATCAAATCGGTTCGCAAGATCGACGAGTTCACCGTCGAGATGACGGCCAAACGCGCCGACGCCGTCATCCCCTATCAGATCGCCAACATCAGCATGTCCGGTCCCGCTAACTGGGAGCGGCTCGGCCGGGATTGGAGCCGCGTCGCCAACCAGCCCGCCGGAACCGGGCCCTGGAAGCTGGACCGCCTGGTCCCGCGCACGCGCGCCGAGTTGGTCCGCAATGCCGACTACTGGGATCCGGCACGGATCCCGAAAGTCGACCGGCAGATTCTGCTTCCGGTGCCCGATCCCAACACGCGCGTCTCCGCCCTGCTCTCCGGTCAGGTCGACTGGATCGAGGCGCCACCGCCTGACACGCTCGACCGGCTCCGCTCCTCCGGCATGCAGGTGCTGACCAACAAATATCCGCATATCTGGCCCTATATCCTCAGCTACGAGGATGGTTCGCCCATGCTCGACCTCCGCGTCCGCAAGGCCGTCAACCTGGCGATCGACCGCGACGGCATCGTCGAACTGCTCGGCGGGACCGCGATGCCGGCCAAGGGCATGGTGTACCCAGGCCACCCCTGGTTCGGCACGCCATCCTTTGACATCAAGTTCGACCCGGCGGCGGCCAAGAAACTGCTGAGCGAGGCCGGGTACGGGCCGCAGAAGCCGCTCAATCTCCTGTTCGCCATCTCCACGGCCGGGTCCGGGCAAATGCAGCCAGGGCCGATGAACGATTTCGTCCAGCAGAACTTGGCCGACGTCGGGATCAAGCTCGAGTTCCAGGTGCTGGAGTGGGAGGCGTTGCGGGCCCGCCGGCGGGTCGGGGTCAATGCAGCCGAGAATAAGGGCGTCGTCGGCCTCAACAATAGCTGGGGGTTCTGGGATCCCGATATCGGCCTGATCAACGCGAGTTGGAGCGTGATGACGCCGCCCTCGGGCTATAATTGGGGTCACTACTCCGATCCGGAGACCGATGCCTTGGCCGCCCAAGCCAAGACCACCTTCGACCCGGCAGAGCAAGATAAGGTGCTGGCCAAGCTGCACACCCGGCTGGTCGACCAGGCCATGTGGGTCTGGGTCGTCCATGACCTCAACCCGCGTGCACTGGCCGCTAGGGTCCATGGCTACGTCGAGGCGCAATCCTGGTTTCAGGACCTCACGTCAGTGAGCGTCGTATGAGCGGCGATCTGGCGTTCCTGTCCGCCGCGGAAGCCGGGCGGCGCATCGCTGCGGGAACACTCTCCCCCGTGTCGTTGGTTCGGTGCATGCTGGACCGTATCGCCGCGCTTAACGATCGGCTACATATCTACATCACTGTCGTGGCCGAGGCGGCGCTGGCTGCCGCCGCTCAGGCGGAGGCCGAGATCGCCGCCGGCCATCATCGCGGCCCCCTGCACGGCGTGCCCTTCGCCGTGAAGGACAACTACTTCACCGCTGGGATCCGCACCACCGGTGGCTCACGGCTGATGCTCGACACTGTGCCCGAAAACAGCGCCGAAGCCGTGCTGCGGCTGCAAGCGGCCGGCGCCATCCTGCTCGGCAAGCTCAACACCTGGGAATACGGCACCGGCAATGGCGGCGTGTATTTCGACCTGCCGTTTCCGCCGGCCCGCAATCCCTGGAACCCCGATTGCTTCACCGGCGGTTCCTCCACCGGTGCGGGAGCGGCCATCGTCGCCGGATTGGCGGCGTTCACCATGGGGTCCGACACCGGGGGCTCCGTCCGTCTGCCGGCGGCCGCATGCGGCACGATCGGGTTGAAGCCGACATATGGCCGGGTCAGCCGGGCAGGGATGCTGCCGAATTGCTGGTCGCTGGACGTCGCCGGTCCGCTGTGCCGCACGACGGAGGACGCCGCCCTCGTCTTGGCCGTCCTCGCCGGGTCGGACGCGAAGGACGAGGCTACGCGAGACTTGCCGGTGCCGAACTACGATGCCGGGCGTTCTGGCGGCGTCGCGGGCTTGCGCATCGGCGTCATTCGCGGAGCCGGGGACGAGATGCCGAGCCCGGCGCAGCAGCAGGCGCTCGAGGAAGCCGCTGCATCCCTGGCCGACGCTGGAGCCGAACTGGTTCCAATCTCGTTTCCCGCCGAGCTTGCCCTGTATCGTCGGGCGATTAGCATCATCAACTGGAGCGAAAGCTTTTCGATCCACGAGAAGGATGCGACGGAGCGGCCGCATCTAATGGGCCGGGCCTTGCGGGCGAAGATGGTGGCCGGGTCCACCGTCCGCGCCGCCGATTATCTTGCCGCCCTCCGGCAACGTCGCTTGCTCGCTGCCGGCATCGAAGCGATGTTCGACGGCGTGGACGCGCTGTTGTTGCCCGGCACGCAAGCCGTTGCGCCGCCCTTCGAACAGGCCGAGGCGGTGGTCGACTTCACTCGTCGGAGCTGGATGGCGCCGTTCAGCCTGTCCGGTCATCCCGCGCTGACGTTTCCGGCCGGCTTCGATCCGGCCGGGATGCCCCGCAACGTGCAGCTCGCGACGCGCTGGTTCGACGAGGCAACGCTGCTGCGCTGTGCCGCTGCCCTGGAAACGTCCGGCACCTGGCCACCGCGCCATCCCGCCCTCGCATTGGAGCCGCTCCCAGCATGACCGATTTTGCAACCGACTATGCCGCCCGGCATGGGCTGACCGACCTCCGGGCCGTCGACCCGGCCGGGTTCGCCGCCGCCCTCGTCCAGACCGCCGATGCCGGCGCCGCCATGCCTCGGCCGGCCGAGAAGGAGAGCGGTCCGGCGCCGATCTTCCGCCCTGTCCCAGGACGGGTCCGTGGAGCGATTGCCTGATGAACGCGCTGACGATCGACGATCCTGCTCGTCTCGGCGCTGCGGCCGCGGCGCAAGCAATCCGAGAGGGTCGGCTCACGGCCGAGGCGCTCACCCGTGCCTGCCTCGATCGTATCGCCGCACGCGACCCGGTCGTGAAAGCCTGGTCCTACCTCGATGCTGACTACGCCTTGCGCCAGGCGCGCGAGCTCGACAAGCGTCCGTCGCAAGGACCCCTGCACGGCGTGCCGGTAGGCATCAAGGACATGATCGACACGCGGGACATGCCGACCCAGCACAACTCACCCATCTACGTGGGCCATCGCCCCGGCCAGGATGCCGCCTGCGTCGAGACGCTGCGCGCGGCGGGTGCCGTGATCCTCGGCAAGACCGACACGACAGAATTCGCCGCTGCCGGCCGGCCGGCAGCGACCCGAAACCCGCACGATAGCACACGCACGGCCGGCGGCTCCTCCTCCGGTTCCGCCGCCGCCGTCGCCGATTACCAAGTCCCGCTCGCGTTCGGCACCCAGACCGGCGGCTCCACCATCCGGCCCGCTTCCTTCTGCGGCGTTCCGGCGTTCAAGCCGAGCTGGGGCGCGATCAGCCGCGAAGGGCTGAAGGTCTATTCCGTCACTTTGGACACGCTCGGTATCTACGGTCGCGAGGTCGCCGACTTCGAGTTGGTGTGCGACGTCTTCGATGTGCACGATGACACGCCGCCGGCAGTCATCAGCGGCCGGGTCGCGATGTGCCGTTCCCCCGCCTGGGACAGTGCGGGCCCGGGCGTTTCCGAGGCGATGGAGCTTTCGGCGGACCGACTCCGCGCCGCCGGGGTCTCCGTCGAGATGCTCGACCTGCCCGCCAGCTTCGCCCCGCTCGGCGACATGCAGCGGGTCGTCATGCATGCCGAGGGCCGCGCTGCGTTCCTCAATTTGGCTCGTGCCCACGGGCATGCTCTCCACGATGATTTTCACTCCCGGGTCGAGAATCGCGACGGCATCACTCGCGCCCAGCTTCTCGCCGCCTACGACCGCGCCGCGTCCTGCCGCGTCGAGTTCGATGTGCTGGCCGGGTCGTATGACGCCGTGCTGACGCCCAGCGCCCCAGGCGAGGCGCCGGTCGGCAGCAAGCCCGGCAATGCCGTGTTCAATCGCATGTGGACCCTGTTACACGTGCCCTGCGTCAATCTTCCCTGTATCACCGGCCCGGCCGGGATGCCGATTGGCGTGACGCTGACCGCGCCACGTTTCACGGACCGCTCGCTCCTCCGCGCCGCAGCCCAGTGGGCCCCGGTGATCGCCGGGGATGCCGGGTGAGGGGGCTCGGACAGGCAAGAGCCAGTCTGGTCGCAGTGCCGCCCAAAGCCGTGAATGATGGGAAGGCTGATCGTTGTGCTCGTTTCGAAGAAATTCAGCCGTATCGTTTCAGAATTCACCCCGGCTCTTTTAAACACGTCAAGTGACAGGCCGTACGTTCCAGAACGTCGCGAAACCGTCGTTCAGACCGGCGATTTGGTCCCGCCGATAAGCCGTGGGCTGCAGGAAGGCGCCGATCGGGTAGTAGGGCACATCCTCGAAGGCCTGGGCCTGGATGTCGCGGCAGATCGCCTGTTGTGCGGCTAAGTCGGGGGCGGCCAGCCATGCCGTGCGCAACGCCTCGATCCGGGGCGAACTCGGCCAGCCCGGCGCCGCCGCTTCGCCGTTTCCACGCAGCGAGATGTGCACGGCCGGGTTTAGCCAATCGAGCCCGACCCAGTTGGTGACGTAGGCGCTCCAGCCGCCGCCGTCGGCCGGCCCTTTCTGCGTCCGCCGCGACAGCATGGCGTTGAATTCGATCGAGTAGGGCTCCACCGTCATGCCGCAGCGCTGCAGCATCTCGGTGGCCACCGCGCCCAGCGCGGCGAGCGTCGGCGAGGTCGAGGGGATCAGCAGCGCCACCGTCTCGCCGCGATAGCCGGCGTCGTGTAGCAGCGCCTTGGCCCGCTCGGTGCTCCGCGGCGAGGTCAGCACGCCGATGCCGCTATCGGACGCCATCGGCGTGCCCGGCCCGAAGAAGCCGAGCGGATTACGGATCAGCCCATCGTTCTCCGTGCCGACGACCGTCTGCATGAAGGCGGTCTGATCAATCGCTGCCCACAGTGCGCGACGGATCGCCGGGTTGTCGAACGGCTTCTGCAGTTCGTTGAGGCGGAGCATGTTGACGAAGCCGGTCTGGTCCTTGACCGCGACCTCGACGTTGCGCGCCCGCCGTAGCAGCGGCAGCTGGTCGGCATAGGCGTATTCCTGCCACGCCGCTTCGCCGTTGATGGTCGCGTTGGAAACGGTCGCCGGGTCCGGGATGTAAGCCCATTCGACGCGGTCGAAATGAGCCGGTTTCGGCCCGGCCGTCCACCCGGTCGGGGTATCGGCCGGTCGCGGCACGTAGCCGTCGAATTTGGCATAGACGTTCAGCGAGCCCGGCACCCGCTCGGCAGCGACGTAACGGAACGGCCCGCTGCCCACCATTTCGGTCAGTGCCTTGAATGGGTCGGTCAGGGCCAGCCGTTCCGGCATCATGGCGCACATTGGCACCCCCGCTTTGCCCAGTGCGAGCGGCAGCAGCGGGAACGGCGCTTTCAGCCGGAACCGGATGGTGCGGTCGTCGGGGGCGGACAGCTCGTCCGTCGCGTCCATCAGCGTGCCGCCGAACGGGTCCCGCTTGGCCCAGCGGCGGATGCTGGCCACGCAGTCGCGCGCCAGCACCTTGCTGCCGTCGTGGAAGAGCAATCCCTCGCGCAAGACGAGATCCCACCGCCTGCCGTCATCTTCGACGTGTTGGCTTGCGAGCATCTGAAGTTGCGGCTGGAACTGCGCATCCATGCCGTAGAGCGTGTCGAACACCATGTAGCCGTGGTTGCGGCTGGTGTAGGCGGTCGTTGCCACGGGATCGAGCACGACCAGGTCCTGTTGCGGTGAGAAGCGCAACGTCGTTTGTGCTGCAGCGCGAACGATCGTGGGGCACGCGAGCGCACCGGCGGTTCCGGCCAGCACGGCGCGGCGGGTCAGGTTGAGCATGATCACCTCCGTCGTGAACAATGCAATCGTTACGCCAGGTTGAGCATCGCCGCGCCGACCGATACGGTTTGCCCAACCCAAAGGAGACTCCGCCTTGCGTCGAGTGATCAAAGCCGGCCACGTCATCGCCTTCCAGAACGGCGGCCACCGCCATCTGCGCAATGGGGTCGTGGTGTGCGAGGATGACCGCATCGCCCACGTCGGGCACGGTTTCGAGGGCGAGGCGGACGAGATCGTCGAGGCACCCGGCAAGGTGCTGACGCCGGGCCTGATCAACACGCACGTGCATCTGAGCGAGTCGCCGCTCGACAAGAGCTTCGTGGAGGATCGCGGCCCGCGGCAATTCTATCTTTCCGGCCTGTTCGAGTTCCTCACTGCCCGCAACATCTCGATCACCGACGCGATGCGCCGCGACTGCATCGCCTACTCGATCCCCGAGCTGATCCGCACCGGCACCACCACCGTGATGGAGATCGGCACGCGGGGGCACGACGTGATGGAGCTCGCGGGACGCGCCGGGTTGCGCGCCTATATCGCGCAATCCTACCGGTCCGGCCGCTGGTTCACCGACGACGGCCGCACCGTGAAATACGAGTGGCAGGAAGATGACGGCGCCGCCGCGCTCGAGGCCGCGGTGAAGTTCGTCCGCGACCATGACGGCGCGATGAACGGGCGCATCCGGGGCTATCTCTCGCCGTCCCAGGTCGACACCTGCTCCGAAGCGCTGCTCCGCCGCACCCGTGCGATCGCCGATGAAATGCGCGTGCCCCTCGCGCTGCACACCTCACAATCGGTGCCCGAATTTCTCGAAATGACCCGGCGTCACGGCTGCACGCCCATCGAATGGCTGCGCTCGATCGGGTTCCTCGGGCCGGACGTCATCCTCGGCCACGCCATCATGCCCGGCGGCTCGTCATGGACGAACTACCATGCCGACGACATCGGCATCTTGGCCGACACGGCCACCAACGTGGCGCACGCGGTCTGGGTGTTCGCGCGCCGCGGCATCGCGATGGAGAGCTTCGCGCGCTACCTCGAACGCGGGGTCAACATGACGATGGCGACCGACACCTGCCCGCAGAGCATGATCGAGGCACTGCGGTGGACCGCGGTGGTCAGCAAAATCGTCGACCGGCGGACCGAGATCGCGACCGCCGCCGACGTGTTCAACGCCGCAACGCTTGGCGGTGCCAAGGCGCTGGGGCGCGACGATCTCGGCCGTATCGCGCCCGGCGCCAAGGCGGACATGCTCCTCTGGCATGGGCAGAGCCTGTTCATGACCCCGCTGCGCGATCCCGTCCGTAATATCGTGTATTCGGCCCAGAGCGAGGATCTCGATGCCTCGATGGTAGATGGCGAGTGGATCATGCGCGATGGCGTCGTGCCGGGTCAGGACCTGCCGGCGCTAGCCGCGGCCGTTCAGCGGGCAGCCGAAACCATGTGGGCCGGTACGCCGAATGGGGACTGGAACAAGCGCACCATCGACCAACTCTCGCCGGAAAGCTTCGCCGAGTGGCGGGCGCTATAGCCGAGCAGGCGGTTTACCGAAGCGGGCTGACCGTCGGCATCGAACCATCGAGCTCGGGCGGTAGAACGGCATGTGTTTCGTCGGATCGATGTCGCCGGTGTAGAAGTGCTTCACATGCGGCAGCAATGCCTTGGAGAGCTGACGCCGTGTTCAAGCACCGCCGGTTCCCGACCGAGGTGATCCTCGTGTGCATGCGCTGGTGTTTGCAAATGCGGTATCAGCTACCGCGACCTGGCCGAGATGATGCAGGAGCGCGGTGTCATGGTGGACCAAACCACCATCTTTCGACGGGTGCAGCGCTACACGCCGGAGATCGATAAGCCGGTTCGCTGGCATCAAGGCTATTGTTCGCCGTCCTGGTGGGTCAATGAATCTATGTGCGCGTCGGTGGCGCGTAGAAATACCTGTTCCGTGCCGTCGACAGGATGGGGCGGCTGATCGACTTCATGCTGTCAAATCGGAGAAACACGCGCGCGGCACACCGCTTTCTCGCTAAGGCGCTGAAGACGATGCGGAACTGGCCACCGGTCGCTACCACGACGGACAAGCTTGGCTCCTACCAGAAAGCGATCCGGCGGCTACAGCGCGACGGTCATCTTTCGGAGATGTAACGCACAGAACGTCGAAATACCTGAATGACATCATCAAGGCCGACCATGGCGCGCTGAGGCAAGTGATCCGGCCAGCGCGTGTGTTCCAGACGATGAAAACGGCATATGCGACCATCCAAGAGCTTTGAGATCATGCGCATGATTCGTCGCGGCCACTGCATCCTGCGAGAGCTTGGTGTCACAGGCGAGGTCGGCTTCATCAACAAGCTGTTCGGACTGCCTGCATAGTGGCGCCGATCACAAGGCCGAAACGCGTCCGTCAGGACTTAATGCAACAGAGCCGGCACGATTGATGTCTCATCGCTGCTTGAGGGTGCCTCTTTGCCGTTCAAGGCTAATGCCGACCGCAGCCACCACATTTCCAAGCAGCAGCTTCGGCTCACGAACTTGGCCGCCTACGATGCTGGGTTGTGTCAGCGCGGTAGCTTGACGGTCTAGTTCACGCAGGAGGCGATTGCGGCCTGGAAGGCCGAACTAAGGACCACGCGTGGCGGACAGCCCCACTACTTTGACCTGGCTATCGCGACGGCGCCGACACTTCCTACGACTGAGATCGGCGGTAACGAAGTGCGACCGCCATCTGCGAGCGCTCAGGGAATGAGGCCGCATGTGTTGTCCGGCGGCGTCCGGCTATAGCTGGCGCACCCTGGTCGAGGCCGACATCACTCGGTTCAAGCGGGTGATCGGCGACGGGCTACGTTCCCGCACGGACCGGCGTCAAGCGACCGAGGTGGTCATCGCCGTCGATGCGCTAAACGGCATGCTGGATCTGGGACGCCCGGAGTATGTCCAAGCCGTATCAGGCAGGCGGTCGGATGGGCATCCGTGCGGCGAAATCGCCGGGCTGTGCAATGTAGTCTACCGACGTTGGACCTGCTTAGTTCCATGATGACGCGCAAAGGAGTTCACCCATGGCATTCGCATGCACGGTTCCCGCCCAACCCACGGTTCAGCAGGATGACAGGGATGTGCGCATCACGCGCTGGGATTTCGAGCCTGGCGCGGTGACAGGCCAGCATACACACGGGCTACCCTATGTCGTTGTGATGCTGACGGATGCGGTCATGCGGGTCGATAACGGCGAGACAATCACCGATACGACGCTCGCGGCCGGTGCGGCCTACCACCGGCCGTCCGGCGTGTCGCACGACGTGATGAACGGGTCCGATAAGCCGATGGCGTTCGTTGAGATCGAGTTCAAGCGGTCGAACGCGTTGGTGTTCTAATCGACCAGCCTTGTATCAGCGACGGCCCAACTGATCGCGGTACGCTCGCCGGGCTGTGAGGCTGTCTGACCGGCGTGGTTGGTTTGTTTGACGACGAGGGTCGCGCCGCTATCCGTTTCGAGCAGATAGCGCGTCATCTCGCCCATGAAGACGACTTCGCGCACCGTCGCGACCAGAGTGTTGTCGTCTGGGCCGGGCAGGCCGACCCGCATCTTCTCCGGTCGGACCATGTAAGAACTGCCTGCACCACTTTGCCCCGGCGCACGGAGGTCTGTCCCTATCGATAGAAAATTCGCCTCGCCGACGAAGCTGGCGACGAAACGGTTGGCGGGTGCGTCGTAGATCACCGCCGGGGCGGCGATCTGTTCGATGCGGCCCTGGTTCATCACGCTTACCCGGTCCGACATCACGAGCGCCTCGCGCTGGTCGTGGGTAACGTAGATGAAGGTGATGCCCAGCCGCTGGTGCAGCCGCTTGATCTCGAGCTGCAATGATTCCCGCAGCGTCTTGTCGAGCGCGCTTAGCGGCTCGTCCATCAGTAGCACTTGCGGGTTGAACACGATCGCCCGCGCGATGGCGACGCGCTGCTGCTGACCGCCGGAGAGCTGTTGCGGAAAGCGCCCGGCCAGACCTGGCAGCTGCACCAAATCCAGCATCCGGCCGACCGCCTGTTCCCGCTCTGCCCGTGCGATACCGCGCTGCTTGAGCGGGAAGGCGATATTCTCGGCCACGTTCATGTGCGGGAACAGCGCGTAGCTCTGGAACACCATGCCAATGTTGCGCGTGTGCGGCGGCTTCTGTTGAACCGGGGTGCCCCCAATCCGGATCGTGCCGCGGCTGGGCCGCTCGAATCCGGCGATAAGCATCAGCGTCGTCGTCTTGCCCGAGCCGGACGGGCCGAGCAGCGTGATGAACTCGCCGGACCGAATGTCGAGGTCGAGCCCGTCGATCACGCGATGCGGGCCATACTCCTTGCTGATGCCGCGCAACTCGACCGGGGCGCCGGAACCGGCCTGGGCTAGTGGGGCGAGGGTGTCCATTCTCGGCATGCTGCGGGAACCGGGACGCCACTGTCGAGAAAATGCTGCACCGGCGAATAACATTTGACGACCACCAGCCCGCTTGGCACGGTCTATGCAGCGGCTGGAGGGCAATGGTGCAGGCAGCACGATGGCGGAGCGGCGGACGAAAGCCGGGTGTAGCGAGCCCGATGCTCGTGCTACCGCTACTGGTCTTCCTGCTGGTCTTCTTCGTTTATCCGGTCGGCGCGATGTTGTTGCGCAGTATCGAACCGGGAACCTGGTCGCTGGCCGCCTACCGGGACTTGCTCGCCTCCGGCGTGTTCTGGCGGGTCATGGAGATCACGCTCGAAATCGCGCTGATCGTCACGGTGTGCTGCCTGCTGCTGGCCTATCCGCTCGCGCTATGGCTGGCGCGGCTGCCTCAAGCGGTCGCCAATTTTGCCCTGATCCTCGTTCTGGTGCCGTTCTGGACCAGCGTACTCGTGCGCTCCTACGCTTGGATGGCGCTGCTGGAGCGGCATGGCATCGTCAACAATCTGCTCGTCGGGCTGGGCCTGTTCGACACGCCGGTCAAGCTGCTGAATACGAGACTGGCGGTGTGCCTGGCGATGATGCACGTGCTGCTGCCGTTCATGGTGTTGCCGATCTACGCCAGCCTGCGCAGCCTCGATTGGCGGCTGGTTCGGGCCGCGCAGTCGCTGGGGGCAACGCCCTGGGGCGCCCTGCGTCAGGTCGTGCTCCCGCTCTCGCGACCCGGCATCGGCGCCGGCGTCACGCTCGTGTTCACGCTGGCGATCGGGTTCTATATCACGCCAGTTCTGGTCGGCGCATCGTCGGACGTCATGATTTCCGTGCTGATCAATGATGAGGTCGGCCAGTTGGCCTGGCCGTCGGCGAGCGCGATGGCGGCGGTGCTGCTGGCGCTCGTCCTGCTGGTCACGGCCGGCCTGGCGCGGCTGACCGGCGCCCGCGCTGTTCCGGGCACGATCTGAGTGGCCCGGTTTGGTCAGAGCACCCTCGCGATCCTAATCCTGCTGTTCCTGCTGTTGCCGCTGATCATCGTGCTGCCGTTGTCGCTTTCCTCAGGCAGCTATCTCAGCTTCCCGCCGCCGGGCTTCAGCCTGCGCTGGTATCGGTCATTTTTCGATAGCCGCTCCTGGACCGATGCGGCGCTGATGAGCGTCCAGGTCGCGTTGCCGGTGACGCTGCTCTCGATCCTGCTCGGCACGCCGGCGGCGATCGGGCTGGCGCGCGGCGCATTCATCGGCAAGCGAATGGTGCAGGCGCTGGTGCTGTCGCCGGTGATCGTGCCGGGCATCATCGTCGCGATCGGGGCCTACTTCGTCTATGCGCGCTTCGGCCTGGTGGGCCATCCGGTCGCGCTCGTGCTGGCCCATACCTGCCTGGCGGTGCCGTTCGTGGTGATCAACGTGGGCGCCGGGCTGCACGCGGTCGATCCGCAACTCGAGCGTGCCGCGCTGAGCCTGGGGGCGTCGCCGCTCGGCACGTTCCGCCAGATCACGCTGCCGCTGATCGCGCCCGGTATCCTGGCCGGGGCGGTGTTCGCCTTCATCACCTCGTTTGACGAATTGCTAGTGGCGCTGTTCCTGTCCGGTAGCGCTGCCGTCACGCTGCCGCGCCGCATGTTCGACGAGATCCGCTTCGACATCGACCCAACGATCGCCGCGGTCTCGACGCTGCTGATCATCACGACCACCGGGCTGATGCTGCTAGCCGAGCTATTGCGCCGGCGCATCCAACAGCGCCGCATCCTCGGGACCTGAACAAGGATCATGATCATGCCGAACGAGCTCGAGCGTCTCCTGGCCCGTATGGCAACGGAGCCACCGCACGTCGCCGACCATAGTCGGCGTCGTTTCATAGCCGGGGCAGCCCGCTTCGGCCTGACCGCGGCGGCCGCCGCGGCGATGACGAGCCAGCTGACGTTCCCGGCCTTTGCCGCGTCCCCCGAGCTACCGGCGCCGGGCGCGATCCCGGAGAAGCTGAAGGGTAGCGGCACCGTACGCGTGTGTTCCTATGGCGGCGCGCTGCAGGCAGCGCAGCGTCAAGCGTATTTCAAGCCGTTCGAGGAGCTGAGCGGCATCCGCGTGCTCGAATCCGAAGGGCCGGACATCGCCAAGGTCAAGGCGATGGTCGACACCAACAACGTCGAATACGACGTCGGCGAGTTTGACCGTGCCTCGGTAATCAACCTGGGCCGCAAGGGCGTCTATTGGGAGCCGATCGACTACAGCCTGTTCGACACCGACAACATCGATGCCGCCTTCCGGGCAAAGGACAGCATTGCCATGCTGCCTTACGGCCAGGTGATCGGCTACCGCACCGACGTGTTCGGGTCCAAGGCGCCGACGGACAATGCCGATTTGTGGGACACCAAGACCTTTCCCGGTACCCGCTCCCTGCAGGCCGGCTCTGGTGGCCTGTCGCCTGACCTCGAAGTGGCGATCATGGCATCCGGCGTGCCGAAGGATAAGGTCTATCCAATCGACCTCGACCGCGCGTTCGCGAGCCTCGCCAAGATCAAGCCGAGCGTCGACAAATGGTGGACCGCGGGCGCGCAGCCGGCGCAGTTGCTGAACGACAAGGAGGTCACGATGGCGACGGCCTGGAACGGCCGCCTCTACGCGATCCAGCAGAGCGGCGCGCCGGTGAAAATCCTCTGGAAGAATCAGCTTCTGCGCACCGATGTGTGGGCGATCCCGAAAGGGGCACCGAACATGCAGAACGCACAGAAGCTTGCCGCTTTCATCACCCTGGCGACGTCGCAGGCCCGGTTGTCGACGCTGATCCCGTATGGCTTCGTCAACAACAAAGCGGCTGCGCTGCTGCCGCCCGAGCGGCTGGCCCAACTGCCGACCGCGCCGGACATCAAGAAGGACATGCTGATCTACGACACCGAGTGGTGGGGCGATAACGTCGATGCCGTGCGGGGCCGCTGGAACAAGTTCCTGCTGGGATGAGCGCCAACGCAACCCGGCGCCCTCTCCCCCGCAGCCTCTACGCCGACACCGCGCCCCCGGGGATCGAGACCCCGCCGCTCGAGGGCGACACACGGGCAGACGTCATCGTCGTGGGCGGCGGCTTCACCGGCTTATCGGCGGCGCTACATCTGGCCGAACAGGGCGTGGATGTCGTGCTGCTGGAGAGCCACGAGATCGGCTGGGGCGCCTCGGGCCGGAATGGCGGGCAGGTCAATCCGGGGCTGAAATTCGACCCCGACCAGGTCGAGGCCGATTTCGGCACCGAGTTGGGCGGCCGCATGAATGCCCTGTCTGGCGGCGCCCCGCAGCGCGTGTTTGACCTCATCGAGCGGCACCAGATCGTCTGCGAGGCGCATCGCGGCGGCACCATCCGGGCCGCCAAGCGCCTGGGGGCCACCGAGCAGATCCGCAAGGCCGTGGGACAATGGGCCGAGCGCGGCGCAGACACCGTCTTCCTCGATGCAGCCGGGATCGCAGCGGCCACCGGCACGGAGTACTATGTCGGCGGCATGATCGATCGCCGCGGCGGCATGGTGAACCCGCTGGCCTATGCCCGCGGCCTATCCCGGGCGGCGCGGCAGGCCGGCGCCCGCATCCATGGCGGCAGCCCGGCGCTCCACATGCAAAAGGTGGCGGCCGGTTGGCAGGTGACGACGCCAACGGGCTGGGTCACCGCTGAACGGCTCGCGCTGTGCACGAACGGCTATACCGACGCGCTATGGCCGGGTTTGGCGCAGAGCGTCGTGCCGGTGTTCAGCATGATCGCCGCTACCGAACCGTTGCGCGAGGCGCAGATCCAGGCGGTGATGCCGGCCCGGTCTGTCGTCTATGAGATCGCCGCCATGACGGTGTACTACCGGGTCGACCCCAATGGCCGCTTGCTGATGGGGGGCCGCAGCCCATCCGTCGACACCTCTGACCCGGCGCGGTTCCGCTACCTGATCGCCTACACCGAGCGCCTGTTCCCTAGTTTGCGCGGCGTGACGTGGACGCATTTCTGGAACGGCCAACTGGCGATCAGCACCGACCACTATCCGCATCTGCACGAGCCCGCGCCGGGCGTGATCGCCGCTCTCGCCTATAATGGCCGCGGTGTCGCCATGGCGACCGCGATGGGTACGCAGATCGCCGCCCGCCTCACCGGGACTGCGCAGGAGGCACTCTCGATGCCGGTCACCGACATCAAGACCATCAAGCTCCACTCGCTCTGGCGCACCGGGGTGGCCACCCGCGTAGCTTACGGGCGCATCAGGGACAGTCTCGGACTGTAAACCAAGGAGTATGTCGATGGGCGCACACCCCTTCCACCTCGGCCTCTTCCTGCAAGGTTCCAGCGTTCAGGCCTGGGGCGAACCCTGGACCGGCCGCATCGGCGAGACCTGGATGGTGCCGGACCTGTTCGTCGACGTCGCGCGCGCGCTCGAGCGGGCCTGCTTCGACTACGTGTTGCTCGAGGACTCCTCCTATATCGGCGAGAGCTACGCTGCCTCGCGCGAGATCTACCTGCATAACGGCATCGCCGTGCCGCGGCAGGATCCCTCCGTGGTCGCCACGCTGATGCTGGCCGCGACGTCGCGCATCGGGATCGTGCCAACCTTCGCCACCTTCGCCTATCCGCCTTACCTGCTCGCGCGTCTGATGGCCTCGCTCGACCAGATCTCGTCCGGTCGCGCCGGCTGGAACATGGTCACCGGCAGCTCGGACTTTGCAGCGCGCAACTTTGGCCTGGACGGCCTGCCCGACCATGATCTTCGCTACGACATGGCCGACGAATACATGGATCTGGTCAACCAGCTCTGGTCCTCCTGGGAGCCCGGCGCCATCGTCGCCGATCGCGAGAACGGCATGCTTGTCGACCACACCAAAGTGCGCCAGATCGACTTTCGCGGCCGCCATTATGCCTCGCGTGGACCGCTCAATTCGGGGCCCGCACCGCAAGGTCGACCGGTCATTGCGCAGGCCGGCGGCTCACCGCGGGGCCGGCAATTCGCTTCGTCGCACGCCGATACCATCGTCGCCAGCGTCAAGGGTGTCGACCGCATGCGCGCCTATCGCGATGACGTCCGCAGCCGCATGGTCGCCCACGGCCGCGACCCCGACCGCTGCAAGATCTTGTTCCTCGTGGCTCCGATCATCGCCGCCACCACTGAGGAGGCTATCACGCTCAAAGCCCACCGCACCGCCCGCACCCTTGAGCAGGTCGACCGCAAGCTCGCCTTTCTCGGCAAGATCACCAACATCGATTTTGCCCAATACGATCTGGACGCGCCCGTCGCCGAACTCACCACCAACGGCCACCAAGCGACACTCGACGATTTCAAGCTAAAAGCCGGCAACCGGACGTTACGCGATGCCATCGCCGCCTACAGCAGCGATGGCGGCTCGGTTGAGTTGGTCGGCTCTCCCGCTGATGTGGCGGCTCAGATGGACGAGGCGATGCAGGCGGCCGGCGGCGACGGTTTCCTGTTCTCGCTTCCCGATATCAGCCGCCGCTCGATTGCCGAAATCGAGGATGGGCTGGTGCCGGCGCTGCAGAAACGCGGTCTGATGCGCCGGAGCTACACCCACCCGCATTTCCGCGACAACCTTTTGGAGTTCTGACCGTGTCAGACCTGGCTAGTCACATAACCGTCGGCAATGTCGGCTGCCGCTCTGTCATGCGCTCGCGCGCCGGGCACTCTAAACCCGCCACTGCCGCCCATGGCGAGTTCGACGACATCCCCTAGCAGGGCGCTGCCTATTCCATCTCTCTATCAATCGCGATATGCGAGTGCATGCGAGACTGGGTATTCGCCTGCGCGATGCTCCTGCTCCCTGCGTTTGCGATGGCTGGTGCCGAGCGCCCGACAGCATCGGGAACTGTCTCCGCCTGTTTCACGCCGGGTCTGGAAAGCTGCGCCGAGCAGACTGTAGACCGCATCGATGCGGCAACCTCCACCGTCCATGGCCAGGCGTATTACCTCAACCGGCCTCTCAACCTGCGTGCGATCGAGTCGGTCCAAAAACACGGCCTTAAGGTCGCGGCCATCCGCGCTGTGCCGGATGCGTTCCATGCTGTTCCACATCAAGCAATTCAACTAGGGCAAAGTGCGCGATGTGCGGCGCACGACCATCGCAGGCGATATGCCGACGGTTATGCGGCATGGGGAAGGGGTCCGAGGAGGCGCAACCTGTCCTATGGGTCGAGTATGAGAACGGGGATGGTCCAGTCACCGGCGGGTTCGAAACGGCATTGAAGGAGGGCGCCGATCCGCAGCCCGGTTTGGCGACCTCGGAGAGGGGCGAGAAGACGAACTCCTTCGTCCAGAGCGGCGGTGACTAGGATATAGGGAACGGCCTCGCGCAACTCAGGCAAGAAGGGGTGGTGCGTCTCGGTCCAGCTGTGGACGGTGCCGCGACCGGAAGCTCGGACCCAGGCGACGTCCATGGAGAAACAGGCGGAGCAGACTGGGCGAGGGTAATGGCGAACGACGCCGCAGGAGGCGCAGCGTTGAAGCAGGAGGCGTTCTTCGCGCAGGCCAGTCCAGTAGGGTTCGGTATCTGGCGTGGGGACGATCTGCATCAGGCCGCCCGCCGTAGGATGGCGACAGCGCCGTCACCCATGTCGCCATAGCCGCTGACGAGACCAAGTTCGGCGTTCGGAACTTGGGCGAGGCCGGCTTGGCCGCGAAGTTGGCGGACGAGTTCGACGACGTGGTTCATGCCGGCCATGTGGGCCTGGGAGAGCAGGCCGCCGTGAGTGTTGACAGGCATGCGGCTGTCGAGGCCAAGGCCGGTTTCGCGCACGTAGCGGCCGCCGTCGCCCTTGGCACAGAAGCCGAGGTCCTCAAGTTGGCAAAGAACGATGTAGGTAAAGCAGTCGTAGATTTCGGCGACTTGAATATCCCGCGGACCGATACCGGCCATGGTGAAGGCGCGAGTAGCGGCCTTGGCGACGCCAAGCGTCGTGAGATCATCGCGCTGGGTGATGGAGGCCGGCGAATCCGGATGGCCTTCAGCGAGCCCGCTGAGGAGGATTTTGGGTCCGCGCGCGCGATCGGGCGCGCTGACGATCACGGCGGCGCCACCATCATTCTCCTGGCTGCAGTCGAGTAGGCGAAAAGGGTCGGAAATCATGCGGGAGGCGGCGTGGTCGGCTGCTGTGATGGGTTTACGCATAAGGGCACGGTCGTTCAGGGCGGCGTGTCGGCGAGTGGTAACGGCAATCGCAGCGAAATCTTCGGTGGTGGTGCCATATTGGGCCATGTGGCGCCGGGCCATAGGGGCGTAGTGCTGGGCAGGCGAGACGGCGCCGAGGGGAAGCTCGAACTCGCCAACCGTGCGGAACGCGGGGATGGTGTAAAGCCGGGTGGAGATGCGGCTGCCTGGGAAGGCATCGCGGCCGATCACGATGAGGATGTGGCGACAAATGCCGGTGGCGATAGCGGCGGCGGCGGTTTGCAGGGCGGCGACGGCGCTGGCACCGCCCATCGGGACCTGGAGCGAAAGTCGCAGGTCGGGGATACCGAAATTGGTGACGACGTCTTCGGCAATAGCGCCGCGGCCACCCATGGCGATGACCCCGTCGATGTCGCGTGGAGAAATCCCCGCATCGGCGGCTGCGGCGAGGGCGGCTTGGAGCGAGAGTACAAGGGCGGTGCGGCCGCTACCGCGGGTGTAGTCGGTCTCGCCGATGCCGGTGATGGCGGCGCAGTCACGCAAGGTCATGCTTTGAGCATCGGACAGGCGCTGGTCGCCAGCGGTGGCGCGGCGTCGGTGCCGCTGACAGTGCCGAGAATATCGTAGACGTCGGACGGGCCGGTGGATTTTTCGGGAGACTTCACCTGCGCCAGGTACATGTCGTGGGTCACGAGGTTATCTGCGCGTAGCCTGCCATGGCGGGCAAAAGCGTCGTCGATATCAGCCGCGTGGAGCACCTTGAGAACCGCCGCCGGGTCCTTGGTACCGGCCGCAGCCACAGCCTTGGTGTAGTTCAGCACGGAGGAATAAACCCCGGCCTGGATCATGCCGGGGACGCGCCCGTTCATCTTCGCGGCGAAGCGGGCAGCGAGGCCGCGGCTGCGGTCGTCCATGTTCCAGTAGAATCCGGCGGTGGCGATCAGGCCATGGGCGACGTCCAGGCCGATGGCCCGGATGTCGGAAACGTCGATCAGGAGGGAGACGAACTTCTGGTTGCTGCCGAGCATGCCGAACTCACCGGCCTGCTTGATGGCGGTCTGGGCATCCTGGCCGGAGTTGGCGAGGGCAATGACCTTGGCGCCGGACTCCTTGGCGGCCAGGAGGGCGGCGCTGAAATCCGTGGTGCCAATCGGATGCGGCGCGCGGCCGAGGACCCGGCCGCCACCGGCCTGAACGACGGCCACGGTGTCGCGCTCGAGTTGCTGGCCGAAGACGTAGTCGGCGACGATAAAGAACCAGGTGTCGCCGCCGCGCTGGAGCATGGCTTTGCCGGCGACGTTGGCCAGCGCGTAGGTCGTATAGGTCCATTGAATGAAGTTGGGATTGCAGTATTTGCCGCTTAGTTCGGCCGAGCCGCCGCCCGAAGTGATGAACATCTTGTTGCGCTCGCGGGCGATGCTCTGGACGGCGATGCAGATGGAAGAGACGGGGACGTCGAGGATGACGTCGACGCCGCCGCGGTCATACCAGTCGCGGGCGATGGCGGCGCCGACGTCAGGCTTGTTCTGGTGGTCGGCGACGACGAGGTCGATGCCGCCGCCGAGAACGCTGCCGCCGAGCTCCTCGATCGCGATGCGGGCGGCAGCGACGGAGCCCGGGCCGGTGCCATCGGAGAAGACGCCGCTCATGTCGGTGAGGACGCCGTAGCGGAGCGTGGGTTCGGCGGCGCGGGCGCGACGCGGAAGGAGCGCGGCGGCAGCGAGGCCGGCAAGGACGCTACGACGGGTAGGAGATGGCGCACGGAGGCGGGCTTCGAGGTCATGGCGCATGACTTTGCCGGTGGTGCTGCGAGGGAGGTCAGCGTCGGTGACGAAGATCACGTCTTTAGGGATCTTGTAGCGGGCGAGCCGGCCCTGGCAGGCGGCGAGCACGTCGTCGGCGGTGAGTTCGGGGTCGCCCGGCTTGACTGGAGTGGGTACGACAAAGGCGACGGGGACTTCGCCCCAACGGTCGTCAGGACGGCGGACCACGACGGCCTCGAAGATGCGGGGAGAAAGGCGAAGGGCGTTCTCGATCTCGGCGGGATAGATGTTCTCGCCGCCGGATTTGATGAGGTATTTGCGGCGGTCCACGAAGTCGAGCGAGCGGTCGGAGTTACGGACGAAGACATCGCCCATGTGAAACCAGCCGTCGCGGAAGTCGCGGGCGTTGGTTTCGGGGGCGGCCCAGTAGCCGCTGAAGAGGGTAGGGCCGCGGATGAGAAGTTCGCCGGGTTCGCCGTCCGGGACATCAATGTCGTCCTCGTTGACCAGGCGGATTGAGCAAAGGCTGTTCTGCAGCTTGGAGAGTCGCTCGGGGCGGTCACCGACCGCGACGTTGGCGCGGCCTGCCGGTGGGCTGCCGGTTTCGGTGGCGCCGAAGCTGTTGCGGAAGGGGGCGTTCAAGAGGGTGGTGATTTCGGCGATCTGGTGGCGAGGAACGAGGTCAGCCATGCAGCCGCAGGAAACGATGCTGTCTGGGCCGACCGGCTTGGTGCCCGTACGGTTCATCTCATCGATGACCCGGTCGACCATGCCGGGCATGAGGACTAGGTGGTTAAGGGTTTCGGTGCCAATCCAGGCGACGAGTTCGGGCACGTCGAGGCCGTCCATGGTGATGACGGTGCCGCCGGTCATCAGGGTGGCAAAGGATGGATCGGTGGAAACCATATGGAAAAGTGGCGCCCAGGCGATAAAGGCACGGCCGGGGATGGTGCCGCCGTCGATGCGGGAGACCAAGGAACGGGCGATGATGGCGCGGTGGCTGATGAGGGCGCCCTTGGGCATGCCAGTGGTGCCGCTAGTGTAGAGGATGACGGCGCCGGCCTCGGGGTCGAGTAGCGGGGGCGGAGCATCGTCAGGAGCGTTGTCGATGAATGTCTCGTAGTCCGAGCCGAAGGTGATGGTGGGAATGTCGAGGGCAAGGCGGACAAGGGCTGGAGCGTGACGCTCGGAGACGAAGACGAGGGTGGGCGTGACAAGGCGCAAGCAGTGGGAGAGTTCCGGGTCGGCTTGGCGCCAATTCTGGCAGGCGATGATAGCGCCTCGCTCGGCGCAGGCGAGTTGGAGTTCGACGTATTCGCGGCGGTTCTCGGATAGGATGGCGACCCGGTCGCCCTGAGCAACGCCACGGCTAGAGAGCGCGCGGACGAGGCGGGCGACGCGATCGGCCAAAGCGGTATAAGTGAGCGCGTGGTAGCGATCTTTGAGGGCAATCTGCTCGGGGTGGTTGGCGACGGCTTGGCGAAAGAGGTCGCCGATGGTCAGGCCACTCGCCTGGCGGATGAAACCATCATCCGTTCTGATGTCCGCCATCGTTTCCCCCTTTTGTTTTGTTTAGGGCAGCGTAGGGATGGGCTGATCAGGACGCAACGGCGAGGTTTGGCGTCATGGATCATTGCTGCCGGTGCGGTCAGCTAAAGGTTAAAAACAGCGTAGACTAAAAGTTTCTCGCGATTGTAGTGAATACCGTTGAAAAAGGTTTGGTTCGATACGAGCCCGAGTGGTCTGCCGAGCCGGGTTGCGCTGGAGTTCTTCAGCGTTGGCCCGTCGGTCTGGATGATCGACGGGCTTGGTGGCTATGTGGTGCGTGCGATCACTTCCGGCGGTCCGACCGCGACGTTCCG
>CAZTJC010000017.1:58371-65370 GCA_964613945.1 uncultured Acetobacteraceae bacterium
TTGGTGGCTATGTGGTGCGTGCGATCACTTCCGGCGGTCCGACCGCGACGTTCCGGACGAGCTTCTTGAGGTTCTGAACCGTCGCTGCGAGCAGAAACTCATCTGAGGCGCCGGTCAGCCCGCGTAGCCTGAGCCGTCGCGTTAGCCAGCCGATCATCAGCCCCGAGCCGTAGGCAGCGTCTGCTGCGAGCCGGGTCGGCTTGAGGCCGAAACACGTCTCGGTCCTGGCCAGCATGGTCTTGGTCACGGCGACCTCGGCGCTCCATCGTGCCGGCGTCGCCTGGACGTCAACGATGATCGCCGCCGCCCGCAGGTCGATCAGGTAATTGCAGCCGTAGGCAAACATGACTTTCATCTGGCCCTTGTTGGTCCAGGTCGCCGCCGGGTCGGTGAGCGATGTAAATTTTGGTTCGGCCGCTGGATTGCCCGGCGGCATATTGTCGTCCGGCGGTGGCAAAGCCTCGGCCGCAGCGTTCGCGTCGAGGGCGTGGAGATACTCGCGCACCGGGCGGGTGATATCTTCGTCTGGCGGCCAGATGGTTGGCGGCCATCAGCTTTACGGCCCTTGCTGGCATCTGCCGCGATCACACTGGCATCGATGGCGAAGCCTTCACCGCCGACCAGGCCCGCTCGCATGCATTGCCGCACCACATGCTCGAACAGCCGCCGGAACAGGTCGCTGTCGCGGAAGCGCCCGTGCCGGTTTTTGGAGAAGGTGGAGTGGTCGGGAACGTCGCCCTCGAGACCGGGCCGGCAGAACCAGCGATAGGCCAGATTGAGGTGCACTTCGTCGCATAGGCGCCTCTCGGAGCGAATGGCGAAGGCGTAACCGATCAGCAGCATGCGGATCATCAACTCGGGATCGATCGAGGGGTGGCCGGTGGCGGCGTAATACGGCGCCAGCGAGCGGCGGATCTCGCTGAGGTCCAGTACGGCGTCGATCCGGCGCAGGAGGTGGTCTGCTGGGATATGGCGCTCGAGATTGAAGCGATAGAACAAGCGCCCCGGCTCGTCCTGCCGTCCCATCATTCCGCGCACCCCGTTGCTGTTCGAGAATAACGGAATCAGCAAATCAGTCGCGCCGCAACCCCGAGTTTTTCAACGGTATTGGTGAGATCTGTAACATCGCAAGTACCCTAGTTTAGCAACCTTTTAAAAATCTCGCTTAATGTCATCGAGCAGTGAAATCAGTTCGCAAATCCGTGGTAACGGATCATATTTCCAAACATTTCTGTAGAGTCTGAACTTAGATTGACAGTCAAGTGAATAAACCGAACATCTACAGGGTGTTACACACTCTTTAGTAGCTCGGCGGCTCTTCTGAGCATGTATCCGACGAATGCGACGACATGAAAGCCAGCGAGTGTTGAGGCATGCCGCTCGTAGTCTTTGACCGGTCGGCGGAAGCGCGTGGCCCAAGCAAACGACCTTTCCAAACCCAGCGTCGAGGCAGCAAGACGAATCCTTGCTTGGCTTCGAGCAGTTTGACCACATGCAATACGATGCCCTCGGCTGCGGCCACGTCAGCGGCGGCTTGGCTGCCGTAGCCCTGGTCAACATAGGCCAGACTGACCGTTTCACCGGTGGCGTTCTGAACGTCTGCCGCAAGACGTGCGGCGGCGGCCCGGTCGCCGACATCGGCCGATGTGACGTGCAGGGCCAGCAGGTGTCCAAGCGTGTCGATGGCCATGTGCACCTTGGAGCCGCGCTTGCGCTTGGCGCCGTCATAACCGGCGCGGGTGCCGCTCTCGGGCGTCGAGCGCAGGGTGCGGCTGTCAATGATGGCCGCTGTTGGATCAGCCGGCCAACCTGCAGCGAGGCGAAGCACCGCACGCAGGTTCTGCGCCAGGGCCTCAAAGCACCCCGCAGCTAGCCAGCGCCGCGACTGCTGATAGACCGCCCTTTCGCAGCTATTCCACGTGCTCCGCATGCGGAACCTTGAGCTGTTCCGCCCATGGCGGGAAGTCGTTGGGCCTGGCGCGCCAGGCAATGCCGCAGCGGATGACCTAGCGCAAAGCGTTGAACAGTTTGTGCAGAGAATGGCCCGTTGCGGCGCCGCTTCTGTCATCAGGGTCAGGTAAGGCGCGATCAGCGATCACTCTTTGTCGCCGACATCAGACGGATACGGCTTGCAGCGCGCGAGAGCATATATCCGCTCCCGTTAAGCGCAGACCGGACCAGAGTACATAACGCCCTCTAGTCGCGCAGCCAATGAGGGGCCTCATTTGTTACCCGTATGTGTAGCGAGCACCTGCTCCGTGTCGCGATCGACCTCCTCGAGCCGAACCTCGTAGCCCCATAGCGCGGCGACGTGTTGCAGCGTCAGCTCGGCGTCGCGCTTGGCCAACAAACGTCCCGGCCTAGTACGATGCTGAAGCATGAGACGACGGTCCCCGAGGAGGTCAACGTCGACGACCTGCACATCGGAATCGTTATCCGCCGGGTCATACGTACGCGCGAGGCTGCTGCGGATGGCGCGGTAGCCGGCATCATCGTGGATCGCATCCACGAGCAGGGTTGGCTCGGCCCTGTCATCCATGATCCGGAACATGCGGAACTGCCGCATCACCGCCGGCGAGAGGAATTGCAGCACGAAGCTCTCGTCGCGGAAATTTGCCCAGGCGTGACGTAGCGTGCCGGCCGGATCGCAATTGCCAGCGATGTCGGGAAACCACCGCCGATCTTCCACAGTCGGCTCCGCACAAACCCGCTCGATATCGCACATCATCGCATAGCCCAGCGCGTATGGATTGAAGCTCGGACCGTATTCAAAGCCCGGCTGCATGATGACGTTGCTCGTGGAATGCAGCACTTCGAGGAAGGCGGCGTCATCGATCTGACCTGTCTCGTGCAGCCGGGTCATGATCCGCTGATGCACCCAGGTGGCGCAGCCTTCGTTCATCAGCTTCACTTGCGGTTGCGGATAGAAATACTGCGCGATCAGCCGCACGATGCGGATGATCTCACGTTCCCAAAGTTGCAGTCTCGGCGAACTCTTCTCAAGGAAATACAGCAGGTTCTCCTCGGGCAGCCCCATCTTGCGCCGGCGCTCACCGACTGAGTCGGCTTCGGGCGCCGTACGCTTGCCAGGCACGGTGCGCCAAAGATCGTCGAAGACCCGCTCGTCATACTCGCGCCGTTCCCGCTCCCGCTTGCTATCCGCCTTGAGGTCGATTGAGCGGGCTCCGCCATGTCGGTGCACGCCATGGCGCGACAGCGCATGCGCGGCGTCAAGGATCCGCTCCACCGCCGCCACGCCGAATTTGTCCTCGCAATCGCCGATGTGACGGCGTGCGAACTCGAGGTAGTCGAGAATGGCGGAAGCCTGGGTCCACTGCCGGAATAGATGGTTGTTGCGGAAGAAATGGTTGTGCCCGAACGCCGCATGCGCAGTGACCAGCGCCTGCATCGTCGCGGTATTGCCCTCCATCAAATAGGAGATGCACGGGTTCGAGTTGATCACCACCTCATAGGCTAAGCTGGTATAGCCCTGCCGATAGCTCGCCTCATGCTGCAGGAAACGCTTACCATAGGACCAGTGCCGATAGGTCAGTGGCATGCCATGGGCGGTATAGACGTCCAACATCTGCTCGGACGTGATGACCTCGATCCGGTTGGGATACACTTCGAGCCCGAGTTCCTCGCAGGCAATCCGCTCAATAGCATCGTAGCTGCGTCGCAGGATCGGGAAGTCCCAATCCGTGCCCTGGAACAACAGCGTCACGGCGCGGCCGCCGCTTTGCGACCGAACAAATCCCGAAACACCGGAAAGATCTCGCCTTTATCTGCGACCCGGCGCATCGCCAACCGAGTCGCCCGTTGCGATAGCGGCTCGTAGCCGCCCCACAGATCCGTGGGCCCGCGGATCACCGCTCCCGACGCCGCAACCTCGATGTAGGCGAAATGCTGCACGATCGGCAGGATATCGGTTTCCAGCATCGCGACGGCTTTCTGCGTGTCGTCGCGCGAACTATCGCCGTCGGACGCCTGGGCGGCATAGATGTTCCACGAATCACGCGGGTAACGCGCTTTCTGGATACGGATCAGCTCCGCGAGCGCTGTCGAAACCACCGTCCCGCCACTACGCGTATCGGTAAAGAAGGCCTGCTCGTCGACCTCTTCGGCCACTTCGGTATGGCGAATGAAGACCAACTCCACGCGCTTGTAGCGCCGCTCAAGGAAGACGTGCAGCAGGAGAAAGAAGCGCTTGGCCAAATCCTTCATCTGCTCCGTCATCGAGCCGGATACGTCCATCAGACAGAACATCACCGCCCGTGCCGATGGCTTGGGCACCTGGCTGAAACGGCGATAACGCAAATCAACTGGATCGATCCACGGCACCCGCGCCATCCGACGCAGCGCTAACTCGAGCTCCTCCCGCAGCACCACGAGCCGCTCCGGATCGCGACCGGCATCCTCCAGCGCGAAGATCTCGGCCTGTAGCGCCGTGACCTCCGGCGATTTTGGCCGGCCGAGACCGATGCGCCGGGCCATCGAGTGCCGCATCGTCCGCCCCATGTCGATCTGCGAGGGCGAGCCGTCCATGCTGATGCCGGTCCGCACCGGCGCGACCGTTTCCGTCGCCACGATCTGGTTCTTCATCAGGTCCGGCAGTTCGAGATCCTCGAAGAACAGGTCCAGGAATTCGTCGCGGTTCAGCACGAAGCGGAATCCGTCCTGGCTCTGCCCCTCGCCCTGTCCTGCTCCCGGGCCGCCCCCGTTACCGCCCCCACCGGGTGGTCGCTCGATACGGTCCCCGGCCGTGAACTCCTTGTTGCCCGACAGCACGATGTGCCGCTGGCCACTCGTGAACACGGTGTGGAAACTCGGCTCGTGCAGCGTATCGGATGGGATCGTGACGGCCTGGTCCTTGCCGACCTCGCGGAGCGTGCCGCCCGCGATCGCCTCGCGCATCGCTTGCGACAACGCCGCCCGAGCGCGCGTGATCACCCGTTGCCGATTCTCCAGGTTCTTGCCGTGCGGATTTGGCCGCCGATCGATGATGTCCAATCAGCTGCCTCAAGCCGACTGCTTGACGCGCATGTACCACTCCACCAACCGCCGCACCTGTCGCTCGGTATAGCCGCGCGCAACCATCCTACTGACGAAATCAGTGTGTTTCTTCTCGGTCTCATTGTCCTTCTTCGAGCCGAAGCTGATCACCGGCAGCAGGTCCTCCACCTGGCTGAACATCCGCTTCTCGATCACTTCACGCATCTTCTCGTAGCTCGTCCATGACGGATTCTTGCCGGCATTGGCTGCCCGCGTGCGAAGGGCGAACTTGACCACCTCGTTGCGGAAATCCTTCGGATTGGCGATGCCCGCCGGCTTCTCGATCTTGGTCAGTTCCGCGTTGAGCAATTCCCGATTGAACATCTGGCCGGTATCGGGGTCCTTGAAGTCCTGATCCTCGATCCACGCATCAGCATAGTCTAAATATCGGTCAAACAGGTTCTGTCCGTAGTCTCCGTAACTCTCGAGATAAGCCTTTTGAATCTCGTTGCCGATGAACTCGGAGTAGCGCGACGCCAGTTCGCTCTTGATCGTCGTGAGATAAGCCGCTTCCGTCTCCGCCGGAAACTGTTCGCGCCGAATCGCCTGCTCGAGGACATACATCAGATGCACGGGATCGGCCGCGACTTCGTTTGACGAATGGTTGAACGTGGCCGACAGGACCTTGTAGGCGAACCGGGTGGAGATCCCATCCATGCCCTCATCGACGCCAGCGGCATCGCGATACTCCTGCATCGTCTTCACCTTGGGGTCGGTCTCGCGGATGTTCTCGCCATCATAGACCCGCATCTTCGCGAACGGACGCGAGTTGGCGTGCGGCTTGAGTCGCGACAACACGGCAAACCGCGCCAGCATTTCCAATGTGTGTGGTGCGCATGGCGCGTCCGCCAAAGCAGAGCCGCTGATCAGCTTCTCATAGATCTTGCCTTCTTCAGTCACGCGCAAGCAATATGGTACCTTGATCACGCAAACGCGGTCGAGAAACGCCTCATTGGTGCGGTTATTGCGAAAGGTCTGCCACTCCGCCTCGTTCGAATGCGCGAGCAAGATCCCGTGGAACGGGATCGCCCCGATATTCTCGGTGCCGAGGTAGTTGCCTTCCTGGGTCGCCGTCAGCAGGGGGTGCAGCATCTTGATCGGTGCCTTGAACATCTCGACGAACTCGAGAATGCCCTGGTTGGCCCGGTTCAGCCCGCCGGAAAAGCCATAAGCATCCGGGTCGTTCTGGCTATAGCTTTCCAGCTTGCGGATATCGACTTTGCCGACCAGCGCCGAGATGTCCTGGTTGTTGTCATCGCCGGGCTCCGTTTTGGCGATAGCGACCTGTTTGCGGCGGGACGGAAATAGCTTCACCACCCTGAACCGCTGGATATCGCCGCTCCATTCCTCGAGCCGCTTCAACGCCCACGGGCTCGCGATCCCGGTCAGCACCCGGCGCGGAATGCCGTAGCGATCGCGCAACGCATCGGCCATCGTCTCCGGATCGAACAATCCCAAAGGACTCTCGAAAATCGGGCTGAGCTGTTCGCCTGCTTTCAGGACGTAGATCGGCTCTCGCTCCATCAACGCCTTGAGCCGCTCGGCCAGCGAGGACTTGCCGCCGCCGACGGGGCCGAGGAGGTAGAGCACCTGTTTGCGCTCCTCTAATCCCTGAGCGGAATGTCGGAAGAACCCGACGATTCGCTCGATGGTCTCCTCCATGCCATGGAATTCGGCAAAGGCGGGGTACATCCGCACGGTTCGATTGAGGAACAGCCGACTCAGCCGCGGGTCGCGCGACGTGTCGACCATCTCCGCTTCACCGATCGCGTGGAGCATTCGTTCAGCTGGACTGGCGTAGCATTGGGGGTCGTCTTGGCAGCAATCGAGATAGTCCGAAATGCTCATCTCCACCTCGCGCATCTGATCACGAAGGTTACTGTGAAGTGAGAAGACGTCCTGTCGATCCATGCGAAATTCCCAAGTTCACCGGATTAATCTCAATCC
>CAZTJC010000018.1:0-2447 GCA_964613945.1 uncultured Acetobacteraceae bacterium
TCCAGCGTCATGATGGAGTAGGACGCGGCCTCCTCCGGTTTGCCGTACTGGTTCATCAGCGCCATGTACAGGCCGCCATTGGTGTCGTTCAGCGCCGCCACCACCGCCAGCGTCGACAGCCCGGCAAACCAGCCCGAGGTGATCGGCGCTTCGCCCAGGAAGTGCCCGAGGATCAACCCGGCGATGATGCCCATGGCGATCTTGCTGCCGAGCAGTACGCCACCGTGACGTGCGACCCGGGGCAGCGAGCGGACCGAGATCGTGGCGCCCATGCAGACGTAGAACACCGCCAGGATCGGCAGCGCGCCGGTGAACAACGCGCCGGTGAACGAGCCAAAGAACGCCCCGGTGGTCGGCGCGAACGTCACCAGGATGGCACTGAACACCAGCGGGACGATCATCATGCCGCCGGGGATGCGATCCAGCGTCTGCTTGATCCCAATCTGCATCGATCGTCACTCCCAGTCATTTGCGCAAAATGCGCAACTTTGTTTCTGGGATCGAGGTAACCCTGATTAGATCAGATCGCAATGACCAAAACGCGCAGTATTCTGCGCGTTTCGATCATCTACCGCGACATGATCGCGCCGAGATCGTGGGCGATGCCATCCGGGTTCTGGTCAGCCCGGATGATGCCGGCAAAGCCGCCATTGGGGCCCATGACGTAAAGCACCGAGCTATGATCCACCGTGTAGTCCGACGACCCCGCACTCGCCGGATGCACCGCGTAATAGACGTGATATTTCTTCGCCACGTCCGCGATCTGGGCCGGGGTGCCGGTCAGGCCCTCGATGCGCGGACTGAACGCCGTCACGTAGTGTCGCATCACGGCCGGGGTGTCGCGGGCCGGATCCACGGTGATGAACAGCGGCTGCACGCGGTCGGCTGTCGCGCCCAGCTTGTCGAGCGCCTGGGCAATGTCGGCGAGCGTCGTCGGGCAGACGTCCGGGCAGAAGGTGTAGCCGAAATAGACCAGCAGGTACTTGCCGTGCAGATCGGTGGCGGTGACGGTCTTGCCGTCGCCATTGGTCAGCGTGAACGCGCCGCCGACGGCATCGGCCTGCGAGTCCGGTGCAGGAGCCGGACGGCCGATCGACAGCAGCGCGACGGCGCCGAGGAGCAGCACCGCCGCAATCGCGCTGACGATCAGCGGCAGGAGTTTGGAGGATTTAGTCGCCATGATGGTGATGACCTTCGGAGCCAGCAGCGAGCGGGTTGGTGCAGATCTCCTGGACCAGCGCGGCCAGGAGGGCGGGCGAAAGCGTGCCGGGCTCGGCCGACCGCATCCAGCCATTGGGGTCGATCAGCAATTCCGATCCGGACAGCCCGGCGGCGTCGGTGCCGAGCACGAGGGCGTAGGCCTGCGCGACGGCCGGGTCGGTCGTGGCGCAGCCGGGGCCCGGCGCCCCGACGGTGACCGTTGTGACGACGGCATCATCCAGCGGCGTGGCCGGGGTCGCGCCAGGGAATACGAGGCGGACGGCGCGCCCGCGCAGATCGGCCAGGGTCAGCCGGCGCCCATCCGGGCAGGCGGCGGTCAGCTCCGGCGCTGCCAGCGGGACCGGCCAGCTGCCGCTCCCGCGCTTGGCGATGCCGGCATTGTTGGCGCGCAGGAAGTCGATCAACGCCCATCGGTCGTCGACGGACAATGCCTCGCCGAAGCCCGGCATCGCCAGGCTACCGTCGGGCGCCTCGATCCCATGCGTCAGCCACCAGAACATCTCGCCGTCCGTGTGGCCCCATAGATGCGCGGCAGTCAGGTCGGCCGGCGGTACGGCCAGGCCGGCGGCAAGTGGCCCGTCGCCGTGGCCGGTGCTGCCATGACACGCGGCGCAGGTTTCGGGATACAGCGCTGCGCCATGAATGATCGCCGCCGCCGCGAAGCCGGTCGGCGAGCGGTAGAAGCTGGTCGGGGTGGCCGGCACGAACAGCAGGCGTAGGTCCGGCACTGCCCACCAGGCGGTCAGCGTCATCACCGCCACCGCCACCGGCCGCCACCGCCGCAGGGCCAGTGCCCCCGCCAGCAGCAGCCCGGCAGCCGCCAACTCGACCAATGCGAGCACGACAATCTGCTTGAACTCCGGATCCTCGTTGACGGTCACCAGGCTCGGCTGCACCGGGAACGGCCAGACCGGCTGTTCGTGCAACGACGGCGGCAAATTGCTCAGCACGCCGGCCGCGACGATGATGGCCAGGCCGAACCCGGTCTGTACCGCGATACTGCGAACGAGGCTGCGCTTGGCCGCCGCCGGGTCGCCGCGGAGCAGCGCCGGCGCCAGTCGGTAGCGATTAGCCAGCGCGAAGGCGAACAGCACGCCGAACAGCGCCAACTTGCCCATCGCCACCCAGCCATAGGCGGTGCCGATCAGACCGGGAATGCTGGCGATCAGCTCCCACCCCTGGAACCCGGCGGTGACAACCATCGCGACCACGCACGCCTTGCCCAA
>CAZTJC010000018.1:2547-3735 GCA_964613945.1 uncultured Acetobacteraceae bacterium
G
Source organism: uncultured Acetobacteraceae bacterium (assembly GCA_964613945.1). Taxonomy (GTDB): domain Bacteria; phylum Pseudomonadota; class Alphaproteobacteria; order Acetobacterales; family Acetobacteraceae; genus JAVVHH01. The sequence continues at coordinate 2,549 of CAZTJC010000018.1, forward strand.
TCGGTCAACAACCGGGCTTGTCGATGCTCCGAGCGCGGGCTAGCACGGCGCCATGTTGGCGCCATCCGCCCTGCGGAGTTCGACCAGAGGGGTGCCCGGCCTGTTGCTGGCGGCATTGTTCCTCGCCGTGCGGCTGCTGGTCTCGTCCATGGCGATGGCGGCCCCGATGCCGAACGCGATCGCCGGCGCCATCGTGATCTGCCACACCGGCCTCGACGACGATGCACCGCCGGCGCCAGGACACGACCCTGCCTGCCTGGTGTGCCCGGCGTGTCATGTCGTGAGCGAGGTCGGCGTGCCGATGCCGGCGCCGGCGGTGATGCCGGAGGTTGTCGGCGGCGATATTGGCCGGGTTGGTGCGCCGCCTGGCTCGACCGGGCCGCCGCGCCAGCCGCGCGTGACCGCCTATCCAACGGGACCGCCAGTCGCCCCGATCTGAGCACCGTGAAGCGGCCCGCTGCCTGGCGCGGCCGTATGGCCCTGCCCTGTCGAGGACCCCAAATGTCTTTATCGAGAAAACTGCTGCCACTGGCAGGAATCCTGCTATTCGGCGCGCCTGCCATCGCCGGCGAGATCGTGGCCGATCACCCCTGGTCGCGCGCCACCCCGCCCGGCGCCAGCACCGGTGCGTTCTACGTCACGCTGACGAGCCCGGACGGCGATCGGCTGGTCGGTGCGACCTCGCCGGCCTCCAGTGGCGCGAGCGTGCACGACATGACCATGGACGGAAACATCATGCGCATGCGCGAGGTGGTCGGCGGGTTGGCGTTGCCACCGGGTCAGGCTGTCGCGCTGCAGCCCGGCGGCTATCACATCATGCTCACCGGCCTGAAAGCGCCGCTGAAGCGTGGCGAAACCGTCCAGTTACACCTCACCTTCGCCAAATCGCCGCCGCTCGATCTCAGTGCTCCGATCGCTGGCATCGGCGCATCCAGTGCACCCGGCGCCACCCCGAGCCCGGCAATGCCGGGCATGAAAATGAATTGACAGGAAATGCCGATGTCCCGCTTCACCTTCCCGTTGATCATCACCGCAACCCTGCTCGGCAGCGCCGGTGCCGCCTTGGCCCATGCGCATCTGCGTAGTGCCAGCCCGGCCGTCGACAGCACGGTCGCCACCGCGCCCACCGAGGTCGCGATCACCTTCTCCGAAGCCGTCGAGCCCAACTTCAGCAGCATCGAAGTCCA
>CAZTJC010000018.1:3835-64381 GCA_964613945.1 uncultured Acetobacteraceae bacterium
CGTGGGCAGGTGGCCCAGCAACAGGCTGGACGCCATCTCCGCCTCGACCTGCTCGAACGAGCGCTCTTCTTTGGTCGCGCGGGCGGCGATCATAGCATCGACCTTCTCCGTCCGCGTCAGGCCGGGATGCACCGTGTTGACCGTGATCCCCGTGCCGCCCAGCTCGTCGGCCAGGTTCTTGCTCAGTGCCGTCACCGCGACGTTGCGGACCGTGCCGACGAGGTCGCCGGTACGGCGCGCGCCGAGGCCGCTGATGTTGATGATCCGCCCCCACCTCGCCCGGCGCATGCCCGGCAACAGCGCGTGCGACGTGCGCAGGTAGCCCATGACCTTGGTGTTCATGTGGCGCTGCATCGACTCCCATGTCGTCTCGGATGCCGCCGGCACCGCTGCCTGCCCCGCCGGCGCGGCGGCGCAGTTGACCAGGATCTGCGCACCGCCGAACGCGCGCTCCACCGCGGCCGCCATGCCGGCCACGGCGGCATCATCGGTCGTGTCCGCCGCCACGCCGAGCGTCGGGCGCCCGAACTCGTCGGCCAACGCGCCTGCGACGCTCACCGCCTCGGCTTCGGTGCGTGACACCAGGACGACGCTCGCCCCTTCGGCCGCCAACACGCGCGCCGCCGCCAGCCCGATGCCGCGCGTTCCGCCGGTGATGACGGCGACCTTGCCGGTGAGATCGAGATCCATCGTTTGTTCAATCCTCTTGCGTCAGGGCTCAGCTAGCCACCATCGGCCGGGGCTCGGCAACCGACCCAGCCCGGGCATTGTCATCGGACTGCCACTATCGGCCCGGGAATCATCCGTATAACCGGCGCCCACACGTGCGCTTGGAGGTTTTCGCATGGACGAGATCGAAGGGCTGTTTCCGATCCCCCTCATGCGCTCGCCGGGCTTTCTCGACCCGGCGACGGTGGCCGCGCTGACCGCCGAAATCCTCGACGTCCGGCTGCGCCGCAACTCGAACTCGGCCCAGCTGTCGCACACGGAGATCATCCGCCCGGATGCGAGCCCGCTGTATCGCCGGGTCGCCGATGTCGCGGCGGGTAAGGTAGCCGAGTTCGGCACCCTGCTGTTCGGCGATCGGCTCGGCTGGGTAGTCAAGGAGATGTGGACCAACGTGCTCGAGCATGGTGGCGGCCAGTCCATGCACGGCCATGCCAACAGCTTCGTTTCCGGCATCATCTACCTGACCCCGTCGCACCCGTCGGCGCACACCGTGTTCGTCCGCAACCCGGGCGGCACCGACTTCACCTTTCGCCATAATTCCCGGACCGCGCAGATCGGCCCGTTCAACGCGGGCAAATACGTGACGCCGGAGATCGGCGTCGGCGACATGATCCTGTTCCCCAGCTACCTGCTGCACGAGGTTCCGCGTAATCAGGGCGGCCAACGCATCACGCTGGCCTTCAACGCCATCCCAGATCGGCTCGACAGCTGGGGCTACACGATCGGCCTGACCCCGTGAGGCGCATGCTCGTCGCAGCGCTGTTGCTTGGCGCCGGCGATTGCTCGGCCGCTGAACTGCCGCGCCTGACCGGCACACTGATCGGGCCGGGGGAACGCACCGCGCTGTTCGCAGAACCGGGCGGCACGGTTCCAGCCGCGATCGGCGAACACATCGGCGACTATGTCGTCAGCGGCATCGAACCCGGCCGCGTGCGCCTCGACAAGTCCGGCCGGCAAATCGTGGTCTCACTGGAGGCGGCAGCGGCGGCAGCGGCGGCAGCGGCGGTGCCCCAGTCGGGCGCGACCTTCGGGCTGGTGCTGCGGCAACCGGGTCCCGCCGACGACTAGAGCCGTTGGATCGGGCAAACATGAACAAGCTGTCATAATCTCGTCGCTGTAATCTCGTCTCCCGCTATGCGACGGACAGTCTCGTCACTGCGGAATCAACGTCCATGAAATCCATTCTTCCCATCGCCCTGGCCGGCGTGCTCGCGTCGGTTGGCCCGGCGCTGGCCGTTCCCACCACCATCTGGGCTGTCGATGCCAGCGCCACCGGGTCCGGCACCAGCAGCAACGCCTATGCGGAGCAGTTCTCGCTCACCGGCCAGTTGCTGCAGCGTGTCACGCTCGGCTCCGGCTTCAATCCCAACGGCATCGCGATCGTCGGCAACACCGGCTACGTCTCGTCCGACACCAACGGCAACCTTTACACGTTCAACCTCAGCACGGGCGCGCTCGGCGCGACCTACAAGACGGGGCAGAATGCCCTGGGCCCGCTGACGTTCGACGGCAGCGCGCTGCTGGCCGGCGACTTCACCGGCGGCAACCGGGTCAATCGCCTGTCGCTGACGGGTGCCTCACTGGGCTCGTTCACCATCGGCAACTGTGGCAGCTACTGCAACGGGCTCGAATTCGAAGCCGGCGCCCTGGTCGCCAACCGCGGCCAGAATGTCGGGCCGTTCGATCGCTACAGCTCGACCGGCACCCTGCTGCAGGCGAACGCCTTCACCGCGGGCGACGCCGGCGCGCTGGCCTACAACCCCGATAACCGCACGCAATACGCCGCGGTCTCCGGTGGTCAGGGTGGCTTTACCACGTCGCCGGGCGGCACCGTCGTCGCCTTCGGCGGCACGATCGCCGATAGCGGCTTTGGCACGGCCGACCGCTTCATCAACGACCTGGCGATCCAGGTGCCGGAGCCGGCGACGCTGACGCTGCTGGCCGCCGGGCTGGCCATGATCGGCGTTCGCCGCCGCCGCGCCTAACGAAGCGACGGCCCGAGGCGGGAAAGCAATTCTCCCGCCTCGGGCCGCGACGGTGCCGCCTGATACATTGCACCGAGCAGCCTGAGCCCGGCGGCGCGGTCCTCGGCATCGGCCGGCGGCGCGATCAAGGCGCCAGCCATGGCCAAGAGTGGACGATAGGCCGGGTCGAACGCCGGGCTGAGGCGAATGGCGTCGAGCAGTCCCGGGATGGCGGCATTCATTAGGTCGCGCTGGTCCAGCCCGTCCGGGATCGCGGCGCCTGCCTCAAGAAATCGGTCGCGCGCGCGACGGTAGCCGTCCAATGCGGCATCGCCCGAAGCGGGTATGGGGTCATCCATCTCGTGCAGCACCTGCAGCAGCAGCGACGCCGGCGGGGCCTGCAGCGCGCGGACGTTGCGCTGGGCGTCGAGGGCCACGAACGGGTCGTCGTCGGTGTTCAGCGGGCCAGGTCCGGCCAGCGGCGCGACGCTGCCCAGCGACAGGCCGAGCAGGTCGATCGGACGACGCAGCCCGGTCCGCTCCAGCGCCGCGCGAGCCGCGGGCGCATCGAGGCGCCGCCCGAGATCGGCGAGGTTGAGTGCGGCACCGTCGCGCGTGCCGATCAGCGCCAGCATCGGCGTCTGTAGGCTCAAATGCGCCAGCCACGCCGTGCCGCCCGGGAACGCCGCGAGAAAGGAGCGGGTGATCGCGTGCAGCGAGGCATCGTCGAGTTGGTAAAGCGGTAGCCACTGGCAGAACAGGCCGCCGGGCGCGAGACGGTCGCGCACGGCGTTGAAGTGCTCGAGCGTGTAGAGCGCGCCGGTGCCGTCGAGGGCGGGATGAAACAGGTCGGCGACGATCACGTCGTAGCTGCCGGGTGCGGAGGCGACGAAACGCCTGCCGTCGGCCACGATCACCGGCGGCAGCGCCGGTGCCCCGGGCGCGGCGAAGTGCGGCAGCAGGCTAACCACTTCAGGCGAGAGTTCGACGCCAGTGGCCTCAATCCCTGGCAGCGCCGCCGCACCGGCCAGCGTCGCGCCGGTGCCGACGCCGAGGAACAGGGCGCGCCGGGGGTTCGGATGCAGCAGCAGCGGGATGTGCGCCTGCCGCCAATCGGAAAGCTGCGAGCCCGAGCCGCCCATGCGGAAGTGTCCGTTCACCTCCAGGAATAGATCACCCGCTTGGTCCCGCACAACGCTGGCAGTCGCCGTGGGTCCCTCGCGCGTGTCCAACCAAGCGCCTCCCGCCGGTACGCGCACCAGAGGCACGCCGGGCCAGAGCAGGATCGCCACCGCCGCCGCAGCCAGCGGCACCGCCCGCCAGGTCGATCGCGGCATCATAATAAGGTAGCCGAGCGCGACGGCGGCGATCCCGCGCACTGCGCCCAGCGTCGGGATGATCGCCAGCGACGCCACCGCCGGCGCCACGGCCGCACCCAGCGCGTTGACGCCCATCGCCCAGCCTAGCGAGCCACGCTCGTCGCGCACCAACTGGCTGAGGCAGGCGAACAGCGCGCCCATCGCCGCCGCCGGAATCACGAACAGCCCGGCGGCCACCGCCAACTCGGCCCCCATCGATACCACCCCGGCGTCGAGCGCCATCGGGCCGACCCATCGCACCAGCCCGGCCGTCAGCACCGTCGCGGCGGAAGCGACGGTCAGCAGGTGGGCCAGCACCGCCCTGCCCGGCGCGATGCCGGCCCGCTGCCACAGCAAGCTGCCGATCGCGGTGCCGAACAGATACGCCCCCAGCAGGACGGCGAAGCTGTGAATGGTGTTCTGCAGTAATTGCGCCGCCAGGCGGATCGCCAGCACCTCGAAAGCGATGCCCAACAGCCCGGTCCCCGCCAGCAGCAACAGCCAGCGCCGCCCCTGCCCGGCCGGTTGCCGCGGCACCGCCCGGGCCGGTCCGATGGTCGACGCCATCAGCACACAGGCGACGTTGATGACGGCCAGGGTCAACAGTGTGCGGCTGACGCCGAGCCAGGGCAGCAGCACGAAGACGCTGGCCAGGCAGCCCGCCATCGCGCCAGCGGTGTTGGCGCCGTAGACCAGCGCGACGACGCGTGCGCCGGGTCGAAGCTGCGTCATCACGCGTTCAAGCGCGATCAACGTGCCACCCATTGCCGCCGTCGCCGGCAGCAGCACCAGCGCCGGCAGCGCAAAGCCGGCGGCTCCAAGCAGCATCGCCGGCGGTTGCGGCCCCAGGGACGAAACAAAGGCGCGCCCGGCCGCCGGCAGCAGCCAGACGCTGACCACCGCCCACAGCGCGATGACGATCTCCAGCAAGGCGTAGATCAGCGCCGGCCGGCGGCTGCGGCCGATGGGGCCATCGAGCAACAGGGCGCCGAGCGCCAGGCCGGCGAAGAACCCGGTGACGACGCCGAGCGTGGCCATCATGTCGGACCCCAGCGTCGCCGACAGAATGCGGGTCCAGACGACCTCGTAGGCCAGACCGGCAAAACCCGACCCGGCCAGCATCGCTCCCAGAAGGAGAGGGTTCAACCGCATGTAAACAACACGATGGCTTAGTAAGCGCGTCCCGGCACACCCAGCGTCTCGCCCGGCCGCAACACGTACGGTTTGACGCGGACGATCCATCGCGCATGAGCCACGGCCGGCGCGCAGTCCTCGACCTCTCCGGCGTTGAGTTCGGTCTCGGCGGTGTTCAATTCGCTCTCGGCGAACCGGCGGGAGATGTCCCCCGCCGGCAACGTCGCCGCATAGCGCCGAGTGTCGGCAAGTTCGTCCAGGCACGCCTGCTCCGCCGGGCCAGCCCAGACCGGGCTGACCGAGAAGAGAAGGACGAACGCGACGGCGAACTTGCTCATCCGGGTCAAGCTTATCGGGCCGAGGCCTGCGCACCAGCCAAGCTGGCCGCCATGTCGGCGTTCTTCTCGACCAACAGCTTGTCGGTGCCGACCGGGCGGAAGAAGATCGGGTTGGCGTAGAAGTAGAGGTTGGAATACGCCTCGACGTCGTTGTCGACGCGGCGGGTGCCGTTGATGGTCGGCATGTGGGCGGGACATGCCGGGTCGGCGCAGGGAATGTTGTCGATCAGCGTGTCGATGGTCGGGTTGCCCTGGCTGTCCGACGCATTGGGGGTCGCCGGCGGGATGTTGGTGCCGCGGGCGCGCAGGTAGAACGGCCCGGTCGTGGGTGCCACGAAGGTGGTGGTGAACTCGAGACGGTAGCCGGTCGCCAGCGGCGTCAGCGTCATCACCTTGCTCGCTCCGGCGGCGCCGGCAGCGTTCGGGTTGTAGGCGCTTTGGAAGATCCGCGTGGAGGTGTTGTAGACCAGCGACGCACCGGCCACGCCGCTCTGGTTGACCGGCTGATTGTAGCGCGGGTCGCTCGGCGCGATGACGCCGGTGATGTCGCCGCGGATCAGGTCCACGTGGTCGACCTGCGGCGCGTTGAGCGGCTGGGCGAGGCCGATCTGCGCCAGGATCGGGTTGTTGAAGCTGTACGGGCTGTTGTTCTTCATCGGCACGGTCATGCGCATCTCGACCGTGATGGTGTCGCCCGGGGTGTATTCCAGCGTCTGACCCATCGTCTTGGTCACGCCGTTGACCGTGGCGCGGTAGGTGAAGTCCGACCCGATCAGGTCGCCCGGCACGGAGAAGGTGTTACCCGAGCGCATGCCGTCGACCACGCTCTGGGCGCGGAAGGCGGTCTGGTTGGGGATGTAGAGGCGGGTGAACTCGCCGGGGAAGAAGTCAGCCGTGGTGGCCAGGTCGCGGGCGCCGAACACGCCGCGCTGATGCCAGTCGGAGCTGATGAACATGAATGAGTTGCGGCCTTCGCCGAGCAGGCCGTCCCACAGGCCGCCCAGTTTGGCGGTGTAGACGCCGCCGCCGCCATAGGTGGCGCCGCCGACGGCGTTGCTCGAATAGGAGTGGTTGTTCTCGGCGAAATGTCCGGGCGACTCGATGCCGATGGCGACCGTCGGGCCGGCATTGTTGAAGTCGCGGAAGTTCTCGATGTTGAACCCGGCCGACGTGGTGGCGCTGAACGCGCCGGCACGCTCGGTATGGGTCGGGACGTAGTAGCTGGTCAGCGGCGCGTTGGCCTGCAGCCAGGCGACGCTCATCACCGACTTCTGGTGCCCGAGCGTGCCGTTGTTGTTGAAGCTCTTACCGGTCCAGACCGACTGCCCGTTGGCATCCACCGGCCCGGTGGTGTCCGCATCCGAACGGTCCCACCGGTACTCGAATTCGGCCATCTTGTTGGCATTGCCGGTCCCGCTGGTGGGGAACTCGCCGTTCAGCACCGCGACATCGGTATGTTCGTGACCCGGCGTGATCGTCTCGAGACCCTCGATGACGACCTTCTTATACTGCTGCGACTTCTGGACGATGATCGGGTATTCGACCTCGCCGATCGACTGCCAGCGATACATGTTCTGCACCCGGCGCGACGTCGTGGCACCCGGCGGGGTCAGCGTCGAGAATGACGGATCGCCCTTGATCTGGCTGATGGTAATGCCCTGGATGCTCTGGCCCAGCGTGTCGGTCCAGTAGGTGGTGGTGTCGCCGTTGCTGGCGGTAGTGTCGCTGAAGCGGCAGTCGCGGTTGCCGGACCCACCGTGGTTGCCGTGAGTGAACCAGTCGATGCCGAAATTCGGCACGCCGCCGGTGTTGCCGGACCCCAGCGTGCGGTCGAGCAGATAGCCGGTCGAGACCGAACCGTCGGTGCAGGTCGTGTGGTTGTGCATGTCGCCAGCGACGTAGGGCGAGTTCTTGATGAAGGGCTTGTTGGGCACCCAGCTCTGCGCGCTGGCGGCGGTAGAAAGGCCGCCCGAAAGGCCGATGGTGACGCTGGCAGCCCCGGTGATCGCTAGCGCGATACGCGATGAGGACATGAAATTGTGCTCCGATTGACGGTCTTGTCGTGATGGGACTTCATTACCGTCCGTTCATGTTTCCTCGATAGCGGCAGCAGATAGCGTTTCGATGAAGCTTTGATGACGGCCGGGATGCAGGCGTGACACCGCGCCGTGCAGGCTCCAATGAGCCGCCGCAAGACAATCGGAACAGCTTCTATGGTCGATACCTCCAGCCGGACCGGCCGACTGGCCCGCTTCATCCGGCGCGAGCCGCTGGTCCACTTCGTCGCCCTCGCCGGCCTCATCTTCGGCGCCGACGCGATCCTGCATCCGCCCGACCGCACCGCCCGCGTCATCACCGTCACCCGGGCGATGCGCGACACGATGGCGACCAATTTCGACGAGGACCGCGACCGCAGGGCGACGCCGGCGGAGCTGAACGCCATGGTCGAGAACTGGGTGGCCAGCGAGATCCTGTATCGCGAAGGCAAGCTGCTCGGCGTCGATCGCGGCGACGACACCATCCGCGACCGCATCGCCTTCAAGCTGCAGCTGATGATCTTCAGCCAGCTCGAGGCTCCCAACCCGACCGGCGCCGAGCTGCATGCCTGGTTCGAGAAGAACCGCGACCGCTTCGACGAGCCGGAGCGCGTCAGCTTCTACATCGGCGCCCCCACCGACGAGGCCGCCGCGCGCCGCAACCTCGGCGCCATCGAATCCGACGAGGACCCCGACGAACTGCAGCGCACCACGCGCGCCATGATCGGCCGCCCCATCTCCAGCATTCAGCCGGTGTTCGGCAACGCCTTCCGCGACGGCCTGCTCGCGCTGCCGCTGCATCGCTGGAGCGTGCTCCAGTCCAACGAAGGCTGGCACGTCGTCCGCCTCGACTCGCGCCGGGCGGTCGAGCCCGCCCGCTTCGAGGACGTCAGCGACGAGGCACTGAAGCTGTATCAAACCGACGCCGTCCGCGCCCGCGCCTGGGACGCCGTCAAGCGCCTGCGCACGACCTATGACGTGCGGTACGAACCATGATCCGCATCCTCGCCGTGCTGCTGCTGATCGCCGGCGCCGCCCGCGCGCATGAGCCGGCGATGGGCGTGCTCGAACTGCGCGAGGTCAATCCCGGCCGCTACGTCGCGGGCTGGACGCTCGAACCCACGATCGGCGCCGACAAGGTGCAGATCAGTTTCCCGTCGCAATGCCACTTCGCCCTGCCTAGCCTCGAGTGCGGCGCCGGCGGCCTGGTCGGGCGCGTCACCATCGACAATCTCGGCGCCAACATGTCCGCCGTGCTGCTCAAGCTCGTCCCGCTCGGCGGCGACGCCCGCAGCTACACGCTCACCTCCGGCAACCCGGCCGTCTCCATCCTCGGCATCGGCACGCCCACCTGGCAGACCTGGCGCGACGTCGCCGCCACCTATGTCAACGTCGGCATCGACCACATCCTGCTCGGCATCGATCACCTGCTGTTCGTGCTCGGCCTGATCTTCATCGTTCGCGGCGGCTGGCGCTTGGTGAAGACCATCACCGCCTTCACCCTTGGGCACAGCGCATCGCTGGCTGCCGCCGCCTACGGCCTGATCGGCGTGCCGGAAGCGCCGCTCAACGCCTGCATCGCGCTCTCCATCGTGTTCGTCGGGCTGGAGATCGTGAAACTGCACCGTGGCGAAGGCGGGCTGACGGCGCGATATCCGTGGGCGATCGCGTTTAGCTTCGGGCTGGTGCACGGCATCGGCTTCGCCAGCGCCTTATCGGTGCTGGGCATCGAGCACGCGCTCCTGTTTCCGGCGCTGCTGTCGTTCAACGTCGGCGTCGAAATCGGTCAGCTCGCCTTCGTGTCCGTCGTGCTGCTGCTGCTATGGGCGCACCGCAAGCTCGGCGCCACGCTGTCCGGCTGGGCCGAGGAGTTGCCGGGCTATGCCATCGGGGTGGTGGCGACCTTCTGGTTCCTGGGCCGCATGGTCCGCTTGCTGGCGGTGGCATGATGCGCGCTTTCACCCTCGGAGCACTTCTCCTCGCCGCCACGGTAAGTCCGGCGTCGGCACATATCGTGTCTTCGCGCCTGGGCGACTTCTATGGCGGGGCGCTGCACCCGCTGACCGGCTTGCCAGATATCGTGATCTGGCTCGCGCTCGGTCTGGTCGCCGCGCTGCAGCCGCTGCGCTGGTCGCGCTGGATCGTGTTGGCGTTTCCTGCCGGGCTGCTGGCCGGGTTCCTCGCGGGCATTGCCGCTGGCTGGAGCACCGACCCGATCACGCTCAGTGCGGCGCTGATGATCGGCCTGGGCTTGCTGGCCGCCGCCGCGGCGCGGTTGCCGGGCGGTCTTTTGCTGATGCTGGCCGCCATCGTCGGGATCGCCCGGGGCGCGGCCAACGCCAGCGGGCTCGATCCGCAGACCGACCCGGTGTTGTTCGGGGCCGGGCTGCTGTTGGCGGGCTACGCCGTGGTCACGCTGGTGGTCGCTGGTGCCGCCACGTTCCGCGGTGCGGGCGCGCCATGGCGCACGATCGCGCTGCGGGCCGGCGGCAGCTGGATCGCCGCGGTCGGCCTCATGGTCGGCGGCTTCGCCCTGGCTGGGCTTTAGGCCAGCGCCTCGCGCAGAAACACCATCCCCAGCACCGCCACGCCGGCCCCGGCCAGCCGGACCGCGTAACCGCCCGAACGGTATTTCGTCAGCAGCCCGGCCGAGATCCCGCATGCGTGCAACAGGCCGGTCGCCACCACGAAGCCGACGCCATAAGCCAGCGCATTCGAGGCCTCCGGCAGTTCCTGCCCATGCGCATAGCCATGGAAGATCGCGAACACCGACACGATGATCGCCGCGATCCACAGCGGCGGCTGCGCGGCGAATGCGACGGCGAGGCCGAGCACGACGGCCGAAAGCGCGATCATCAGCTCCGGCGGCGGCACCGGCACGCCCACCACGCCAAGCACCGCGCCGAACGCCATCACCAGCGGGAACGCGATCGGCAGCACCCAGATCGCCGGCGCGCCCAGCATCGCACCCCAAAGGCCGACCGACACCATCGCCACCAGGTGATCGAGCCCGGAGAGCGGATGCATGAACCCGCTGAGCAGCCCGCCGGGCACGCCGGCCTCCGTATGCGCCCAGGCCGGATGGCTCACCGTCAGCGCGGTGATGACGACGGTGAGCAAGTGTCGAAATTTCACGGGTGTTCTCCAGATGAGGACTGCGTCTTACTCAGTCGGTCGATGCATGGCATGTGACGGTTCCGCTCTAGCCACGTGTCGGAGCCACGAATGTCGTCCTTTCGCCTGATCTGGTTCGCCCTTGCCTGTCTCGTTGTGCGCCCGGCTACAGCAGCGTCGATACCGCCTTCGGTGCTGCCGGGCCTCGGCCCCGGTGCGGCGCGCGTGGCGGTCGATGCCACCCAAGCGCCCTGGCGTGGCGTGGTGCGAGTGCAGACCGAGATCGGCGGCCGCTGCACCGGCGCGCTGATCGGCCCGCGGCTGGTGTTGACCGCCGCGCATTGCTTGTTCGGCCGCGGCACCGGTCGGCTACTGCGGCCGTCGTCCATTCACGTGCTGTCCGGCTACGACCATGGCGACTTCGCCGGACACGCCCGCGCCGTCGGCGTCGAGATCGGGGCTGGCTTTGCCGTCGGCCCGAACGGCGAACGCCTTCCGGCGGCCTCGCCCGATGCGGACTGGGCCGTCCTGACCCTCGACGCACCTCTCGGCACGGCCGACCGCGTCCTGCTGCTGCTCCGGCAACTGCCAGCCAGCGGCACGCCAGTCATGCTCGGCGGTTACGAGCAGGATCGGGCGCAGGTCCTGGTCGCCGATATCGCTTGCGCCGTCGATGCCGCCGTCCGCGATGGCGCAGCGACCCTGTTGCAGCACTCCTGCGCCGGAACCCGTGGGGTCAGCGGGGCGCCGCTGCTGGCGCGTGCGCCGGGTGGAGGTTGGGGCATCGTCGGCGTCGCGTCGATCGCCGGGGTCGCCGCGTCGGGCGGCTTCGCGGTGCCGGCCACGCTCATTCCGATACGCTGAAACGCCGATTGGGGCTTGACGCCAGCGCGCCGAGGCGGTGCCTGAAACCGCAATCAGCTTTGGATATCGTCATGACAAACAATGGGAAACCCGGCCACGTCCTGCTCGTCGCGAGCTTGATGCAATCGGCCGTCGATGGGCTCGATGCCGCCGTCGACATGCTCGACGGCCGCGACCCGGCGATTCGCGAGCAGCTGGTCCGCGCCCATGCCGACACCATCCGCGGCATCGCCACCAGCGGCCACGCCGGCGCCTCCCGCGCGCTGATCGAGGCGTTGCCCAAGCTGGAGATCATCGCCTGCTTCAGCGCTGGCATCGACAACGTCGACGTCGAGGCCGCCGCCGAGCGAGGCATCCCGGTGACCGCGACGTCGGACGCCCTGGCCGACGACGTCGCCGACCTCGCCATCGCGCACTGCCTGCTGCTGCTGCGCCGCCTCACCCATGCCCATCACTTCGTGCGTGATGGCCAGTGGCAGTCCGGCGAGTTCGCCCTGGCACGTTCGCTGCGCGGCAAACACCTGGGGATCGTCGGCATGGGCACCATCGGCAGCGCCATCGCGCGCCGGGCCGAGGCCTTGTCGATGACGGTGCACTACACCTCGCGCAGCCATAAGCCTGCGTTGCCACATGAATTCCATGACTCCGCTGCCGCCCTGGCCACCGCGTGCGACGTCATCGTGGTCTGCTGCCCGGCCACGCCGGAAACCTTCCACCTGATCGACGCGGACGTGCTCGCCGCGCTCGGCTCGGAAGGCTACCTGATCAACATCGCCCGCGGCAGCGTGGTCGACGAGGCCGCCTTGGTCGAGGCGCTCCAGGCGGGCACGATCGCCGGCGCAGGGCTGGACGTGTTCGAGGACGAGCCGCGTCCCCTGCCCGCCTTGCTGACGATGGACAACGTCATCCTCACGCCGCACATCGGCTCCGGCACGCACGAGACGCGGGCGGCCATGGGGCAGTCGATGATCGACAGCCTGGTCGGCCACTTCAGCCGCTAGCGGGCAACTCCGGGATCGTCAGGAACGCCTGCGCCACGTGCTGAAAGGCCTGGTGCGCGCGACTGACGATCACCGAGTGGGCCGCACCCCGGATGATCGACAGCTGCCGGTCGCCGTTCGGCAGCTTGTCGAAGAACGCCTGGAGGTCCTCCAGCGTCGAGATGCCGTCGTACTCGCCTTTGACCAGCAGCACCGGGCTCAGCACGCGGGCCGGGTCGACGATCGGGAGATGGGCGGTCATGTCGAGATAGGTGCCGGTCGGCACGCTGTTGCCGTTGACGATCTCCTTGTCGACGAAGGCGCGGGCGACCTCCGGGTCGGTGGTCCCTGGATGGTCGCGGGTGAAGATGCTTTCCAGCATCGCCCGGTCGCGCGGGCGGCGGTTATGGGTGCGGTAGAACTCGGTCTGCTCGCCCCGCTTGGCCAGGGTCGGCGACCCGGCGCCGGTATAGGTGAAGGCGGCGAGCACCAGGCGGCCGGCACGGTCGGGGTGCGCCTGCGCGAACGCCGCCGCCCGGATCGCGCCGGAGGACTCGCCCAGCAGGTGCTGCCGCGCCTGCCCTGTCTCGGCCCGGATCAGGTCGGTCACTGCGACGAGATCCTGCACGCCGCTGGCGATGTCGGAATTGCCGCTGGTCTGCGACGAGCGGCCGTAGCCCTCGTGATCGAGCGTCCAGACGTCGTAGCCGAGGCGGGCGAACACGTTCATCAGCGAGAAGTCGGCATGACCCGGCACCGTTAGGTCGAAGCTGGCCAACGCCGCCGGCGACGAGCCGTGCACGAGCAACAGCACCGGCAGCGCCGCCGCACCCGGCACCGGTGCCCCCGCCCGCTTGCGATACACTGCCAGCCGGATCGCCTCGCCATCGCGGTGCTTGGTGGCCCAGTAACTGGCCGACCACAGCCCGGCCGGCACGTCGGGAGATGGCAGGTCGGCCGCGCCGCCCGTCAGCAAGGCCGCACCGGCCATTGCGGCCGCGCCGATGAGATGCCGGCGCCGTGGCTGCTCAGACATGAGGCGTTCTCCCGTGGTCGTTTCGTTCCGCTTTATCACGCATCACTCGACGACGACATTGACCGGCGCGGAAGCCAACTCCTGCGAAGCGAGCCTGATCTGGAACCGGTATCGGCCAGGAACCATCGTCCACACTAATGGCGCGTCCGATCCGCTCGTCGAGATCGGCTGGCCGTTCAGCAGCCAGACGATCTGCGCCGCCTTTGGCTCCACCGACGCATGCAGCACCAGGCGGTTCAGGGCGGCAGGCAGGTTCGGGTTGCGCCAGACATGCAGGTTGTTGTCCGGCCGCGTGATCGCCAGCCGCGTCTCGGGCAGCGTGACCGCCAATGGCTCCGGATGCACCCATTCCGTCAACCGCTCAGCGCAATCGGGCGCGGCCGGCCGGCCAGTGCGGGCGCATAGCTCGACCGGCTCGCGACCCGGCGGCGGCGCGAACTCGCCGGCCAGCAGATCAGTCCGCAAGCTGCCGTGCAGATGCAGCATGATCTCCTGCGCCAACCCTGCCGCCGCACGCGCGCCGCTGAGCCGGGTCATCGGCCCGGCGTCGCCGCGCCCGACCCAGACACCGACGACATAGTCGTGCGACCACGCCAGGGTCCACGCGTCGCGGTAGCCCTGCGAGGTGCCGGTCTTGAGCGCCACGGCGAACGGATATTCCGACGAGCCGTAGCGCGGGAAGCTCGGGAGGCGGGCGACCGGATCGCTGAGAAAGCGCCCGACCAGCCGCGCCGCGTCGAGGCCGATGAGCTGGCTGCTCGGCGGTGCCATGCCGGCGACCCAGGTGAGCGATCGGTCGCGCCCGTCATCGGCCAGGGTGGCGTAGGCGCGCATCAGGCGCTCAAGCGTGGTCGGCAGCGCACCGATCGCCATCGCCAGGCCGAACCGGTCGGGGGAGCCGGTCTGGTCGTGCAGGCCGAGGCGGCGCAGGGCGTCGAACGCGGGTTGCAGGCCGATGCGGCGCAGCAGAGCGGCGGCCGGCACGTTGCGGGAGTTGGCCAGCGCCTGCCGCGGCAACAGGGCACCGAGGAAATCGTGGTCGGCATTGCTGATGCCGGCTGCCCGTTCCGGCGTGTCGGCGGCAATCTGCTGCGGGGTGATCAGCCCGCGATCGAGGCCGATGGCGTAAAGGAACGGCTTGAGCGTGCTGCCCGGCGAGCGGAACTCGCGGGTGAAGTCGATGCCACCCTGCCCGCCGACATCGGCCAGCACAGCCCGGTCGCGCCGCCGCAGCACCATGGCCGCCACCTGTTGCGCGCCATCGGTCCGCCAGCGCGCGAGATGCGTGTCCGCCCGGCGGCGCACCCACTCCTGCATCCCGAGATCGATCGTCGCCCGCACGATCGGCCCCTCCGCCGCCGGGCCGAGACGCTGCAGCCGTTGCACCAGCAGCAGATCCGGCGGCCGGCGCGGTGCCGACAGCGGCGCGGTGGCCGGCAGGGCCGCGAGCGCGTCGTCGCGGGTCGCGGCGTCCAGATCCATGGCCAGGATCGCCCGCCGCGCCCGCGCCTGCAGCCGGCCAGCGCGGCGAAGCGACAGGTGGCCCGGCGATTGCGGGATCGAACACAGCAGCGCCGCCTGCGCGACCGTGAGGTCCACGGCCGGGCGGTCGAAATACCAGCGCGCGGCATGAGCGATGCCATGACTGCTCTCGCCATACGGCGCCAGGCGGAGATACTGCGCCAGCACCGCCGCATGGCCGTAGCGCATGGTCAGCCCGACCGCCGCCCCGGCCTCGATCGCCTTGGACCAGAGCGTCCGCGGCCGCGGGTACTGCATCCGCACGACCTGCATTGCGATCGTCGAAGCGCCGGAGCCTCGGCCGCCGCGCAGATGCTGCCAGACGGCACGCAGGACGGCGACCGGGTCGACGCCGGGATGCTGCCAGAAGCGCCGGTCCTCGAGCGCCAGGGTCGCCGCGACCACGCGGGGCGGCGGCGATACCGGCCAGTAGCCGTAATCCACTTGGCGACCGCCGTCGGGCCGGGTGCTCTCATGGCCGATCTGGGTGATGAAGCCGCCCGCGCTGTCGGTCACCCAGGCCGTCGACGCCGGCGCATCGAGGCGGATGTCGCCGACGATCTGCGTCACGGCGATCCCGGCCACTGCCGCCGCCGCGATCGCCATGCACGAGAGAGCGCGCTTCACGGCATTACCGCGCGATGGCCACCCTTGCGCCGCCGGTGCTGCCCGAAATCCCTGGTGCGTACAGCATCACGACGCTTGCCGGCGGTTCGGTGAAGCTGCCGGCGATCGTCGCGCGCATACGGGTGCGTAGGCTGAACGTGCCGCGCGGCAATTGCAGCCATACCGCGATTACGGCGTCGTCACCGTAATTGGCCCAACTCGGCGCCAGCGTCGGCGCGGCGGACGGCGTCGCGTCGGCAGTTGCCGTGGCGAGCGCCGGGTTGAGCGGCTCCATGCCGGCCGGCAGCGGCAGCGTCAGGGCCACTTGCGGGCGGTCGGCGTCGCTGACCAGCTCGTCCCATTCCTCGACCACATCGCCGACCGCGAGATGGACGGCCCCGTCGGCTCCCGGCTCGAGCTTGGTCATCGGGCCGGTCTTCTCGACCTTGTAGAGCGTCCGCGTGAGGGCGAAGCCGTGCTGGTCCGGTTGCGCCTGGGCGCCTGGCTGCATCGGCACGAACGCGCTGGCCGCCAGCACGGCAGTACCCGCCGGCGCGGTGATCGACGCCGGACCGATCGCCGTCGACCGCGCCTGCAACAGCGGATGCGCCTGATCGAGCGTGCCGGCGACACGGCGGTCCGGCAGGGTAATGGCGGCCTGCACCGGCTGCAACGGCGCCTGCCATGACGCGGCGAGCGCCTCCAGTGCCGCGGCCGTGGCGTTCGTGGTGCCCCACCCCTCACTGCCCGCCAGCCCCAACAAACCCGTCCGCAGCACCGGCAAACGCGGATCGGACGGCGTCGCCCGCGCGACCGCCGACACGATCTGCGCCAGGCTCCGCGCCTCAGACGGCAGGATGATCGGCGTCGCCGGCTGATCAACCAGGCCGCCATAGGTCGGCTTGCCGTCGCGCGCGAGCAGGTTGACCCGGCTCCACAAGCCCTCCAGCACCGCCGGCAGCAACTGCCGGTCCGTGGCGGGCAAGCGGGCCAGCACCTGCGCGACATCGGCCAACGCTCCGGTCCGCAGCGCGGGGGTCTGACGCGCCAGCTCGGTTGCCTCGGCGGCCGAGATCGTGCCGCCATCAGCCAGTGCGAGCAGCGCCGTGACGCGGTCGAACAGCTCCGCCGTGTCGGTCAGGTGCGGATAATCGCTCCGCAGCGACGCGGTCAGCACCTTGGCCATCCGGTCGACCATCGCCTTGTCGACCGGCAGCCCGGCGCGGCCGGCCCCGACCAGCACACGGTACGCCGTCGCCGTCAGCCAGACCCGGCCCTGGGTGCCCGGGAAGAACGCGACCAACCCGTCGGAATCCGTTGCCCGCTTGATGGCGTCGATCGCGCCGGCGACGTCGCTCGCCACGCGCTCGCGCAGCCCGGCCGCATCCAGCAGCGGCGTGAACGGCAGCAGCGCCAGTTCGCCGCGGGCCAGCGCCATGCGCTGCTCGACGCCGCCGACCAGCGGGCGGGTGAGCGCCAGCGCACCGGTGATCAGCCGCGTGGCGGCCGGGTCGGTCGAGAGCGTGACAGTGCGGGCGAAGCTGGCGGGGCGCACGGGCTCGGCGGGCGGCGCGAGCGTCAGCGTGCCGTTCGGCCCCACGGCAAGCAGTTCCTGCCGGTTGACGATCGGGCGGTCCGGCCGGATCGGCAGGTCGATCTGCACGGCGTCGCCGGCATGGTCGGCGGTCCGCTGCACCAGGAAGCGCACACGCGCGGTCTCTGCCCCGGCGGACGGCTCCGGCACGGTGACGGTGAAATCGGTGCGGGCGGGACGCTGCCCGTCCCAGGTCACCGGCTGCTGGTTCGGGCCGCTGACGGCGAGGTTGTCGAGCGAGATGGTCGCCTGTCCGGCGCCGCCTGGCCCTTCCACGATGCGGCCGATCAGCCCGGCGGTGAAGCTGTCGCCGGGTCGCACGAAGCGCGGCAGCGAAGGCTGCGCCACGATCGGTTGCCGCACCTTGAGTTGGCCGGTGCCGAAGCCGAAGCGGTCCGGCCCGCTGACCGCCTCGGCCCGCAGCATGAACACGGTCAGCGTGTCCGGCAGCTTGACGTGAATGTGCGCGGTGCCGTCGGGGCCGACCTTCACGCGCGGCTGGTAGAGCGGCACCGGCGTGAAGTTCTTGCGGACGGAGATGTTCTCCATGCCGAAATCGCCGGCCTCGTCACCGCCCGGCGCTTCGGCCAGCGGGATGACGCCGAACGCCATGTTGCGGGTGTCGCGCGCCACCATGCGAGCGGGGCGGTCGACCAAGAAGTCGGGCAGCGGGTCGAGCGGCGCCTCCTTGGCCAGCGCCAGCACCGCCTGGTCAACCATCCAAACCGTCGCTTCGCCCGCCACTGGTCGGCCGGCCGCGTCGGCCAGATGCAGCACGAGGTCGAACTCCTGTGCGGGGCGGGCCTGCGCCGGCGCATCGAAGCTGACTTGCAGACGGTTCTCCACCGGGCTCACCGCGATGCTGGTCGTCGCGGCCAGCGTCACCGGCTTGCCCTGGTCGAACGGCGCGGCCGGGTTGATCGGACCGGGCAAGCGGCCGCGCATCAGCAGCATGTGGACCGTGAGCTTCGGCGTCTGCGCCTTGCGGATCGGCACGGCGTAGCGGCCGAAGCCGTTGGCGATGTCGACCCAGTCGTAGCGGAACCGCCCCTCCGGCTCCTCCACCACGGCCAGCACGCGGCCGGTCTGGAATGGGCTCTGTACCAGCAGCGTCGCCGTCTCGCCCGGAACGTAGCGCGGCTTGTCGGTGGACAGCGTCACGGTCTGCGCCGGCGGCGCCTGCCACGTCACCGGCGTGTCGCCGGCCATGAACAGGTCGACCTTGACCGTCTGCGTCCGCCCGACGCGATCCTGTGCCGATACCTCGACGACATACACGCCCGCCTCGGCCGCACCGAAATGCACCGGGATCGGCCCCTCCCCGCTCGCGACCCGGCGCTCGGCCACAACCTCGTCGATCACCTCGGTCTGATACTTGGCCGCCCCTTGGGCGAAGTCGCTCGCCTGCAGGGTCGAGTTCCACTGGCGGTGGATCAGCTTAACCGTCAGCGCCAGGTCCTTGACCGGCTTGCCTTCGCCATCCAGCGCGATCACTTCCGGATCGATCGCGCCAAGGCTCGGCTGGTAGCGCAGTTGTTTCACGCCTAGCACGAAGGGCGGCAAGGCCGTGATGCGCTGCGTGCTGCGCACCTGCTGGTCGTCGTCGCCGGTGACGGTGGCCTCGACCAGATAGGTCCGCGGCTGCGCCGTCGGCTCGATTGTGGGGTCCAGCGTCAACTGCGCCGCGCCGCCAGCATCGGTCTTGGCCTCGCGGTTCAGCACGGGCGTGGTGCGGAAGTTGCCATCGCCGGAGAAGCGGCTGTCGGAACTGAACAGGAAGCCGTCGCGGCCTGGTGGGGTCCAGACGGCCGGGAACTGCGTCACCCGCCAGGTGACCGGCCGCTCCGACAACAGGCCGCCGGCGAAGAAGCGCGCCAGCAGATCCACCGAGAATGGCGCGTCGAGCGGCACGCTGGCCGGCGCCGTCAACAGCGCCTCGAAGGTCGGCAGGCGATACGCCTCCTTCTTGACCGTGACGCTGCCGCAGGACTGATCCTTGGTAGGATGGTAGGTGATCGCATAGTCGCCGGTCGCCTCGGTCTTGGCGTCGAAGCGGATATGGAAGCCGCCGACCTCGTCCAGCGTCGCCGGCAAGCGCCATTCCTGGTCGCCCGGCCCGGTGACCAGAACCTCACCGGGTCCGGTCGCAAAGGCCAGCGTGCCGGCCTGGGCGCGGCGGACCATACCGGCGATCAGCACGGGCTCCTCCGGCCGGTAGATCGGTCGCTCGGTGAAGACGTGGCACACCAGCTTCGGCTTGGGCTGC
This sequence comes from uncultured Acetobacteraceae bacterium, assembly GCA_964613945.1. Lineage (GTDB taxonomy): Bacteria > Pseudomonadota > Alphaproteobacteria > Acetobacterales > Acetobacteraceae > JAVVHH01. Next base: position 23,376 of record CAZTJC010000018.1, read on the forward strand.
CGGTCCGCGACGGGGGAGACGACCCACCCGAGCCAAGGCGCATCCGCCTTGCTCCAGGCGCCGTTCGCGTAACGCTGCGGGCCGTTCCTCGAGTCGAGCAGCAGGGTATCGTCGGCCTTGGTCACGACGGTGCGGCGCAAGCTCGCCGCCTCGCCGTCCCGGCCCTTGGCGATCGGCGCCGGCATCGTCCACAGGCCGGCCGCGTCGGTGATGCCCTGCGCCAAGGTGGTGAACGCACCGTCACGCACCCCCTGCAGCCGGATCTCGGCGCCCGGCACCGGCTGCGCGGTGGCCAGCGACGTCACGGCGAAGCGCACCCGATCGGCATCCTCGACCGCCGTGAGCACCAAGTCGGTCACCTGCACCCGCGCCCAGTGCCGCAGCACGCCATCGACGGCGCGCAGGCCGACCAGATAGGTCCCGGGAGCATCCGCGCCGGCGATGCGCGCGAAGGTCGGCTTCAGATCGAGACCGAACTTGGCATCGAGACCACCGCGCTTGATCGGCAGGGCCAGCATCTCGCTGGCCGATGGCGAGCCAAGCGCGCCGATGCGAGCGGCGATCTCGTCACCGGAAATCGGGGCGAGGTCGACATAGTGCGCCGGCTCGTTGCCCGGCAGCGGTGGCGAGCGCGCGTCGTTGGTCGCGATGCCACCGACCGGAAACGGCCAGAAATCGCGCGACAGCGGATCGATCGGCACCACGCGGATGTCGGCACTGTCATAGCCGTGACCACGCACCGGCAGCATCTGCGGCCCCAGCCGCTCCACGATCCCCTGCGTCGCATCCCAGCCGAGAGCCGGCACCGCCGGGTCGAAGCGCACGCGGCTGCTGACGGCGGCAGCCAACGCCCGCCCCCGCCCGTCATGCAGCGACCCGGCAGCGACCGCGATCTCGTAGACCACGCCGGCGGCGAAGTCGGCGCTCACCCGCAATTCGTTGCTGTCGCCGCTTTCGACGCGCAGGCCGTCCACCGGGGGCGTGATGCGGATGAGGTCGCGGGCTTGAACGGGGTTCAGCGTCTCGGGCAGCGCGGTGAATTGCAGCACCGCGCGGCGACGCTTGGCCGGGCTGCTGGTCGACGGCGTGCAGACGGTGATGCCGTCCGTGTTCGTGTGATCGTAGCTGTCGCCGCAGTAGGTGTCGCTCAACCGGAACGGGGCGGCGCTGCGCAGCGGCAGGTCGAAGATCGGCTGGTCCAGGCCGGGCGCGTCGGACAAGCGCAAGTGCAACGTGGCGACCTGGCCGTCCGCGATCGGATGCCGCAGCACGATGAGGTAGGTCTGCGGGTCCGCCCGCGCGCTGCGCTCGACGGCGCGCAGGTCGTAATCCTGCGGCGAGAGCGTCCGCGCCACGCCGCCACCCTGGGGTCGAACCTCGACCGTCAGCAGTTTGGCCAGCACCGCCATGTCGAGCGGCTGCGGAAAGGTGAGCGCGATCGTGTCCAAGTCGGCGGTGCCGTTCGCATCGTCGGTCGGGCCGGTGGCACTCGGCGGTGTCAGCAACGGCACCAGCGTCGTCGCCTTGCCGTCCAGCGTCACCGTCTCGCGCTTCAGCGCCTCCCACGGCTCTGCGGGCCGGAATTGAAGCGTGCGCGGCCCGAGCCAGGTCCAGGCGCCGGGCTTGGCGGGCGCCAGCGTCACGACCCGGCCGGGATCGTCTTCCGGGCCGCCTTGCGCCGGCCCGGCGTCGCGGCCGAACAGCACGGTGATCGGGTCCCAGCGGCGCAGGAACCGGTCCGGCAGCACCTGGGCGCCGTCGGCGCGATGGAGACGGTCCAACGGGGCCTGTTGCGCCATAGCGGGCGTGGCCAGCAGCATCAGCAGGGCGGCGGCGAGCTTCATGGCGTGTTTCCCTGCGGCTTCATGCCCGCGAGTTCCAGGTAGTCGCGCACCATGTCCGGCGGTGGACCGTCACCCCGCTTAGCGATGCCGACGATGGCGGCCCGCAGCGTGGTCGCCGGAGCGTCGGGCGGCACCTGCGCCTCCAGCACGTAGCGCCCGGGCGGCAGCGCGACGAGTTGGGCGATACCGGTGCCGATGACCCGGCCGGCCTCGTCCAGCAGGCGGGCGGTGGCGCGGTCCGGATCGGCGCGCAGGCCGACGCCGATCGTCGCGGGATGGTCGAGGCTGAAGCCGAATGCCGCCGCACCGCCGGGCGAAACGATCGTCTCCGGGCCAAGCCCCTCGCCGACTTGCAGGATCGGCGCAGCACGGACGGCGAGCGAACCGGTCAGCGCACCATCGCCGAGCGGAAACAGGCGCAGCGCCGACTCGCCTGCCAGCAGCACCCGGTCAAGCTCGGCACCCGCGGGGTAGAGCGCGGGCTGGCCATCGCCGATCCGCAGCACGACCGGCGCGGTGGTGCTGACGTGAACCAGGGCCGGGCCATCTGCCTGCAGGCCGAATGCGGCGGCTGCACCGGAGAGCGCGACCTGCGCCGGCAGTGCCAGCGCCTGCAGCGGCGCGTTAGGCCACGGCGACGCGCCCGGCGCCTCGACCCAGAGCGCGAGCGCGCCCGCCGCATGCTCGACGATGGCACGGCCGGCGCCGGTCAGCGGGAGATCCGGGCCGCTGGTGATCAAACCGGCCGCGTCGATCAGCGTGAGCGTGCCGGGACCGGAAAGCCGCAATCGACCGCCTTTCGCGCCAGTCACCGCCGTCTCGAACGATCCGGCGGCCCCGAAGAAGCGCGTGCGGACCGCGCCCGGCCCCAGGCTGTCTGCCGGCGCCGGCACGGTCGCAAGCATGACCGGTGCCGCAACCGGTCCCGGATTGACCAGCAATACATCGACCCAATCACCGGTGACGCTCCGGCTGACCGGGGCGTCGCCGGCCCACTGGATCTGCCGGGGCGCGTGCCACCCCGGCACGGCGCCGGTTCCGGCCGCCAGCACCAGGTCCAGCCGCTTGGCGCCCGGCGGCAGCGTGACCGGCACCGCGCCGCCCGCCGGCAGCACGAGCTGCAGCGCCGTATCGACGGCGACGGGCGCGGCGAGTTTCAGCGCCACCCGCCGCAGATCGACGCGCTGCGAACCGGCCCCGCCCTGCAGCGAGACCGCCGATCCGGCCAGTGCGATGACGCTGCCGGGCGCCCACCCGGTCGCGGCCCCCAGGCTGGGCTGCCCGGCACCGGCGCGCGCCAGCCAGAGCTGCGGGCCATCGACGGCCGGCAAGCTCACGCCGAAACCCTCCGGCACCGTCAGCGCGATCGTCTCTCCCGCTGCCGGCGACATCGGCTCCACCCGCGCCGCGCCGGCCGGCCCGAGCAGCCACACATCTCCCGCCACCGGCGAAACAGCCCCCGCCACCGACGCGAGCCCCCGGCCCGGCCGGCTTCCCATCCGCACCGCATCGCCCGCGTGCACCGCGGCCAACCCGGCCGGCACTGCCACCCGCGCCACCGCGAGCGGCCCCGCCATGCCATCGAGCGTCGTCAGCATGACCTCACCCGCCGGTTGTGCGTCCGCCGCGACCGTGCGGGCTACCGCGCGCACCGGTTCGGCCCCGCCATCGACGAGCCAGGCCTGCACGCGCCACTCCGCCGGGTCGGCGTCGCCCGGCACGGCGACCGCGGGCATATGTCCCTGGTCAAGCGCCACGACCTCCCAGGCCGCGCCCCCCCGCTGCTCCAGCGACAACACCAGTTCGGCCGCCGACTGCGCCTGCGCAATCAGAAGCTGCCCTAGGGCCGGCGTCGGCAGTGACAATACGTGCACGCCGTTTCCCTCGAGCGCGGTGACCATCGCCGGCGCCGCGACCGCGTCCAGCGTCTGCGGCAGCGTCAGGCGGATCTCGGTCGTGGCAGCCGGTTGGCTGCCATCGTCGCTCGCGGCTGGCGCGTCGGCATCGTCGCTGGCCGCTGACGTCGCCTTCGCTTCGGCGGTCTGGCTGGCGATCGTCTGCGCATCCGACATGCTGTCATCAGCGCTATCGTCGGCCGCAGCATCGCCGTCGGCCGCCTGCGGCGCATCGCGCTGTTCGGTCGCCGTGACGGTCGGCGCGGTCGCCGCGGCGAGATTCAACGTGTAGGCACCGGCCGCTAGCGGACGCGACACGGCGACGTTCCAGTCGCCCTCGCGCGGTCCATAGCGGCCGATCACGTGCCGCCCGGCATCGCGCAGCACGGCGCGGAGCGGGGTGCTGCCGAAGCTGGTCAGGCTCACCACGCGCGCAGCGTCGATCGCGAACGGCACCGTCGCCGGAAGCGTCACCTGCCGCGGCCGGTCCGGCTGCAGCTCGATGCTGTCGAGCGCGACGGTGTAGGCCGCACGGTCGTTGCGCCCCAGGCTGGTCACGTCCAGCTGGTAGCCGCCCGGTGGCAGCATGCCCCGCCAGGTGCCGAGGATCCGCTGCACCGAGCCCGGCCCGCGCAACTCACCGATCATCGCGGTATCGAGGGTGAGCGTCACCATTGCCGCGCCATCCAGGGTGAAACGCCACTGATCCGGCATGCGTGGCGCGGACTGGCTGGCGGGCTCGCGCCAGGTCGCCGCCTGCGCCGCGCCGAATGGCAGCGCGTGCGGGCCGTGCCCCATGATCGCGGCTGGCGGCTCCGTTGTCCGAAGCCGCACGACGATGTCACGGGCCGTGGGCAACGGCTCGACCAGCAATCGAGCCAGCCCCGCCGCCATCCTGCGTTCCAGCCCATCCAGCGGACCAGGCCGAGTGAGCGGCCAGCCCTGCTCGTCCTCGAGCCGACCGCCCCAAGCCGTGCCCAGGCCCAGCACGTCGAAATGCAGGGTGGCGGCCGCGGCGACGTCGATCGGGATGGCCGCCCCAGTGCCGGCGGGAAGACTGGCGCGGACGGTGCCACCCGGCGCCAGGGCAGCAGTGGTGAGCAGCGGTGCCGGCGTCGCGAGGAGGCCGGCATGACCGGCGGAGTCCTCGGCGGTGACCGAAACGCGGTAGCGCCCGGCCCGCAGCATGGTCTGCATCAGCATGTTCTGTCCGACGCCGTTGGCCTCCCCCGTGGCGATCTCCGGCAGGAACGCGGTGCCGAGCCGACCCGCGGTGCGCAGCCGCCCGGTGGTCTCGATGCGATAAAGCCCGCCGGTTGCGACGGACAGGCCGAAGGAGGCGCTCTGCTGGTTCGCCAGGTCGAAGTAGGTCGGCGTGCCGGCCCGCATATCGGTCTGCTGGTCCAATGGCGTCGGTGCCGGGATCGCGGCGGCCGGCGGCATGGTCCGTCGCCAGGCCAGCACGACGGTGCGCGCATGGTCGGCCGGCGGCACCGTGACAATGGTGCCGCCGGCGGCTGCGCGGCTGGTGAAGGGGACCCGGCCGCGGCCGATCTCCATGACCTCCAGCGTGCCGCCCGGCGTGATCGAGACCGGGACGTCCGTGCTTGCCAGGGCCGCGAGCGTGATGGCGAGCGGGCCTTCCGCAAGCGCAACCGGCGCCGGTCGCGCGGCAAGGCCGATCGTCACGCCCGGCGCGGTGTTGCCGAGCAGGCGGAACTGCTCGCCTGCCGCAAGCGTCTGCACTCCGAATGGCAGCACCGGGTCGCGCGGCAGCGCTTCAGCCAGCGGCGGAGTCAGTCCGGGTGCCCCTAGCGTGACCTCGACCGCCCCGAACGCGCCGGGCTGCGGCCGCAGCGTGAAGGCGAAGTAGCCTTCCGGGAGATTGTCTTGGCTCCGAGTGGATTGGGTCGCGACGCCGGTGCTGCGCAGCGTCACCGGGCCGCCGAGGCTGTGAGCGAACAGCGTGGTCGGCCCGCGCAAATTGAAGCCGGTGCGCCAGCCCGTAGTTGGGCCGAGAGTCGGCAGCGTGTCGGCCACGATGCGGGCCGGGCGCGCGCTGCCGTCATCGCGCAGCAGCAGCAGCGTCGGCGGCACCGCATCCCCGCCAGCGCCTTCGGCCACGGCGGACAGCCAATAGGTGCCCGGCTTGCGCAGGCTCGCCGCCGTGCTGCGATCCAGCGCGCGCAGCGTGTAGCGCTGGCCCTGCACGGCGCGGAGTTCAACCGCGCCAGCCTCATCCACCGCCACGGCCAGCCGCGCCATAGGCTCGCGGCTGTCCCGCTCGATCATCGCCTCGTGGACGCCGACCGACAACCCGGCTGCGGCGGCGGTCGGCAAGGCGAGCGTGAGCAGGGTCGCCGTCGGCGGGCGCTGGAACACCTCGCTTCCGAACGGGCCGACCTGGCCCTCGGCCCAGCCCGCCTCAAGCGCTTCGGACAGCCCGGCGCGCAGATGGAAAGGCTGGCTGGCATCGCCATCCGTCCAACTCGCCACCCGGCCACCATAGGCCACGGCCAGATACGTGCCGGGCTCGACCTGCCCGATCAGCCGCATATCGGTCAGCCGGTGACCCGGCGATGGCTCGATCGACGTCACCTGCGGCTGCAGCTCGCTCAACGCGCGGCCATCCCGCCACAGCCGCAGATCGGCCAACGCGCGTCCCGCCGCCTCGATACGCACCGTGCCGGACGCTGGCACCGCCAGCCAGAACGCGCGCTGCTCGCCATCGGCCAGCGTGGCGGTGAGCGGCTCGCCGGGCTGCGGCAGTGCGGCGGGCGGGGCCGCGTCATGGAACGGCTGCACCTCGAGCCCCACCACGCCGGACGCTCCCGGCGCCGACAGCACAAGCACCTTGTAGTCGCCGATATCCAGCAACTCGTCGATCCGCCCATCCTGCGACCCGGCCGCCCCCGCCACGTCGGACGGCCCGGTGAGCATGTCCACCAACTGCAGCGCGGCCCCGCCCGCGCTCTTGGCCGAGAGTGAGAAACGGCCCGGACTGGTCACGTGCAGCAACGTCTCGGCCTGTGGTGCGGCAGGCAGGCTGGTTCGATCGAGCCTGGCCGCTGCCGTTGGGATAGCGGTTGAGGGAATGCCGGGCGGCGCACGCCGGGTTGCGACCGGTGCTGGGGCCGGTGTTGGGGCCGGTATCGACGTGGGCAACGGCGTGGGTGCCAGCGCGGCGATACGCGCCGTGAGCTGGGCTTTGAGGCATGCCGGGATCGCCGGAACCGGCAGCGCGCAGGCGGCATCGCGCTGCTTCAGCCACCGAAGTTGTTCCTGCCGCAGAGCGTCCCGTTGCGCCGGCGCACGCGTCGAAGCGTCGCTGTAGGCTTGCGCCACCGATCGATCGAGCCCGATCAATCCGGGATCTGCGCAGATCGCCCGCTCGGTCGGCGAGCGCGCTTTGCTGCACTCGATACCCGGCATCGAGCCCTGCGCCGCCGCCATGCCGGACTGAACCGTCGCTGCGATGAGCATGACGCACAACAAGCGGGTTGGCATCATGAGCATCGGGCATCCCTGAACTATCGCTCGATCATCTCACGCCGGGCTCGTTGCCGAAACCCTCCTTTCTCACGACGCGCGGAAACGGTGCGGCTGTTAAGATGTTGTTCACCGCCCATCCATAAGATGGCGGCATGCCAGGCGAGAAAATCTCCTCTGCTCGGCCCGGCATGCACCGTGCGGTGCGATCCGTGGCTCGAGGAAACATCGGTACCGGTCCAATCGCCGGCATCGCCCTACTGGTTGTCGCCCTGATGTTCGCCGCGTCCAGCGCTCGGGCCCAAGAACCGCCCGCCGACCGATACACGGTCACGTTCTTCTCGAAGCCAACAACGGTTCGAAGCTCACCCGATGGGCGTGAACTCCTCGTGGTCTTCCCCGGCGCCATGCCGGATGGCGAGGTGGACCGGGTTACCCATGCGCTGGGCACCCTGCTCGAATCGTATGCGGAAGGATATGGCGCCCTCCGCTTCCGGCTGACGATGCCGGTCCGCGCCTCCCTGGCCTCCAGCAGCGATCGGCGAACGATCGAAATCGTGCCGGAGGCCAGCGCGCGCGCCAGCCTGGAGGACGAGCGCCGGTTGCAACTGCTGAAAGCGCGCGAGCAGGCGCGGGAAGGTGACGTCGCGGGCGCCCGCGCCAACCTGCAGCGCATCGTGGCCGAGCGGCCGCAAGACATCGAGCCGCGCCTCGCACTGGCCGATACCGAGATCGGCGTCTCGCGCTGGCAGCACGCGCTCGGGCTGTATGACGGCATCCTGCGCTTGTTTCCGGAGGCGACCGATATCGGACGCGATCGCACTGGGCTCATGCTTCAGCATGCGCCGTCGGTGCGGACCGATGCCGGCCTGACGTTCGGCCCCGGCGGAGAACGTGCGCAGAGCGGAACCGTGAGTGGCGACATGCCCCTAGGCGAGACCTGGCGTGTCGGGGCATCGGTGCAGACGACTCACGACACCATTCGCGGCTTGCGCCGATCGGGCTCTGCGATTGCAGCCGATTATGACGGGACGAAGCTACTTCAGGACCTATCGCTGACGCATCAATGGCAGACGCCGACCGACACCACGCGGATCGACGTGTTCACCGCGCTTCGGACGGTCGGCGCCTCCTTCTCCCAGACCCTGACAACGTCGTTCGGCCAGACCACGGTCGGCGGGTACTACCATCAGCCCTATTGGGGCACGGTGATGGCGTTCGCCGCCAATGCACGCCGTGACCAGCTCGGCATCGCACATGCCGTGTCGCTGCCGGACCGGTGGCAAGCCCAGATCGGCGCCGGGCTGATCCGCTACGGCCTGCCGGGCTACGACAGCGTCGCCGCCGGCCCCAGCGCGCTGGCCGGGATCAGCCGCGGCCTGCCGGATCGCTGGATGCCGCTACAGGACATGCAGGTCCGGCTCGGATACCGCCTGGAGGCGGAATACTTGTCCAACGTCCAGTTGGGGCCGACATCGGCCGGACCGCTTCCTTTGCTCGATGTCCGCAAGCGCGAGGTCCACAGCCTTTACGCGGACAGTTCGACACCGATCGGTCCGGGTCTGGCCACGGTATCGTTGGGCTACGCGCTCGACCGTTTCGGCGGCGGCGGTCCGCAGGCTCTCATCCGCTACGGCAGTGGCCAGGACAGCGATCGGCTGTCGTTTTCGGTCGAGGCCGGGCTCGGCCCGTCCCTCGATGTCCGCACACGCACCCTGTTTCACGTCGGCGGCTCACTCGTGTGGCGCCTGGGCGAATGAGCGATCGGATGAACCATCCATGACCACTGCCCTCGACCGCCGCCCGGCACGACCGATCGGGCCGGCCGTTCTGAACGCACGCTTCGCCTGGCGCGGTGTCGTGGAAGCGGTGGCGCTGATCACCGCCATGCTCGTGTTCGATCGCTTGTTCGGCAACGGGCACCGTTTTCTGGGCGTCGAGCCACATCCGTTCGGCATCGCGGTGTTGCTGGTCGCCGCGCAGTACGGCACCGCCGAGGCCGCCGCGGCCTCGATTTTTGCGACGCTCGCGTTGCTGGCCTTCAACATCCCGGAACAGGATTTCGACCAGGAGCATTACGCTTGGCTCCAGGGCATGGTGCGCGATCCGCTGATCTGGCTCAGCACGTCGTTGATCGTCGGCGAGATCACCGCGCGCGCGCGGCAGCGCTCGCGTGAGGCGGCAGCGCTCGCGATCCGCCGCGAAGGCGAGTTGGGCACCATGGTTCAGGCCAACACCGAACTCGTATCGCGCATCACGGTGCTGGAAACGCGCATGGCCGGGCAGCAGCGCACCGTGACATCGATCTACGAAGCAGCCCGCGGGCTCGGCCCCAGCCGGGACGCGGTGCTGTACGGTGCGCTCGCGCTGATCCGCGCGGCGACGGGCGCGACCCGGGCCTCAATCTTCCTGCTGGAAGGCAACGTCTTAACGCCGGTCGGCGGCGACGGCTGGAACAGCGGCGAGCGCTCGGCGCCGATTTTGGCCGACACCGCTTGCTTTCAGGCGCTCGTCGGCGAGCGCCGCTGCCTGCTGGTCAACAACGCGGTCGATCGCGAGATCCTCGGCAACCTGGGCCTGCTCGCGGGTCCGCTGCTGACAGCCGAGGGCGCGGTCAAAGGCGCGTTGTTCGTCGAGGCGATCCCGTTCACGCAGCTTCATCTTGGCGCGGTGGCGGGTTTCCGCTCCGTCTGCGACTGGGTCGGCGACGGCGTCGACAAGGCCGAACGTTACGAAACAGCCGAGCAGGGCCGCTTCCTCGTCGAAGGCTCCAGCCTGGTCTCTGCCGCACAAGCCGACCGGGTGGTCGGCCTTCTCGGCGCTACGGCACGCCGGATCGGCTTCGATTTGAGCTTGATGCGCCTCGATCTCACACCGGAGATCGCATCGGGCGAACCGCGGCGCACGCTGATCACCGTCATGGAAGCAGTGCTGCGCGATACCGACCTGCTGATTGAGGGTGACCAACCGGACCGGCTGCGCGTGCTGATGCCCGGCACGGCACTGCGCAACGTGCCCGTGGTGGCGGAGAAGCTGCATACGGCTCTGGCGATGCAGGACCGGGCGCTGCGCGACAGCGTCACGATCTCCTGGCTCGCCCTCAACCAAGTGGCACGGCAGGAGATGGTCGCATGACCAGCTCGCTCCCGCACTGGACGAACAACACCGCACGCGTTCTGAGAGCAGCCACCGCACTGCTCGCGATCGAGCTCGGCTGCATCGTCCTGGCGACAGGCGCCACCCCGATGGCCGCCGTCGTATTGCATGTATCCTGCTGCGCCGCCTTCGCCTGGTTGGCCTTCCGGCGTGGTGCCGCTCGAACACCGGCGGCGGCCACGGTGAGAGTCGTGGCTCTTACCGCTCCCTTCCTGGGGCCGGTCGCCGCATTGGCCGGATTGGTCATCCTGGCAGTCATCGCCGTCGCGCACGACCCGGTGGCCAATGCGTCGATGTGGCACGAGCACCTGTTCCCTAACCTCGCCGTCGATGAACTGACCGAACGCACGGAGGAGATCAGCCGCCGCCAATCCGGCAACGACGGCGCCGGCGAGATCGAGTCGTTCTTTGACGTGCTGCAGTGGGGCACGCTGCCGGAAAAGGAACACGTTCTTTCCCTCATCAGCCGCAGTTTCCGCCCTGAATTCGCCCCGGTCTTGCGCGCCGGCCTGGCCGTCGACGACCTCGGACTGCGCGCCCAGGCAGCAGCAGGCTTGTCGATGCTGGAAACCCGTATCTCGGCCCGGCTGGGCAATCTGCAGGAAGCGTTCCGTGACGCCGGCCCGGAGGAGCGGAACGTCGCCGCGATCGATCTGGCCCTGGCCTTGTCGGACGCGGCGCATACAGGCCTCTACGATGAGGCGCGAAGCGCAGAAATGCGCCGCGAGATCGTGTCGATTTTGACGGAGTGCGCAGACCCGGGTGATTCACGAAGCAGCACGATGCTGGGGCGAACGCTGATCCAACTCGGCGAGTTCGATCGCGCCGTCGAGACCTTGAGTGCTGCTGCTGACGCGACCACCTCTGGTGAAGCGGCATTCGACTGGTTGCTGGAAGGCGTGTTCCGTCAGGGCGACTACCGTCGCATCGGCTCGTTAGTTGAAAGCCGTGCAGAGAGCGTCCGCAGCTTGGTTCAACAGGATGGGCCGCTGGCGCCCGCACTTCGGTTCTGGGGCGCTGCGGCATGATGGCAGACGTTTGCTTGCTGCTCGAAGGCACCTACCCCTTCGTCTCCGGCGGCGTATCGAGCTGGGTGCATCAATTGCTCCTCGCCCATTCTGATCTGTCGTTCCACCTGGTCTGTCTGACGCCCGACGATCGGCCGCGCGTTCAGAAATTCCAACCACCCGACAACGTCCGATCGGTGACCTGCATTCCGCTGCAATCCTTGCCGATGGGACAGCGAGTGCCGAGCAAGCAGACGCGCGTGGCTGTTGGAGCATTGCTGGAAATCGTCGATCGGCTCCTGCGCGGCGTCGCCACCGTTGATGACCTGACCAGCTTCGCCAAGCAGGCTGCCGGGCTCGGCGGCTTGGCCGGGCGGACGCTGCTGCTGGACAGTCGCATGGCGTTCGAGACCGTGAAGGCCGGCTACGACCAGATCGGGTCGGACTCCTCGTTCCTCGATTTCTTCTGGTCCTGGCGCAGCCTGGCCAGCGCCGTTCTCGCCGTCTTGCTGCCGCCGCTTCCCGACGCGCGCTGTTACCATGCGGTCTCGACCGGGTTCGCCGGGCTGCTCGGCGCCCGGTTGGCTGCGGCAACCGGGCGCCCGCTGATCCTGACGGAGCACGGCATATACACCAACGAACGCCGCATCGAGATCGCCATGGCCGACTGGCTCTACCAGGGCCCGGAGATGTCGTTCGCTCCCCGCAAGGTCAGCCGCGACCTGCGTGATCTCTGGATCGAGGCGTTTGAAGGTTTCGCCCGCCTCACCTACGCCGCCGCCGACCCGGTGGTCACCCTTTACCGCGGCAACCAACGGCTTCAGCTCCGCGACGGCGCCACCCCGGCCCGCCTTTCCATTATCCCGAACGGCGTCGACTTCGAGCGCTACGCCGCCGTGGTCCGTGACCCGGCCCCGCGCGCGCCGACCGTCGCCCTCATCGGCCGCGTCGTCCCGATCAAGGACGTCAAGACATTCATCCGCGCCGTCGGCCTCCTGCGCCGCAGCATCCCCGACGCACGCGGCGAGATCCTCGGCCCGCTCGAGGAAGACCCGGCCTACGCCCGGGAATGTGCCGCCCTGATCCGTCAACTCGGGCTCGACGACGCCATCACGCTGCACGGCCCGGTGACGGTACTGGACTGGCTTGCCCGGATCGACGTCTCGGTCCTCACCTCCATTTCAGAGGCGCAACCCCTAACCATCCTCGAAGCCGGCGCCGCCGGCATCCCATGCATCGCCACCGACGTCGGCGCCTGCCGCGAGATGATCGAGGCGGACCCGCCCGACGAGGAGCCGCTCGCCTCTGGCGGCGCAGTCACGCCGATTGCGAACCCGGCGGCAACGGCGAACGCCATGGCGGCGCTCCTCGCCGATCAACGCCGTTGGACCAGCGCCAGCCGCGGCATGCAGGAGCGCGTACGCACGCGTTTCCTGAAATCCGATTGCGATCGCGCCTACGCGCGTCTCTATGGCCGCGCCATCGAGCGCCGGCTCTCGGCATAGGAGCGCGCAATGGCTGGCATCGGCTTCGTTCTCCGTCGCCTCACCCGGCGCGACGACCTTTCGGGCGCGTTTCAAGCGTTCACGGCCGCGGCGGCCATTACCTCGGGGCCATGGCTGCTCACCGTGCTGGCCATCGCCGGCTCTGGGCTCGGCGACGCGCTGGCGAACTCGCCACCGGAATACCAGACGTTCCGGGTCATGCTGTCCTACGATTTCTGCTTCTCGTTGGTCCTGACGGCGCCGGCGACGACGCTTGCCGCCCGGCTCGTGGCCGACCAGCTCTTCGCCGGCGACGTCGACGAGATCGTGCCGACATTCCTAGCCACCCTCGCCTTCGCATTGATGCTCCAGATGCCGCTCGCGATCCTCTTTTGGCTGGTTCCGATCGACGTCGGCGGCGCTGCCGCAGCGGCGGCAATCGCGTGCTACGCCGCTCTGGTCGCGCTGTGGGTGACCACGGCGTTCCTATCGGTGCTGCGCGATTTCGGCTTCGTCCTGTTGTGCTTCTTGGGCGGCATGATCGTCGCGTGCGGTGGCTCGCTCATCGCCGGGCAGATGTTCGGAACGGCCGGAATGCTGACCTGTTTCGCCTGCGGCATCGCCGTTGTTGCGTTTGCCGGGATTGGTCGTTTGCTTCTGCGCTTCCCCTATGGGCCGTTGAAGCTCGGAGCCCTCCTGAGTGCGGCGCGGCGAAATCGAACGCTGTTGTTAATCGGCTTGCTGACCGCGGCGGCACCTTGGGCAGACAAGTGGATCATGTGGTTCGGCCCATCATCGGAGCGGATGGCGAGCGGGCTGCATCACGCGCCGTTCTACGATAGCGCGATGTTCCTGGCTTACCTCGCCATGGTACCCGGCTCCGCCGCGTTCTTTGTCATCGCCGAAACTGGTTTTTTCCTGTCCTACCGCCGCTTCTTTGACGAGATCCTGAGCGGCGCGAGCTTCTCGCGCATCGAAAGTCAGCGGCGCGAGCTGTGTGGCGGCATCGCCGATGCCGGCGTCTCCCTCGTCCTGCTCCAAAGCCTGGTAACCGTGACGATCGAGCTTTCCGGTCCGATGCTGGTGCAAGCCGGTGTTTTGACCCCCGTGCAATATCCAATCTTTCGCTTCGGCGTTTTGGGCGCGCAATTTCACCTGCTGCTGAACTGTGTTCTGGTCGTGATGAGCTATTTGGACCTGCGCGCCGACCAGATCGCCTGCGCTTCGGTATTCCTCATCCTGAACGCGGCGCTTACCGCGGCAGCGCTCCTGTTCGGTTCGAACTTCGACGGTTACGGCTACTTTCTCGCGGGCGTCCTCGCTTTCATCTTCGCCGCCGGACTGGCTGCACATCGATGCCGCGATCTCATCTACGTGGCGTTCATCCGCAACAACGCCAGCGTTCGCGACGCGCACTGACCGCCCCCTTCACTCTTTCTCAACCCTCTCGCGATATCCTCCATCGCCAGCGGTGCCGGAGCCAGACGTGTCGAACCGAACCAGACCTTTCCTCCACGCGCTGCTCGGTGCCTTGGCGGTCGGCGGTGCGGCGCCCGCCGTCGCGGAGGAGCCTGCGCGTTTCGTGGTTTACTATGGTCAGGATGCCGCGCCCGACGATTTCGCGCCGTATCGACGCGCCGTTCTGGACGCCGACCATCACCCCCCGCTCGCGCCACTCAAGGCCAGAGGCGTCGAACTGTTTGGCTACGTCAGCATCGGCGAGGCGGACCAAGCACGGTCCTACCATGGTGACGTGGCGGCAGCCGGGCTGCTGCTGGGCGCGAACCCGAACTGGCCCGGCGCGCGCTACGTCGATCTGCGCAAACCCGCCTGGCGGACGCTCCTGCTCGACCGCATCATCCCGGGCGTTCTCGCTGAGGGTTTCCAGGGCCTGTTCCTGGACACATTGGACGACGCCGCTTTCCTCGAGAACGCCGACCCGGTCGCCAATCGCGGCATGATCGGCGCCGGGGCCGCGACAATCCGCGCAATCCGCGCTCGTTTCCCCACGATCCCGCTCATGCTCAATCGGGCCTACGAAGTTGCCGCCCTCGTGCCGAACGATCTGGAATCGATCTTGGCCGAGAGCATGGCAGGCGATTACGATTTTAGGACCAAGCGATATCGCCTGCGCGCCGGGCCGGATCTGGCGTGGGGAATGGCGCGCGTCGCCGAATTGCGCGCACTGAACCCGAGCCTCGGCCTTTACTCGCTCGATTACTGGGACCCGAAGGACCCGCGGGGCATCGCCCGTCTCTATGAGCGGGAACGGCGCGCCGGCTTTGTCCCCTATGTCGCGACAGTCGATCTGCAGACCATCGTTCCCGAACCCCGCGCGAGGGCATCGCGATGACCCTTCGCTTGCTGTCCCGGCGGGAGATCCTGCTAGGCAGCGTCGCCGTCATCGCGTCTGGCCGGGGTGCGACCGCAGGGCAGACGAGGGCGGATGCGGTCATCGTGCCCCGTCGCGTGCTCGCGCTTTACGACGGCTCAATCAGCCCGAATATCAGGATGGCGACGCCGCATGCGTTTGCCGCCATGCCGCTGGAATGGCTCGGTTTGACACTCGAGTATCACGACATCCGGGAGGAGCTGCCGCCGATCTGGTCGGACCCGTCTTACCGCGGCGTTCTGAGCTGGTTCTCGGAGCCGAACCTTTCCGATTTCGCCACTTACGTGACTTGGATCGGTCGAGTTGCCGCCTCGGGCCGTCGTGTGGTGCAGATCGGCGACGCAACCGCGAAGCCCGGAACGCCGTCAGCCAAGCAGGCGGACCAGTTACGGAACAAGCTCTACACCGCCCTCGGCCTGCGCCCCCTGGGCCAGTGGAGCGACGTGACGCTCGGCGACAGCGTGTCCCATCGCGAGATCGCCAGCACCGAATTCGAGTGCCGTTTCGATGCCGGCTTTCCGTCGCACGAACTGTTTGTGCCGGCCCGGCCGGACTGCGCTTCGTGGCTGGTGATCAAGCGGGCGGACCAAAACCAATCCCTGTCGCACCTGGTCGTCGTCTCTCCAGCAGGCGGCTTTATCGCGCCGGGTTACGCCACGAAAGCCGATCCACAGACCGGGATCGAGCAATGGTTCGTCGATCCGTTCGCGTTCTTCGCCGCTGCATTCGGAACCGACGATCTCCCGGCCGCCGACACGACGACGCTGTGTGGCAGCCGGATCTACTACAGCCACATCGACGGTGATGGCTGGCGCTCGGTCAGCCAGGTGCGGTCGCCGGGTCGAGCCGCGCCGACGAACGCTGAGGTGATCTTGACCTCCGTAATCGCCCCCAATCCAGATCTTCCAGTCACGGTCGCGCCGATCGCCGCCGAGATGGACCCCGAGTTCGCAGGCGACCTGCGGGCGATCTCCGCCGCTCGCGGATTGTTCCGCCTCGCCCATGTCGAGGCCGCGACGCACACCTACACGCACCCGTTCCGCTGGGCCTTTTTCAAGAACTACGACCCGGCGGCCGAAGCGCCATTCCAGGACGCCTACCGCAGCGCGGTAAGCGGTCGCCCCGTCGTAGTCGATGCCTCTGATCCGCCCACTCCTGGCGCACCCGGTTGCTGCGGCCGAGGTGCCCGTACCGGCCCGACGCCGCCCCGCGCCTTTGGCGGGCGCCCGTTCGACCTGGAGCAAGAGGTCGGTGGTTCTGTCAAGCTGATCGAAGCCGTCGGAGCTACGTCCAACAAGCGTATTCGCCTGCTGCAATGGCCCGGCGATTGCTCCCCGTTTCCCGCTGCTCTGCGCGTCGTGGCAGATGCCGGGCTCCTGAACATTAACGGCGGCGACACGCGCTGCGACCGCGAGTTTCCAAGCGTGAGTGCGGTAGCGGCGCTCGGCTTCCGGCGAAACGGGCTCACGCAGATCTACGCGTCAAACAGCAGCGAAGAGCTTTATACTGATTTATGGACCGATCGTTACTTTGGATTCCGTGATCTTCCTGAGACGTGGGACCGAACCGACACACCGCGGCGCTTGAAGCCGTATAATCTTTATTATCACATGTATTCCGGCGAGCGCCGGGCTAGTCTGGACGCCTTGCTGAGCAACATTGCCGCCCTGCGGACGCGAGGGAATTACATTGCCGTGTCGGCCAGCGACTACGCTGCTGCTGCAAATGGCTTCTTCTCAGCCAGCTTCACGCCCGATGGACCCGCAGCATGGCGGATCCGAGACCGTGGCAGCCTACAGACGATCCGGTTCACCAACGCCAATCAGCGCTCGCTCGATCCGGCAGCATGCATCGGCGTCCTCGGCGAACGCATCATCAACGGTCATCTCTATATCGCGCTCGATCCAGCCGTGGCCGAACCGCGGGTCGCGCTTGCAGCAAGAAGTGCCAGCACAGTGAGTAGGCCTCTCTTGTCACACTCATCTTGGGCCGTCAGTCATCTCACTTCCCAGGATAGCCGCTTCTCCTTCAAGGCTCAGGGATATGGCCCAGGAGAGATGGTCTGGCGTGTCGTTCCTAATCGGCAATGGACCGTTCGCCTGGCCAGCGATGCCACTGTGGCCCTCAGCGACGCAGATGGGGTGCTGCGCCTTGCCTTGCCTCAAGTCGCGACGTCGCCGGTCGACGTCCTGGTAGAGTTGATGGTCACGTAATGTCGTCAACGATCTCCGGTTCGGCGGCGGCATACTCGGTTCGACCGCTTCGCTATCGATCTCTGCAAACGTTGCTGGCACTTACCGTGTTCGGAAGCCTCCTGTGCTCCTACTGGCTGTTGCCGAGCCGATTGGAGCGGGTTTCGGCGGCATTGGAACGCGGCGATCAACCGGTCGTCGAGCAAGAGTTGACCCGGGCCGCCGAGCACCCGACCGACCCTGGCGAGACTCGTGCATTAGCCGATGTCGCATTGACGCTGGGCGAACCGGACGTTGCGGCGGCCATCTTGGAGCAGTCGCTTGCGCAGCAGCCGAACAACCTGACCGCGATGCGCCGACTGCTCGAAATTCAACGCCAGCGTCATCACATGGGCGATGTCGCTGCTTTGGACGAGCGCATCTATGCGCGCAGCGGCGATCCGGACGCGCTGCGCGAAGCCGCCGACATCTATGGCAGCCAGCACCGGACCACCGATCGGATCGAGGCCTTACGGCGCCTCAACGCCATCGGCCGCGCATCCACGGCGGATATCGCGGAACTGGCACATCGGTTGTCCGACGCGGCCGGGGGGCGAGAGGCGTCGGTATTGGTAATGGATTGGCTCACCGACCGACCCAAACCGCTGCCGTCTGAAATTGTCGCCTTGGCTGCAGGGCTTACAGCAGACGCTGAAGATGCCGAGGACATAGCGACCCGCTTGGGAGTGCTGATCGATCGCGCGGGCGAAGCAGGTCCGCTCTATGCGTTGACCCAGACTTATGCCGAGCGAGGCCATCCCAACCTGTCGCTAGTTGCGGGTCTGGCGCTGAGCGACGCGATGCAGGCCAAACCAGAAGTAGCCCTGCTCCTGGCACAATTGGAGACGTTGCAAGGGCGGTTCGGAGCGGCAAGGCGCCGTCTCGACGCGGTTTACGCTGCCGGCCAGATACCGCCCGGCGGGTTGACGATGCTCGCCGATTTGAGCCTGCAAACTGGAGACATCACTCGGGCGGTGAGCCTGACGGCCGGGATCGGGGTCAGCGAACTGCCCGAAGGCTTCCCGCATCGTCTTGTCGACGCCGCCTTTGCGGCGGGCCGGCTGGATGCCCTATCCCACTTGCCGATCGCTCCCATGGCTGCCGCGTCGCCCGGTAGCGCGGCGGTTGTCGCACTCGCGCAAGGTGACCGCCTGCAAGCTCGGGCATTAGTCCTTCGAGCGTTGGGTGAATCTGCCGATCTGGACGATTTGGGCCCGGCATTCGGCAGTGTCGTCAGGACATTGGGGATGGAGCACCCAACCATTGCTCGCCTCCTGAGTGCCGCCAAGGCAGGTACGCTCGGTGATCAGGAGCTTTCCCTACTCCTCGATATCTCGGCAACCTCGCGCGCGGAAATGCCGGCGGTGATGCAGGCGCTGCGAGCGCAGCGAGATCTGACGCCGAGGGCCGGTGTGGTCTGGGCAGGTGCCGCGGCCCGGGTCGGCAGCGTTCCCGACGTGATCGCGTGGTTGCAAGGACATGCCGGACAGGTCCCGACCGACGCTTTGCTCGCGATACTGCTAGCCGCAAACGAACGTGGGAGTGGCGAACTGGCGAACGCTGCAGCGGCGATGCTGGTCGGTCGATCGGGCCTACCCGATGATTGGACACCTGCCGAAGTAGCGTGGAGCGCACAAGCGACCAAGCCGCTGACGATGGCCCGCTTGCGCGAGGGATTGGTACTGCTTGGTGCGCCAGCGGTGAAGGCGGCGGCCAGGAACCGGATCGTGGCGAACCTGGTCGGGGCGCGTGATTTTACGCGCGTGGCGAAGGCTTTGACCCACACGCCCGACATTGATGGCGCCATCGATTGGCTGGTCGGCATGGCAAGCCAGGCGCAACCGCCGGACCGCCTGATGGCCCAACTCGGTTTGTTGGCGAACATCGCGCCACATCGATCGCTGCCGCGCCTGGCGCAAGCTTGGGCAACAGATCCCAGGCATTTGTTGCCGCTTTACCTCGCGGCGCTGATTCGGGATCACCAAACCGATACGGCGCAAAGTGTGGCAACGTCTGGCCTCAAGGGTCTTCCGGCCAAACAGCAAGATGCGATCCTGTATGACGCGCTGGCTGGCCTGCAACAGGACGACGCATTACCGCTCCTGCGAGTGAGTGCACGATTTGGACGTGACGACTGGATCACGGCCTACCAAGAGGCCTTGGCGCACGCTGGTTTACTTGACGAATTGCGCGGCGAGTTGCGGGCCCAGGCGGCAGCTCCGGCGTCAAATCCAAGCCGAAAGCTGGCGATCGCCTCGCGTCTTGTCGAGTTGAACGACCGGGCCGGCGCGATCGCGATCCTGGAAAAACTCGCGCCAGGTCTGCGGCCGAACAACCCGGTGGTGGAGCAACTCGTCTTCCTCTGGGGACCTCGCGCAGATCCGGATGCCATCAAATGGGCGCACGACCAAGCTGCTACGGCAACGCTGTCGGAGTTGCCGAAATGGCTCGAACACATTGCCTATCTCGGCGCTCCACGGGCCGTGATCGAGATCGTGGAAGCCCGGCCCATGATCCTCGGAACGAGCGCGGCGGCCATCCGCACCTATGGCGCTGCCTTGATCGCAGCAGACGTGCGGAGCAAGCCCAACCTGACGGCTGCCATCGCGACCAACCCGGCGCCCGAAGTAGCGGATGCGCTGGCGCAACTCGCTCTCGACAGTGGTCAGGCTCATCCGGCCTGGCAAGCATCGCGACAGGCTCTTTCGCGTGCATCGAACGATGGGGCTACTCTGTTACTGGCGGCGCAAGCATCCGCCTCGGTCCATCGGTCTGCCGAAGCAGCGGCGCTTTACACCAAACTGCTGGCACTCGGCCCCCAGGACCCGGTCGTGATGATCGATGCCGGCGATGCGATGCTGGCAGCAAAGCAGAACGAGACCGGGCGCCGCGTTCTGGCGGCTGCATTGCTGCGCCTTCCGGCAACTCCGACCACCCTCGGAGCCGCGCGCCAGCGGGCCAGAGCCTTGACGCTGCTCAAGCGATCGACTGAAGCGACCGTGTTGCTCACGCAATGGCTTCAACGCTTTCCGGACGACGACGGCCTCCGGGCAGACCTCCTGCAAATCAAGCTGGACGGAACCGTGTCGGAGCAGTGAACGAGGGCAAGTATGGATGATGACGGCTGCCGGCTTGCTTGGGTTCTAGGTAGTTTTGCTTGAGCCGGTGTTTCGGCTCACCAACGGCGCCACTAGGCTACGAAACCGTCCGGAGATCACGAACGATTACTGCTCGCCGGTTACAGATCCAGCCAAACACCTGCTGCCCTCATCTGACGGCCGCACCCCGTCAGCCTTGTTTAAGGCGGTTAGGAGTGGAATTCGGCCGGGATCGGTAGATTGCCCGCGGGGTTGGTGTCGTGGCGCGACAGGCTGAGGAGTGTGCCGTCATCGACGAATGGCCTTAGATCGGCCTCGATCGCGTCGGCCAGCGCACGATCATAAACTTCAGCGTCACCAACCCGCACGGCGATGGAGAGGCGGTGTTTTGCGCGCTTGGCCGGGTCGGCCAGGGTCGCTGCGGTCCAGCGCCCGAGTGGCGACTCCGCCTGTGCCGGATCTGCCAGAAACGCCTCGAACGCATCGAGTTGAGTAACCAGGCGTGCGGCGTGCCGGCGCAATACCGCATGAATGGGGTGGGCGGGATCGTCGAGCGATGCGCGCCCGGCATCGTCGACATGAAGGCGCAATTGATGCTGCCAGTCCGCACTCATCGGCTCGCTTCCCTCCATATCAGGCGGCCTGGTTCTTGCGCCCGGTCGCCAGCGCCGCGACCGCGTCGGCCGTCGCGGCCGACAGCGTCCAGCCCAGATGTCCATGACCGGTATTGTAGAACACGCGCGGGTTCCGCCCTTGCATGACCCGCGGCATCATGTCCGGCATCATCGGACGCAGCCCGGCCCATGGCACCGCCTGCCGCGTGCTCATTCCAGGGAAATGGGCCCGGCACCAGCGCACCAGCGGATCGACCCGCTCGGCGCGGATGTCGCGATTAACGCCGTTGAACTCGGCGGTGCCCGCCACGCGGAACCGGGTCGGGCCGAGGCGGCTGGTCACGATCTTGGCTTTGTCGTCGAGCAAGCTGACCCATGGCGCCGCCGCCTGATCGGCCGGCTCCGGCAGACTCACGGTGATGGAGTAGCCCTTGACCGGGTAGACGTTCACCCGGTCGCCCAGGCTGCGGCCGAGATCGCGGGACAGCACCCCGCTGCAGACCACCACCTTGTCGAACCGGCTCACCTCCTCTGGCGGCACGGCCTGGTCGGACCGCGGCTCGGTCGACCGGTGACGGATCTCCACGCGATCATCCGCAGCGTCGACCCCGAGCACCAGCGTCGACAAGTTCATGGTCACGCCCAGCCGCGCGCAGGCGGCGGCGAGCCCGTTGGTGAATTTGTGGATATCGCCGGTGAAGTCCGACGGCGTGTACCAGCCGCCATACAGATCGCCCTGCAGCGCCGGCTCGATCTGCTTCATCTCGGCGACCGTAACAGCGCGGCGTTCGAGCCCGCCCTTGGCCAGCAGGGCGGTGGTGCGCCGGGCATCCTCGAAATCGGCTTTCGTGGCGTAGAAGTGCAGAATGCCACGCTCCTCGCAATCAAAGTCGATCCCGGCCTCCTCCGCCATGCGCTGCAGGTGCCCACGGGCCTCAATGGCCAGCCGCACGGTGGTGATCGTATTCTCCTCGTGCTGCGGAATGGCGCCGATGAACTCGGCCATCCAAGACAGTTTGTGCCAGGACGGCTTGGGGTTCACCAACAGGGGCGCACCGCTGCTGAACATCCACTTCAGGCCCTTGAACACCGTCGCCCAACTGTTCCAGACCTCGGCGTTCGAGGCGGAAAGCTGCCCGCCATTGGCGAACGACGTTTCCATGGCCGCATACGGATGCTTGTCGAACAGGGTCACCCGGCAGCCGCGCCGCACCAGGTTGTAGGCGGTGGTTACCCCGGTGATGCCGGCGCCGATGACGGCGATGCTGGGCTCCGACGGATCGATCGTGCTGGACATGGTCTATCGATGCTCCGCGATGGCTGGAAAAGAGCGCCGCGCCGATGCGTGGGGCAGCGTCGGTCGCCGTCTCGGCAGCAGGGGATGGGCGGCGTCGCGAATCATGGGTGGTTCCAAACTGAAGGCCGGAAGGTGTCCCAGAAAATGCCATGGCGATCGCGCCAGCGGCAAGCAGGCCGGGTCCGCTCAATAGACTGGACGCATGGCGACGAGACAACGATGTTGGTGTCATGGAACATCGTAATCTCGGCCGCTCCGGCCTACGCGTCTCCGCCGTCGGCCTCGGCTGCAACAATTTCGGCGGTCGCATCGACCTGGAGGCGACCCGGGCGGTGATCCACAAGGCGCTCGACGTCGGCGTCACGCTATTCGACACGGCCGACGTCTATGGCGAGCGGGGCGGTTCGGAGACCTACATGGGCGAGGTGCTGGGCGATGCGCGCAAGCGGATCGTTCTGGCGACCAAGTTCGGTATGCCGATGGACGACACCGGCGAAAGCCAGGGCGGATCGCGCCGCTACGTGCTGGCCGCCGTCGAAGCCAGCTTGCGTCGGCTCAAGACCGATTGGATCGACCTCTACCAGCTGCATCGCCCGGACCCGCGCACGCCGATCGAGGAAACCCTGCGCGCCCTCGAGGATCTCTCGCGCGCCGGCAAAATCCGCTACTATGGCTGCTCCAACCTCCCGGCCTGGCAGGTGGTCGAGGCGCACTGGGTCGCCAAGACGCTCAACCTGTCCGGCTTCGTCTCTTGCCAGGACGAGTATTCGCTGCTGGTACGGCAGGCTGAGCCGGAGCTGATGCCGGCAATGCGCGCCTATGGCTTGGGCTTGCTGCCGTATTTCCCGCTCGCCAGCGGCCTGCTCACGGGCAAATACCGCCGCAACATGCCGATGCCGGAGCAGGCGCGGCTGACCAAGACCCAGCGCCTGGCCGATCGCTACCTGACCGACGAGAATTGGGCCAAGGCGGAGAAAGTGATCGACCTGGCCGAAGCGCGTGGCTCCGCGCCGTTGGCCGTCGCCATCGGCTGGCTCCTCGCCCGCGATCCGGTCGCCAGCGTTATTGCCGGCGCGACTACACCCGAGCAGATCGAGCAGAACGCCAACGCTGCCGCTTGCACGCTCACTGCCGACGACCTGGCCGAGCTGGATCGGGTCACCACCTAGAGCTCCGGAGGAAAGAAGCCGATGCGCATCGCAGCCCTTTGCCTGGTCACCGCCATGCTCCTCGGCAGCCCGGCCTTCGCCGACGATGCCGCACCGGTCTCGCCCGCCGATCACCAGGCGATCGAGCGCGTCATCACGTCGCAACTCGACGCCTTTAGCCGAGACGCCGCGGACACCGCGTTCGGCTTTGCCTCACCGAACATCCAGTCGATGTTCGGCGACGCACCGCATTTCATGGCAATGGTCCAGCAGGCCTATCCGCCGGTCTACCGCCCACGCTCGTTCACGTTCCAGCAACTGGTGACCGTCGATGACCGGGTCGTCCAACATGTCATGATCATCGGGCCCGACGGCGCACCGGCGCTCGCGCTGTACACCATGGAGCGCGAGCCGGACGGCACGTGGCGGATCGACGGCTGTACGCTGACCCGGCCGCCAGGGCTGACGACCTAGAGCGGCGGCCCTTTCACAACCTGCACAAGCCCATCCGGCCGCACCCAGGTGGCGAACGCCCGCCGGATATCCTCGGCCGAAAGCGCCTGATACAGCCCGGCGGCCCGTTCCTGGCTGTCCAGCGGCAATCCGAGTTCCGCCAGCCGCAGATAGGCCGACGCGATCCCGCCCACGCTGGCACCCTGCATGGTCAACCGCCGCAGCACCTGCGCCTTGGCCCGCGCCAGCTCCGACTCACTGACCGGGCTCGTCTGCATCGCGACCAGGTTGCGCCGGACCAAGGCATCCGCTTTCGGCACATCGGCCCCGTCGGCACCGAATGACACCGTGTAGCGCCCGCGAGTCCGGCTCCAGTCGAACGAACTGCCGACCGAGTAGACGTATCCGGTGCGGATCCGCAGGTCACGGTACAGTCGGGAGGAGAAATCCCCGCCCATGATGCCGTTGCCCAGGATCAAGGCGTAGCGATCCGGATGCGTCACCGGCAGGGTCACGGTCTCGGCGAGCGTGACCGCATCCTGCAACCGGCCGGCATCCGGGACCCGCACGTCGGACGGAGGATTGATCCCGATCGGCGGTAGGTCGATCGCCGGCGTCGGCCCGGTTGCCTGCCATGATCCGAACGTCGACTCCACGACGCGCCGCGCTTCGTCCGGCGTAATGTCACCCACCACCACGATCGTGGCCTGATCGGGGCGAAAGCTGGCCTCGTAGAACGCGCGCACGTCGGCCAAGGTCAGCGCCATGACGGTGTCGGGCGTGGCCTGGCGGAGAGCCGGGTCACCGGCGGGCACCAGTGCCGCCTCGAGCGCCTCGCTGGCCCGGAAGTCGGGCGTCTCCGGCAGTTTGGCCAGGCTCTGCGCCAGTTGCCGGCGCGACACTTCGAACGGCGCTTGCGGAAAAGCAGGGTGCAGCTCGGCATCGGCCAACAGGCGCATGCCGGCCTCGAACTGACCTTTCAGCGCCCGCAAGGAGAAGCCGAACCCAACGCTGTGCTGCGCTCCGATGTCGTCCATCGCCTGCTCGCGCGCCAGTCGGCCGCGGGTGAGGCTACCTTCGTCGAACAGCCGGCCCACCAACGCTGCCACGCCGTCCTGACCCGGTGGCTGCTGCATGTCCGACACTTCCCGGACGCGGGCGAACATCGAGACGGTGGGGCTGACCGCCTCCGACTTCACAATCAGGCGCACCCCATTCGGCAAGGTGCTGATGACTGGCGGCGTGGCCGGGTCGACGCTCGGCGCGGAGGCCAGCGCCGCCGCAGCCCAGTCCGGCAGCGTCACGGCGCGTTCCGGCACGACGCCCGGCGTCTCCGGCGCGCCGAACCTGGCGGGAGATGCCGGCGCATTGGCCGGACGCGGTGTCAGCACCATCGTCACAGCCTGCGACGGATCGAGCAGCCGTTGCGCGAGCTGCCGCACCGCGTCCGGGGTGACGTCGGCATAAGCCTGCGCGAGATCGTCGGGCGATTTCATCCCGGCAACGGCGACGGCGCGGGACCAGGCGCGCGCCAGGCCGGAGATGCTGTCCGCCTCGAACGCCAGTTGCGCCCGCTCCTGCCGCTTGGCCGCTTCGACCAGCTCCGTGGGGATCGCACCTCCGGCCGCATCGGCCAATACGCGGCGGAGATCGGCCAGCGCCGGCGCCGGGTCGGAGCCGCTGGGCAAGGTGGCAAAGGCAAGCCCGAGGCCGACATCGGCTTTGGCTTGATACTGGAATTGCGCCGCCAGCACGCGCCCGGCAGGCACGAGCGCGTAGAGCGCGCCGCGCCGCGTGGCCAGAACATCGGCGAGGATGTCTGCAGTGGCGAAGTCGCTTGCGCGCAGCCCGGGCATCCGGAAGGCCAGCCCGGCGGCGACATATGGCAAGTTGGTCTGGATGTCGATCGGCGCGACGGAGCCGATCGAGGTCAGGGCCGGCAGCGCCGCATGTGCCGGCAACGGCCGCGACGGAATGGCATCGAATGCCTGCCGCACCATCGTCAGCACCGCTTGCGGATCAACGTCGCCGGCCACGACCAGGATGGCGTTATTGGGCGCATACCAATCGTCGTAGAACCGGCGCAGCGCGGCGGCGTCGGTCTTGTCGAACGAAGGTCGGGTGCCGAGCGCATCGTGCGAATACGGCGTATCGGCGAACAGGGCGACCTGCACCGCCGCCGTGGCGTTGTAGATTGGGTTGGACAGGTTGCGCGACACCTCCTGCTCGATGGCGCCGCGTTCCTGCGTCCAGTCCGCTTCGGAGAGCGTCAGACCACGCATGCGCCCGGCTTCGATCCGCAGCACCAGGCCGAGATCGTTGGCCGGGATAGTGTAGGTGTACTGCGTCAGCGTTTCTGCGGTGCTGGCATTGTAGGCACCGCCGAGCAGGCCACCGAGTTCGGACAACTGATCACGGTCCAGGCTTTCGGCGCCGCGGAACATCATGTGCTCCAGCGCGTGCGCCGTCCCCGGGAAGCCCGGCGGAGAGTCGGTGGACCCAACCAGGTAATTGAGCGAAGTCGCCACCACCGGCGCCAGGCGATCCGGAACAACGATCACCCGCATGCCGTTGCCCAGGGTGGCGCGCACCACGTCGGCCGGTTCCGCCGCCGCAACCGGCCGAACGAGAACCAGGCCGATCAGGGCAACGAAGCGGATCGACGCGAGAGAGTAGCCGAAAGCAGGGTGGCTCATCATGATGGCGCTTCTCAGTTCAACAGGGCTTTGCGCAAATCCTCGGATGGCGGCTTGTCACCGATGTAGCCCCGCAGGATCAGGCGGCCGAGATCCGCCTTATCGGATTGGAATATCGCCGCGTTGTTGACGAACAGCCGGGTGCCCGCCTTGGTGATGATGAAGGTGAAGGTGTCGCCGGACTTCACTGCCGGGGCCACGCTGACCATGCGATCGAAGTCGGCTTGGTCAGCCGGGTCACAGCTGCCATCGCCGCAGTTCACGGCCTCGCCGTTGTGGAATTGGCGCGCCACCTGCTCCTTAGAGCCGGAATGGAGGAATTGCAGCAGCAGTACTTTCGGCGTCGGCGCGGCCATGATCTGCCGCGCGTCGTGACTGCGCTGTGCCACATACAGCCCGGCGGCATAGACCCGAACGTTGAGCACCGTCAGCGTGCGAACGCCGAGGCCGTTGAGCACGAGAGACTGTCCCTCGACCGGGTAGCTGTCCGGGAACGTCACGCCATCGACGGTCGCCGCCTGCGCGAGGCCGCACCAGAAAACCAGCAGAACGAGGATACGACCCACAGCTGCATCTCCTTGAACCGACCGGACTGCCGGGCCTCATCACTCACCACCGCCGACCAGGGAACGCCAGCCGAGAGACGCTCCTGGCCGATCAACAGTATGTTCCCGCCGCGGTGACTACTCCTTGCGGCTGGGCATCTCGCCCGCAGCGACCAGCGCGCTGGCGATCACGACGAGGCGCCGGCCCTGATGCCTGGCGGCGTCGAGATCCTCCTGACGCGGCGGGTTGTGTTCCGCGGTGACGATGCTGCTCGCGCCATACGGCGACCCGGCCTCGAGCATCGCCTCGTCGGTGTAGCCGGTCGGCACGATGACCATCCCGAGATGGGCCATCGGCGCGTAAAGCGACAAGGTCACCACTTCAGTGCCGCCATGCGGCCACGATGCGGTGGCGAAGGCACCGCCGACCTTGCCCGCCAGCGTGCCCTTCTTCCACTGCGGGCCCAATTGGTCGAAATACGCCTTCAGCTCCGTTGCCATGGTGCCGAAATAACACGGTGTGCCGAACAGGATGGCGTCGGCCCATTCCGCATCCTCGGTCGTGGGCTCGTCATAAAGCGCGTTCTGCCGCGTCGCCCCTTCCAGCCAGCCGGACGCCTTCGCCATCGTCGAAGAGTCGACCACCTCGCGCGCGCGGCGAAGGCGGACGGTGGCACCTTGGGCCTGAGCGCCCTCTGCGGCCGCCTTGGCCAATGCCTCGACTGAGCCGTTGCGGGAGTAGAACACGATCAGCAAGCGGGTAGGGTCGGTCAACCGGGTCATCCAGATACAGGGGAGACCGACACCTGATAGCGCCCCGTCATTCGAGAAGGGGTAAGACGGTGCGCTACAGTCCGCTCACCACGCCGCGGATCAATCCGGCCGCCCCGCCGGCGGCGGTTCGCAGGATCGCGGAAACCAGGTTGAAGACACTTTTGACAAGGCCGGGCTGATCGGGATTTCGCGAGACCTGCTCCTGGGTGTCGCGCAACGCGGTGCCCCATTCGTCGATGAACTGGCCGAAATCCGCACTGTTGCGAGCCGAACCGTCCAGCCCGGCAACATGCAGACCCGCACTGTCCGGAATGACCATCAGCAGAAACGGCCCCGGCCCGGACAACTGCCCCTCACTCGGCCGTACCGCTTTCAGTAGCCGGGCGGCGCGGGTGTAATCGTATGTGCCGACGAGGAAGTCGCAATCCGCTGCCCGGCTGGCCGGAATATCCGCCAGTTGCACCAGCCAGCGCGTCATGATCAGGTTCGGCGCCACGACGGAGGCTGCCAGGGCGGCTTGGGTGGTCGGCAAGCGACTGGTGAAGGCGTTGCAGAACGCCCGGTTGCGGTTGAGATCGCCTGGGGTGAGCAACACCACTGCCGTCGGCAACGGCGCCAGAAACGTGGACGGCCCGGCAAGCTGGGTCGCGAACACCGGCCGCGCCGCGACGTTGGGCGGCCGGGCACCAGAGAAAGCGTCCTGGCCGGAATACGGCGCAGCACAGCCGGTGATGAGAAGGGCCGATAAAATTCCGCCCGCCGCGACGTGCCGCATGAAAGCTCTCCCACTCTGCGGCACCAAGCTAAGCGATGCGTCAGGTCTCGCGATAGAGCAGCAGGATGACGCTGATCAACAGCAGGCCGGCCGGCCAGACCCACGAGGCCACACGGGCCACCCGGCCATCCGCCCGCAACTGCAGCCACCGGGCGGAGGCGACCGTGACGCCGACCAACGCCATCGGCGTGTGCGTCATCTCGACCAGCAGTTGGTCCTTGATGTCGATGATCGGGTGGGAATGCGCGAGCAGCAGGATGCTGCCGACGCCGACCAGCAACGGAAACACCAGCGCCGCCCGTTGATCCCGGAAATAGCCGACGTTGACGCCCCATTCGAACAGTGCGAACGCGATCACCAGCGTGAAGACCGCCTTGTGCTGCAACACCTCGACGTCGCGCAGCCCTTCGAAGAACCCGATCGGCCCCAGTGGCCAAACCTCCGGCTCGGACACGAACATCAGGAACACGCCCAACACCAGGAAGCCGAGCGGCCAGTGCCGCGCCCATCGCACGCCCATCCGATCCAGTAGCGCGAGCAAGCCGATCACCAGGATGAACACGCCGGCCCGGTGATGCCCGAATTCCGACAACTGGCTGTCGGTTAGCTCATGGCCGTAAGTCTCGCCCGACCCCGGCACGAAGTCTGCCGGGGGCATGGTCAGCGTGGAGTGATCGGGCTCAATGAGGGTCGGCAGGCGCGGCGTGAAGCGCTCCGTGATCTCCGACAGGCTCACCCGGTCCTGCTGCCGCACGTCGACCGCGGGGGCCGTGCTGGTCAGCGAGGCCGCGGCGAAGAACAGCGTCAGGCCGACGCCGATCTCGACTTCGGCAAAGCGTCGGAGGCGGAGCACGGAGGTCGCCGGGTCGCGCCGCAGCCGTTCCACCACCAGGAAGTTGCCGAAGCCGAGACCGAGCAGGCCTAGGAATAGCACACCCTTGCCGGTCACCATCACGCCGTAAGCGGTAGCATACAAGCCGTCGACGGCGCCGATGTAGAAGATGCTGAAGATGACGGCCGACACCAGGATGCAGCCGACGCCGACCATGCTGAGGCGGGAGAACCTGGACCCGACGAGCCGCAGGCTGGCGCCATCGCGAATGCGCGACAGCGCCAGGACGAAGGCAGGAATACCACCGATCCAGACGGAAGCGCCCAGCAGATGCAGCGTCGTCGCCACCATCAGGATGCCGCGATCGTCCAGCCGCGCCACCGAATGCGTGGTCATCACCGCCGCCGCGAGAATGACGCCGCACAAGGCGATCAGCGGCACGCGCGCCGTATTGCCAGAGAAGAGCAGCACGGCCAGCAACAGCGCCGCCACGATCTTGACCAGGCCGGCGACGGCAAAGTTGGCGCCCATGATGTCGGCCAGGTCGATCCCGACCGATTGATGGACCACCGCAGCCTGCATCGCGACGGTCAGACCCTGCGCGACGATCAGCGCAATGGCGCTCCACCCCGTCAACCGCGCAACCCGGCGCGACAGCCCGGCACCATCGAACACCTGCACGGCGCCGTAGGCCGCCACCGGCACGGTCAGCCGCATCGCGAAAGGCTGGGCGAGGAACACCAGGAAGATCGATCCGCCAACCGCCATGCTCTGCGCCATGGTGACGAGCGCGTGCACAACGACGCTGAGATATTCGAAGACGTCGACCAGAAGGAGCAGCATGGCGCGTTTTCGGCCGTTCCCCCTCCCCTGGCAAGCGTCGGTGTCAGGCTTTGCGCACGGCCTGCGGGTCCGGCAGTTCCAACTCCAGCAGCGATGACGACAGCGACTTACCATGCGTGTCGAGCGCCAGCGATCGCGTCACACCGCCGCCCAGCGCTTGTTCGAGCACGAAGTTCAGCGCCCCCAGCCCCGGCAACTCGTATCGGGTCACGTTGCCGCGGACGGTCGTCGCCAGATGCTGGCGCACGCGCTCGGCGGTAACGTGTTCGGCCAAGAAGGCGTAGTCGCCGGGCTCGAAGGCGATGACGGAGATGTTGGAGGTGTCGCCTTTGTCGCCGGTGCGGGCATGGGCCAGTGCGCGCAACTTCATGCCACGGTCTCCCAGTGCAAAACGGGCTTGGGCGCGTCGGCCGGGATCAGCGTCGATGCAACGGCGACCACCTCGCGGGCCGACTTCCAGGCGCCGCCGCCGCCCGCCGGGCCGTTGGTGTAGAGCGTCTCGACCTCGTTGCCGATGCGCACGGCCTCCCGCATCGAGCGCGTCCGCCCGGTCACCCGGAGGCGCACGTCGAGCGGTTCGACACTGGAGTCGGCATTTGCGGCGCAATGCACGGCATTCATGCCGATGATGTCGAAGCGCAACTCGCTGGTCTCGACGCCCGTCAAGGCCAGCCTTTCCCGAACGATATCGAGCCCGAGCCGGGCCCGCGCCAGCGCGCCGGGGCCGCCATACGACATCTGGCCCTCGCCGACGAAGCTATCCCGATAGCCAATCGACACCTTCAGCGTGCCGGTTGCCTTGTGTCCGGTGGCACCGCCGACGGCCACGCGGTCGGGGCCGTCCTGCCGCATGTTTACGCCAGAGAAGTCGGCAATAACGTCGGGCTGCAGGTAGCGTGCGGGGTCGTGCACCTCGTAGAGCAGTTGTTCCTTGCAACTAGCCAGGCTGACCGCGCCGCCGGACCCGGCGACCTTGGTGATGACGGCCTCCCCCGACGACGTCACTTCGGCCAGTGGAAAGCCCAAGCGGGCCAAACCTGCCACGTCCTTGGCGCCGGGATCGGCAAAGTAGCCGCCGGTGATCTGGCCCGCGCATTCCAGCAGATGGCCGATCAGCGTGCCTTTACCCAACATGTCCCAATCGTCCATCGCCCAACCGAAGCGATGGATCAGCGGCGCCATGAACATCGCGGGATCGCCGACGCGACCGGTGATCACGACGTCCGCGCCCTCTGCCAGCGCCTGCACCATCGGTGCGGCACCGAGATAGGCATTGGCGGAGATGATGCTATCGCCGAGGTCCCGCGTGCTGCCGGCACGATCGATCAAAGGCCGGTCGGCGGCACGGATGAGGTCAACCACGTCATCGCCCGTGACCGCCGCGATGCGTAAGCCCGATAGCCCGGCGTCATGAGCGATGGCGGCGACCAGACGTGCCGCGGCGATGGGATTGGCCGCCCCCATGTTGGTGATCACTCGCACGCCATTGGCGCGGCAGGTGGGCAGCACGCGTTGCATGCGTTCGCGCAGTAACGGGTCGAAGCCGGCCGCCGGGTCACGCGCGAAATCGCCCTGGGCGATGGCGATGGTGCGTTCGGCGAGGCACTCGAACACCAGCACGTCGAGCGCGCCGTGTTGCGCCAGCTCGAGCGCAGGCTCGATCCGGTCGCCGGAATAGCCTGCGCCGGCACCGATGCGCATCGTGCTCATAGCGGAAAGATCCCGAACGCGACGGCGGCAAAGGTCATCACTACTGAGCAAAGAAGCAGGAGTGGGATGCTGAAGCGTTGATGCGCGCTCAGCTCGATCCCGGAAAGTCCGACCACCAGGAACGTCGCCGGTGTCAGCGGGCTGACGGGAAAGCCGACCGTCATCTGCCCGAGCAACGAGGCCTGCGCGACCTCGATCGGATGGCCGCCAAGATTGCCCGCCACTTCGGCGACGACCGGCATGACGCCGAAATAGTAGGAGTCAGGATCGAACAGCAGCGAGAGCGGCATGGAGATCAGCCCCAGCACAAAGGGGATGTGTTGCCCGGCGGTCGCCGGAACGTGGGCGACGGCAGCCTGCGCCATGGCCTTCAACATGCCGGTGCCGGTCATGATTCCGGTGAACGCGCCGGCGGCGAACAGGATGGAAGCCATCAGCAGCGCTGCCCGGGCATGGGCGTCGATGCGAGCCCGTTGCTCGGCGACGTTGGGATAGTTGATGACCAGTGCGGCGACCACGCCCAGCATGAACATGACGGTTGGGTCGATCCAGCCGCCGATCATGACGGTCATGATGATCACGGTCAGAAGCAGGTTTGGTATGAACAATGCGGGACGGCGCAAGGCCTGCTGCTCCGGCGATAACTGCGGCATCAGCGCGTCGGTTGCCGGCGTGACCTGCGCGCCGACCGCCATGGCCGGCGCAACAGCAGATCCCGTCAACCCCAATCGCTTTTCCTCCCGCCGGCCGAGGAACCAGCAGATCGCGAACACGCAGATCAAACCGACCACCTGAACGCCGATCATCGGATTGAAGATCTGCGCTACCGGCAGCTTCAAGGCAGCCGAGGCGCGCAGGGTCGGTCCGGTCCAAGGCAAGAAATTGACGCCGGCGGCCAGAGAGGCGGCACAGGCAAGGATGCGTCGGTCCATGCCGAGCCGATCATACAGCGGCAGCATGGCGGGAATGGTGATCAGGAAGCACACTGCGCCGGAACCATCGAGATGGATCAGCAATGCCAGCAGGGCGGTACCGATCACGATGCGGGTCGGGCGTAAGCCAACGGTGCGAAGGATGCGGGCGATGATCGGGTCCAACATGCCGGCATCGGTGATGATGCCGAAATACAGGATGGCGAACACGAACATGGCCGCCACTGGAGCGATGCCGGTGATGCCGGTCAGGATCATTTTGCTGGTGCCCAAGCCGAAACCCGCGACCAGCGCTGCCACTGTGGGCACGGCGATCAACGCCACGAGGGGCGAAAGCAGGTTCGTCATGATTACGACGAGCAACACGAGCACAGTAATCGTGCCGATCAACGCCAACATGTCACCTCCCATATGATCCGCATTTGGCGGTCATGATCGGCACTTGTAGCGCGAATGTTATGAAAGCAGCAAACGCGTCTTACCCGTCCGCTATGATCGGCGTCGGGGTTTCAGCATTGTCTTTGCATTAGTATGTTGGTGTTGCGGGGATCAGAGAGTCACCTGCGCTAGCATGTGTCTGAACACCACAATCGATCCGGCTCCGCTCACATCCGATAGTTGCTGGGCTGTTATTGCCCGCATGGAAGCAACATCACCTCCCTCTCGATTAATCCCGCGATCGCAGGCGGGCTCCGTCAATTTTGCAAGTTGCTGCAGCGCAACTCCCTTAGGAAGCTAAGAGCCGGGACGCTCGGGAGAAAGAAGTAGTCTCCGCCAGCAAGACGGATGTGGTTCTGGAGCTGTAGTTGGTGTCGTAGCGGTGTTTGCGGAATGGTAAATGCTCCGGGCGGGCCGATGATCGGATCAGTTTGGTCATGCAATGTTGCAAAGCTCGGATTCAACAACCAGGTTTGCTGAACGAATTCAAATTGCCGCACGATATCCGTGTTCAGGCACATGAAGAACAGACCGCGCTCCTCACCATCAGGCTGATTCCGATCGGCAATCTTGGAGCCGAATTTTCGGCCTCTGCGGAGCAGGCGGTGATTGTTCGCGGCACCTAAGACCGGGAGCGTGAACTCCGGGGCGCCAGCCAGGCCGTCGCGTGGGTTGGCCCGGCGTACATGCGCGCCCAACGGACATCCGTCGCCATACCGGTCAGTCTCGAAAAATCCGGTGGCGTTCGTTGAAGAAGCACCTGCCTTGGCAGACGGCGAAAGTAAGTCGCCACGGCCCAAGTCGCGGCCGATGACACGTTCCGCAAGCCATTCAGCGGTAATACTCGTTTCTGAGGAAGCGGCCGCGTTGGCCACCGCCGCGCAACGATCCATGTCGTTCCAAAAGCCCGGCACGTCCTGCTGCAACTCACGAACCACCAGGTAGCTGCCATTCAGGCCGAGATCGAGGTAGCCCTCCGGCGCGGTACCTTGAACCAGGCCGGCTCGTCGCCCGTCCGGGTCGTCCGGCACATACGGACCCGGCGCCGGATCGCCATACGCATTGGTGTAACCCAGCAGCACGTCGCCGCTTTCGATCCCGTGCCACGGATCTTTGGTCATGGACTGACCGTCACGCCCGACGAACGGGGCTCCGGTGGGAATGGGTTGCGACAGGCCATCGACGAAGCCGAAATGCTCGCGTGAAACGCCGTTCTCGTCGCGGTGGAGATCGAGAGGCAGGCGATACACGCAGTCGACCTGCGGACCGAGTGCCGCGATGATCTCATCCGACCACGCGCTTACGCTCGCCAGATCGCTACCATAGAGCAGTAGTAGCGCGTGAACCTCCTTCGCGGTCTCGGATGGTTCCGGAGCGCCGCACCAGCGGAGGCCACCCGCGGCGATCATCCGCGGATCAAGGTCACCAAGGCGACGGCGACGTTCCTGCGTCTGCATTCCTTGTTGGAACGGGATGTCGAAGCGCGACAGCACAGCGTCATCAAGGCCAAGCATCGCCAGGCCCTTACTGGTGAATGCGAGACTTGCTGCCCGCGACGTTCGCATTGTCGCATTCGTAATCGGTGCGACCCGGTTCAGCGCGACGAGCCAGCCGCCACCGGGACTTGTCTGCCGCAGCAACAGCGCTTGACCCACGGGCAGATGACCGAACCCGCTGACGACAAGGCCTTGAACCTGTTCGTCGTCACCCGGCTGCACCCGCCAAGCGCTAGAAGTGGCATTGGTATTGGGCATCAAAGTGTTCTGATCCATACGGCGGCCTCCTGTGCTGTGAGGGCTGGTCGGCGCAATCCATTAGCCAGCGCCGTCTTGCGTTCGATCTGATCAACGGTGTCATGCGGGTAGGCACTGAACCAAAACGACGCGGGCGCCATGGACCGCCTCGCCCAGGCTTTGAATTGCCGCCCGTGGCTGGCGCCCTTGAGGACGAGAAAGCGGCAGCGCGGAAAACCAACGCAGGACCCCCATGCCAACGATAGGCCGCCATGGGCTTTGGCGATGAAGTCGTCGAGGTAGCTCTCCCAACTGCCATCGAAATTGCTGAAGAACACAAGACGACCGCCATTGCTGGCGAGGGTCCAATGCGCGAAATGGATCGTCCGCATGCTCCCGAGGTAGCCATCGGTCGCCAGCACGCGCAGCAATAACCCGAGGCCGCGCAGTCCGGCGCGGATCAACACCGCACGCAGAATTCCTGGCTTGACCAGGACGATGCTGGCCATGTGGTTCTGCGTGATCTGATCCTCGGCACGCTCGAAGCTGGCCAAGCCCTCCGGTGAGATCGGAACCTCGTCTTGCACCGGGTCGGACGCTTCGAGGCGGCAGAGCCACAGCAGCAGCGCCGGCAGCATTGCCCCCAGGCTGATCAAGCCTAGCGCCATGGTCCGGAGACCCTCGACGTAGGCGGCACTGAAAGTCTCGCCGCTTACCGTCCAGATGCTACCCGCGGCAATCAATGAGCTGACAGCAACATAAAAGACGGCAAACAGGGTAGCGGCGGCTATCTGAACTGAAGTCGAGACCAGAACCGGTGCTGCATGTTGCAGCATGAGAGTGAACTCTGTCCTGGCCCGCCTCGCCTCCTTCAGATCATCGGGACCCAATCGACGCCACAGGGCCCAGCTTGCAGCTACGCCGACGCAGGCGATGACTGTCAGCAGCAGGGTCGTGTTCAGCAACGACAACAGCAGACCAGGCAAGCACAGGATGAACATCACCCATGTCAGCGCCAGCATCAGCGACACGACGTCACCCAGCCATTCCTGCAGCCGGATACGGGCAGGCGGAGATTGGCCGAGCCAGGGATACGAGGGTATCAACGCGGCTCGCAACTCGGCATGCACTCCGATGGCCGTAGCGGGGGTCGCTGGAATGCGCTGTGCCAACAGCGTTTGTGTGTCGGTAAAAAGCGCCGCCTCTTGCTCGATGCGAGCAAGAGTCAATCCGCGATGACCCTGATGTCCTGCAACCGGCTGCTGTGACAAATGCTGGAAGAAGGCGGCGACGCTGTCCGTTGCGCCGGGCTGAACGGCGGCATCGAGAAGAGATCCCGCACGACCCGCGGGGCGCTTGCAGGACAGAATGACGGTTTGCAGAATAGTGCCATAGGCTGCTGCTAAGCGATGCCAGAACAGCTTGGCCTCGTCGTCGGTATTTGCTTCGATGGCTAGGACCGGATCGTAATGACTGTCAGTGAACACGGTGAATGACATGAAATGCAGCCCCGGCATCCGGATCCGCATCTCTGAGTAGAAATCAGGCGCCTGCTCTTGGTTGTCGCGCCAGCGAGCCAAGACATCCTGAACATGCATGACGCTGGCCGGCCGTAGCTCGATGATCACAGATAAGAGTGTTTGCGCCATCCGACTCACTCGACGAAATCATTTAGTAGGAATGATTTCCGTGCGGTGAAGTTAAATTCTTCCACTCAAACATGTCGGGTTCAACGCTAACCAACAGACATTCAACGCCACCGTCAGATCAGCATTGCTACAAGAAACTCACGAAAGCGTGAGGGTCCTAACGATGTCGAGCAATCACAGCATCACCGAGATGACGCAATCCCAGCTCAGCGTTCGCAAAGCGGGAACTCGCAAGACCCCCCGATCGGTCAGGGCGCCTAAGCTAACGGACAACATGCTGCTTCGTCATCTCGCCGAGGTCGCCGCGCTGTCAAAAGCCGAAGGAGACCATCGCATGGCGGAACATCTGGTCGACGTCGTCTATCATCTTGCCAGTGCTCACTGAGCCGCTGTCTCCGCTGCCAGCGTCTTCAGGAGACCCCGGCTCGACGCAGCCCTGCAGTATAACGCTCGCTATCCTGGATACGTCGGAACGGTGACCCGGCAAGAAGCCCTTTGATCGAGAAGGACGGATCCAGGGTGGCCAGCCGGGCACGAGCCAGCTTCGCTTCGGCAGACAGCCCGAGGTGACCCAACGCGGCGAGATATGGCTTGTAGGCAGCCACGAAACCTGGGTTCAAATGTAGAACGGCCCGGCTCATCTGAACGACCTTCTCGTAGTCGCCGCCAAGAAGATGCATCAAGCTGACCGCGCTATTGACGAACAAATGCTGTCCCGTTGGTGCCACCAGTTGACGGTGCCGCTCCAGGCTGGCCCGTGCGCCGTCGAGATCACCACGGATCAACTCATTCGCTGCGGCGAAATGTAGCGCGAATGGCGAACTGGGGTTCAACTGGAGCGCTTGTCGATGCATCTCGCTTGCATCGTCCGGCTGCCGGTGACGAAGCGATCTGACATGGCCGGCAATGCTGACGGCGCGCGCTTCGAACGGGTCCAGAACGAGCGCAATCATCGTCTCCTCCTCGGCCTTCTGCAGCGCCTCACTCGGGTTGGATGCCCACCCCTGGCTCGCCATGACCATGTAAAACTGTGCTCGGCCGATCCGGACCGAGACGTTCTGCGGGTCTAGCGCGACAGCCTGGTCCAAGAGCGAGGATGCCTTGGCGAGACTGAATTGATCCAGTCGGCACACCAATGCGATCGCCTGCATGAGCAATCCATGTGCGTCAGCAGGATCTGCGTAAGCGGCGGCACGGCGGGATTCCACCACTTGGAGATGGGCATCGATACTTGCGGCAACGTGCGCGGCGACCTCATCCTCGAAGGTCATCAAATCCGAGAGGCGTTTATCCGCTTTGAACGTCGTCAGTATCGCCTGCTCGTGGACGTCGATCAAGGACAGGCGAAATCTGATCCGCGCCTCGTCGCGAAAGAGCTTGCCCTCTACAATATAGTTAAGATTGAACCGATCCCGCGCTATCGTCATATCCGGACCGGGCCTAAAAGACGTAGCGAGCATGTCGCTCGAAAGCACGGACATCCAGCGGAACTGGGCCAAGGCGGCGCCAATCGCATCAGCCAGAACGATTGCGATGGGATCGTTCTCACTCATTCCAAAGCATTGGATGGGGCCGACGCCAATGCGGACGCCAGTGGATCGACGTCGTTCAACAACCGGTGCCACAAATGGCTGCTTGAGAACGTCACCCCGCTCGCGAAGTCCGTTGCGCACCGTTACATGCGAGGCTTCGCTCTCGTGGTCGCTGCCATAATCCCTTAGTCCCGATGGCCGAGTTTTCAGTCGCTCGGCTAACGTCACGCGCGCTGTTGTGAGCCAAGCCCCAAATACCGGGCCAATAGCCTCCAAATTTTCCATGAGTGGTGGCTCGGCTCGACCCGGCATGCCAGCGTGCTGAACGACCTCATTCGTGTCGATCTGCACATTGTTGAACCGTAGAGCCAGATGGTCACGTGTTGCATTCAGCAAGTCTGGTGCTAGCTCGCCGACGATTTTTTGGATTTCGTGGACGGCGCCCCGAAGTAACGCTCGGGCTTGGTCCGGCTCCGCCCGTTCCCAAAGTAAACCGGCAAGCTGGTTCCGAGTGACAGGACCGAATGATGACAAAGCTAGTATGCCGAGAAGGGCCTGCGCTTTGCGCGACCGGGGTGTCGCGTCGCGATCGCCTACAGAAAGGTGCACTTGGCCAAGAAGTTGAAGTTTAAAGGACATTGAATGCTTTTGCATGAGGTAAGCTTGGGGGAAGCAGCCCACCCGAGAGATACCTTAGCGTGTGTTAAACACCGCTTACAACCTTAGGTTGGAAAATTTTTGCTGAACGCGTCAGACAGGTCGACTAAGACGGCTAGGCTCGACTGAACTGATTGGAGTGTCTTTGAAGCTCAACATCGCTATGGATAGCCCGATGGGACAAAGTCCAAAAATCGCGACATCACATGGCAGCAAGCACGCAACGCGTGTTACCCGTCCGCTATGATCAGCGTCGGGTTATCGGCATTGTATTTGCGAGTGTTAGTTTGGTGTTGCGGGGACAGGATTTGAACCTGTGACCTTCAGGTTATGAGCCTGACGAGCTACCGGGCTGCTCCACCCCGCGTTGGTATTTGTTCTTCGATAATTATTTATTCTACCTTGGATGACCTGGCGGCGACCGACTTTTCCGCAGCTTGAGCTGCAGTATCATAGGCGCTGGAGGTTTTCACGGTCGAGTTCGGGATGGGATCGGGTGTGGTCCCTCCGCCAAAGCCACCAGGTCGTCCAAGGTATGGTTCTGTTGTGGGTGGCGCGTGTAGCGCCGTCCGGTGAGTGTGTTGTGTATGTGTGTGGGTTGGATGAGTGCTGTGGAGGCTATATTCCGTGATCCTTTTGAGGGGTTGTCACGGGATTGGTTTGGAGCCGTTCGGGCGATTAGGACCAGTTAGCTGCTTGCGTTACCGCAGTTGCACACCTGGCCTATCGACGTGCTGGTCTTGCACGGCCCTCAGGGAGACCTGGTTTAGAGGGTGGTTTCCCGCTTAGATGCTTTCAGCGGTTATCCATTCCGCACATAGCTACCCGGCTGTGCCGTTGGCACGACAACCGGTCCACCAGAGGTGCGTCCATCCCGGTCCTCTCGTACTAGGGACAGCGCCTCGCAAGTCTCCTTCACCCACGGCAGATAGGGACCGAACTGTCTCACGACGTTCTAAACCCAGCTCACGTACCACTTTAATCGGCGAACAGCCGAACCCTTGGGACCTGCTCCAGCCCCAGGATGTGATGAGCCGACATCGAGGTGCCAAACCTCCCCGTCGATGTGGACTCTTGGGGGAGATCAGCCTGTTATCCCTAGAGTACCTTTTATCCGTTGAGCGATGGCCCTTCCACGCGGGACCACCGGATCACTATGGCCGACTTTCGTCTCTGCTCGAGCTGTCGCTCTCGCAGTCAGGCGGGCTTATGCCATTGCACTCGACAGCCGATGTCCGACCGGCCTGAGCCCACCATCGCGCGCCTCCGTTACACTTTGGGAGGCGACCGCCCCAGTCAAACTGCCCACCATGCAGGGTCCCGGACCGGGCTGACCGGGCGCGGTTAGACACCAGAAGCGCGCAGGGCGGTATTTCAAGGATGGCTCCACAAGGGCTGGCGCCCCCGCTTCACAGCCTCCCGCCTATCCTACACAGCGCTCCCCTAGTGCCACTGCAAAGCTGCAGTAAAGGTTCATAGGGTCTTTCCGTCTGACCGCGGGTACCCCGCATCTTCACGGGGAATTCAATTTCGCTGAGCCGATGCTGGAGACAGTGGGGAAGTCGTTACGCCATTCGTGCAGGTCGGAACTTACCCGACAAGGAATTTCGCTACCTTAGGACCGTTATAGTTACGGCCGCCGTTTACCGGGGCTTCGATTCAATGCTTGCACATCTCCTCTTAACCTTCCGGCACCGGGCAGGCGTCAGGCCGTATACGTCGTCTCACGACTTCGCACAGCCCTGTGTTTTTACTAAACAGTCGCTACCCCCTGCTCTGTGC
>CAZTJC010000019.1:0-57107 GCA_964613945.1 uncultured Acetobacteraceae bacterium
TGGAGAACCTGGTCGGCGAGGAGAACAAGGGCTGGGACTACGCCAAGTTCCTGCTGGGGAACGAGCGCACCGGGATTGCGCGCGTGGGCGTCAGCAAGGCGCGGATCCGGCGGATCAAGCAGCTGGCCGCGCTCGAGTTCGTCGGCGATCGCAAGATGAGCGAGGAGCCGCACTTCCGCGAGAAGATGGCTGCGGTCGAGATCGAGTTGAAGGCATTGGAGATGACGCAGCTTCGCGTGGTGGCGGACGAGCGCAACCGCGACAAGGGTACGCCGAACCCGGCTAGTTCGATCCTGAAGCTGAAGGGCTCGGAGTTGCAGCAGGCGACGACCGAACTGCTGATGGATGTCGTGGGGCCGTATGTTCTGCCGTACGATGACAGCGACGAGGGCAGCAACGAGCCTCCAGTCGGGCCGGATTACGCGGCGGAAGCGGCGCCGATCTACTTTAACTGGCGCAAGATATCAATTTACGGGGGATCGAACGAGATCCAGCGCAATATTGTCGCCAAGGCAATTCTCGGCTTCTAGACTACCCGGATCATTTCCGGGTTATTATAATGGGTAAAGTCAAAGCGGCGATCTTCGATGTCGACGGGACCCTGGTGGATTCCGTCGATCTTCACGCCGCAGCGTGGCAGCGGGCGCTGGAGCATTTCGGTCACCAGGTCAGCTTCATCGATGCGCGCGGGCAGATCGGCAAGGGCGGGGACAAGCTAATCCCGCTCTTCCTGTCCGACGCCGAGCAGGCCGACCATGGCGACGCCATGGAGGAATACCGTACCAAGCTGTTCCGCAGCGAGTATCTGGATCTGGTTCGGCCGTTCACGGCGGTGCCGGACCTGCTGCGGCGCATGCGCGATGCCGGCTTGAAGATCGCCGTGGCCTCCTCGGCCAAGCAGGCGGAGCTGGACATCTATCTCGAGGTGGCCGGGATCACCGATCTGATCGACGCCAATACCTGCTCGGACGACGTGAGCGGCAGCAAGCCGGACCCGGACATCTTCGAGGCCGCGCTAAAGAAGCTGGGATGTTCGGCCGACGAGGCGATGGTGATCGGGGACACGCCCTACGACGCGATTGCGGCCAAGCGGGCCGGCATCGCGTCGATCGGCGTGCTGTCGGGTGGGTTTCGCGAGGAAGATCTACGCGATGCCGGCTGCGTGGCGGTCTATCCAGGGCCGGCAGCGCTGTTCACCCGTTTTGCGAACTCGCCGTTGGTGCAGTAAGCGCGGGAAGGATCACGCCGCGGCAGTCGCCAAAGCCGATCGTCGCGGCACCCTCCCGTTGGGCGCGAGCGCGGAGACGGATCTCGTCTCCGTCCTCAAGGAAGCGGCGGATTTCTCCGGACGGCAGGGTGATCGGTGCGCGACCGCCTTGGCTAATCTCCAACAGGCTTCCGGGGCCGTCGGGCGACGACACCGTGCCGGAGCCGAGCAGGTCGCCGGGGCGCAGATTGCAGCCATTGCTGGCCTGGTGAGTCAGAAGTTGCGCCGGCGTCCAGTAAAGGTCGGTCGCCTGTGCCAACGAGAGTGAGTGCGGCGCGAGGCCCTGCTTCTTCATGGCGGGCGTAGTGATCAACACGTCGAGCTGGATGGCGAGTGCGCCAGTGGCCTGATCATTGGTATCGAGAAGGTAGGGCAAGGGCGCCGGGTCGCCGTCGGGGCGTGGGGGCTGCGGCGCGCGAAACGGTGCCAGTGCTTCGGGGGTGACGATCCAGGGGCTGATCGTGGTGTGGAAGCTCTTGGCCAGGAACGGGCCGAGCGGTTGAGCTTCCCAGGCCTGGATGTCGCGCGCGGACCAGTCGTTGAGCAGGCAGTATCCGGCGATGTGTCCGGCAGCGTCCGCGATGTCGACGGGAGTGCCGAGGGCGTTGCCGGTGCCGACCCAGATGCCGAGTTCGATCTCGTAGTCGAGGTTGCGGCTGGGGCCGAAACTCGGAGCGTCGTCCTTGGCCGGCTTGCGCTGGCCGTTGGGGCGGCGGACGTCGCCGGAGGTGGTCACCGAGCTGGAACGGCCGTGATAGCCCACCGGCACGTGCTTGTAGTTCGGCAGCAACGGATTTTCCGGCCGTAGCATGGTGCCGGTGGTGCGGGCGTGATGGATGCCGGCAAAGAAATCGGTGAAGTCGCCGATGGCCGTGGGCAGGTACATGATGCAGTCGGCAGCACGGCAGAGCAGGTGCGGGCGCTCGTCGGAGCCTTCCTGCAACAGGGCACTGATCGCGTCCCGCAGCGCCTGACGTGGTGCGGCGCCCAGGGCGAGGAAGCCGTTCAGCGTCGGCCCGGCGCACAGCTCGCAGGCGGCCTGCGCCTCGTCGTCCAGCAGTTGCGCTTCGTGCAGCGCGCGCAGGTCGAGGATCTCGTCGCCGATGGCGATGCCGCCGCGGGGGGCACCGGCGAGCGGGCTGAACACGCCCAGCGGCAGGTTCTGGATCGGGAAGTCGGAGTGGCCGTTGGCCGAGGCGACCCAGCTTTGTAGGGACGGGTCATGAGTGTGATCGATCATCGATGCATCCAGGGCTGAGGCGACAAGTCGCAGATCGCGATATAGGGTTTGGCAAAACGACAGAAAGAGGAACGGCCATGCTTGGACTGATGCAGACGCAGCCCTTGCTGATCTCGTCGATCATCGCCCATGCCGCCCGGCATCACCAGCGCGCGGAAATCGTCTCGCGCACGCTCGATGGTGGCCTGCATCGGACGGACTACCCGACGATCGAGCGGCGGGCCCGCCGAATCGCGGTGGCGTTGCAGGCGTTGGGGGTGGCGCGGCACGACCGGGTGGCGACGCTGGCCTGGAACGGCTACCGGCATCTGGAGCTGTATTACGGCGTGAGCGGCATGGGGTCGGTAATCCATACCGTGAATCCCCGATTGGCGCCGGACGACATCGCCTGGATCATCCGCGATGCCGGCAGCATCGTGCTGTTCGCGGATTTGAGCTTCCTGGGTCTGCTCGAGACCATCGCGCCGCAGAT
Source organism: uncultured Acetobacteraceae bacterium (assembly GCA_964613945.1). GTDB lineage: Bacteria > Pseudomonadota > Alphaproteobacteria > Acetobacterales > Acetobacteraceae > JAVVHH01. Next base: position 2,980 of record CAZTJC010000019.1, read on the forward strand.
CCCCGACGTCAGGGCGATCGTGCTGATGGCGGAGCGTTCGGAAATGCCGGTGCTGACGGCCGCGCAGGGTCAGGCCGTGCTGTGTTACGAGGACATCCTGGAGGCGGCCGGCGAGGATTTCGACTGGCCGGTGCTGGACGAGAACACCGCCAGCGGCCTGTGCTACACCTCGGGCACGACCGGGCGGCCGAAAGGCGTGCTCTACACTCATCGCAGCACGCTGATCCATGCGTATGCGCTGAACACCGCCGACGTGTTCGGCCTGCGCGGGGTCGATCGGGTGCTGCCCATCGTGCCGATGTTCCACGTCAACGCTTGGGGGCTGCCGTATGCGGTGCCGCTGGCGGGGGCGAGTTTCGTGATGCCGGGGCGGCATCTGGACGGGCCCAGCGTGGCCGAGTTGATGAATACCGAGCGTGTCACCTTCAGCGCCGGGGTGCCAACGGTGTGGATGGGGTTGCTGGCGCATCTGCAGAAGACCGGGGAGCGGCTGACGACGCTGAAGCGGCTGGTGACCGGCGGCTCCGCTTGTCCGCCGATGTTGGCGGAAGCATTCGAGCGAGACTACGGCGTGAGCGTCATTCATGCCTGGGGCATGTCGGAGACGAGCCCGCTCGGCACCATCTTCGCGCCGCTGCGGGGGTTTGAGGCGCTGGGTGCGGCCGAGCAGCGGGCGCTGATGCTCAAGCAGGGCAGGCCGGTGCCGGGACTGCAGATTCGCATCGTCGACGACGGGGGTGCCGAATTGCCGTGGGACGGCCATACCTTCGGCAATCTCCAGGCGCGGGGTCCGTGGGTCATCCAGCGCTATTTCAACGCGGAGACGGATGCGGCCGGCGAGGGCGGCTGGTTCGCCACCGGCGACGTCGCGACCATCGACGCCGATGGCTTCCTGGAGATTACCGACCGGACCAAGGACGTGGTGAAGTCCGGCGGCGAGTGGATCAGTTCCATCCAGTTGGAGAACATCGCCGTTTCGCATCCGGACGTGGCCGAGGCCGCGGTGGTGGCGGCGCGGCATCCGCGCTGGGACGAGCGGCCATTGCTGATCGTGGTCGCCAAGCCGGACCGGACGATCGACCCGGCGGCGCTGCTTCGGCTGTACGACGGCCAGGTCGCTAAATGGTGGATCCCGGACGAGGTCGTGATCGTGGACGAGTTACCGCACACCGCGACCGGTAAGCTCAACAAGCTGGCGCTGCGGCAGCAGTTCCGCGGCTTCCAACTAGCCTCCATCGCGGCGGAGTAGCTACTGCAGGTAGCCCCAGCGGTCGACGGCTGGCTCGGCGGCGGCCCAGCGCCAGCCGTCGGGTTGACGGCACAGCGTCGTGGTCAGGATATCCAGCGTATCGCCGTCGACGACGGTGAAGACGATATCTCGGCAGGTGGTCAGCGGAGTCTGGAATTCCCTGACTGCCTCGAGGTTACCGTGTTCGTTGTCGATCGGGATGGTGTGGCGGATTTCCCAGGCGTGCGGCTGGCCGATCGGTGCGGCGCCGGCGGTGGCAGCGATGGCATCCTGCTCGCCGGACGCACGCTTACGGTCGATATAGTTCGTCAGTGCCCGGGTCGCCGAGCGGACCGCGATGCCGACCGCGATGCCGACCGCCGGGTTGGCCGAGCCCGCGCCCGCGCCGGCGCCGGCCGCGACGCCGGCGATGTCAGGGATCGCGTGGCATGCCTGCAACGACAGTCCGGCCAGCAGTAACGCGGCCGCGCGCTTCACTGAAGATCGCCCCAGCGCCGCGTGGTCGGCTCGGCGGTTGCCCACCGCCAGGCCTTGCCGTCCGAGCAGATGGTCGCGGTGTAGAACTGCCGGTCCAGGCCCTGCTTGGTCTTGGTGTCGACCGAGAAGACGATATCCTTGCAGCGGAAGCCCATCGCGCCGAATTCGCGGCTGACCACAACTTGGCCGGCTTCGTCGCTCTCGATCGGGATGTCGTGGCTGACCGACCAGAAGCCGATCATGTTCGTGGTCAACGGGCCGGCGGCTTCGGCGATGCGTTCCTGCTCGAAGCGGTGAACCCGGCGCTCCAGGAAGCGCAGGCCTTCGCGGGCAGCGGAGTCGACACCCAGGCCGACCGCTGCCGCGACGGTGGCGTTGCTCGAGATCGCCGCACCGGTCGCCGCGCCGGCGACGCCGGACAGCGTCGCGGTCCCTTCGGTGATCAGGCTGCCGCACCCAGATAGGCTAAGCAGGGCAAGCAGTAGCAGGCGTCCGTCCATTGCGACTCGGTCTCCGGGGTCGCGGCGAGCCTATCAGTTTCGGCGCGGGTTTCCGAACCAGGCGCCGCGGGCTAGCGCAACGGCGTTGGTGATGCCGAGCACCAGCAGGCCGGCGGCCAGCGCCAGGAAGATCGGCGCGATCTCGCCCGTCCAACGCAGCGCCGCGTAGCCGCCGATGGCCGCGAACACGGTGCGCAGCACGGCAGCGATCAGGGGCCAGCGCATGCGGCCGGCGCCTTGGGAAGCGAAGTAGATGGCGGTGCCGAGCCCGAAGAAGCCGTAGGCGGGACCGACGAGGTGCAGATAGGTGCGCCCGGTGTCGAGCACGGCCGGGTCATGGGCGAAGACGCGAAGCCAGAGGTCGGGGAACAGTGCGGCGGCGACGCCGATGATCTCGGTCATCGCGAAGGAGAGCAGCGCGCCGATCCAGGCGACCTGGAGCGCGCGGTCGCGTTGGCCGGCGCCGATGTTGGTGCCGACCATGGCGACCAGCGGGGCGCCGAAGCCGAAGACGAGCGGAATGAGCAGGTATTCGAGCCGTGCGCCGATGCCGTAGCCGGCGATGGCCGGGGTACCGAAGCGGCCGACCAGGGCGGTGGCGACGCTGACGATGATTTGGGTCTGCACGGAAACCAGGGCCGCGACCAGGCCAATGCGCAGAATGTCCCACAACGCGCGGAGGTGTAGCCGCGCGATCACCAGGGTGACCGCGGAGCGCGGGCTGCGAAGGTAGGCGGCGAAGATGATGGCCGCAGCGGCGTAGTAAAGCAGCACCGCAATGCCGCCGCCGGCCACGCCGAAGGCTGGGATCGGCCCAAAACCGAAGATGAGGACCGGCGAGAGCGGCACCAGCAGCACGGCGCCGCCGCAGATCACCAGCGCCGGCACCAGCATGTTGCCGGTGCCACGGATACAACTGGCCAGCGCGTTCATCACCCACATCAGGATGGCGCCGCCGAATACGACGTCGGAATACTGTTTAGCTGCAGCCAACGCGCCGGCATCGCCGCCGAGGGCGCGGTAGAAGGCGGGGCCGAGCCGGAGCCCGATCGCGGTGAATAGCAGGCCGAGCACGCCGTTGATCACCAGCGCATGCAGCACCAGCGCGTCCGCATCGGTCCGCCGGCCCGCGCCCAGCGCCCGCGCGATCGCCGAGGAGATGCCGCCTCCCATCGCGCCGGCGCCGATCATCTGCATCAGCATCACGCCGGGAAACACCAGCGACATGCCGGCCAGGGCATCGGTGCCGAGACGGCCGACGAACGCGGTCTCCACCAGCCCGGTCGCCGATTGAGCAAGCATCACCAGGACGTTGGGCAGCGCCAGACGCAGCAGCGTTGGCAACACTGGCGCCTCCAATAGGAGGCGGGTTCTCGCGTTCGGCACGGCCGCCTGCGTCGAAATCGACATTAGGTGTAGATGCACTCAAATTGTCGTGCTGTCGAGCGGCATCGCAGGACATTGCAATTGCACCGCGTCTGTGTCGGATGCTGCCGCGATTGCTGACGAGAGTGCATCGACCCCATGAGAACCTCACGGATCGCAGAAGGCCTGCCGCACCCGCTCGGCGCGACCTGGGACGGCGTCGGCGTGAACTTCGCGCTGTTCTCGGCCAATGCCACCAAGGTCGAGCTGTGCCTGTTTGACCAGACCGGCACCCAGGAGCTCGAGCGGATCGAACTGCCCGAGTACACGGACGAGGTCTGGCACGGCTACCTGCCCGATGCGCGACCCGGCACGGTGTATGGCTATCGCGTGCATGGCCCCTGGGACCCGCGGGCAGGGCATCGGTTCAACGCCCACAAGCTGCTGCTCGATCCCTATGCCAAGGGCCATGTCGGCAGCGTCACCTGGGGACCCGAGGTCTATGCCTACAAGCGCGAGACCGGCGACGACCTGACCTTTGACGACCGCGACAGCGCCGCGTTCGTGCCGAAATGCGTGGTGATCGACCCAGCCTTCACCTGGTTGCGCGACCGCCGTCCCGACGTGCCGTGGGAACGGACGGTGCTGTACGAGACCCACGTCAAGGGCTTCACCAAGCTGCACCCCGACGTACCGCCCGAGTTACGGGGCACGTATTCGGGGCTCGCGGATAAGCACGTGGTGGAATGGATCCGCAACCTCGGCGTCACCAGCGTCGAGCTGCTGCCGGTGCATGCGCTGGTGGATGACGGCTTCCTGATGGAAAAAGACCTCGTAAACTACTGGGGATACAACACCATCGGCTTCTTCGCGCCTGACTCGCGCTACAGCAGCAAGCCGGCCTTCGCACATGCCGAGTTCAAGGAGATGGTGGCTCACCTGCACGATGCCGGGCTCGAGGTGATCCTAGACGTGGTCTACAACCATACCGCCGAAGGCAACGAGCTCGGCCCTAATTTGTCGTTCCGCGGCATCGACAATGACAGCTACTATCGACTGCTACCAGACAACAAGCGTCTATATATTAACGATACCGGTACCGGCAACACGCTCAACCTGTCCAACCTGCGCGTGGTGCAGATGGTTGCCGACAGCCTGCGCTACTGGGTGCAGGAGATGCATGTCGACGGCTTCCGTTTCGACCTTTGCACCATCCTGGCACGCGAGTGGCATGGGTTCGACCAGGGCAGCGGCTTTCTGCACGTCTGTCAGCAGGACCCGGTGCTTAACGGCGTCAAGCTGATCGCCGAGCCGTGGGACCTCGGGCCTGGCGGTTATCAGGTAGGTGGGTTTCCGCCGGGCTGGGCGGAGTGGAACGACCGCTACCGAGACGACATGCGCGCGTTCTGGAAAGGCGACGAGGGCAAGGTGCCGGCGCTGGCGGCCCGGCTCTGCGCATCGGCCGACGTCTTCAACAAGCGCGGTCGCAAGCCGTGGGCGGCGGTCAACTTCATCACCGCGCATGACGGCTTCACCCTGCGCGACACGGTCAGCTACAACAACAAGCACAACGCGGCCAACGGCGAAGGCAACCGAGACGGGCACAACGCCAACTACAGCTGGAACTACGGCGTCGAGGGCGAAACCGACGAGGCAGAGATCGTAACGGTCCGCCGCCGGCAGATGCGCAACATGCTGGCGACGCTGCTGCTGTCGCAGGGGACGCCGATGATGCTGGCAGGCGACGAGTTCGGCCGCACGCAGAACGGCAACAACAACGCGTATTGCCAGGACAACGCCACCAGCTGGGTAGATTGGAGCATCCCGGATTGGGGGCTGGAGCAAGCCGCCTTCGTTCGTCGTCTGGCCGAACTGCGCCAGCACTACCCGATCCTGCACCGGGCGCGTTTCTTCACCGGCAAGGAAAGCCCGGCTGGCAGCGGCGTGAAGGACGTCACCTGGATCACCGCCGCCGGCCGCGAGATGAGCTACGGCGACTGGATCGACCGCCGGCTGCGGGCACTCGGCATGCTGATCGATGGACGCGCCCAGAGCAGCGGCATCGTGGCCCCCGGCAGCGACGTGACGGTGTTGATGATCCTGAATGCCAACGCCGACATGTTGCCGTTCACGCTGCCGGGCTGCACCGCTGGGGCGTGGTGGGAGCGGCTGCTCGATACCGACGATGACGGGCGGCCGGATGGCGAGGCGTTCGCGATCGGCGACGTCTACCCGGTGACGGGGCGTTCGTTGGTGCTGTTCGCCCTGAAGTCTTGAGCTACCAAGTCCTGAGCTACTCGCCGGACAACTCGCGGCGGCGCTTCTCCAGCTCGTCGGTGTAGCGCCGCAGCGCATATTGCTCGGTCAGCGTACCGATCACGCGCATCGACTCCGCAGAATCGACGACCGCCAATTCGTCGCTTTCGGCCGTCTCGAACAGGCCGACGGCTTCCTTGATGGTCATCTGCGGCAGCAGCACCGCCATGGAATGATGCACGACATCTTCGACCGTCGCGTTCTCGTCCGCGTTCGCATGCGCCTCGGAGACGGCCAGGATGCCGGCGTAGCGACCCGCCTGGTCGACGGCGATGGCGCGGCCGATGCTGCCCAGCGAGAACTGGCGGCGGAACGTCTCCAGCGACATGTCGAGCGGAACGCGTCGGAACTCGCGGCGCATCATCTTGCCGACGGTCAGGGTGCGGATCCAGCCGACATCGACGGCGCTGCGGATCGCCTCGCCGCGCAAGTGAAAGCGCCAGGTCGCGAAGCTGTAGCCGAAGGTGCGGCGAACCGTGATGGCCGAGACGACGGAGGCAGCAAGCACCGCCACCGTCATCGGCAGCGAGCCCGTGCTTTCCAGCGCCAGGAACGCCATGGTCAACGGCCCACCGACGACGGCGACGGCAAGCCCACTCATACCGACCAGCGCGCACACGACGGCCGGCAGTGCCTGCACCACGGTGACCATCGCCAGCACCGCCGCGAACGCCTTACCGAGGAGCGCGCCGAGGAACAGCGACGCGAAGAACAAGCCGCCACGGAAGCCCGACCCGATGCTGATCGCCGACGCGACCGCCTTGAGCACCATCAGCAACAGGATGTGCTGCAACGGATACGGCGTATCGAGCGTGGCCCGCATCGCCGAGTGGCCGGAGGAGAGAACCGCCGGCGTGATCAGCGCCAGCGTGCCGAGCGCGAGGCCGCCGACCGCTGGCCGCGCCCAGAGTGGGAACTTGCTGCGGCGGAACAGGTCCTCGACGATGGTCACGCCCCGCATAATCGCGATGCCCACCAAGGCGCACAGCATGCCGAGCGCCAGGATCGGCACGTAATCGATCGCCTCGATGACGGTTGGGATACGGATGTCGAACGTATCGACCGCGTTGCCGAGCAGCACGCGCATCACGGTCACGGCCGAGATCGCCGCCATGACCACCGGCGCCAGCGTTGCCAGCGAGTACGTGCCCATCACCAACTCGAATGCGTAGAACGAGCCGGTCAGCGGCGCATTAAACGCTGCCGCGATCGCGCCCGCCGCACCGCAGCCGACCATCAACCGCATGTCCGACCGCCGGAGCCGAAAGTAGCGCCCGAACCGCGACGCCAGTGCCGATCCGATCTGGGCATAACCGGCCTCAAGCCCGACCGATGCGCCAACCCCGTTGGACCAGATGGTCTGCGCGACCACGACCAGGCTATCCTTCATCGACATCGAGCCGCCATACAGCGCGTTGGCCTCGATGGGGTCCACGACCCGGCGCGCGATCCATTTCACCGCGCCTAGGCTCGCCACTCCGAGCGCCAGCCCGCCCAGCGACGGCACCAGCAGCGCACGAATTGGATCAACGGCCAGTTGCGATGACAGGAACTCGCCGCGGGCGAGTGCATAAAAGAAGCGATGCATGTGCTGGGCGATCGACGACATCGCGACCACGGTCGCACCGGCGAGCGCACCAACGACACCGGCGAGCAGAACGAGCCAGATCTCGTCCGCGCGAACCATGGCCCGCAGCGTCGCCGGCGCATGAACCAGCGCATGACCGATCTTGCGGCGCTGGCGCAGGACGCTGGCGGCGGCGGACTCTCGGAGGTGAACGCTGGCGCTGAACGGACGCATGGAATGCCAGTCAAGGGATGGCCCGACCGTTGTGCGGCCAGATGACTGCGGGATCAACCCGGTGCGATGGTTATTCTTTGGCTTTGAATGGTTTGACGCTAGCCGAGGGATGGTTCGCGCGCTTATTGGGCGGGTGATGATGCGCTGGCTGGTCAACGGAAATCATGGTGCCCCGGGACTCGTGGTGCTGCCTGCCGGTGGGTTTCGCCGCGCAAAGGCCGAGATCACCGCGTGGGCGGAATACCTGCCGACGCCGCTGGTGCCGCTGCCGGGGTTGGCGGAGGCGGCGTCGGTAGGGGTCATCGCGATCAAGGACGAGGCGAAGCGGTTGGGCTTCGGCAACCCCGAGGTGCTCGGCGGCGCGTATGCGGTGGGCGAGATCGTCAAGGCCGAGTTGGCCCGTCGCGACGTCGCCCCCAGTGCGACCACGGCTGACCTGCTTAGCAGGCGTTATTCGGCGGAGCTGACGGTCACCTGTGCCAGCGAAGGCAATCTCGGGGCCAGTGTGGCATGGGGCGCGCGGCGAGTCGGTGCGGCATGCCGAATCGTCGTGCCCGACGGGAGCGAGGCGAGCCAAATCCGATCCATCGAGGCGCTCGGCGCGTCGGTGTGTCGCCAGGGCGCGACGTATGACGACAGCGTGCGCGCGGCCGAGGCCGAGGCTGCGCGCCAGGGCTGGCTCGTCGTGTCGGACACGGCATGGCCGGGTTATACGGAGGTGCCGCGGATGATGATGCAGGGGTATCGCCTGTTGATGGACGAGGCGCTCGACCAGTGGGTCGGGGCGCCGCCGACTCATGTGGTGATCCAGGCCGGGCGCGGCGGCATTGCGGCGGCGGTGTCGGTGCATGCGCGGGTTCGGCTCGGTGCCGGCGTCCGCCTTCTCGTCGTCGGGTCGGAGACCAATTCCAATCTGTTGGCCTGGCAGGAGCTGGAGCGTGCAGCGTTTGCTCACGTCGAGATCGGGGATGCGGCGGCGGGGGACGCCGTGCGGCGACTGTCGATGGAGGGAGTAGGGGCGTCACCATCGGGTGCCGCGGGTGCCGCGGGGCTGTTCGCCGCGGCGACCGATCCGGCAGCGCGTGCGGCGTTGGCATTAGGGCACGAGAGCCGGGTGCTGCTGTTCAACACGGAAGGGAACGGCACATGATTCTACAAGCGACCGATGTCGGGAGCGGCCCGGCAGCGATCATCCTGCACGGGCTGTTCGGCACTGCCAGCAACTTTGCCACCATTCAGCGTCGGCTTGCGGTCGGGCGCCGGGTCGTGACGATGGATTTGCGCAACCATGGCCGGTCGCCACATGACCCGGTCATGGACTACCCCACCATGGCCGCCGACGTCGTCGAGACGATGGCGTCGCTCGGACTGGAACGGGCCGCGCTGGTTGGCCATTCGATGGGCGGCAAGGTGGTGATGCAGGCGGCGCTACGTACGCCGGAGCGGGTCGTGCGCCTGCTGATCGCCGACATTGCTCCCGTGGACTATCCGCCCCGGTACCGCACGATTGCCGACGCCATGCTGGCGTTACCGCTCAACCGCGGGCTCACGCGCGCAATGGCCGATGCCGCGTTGGCCGACGCGGTTCCGGATACGGCGATGCGGCAGTTCCTGCTGTCCAATCTGCGGTTCGGCGATGCGCCCTCGTGGCGGATCGGCTTGCCGGCGATCGCTGGGGCGTTGCCGGCGATCGAGGGTTGGGAGTGGAGCGGGGAGGGGGTGTATGCCGGTCCGACCCTGGTGCTGCGCGGGGAGCGGTCGGATTACATCAAGCCCGCTGATCGCGCGTTGTTTCGCCGTCTGTTTCCGGCTGCCCGCTTCGCGGCCCTGCGCGATGCCGGTCATTGGCTGCACGCGGACGCGCCGGATGCGTTCGTGGCAACAGTTGACGCCTTCCTGCCGCGGATCGAGTGACGGCCGCTTCCGATAAAAAGCCGGCTGCGACCGAACCCATGCCGCTCCTTGAGGTTTAAGCAGGACTGAAAAGGAGTTTTCTATGGGACGCTATACCTCGGGCGGCGTTGGCCGCGATGTGCTGGCCGGAGCCATTGCTGGCGGCGCCGCAGTTTGGCTGATCAGCAAGATGGATTGGTCGCTGAGCCACGCCGGCCGTAAGTCATCCGCGCCAGCTTCCGGCATGGACCCGGCGCATGCCGCAGCAGGCAAGGCCGCCGCAGCCGCCGGCGTTCGCGTCGCCAATCCGCGCAACAATGCGGCTGGGCTGACCGTACATTACGGCATCGGCATCGGCGCAGGCGCCCTTTACGGCCTGTTGCGCGGCATGGCGCCGGTCGTGACGACCGGGCGCGGCTCGCTCTACGGTATCGCGAACTTCATCCTGGGCGACGAGATCGGCGCACCGGCGATGGGGCTGGCCAAAGGTCCGATGGACTATGCGGCCCGCGATCATGCCAAGAGTGCATTGGCGCACATCGTGTTCGGCATCTTCACCGACCTGGGAACCAGGGTGTTGTCACCGTGGAAGGACGAGGTCGTCATCATGCGCGGGCCGTCGCTGTATGAGCGGCTTGATAACGGCCGGCAGGCATTGTCGGACGGTCGCGATTATCTCTACGAGCACGGTCGGGATTATCTGGACGTCGGCCGCGAGTATCTCGACCGTGGCCGCGAGCTGGCGAGCGACTATGCCGAGCAGGCGCGCGACGCCGTGGATGAGTGGGATCTGCCGGGCTTGGCAGCCCAGGGTCGCAAGCGCGCCAAGCGGTTTGCCGAGGATGTGCGGTCTCGGATGCCGGATCCCGACGACATACAGGATACCGTCGATGAGGGCCGCAAGCGGGCGCGGAAGTTTGCGGGTTCGGTGGCATCGCGTCTGCCGGACCGTGATGACGTCGAGGATGTCGTCGAGACCGGTCGCAAGCGGGCTCGTGGCTGGGCGCGGACGGCGGCCAATCGGTTGCCGGACCGGGATGATTTGAACGATACGATCGACGAAGGTCGTTCGCGGGCACGCGGTTGGTTTCGCTCGTTGACGGACCGGCTGCCGGATCGCGATGATGCCGCGGACGTGATCGACGAGGGTCGGGCGCGGGCGCGCAAGCTGGCCAAGCAGGCCCGTAAGCGTCTGCCAGATCGCGACGATTTAGAAGACACCGTGTCCGATGGCCGCAAGCGTGTGGCGCGTCTGGCCGAGGATGCACGGCAGCGTGGCGAGAGCACCGTCGACAAGGCGTTTCGCTGGCTGTTCGGCTAAACGATCATGTGGTCGGGCAGCGATGCCCGACCACAATCGCCGGCCCTGGCGTCGGTGTTGTTAGCCTAGTACAAAACGTGAATGGAGACAGTCAGCTTTCCGGAGCGTGCCGCCGGGATTAGGCGTGCGACAGCATTGCTCTGTGTGCGGCTCGGGTGGTCGCCAGTGCATGAGGTGCCGCTGCCGAACCATCGACGGGCTGATATATTGGCATTGCGTGCCGATGGCGGGTTCGCCTGCATCGAGGTCAAGTCCGGATTGCGGGACTTCCAGACCGACTCAAAGTGGCCTGAATATCGCGACTACGCCGATGCGCTGTATTTCGCGGTGGATGACGACTTTCCTCGCGATTATCTGCCCAGCGACGCCGGGTTGATCGTGGCTTGCGGTCGAGAGGCGGAGGTGGTTCGCGAGGCACCGGCACACCCGCTGCCGCCGGCGCGACGCCGGGCATTGTTGCACCGGTTCGCTACACTCGCGGCACGGCGGCTGGCCTGCCGCGATGATCCCGATGGCATGGCCAGCTTACGTGCCGCCTTGCTGGCAGAATAAGTCACCCAGCGCCGGCAGCGACTTTCCGGCCAGGCGTGTTCGTCGAATAGCCCTTCAGGAGTTCGGCAAGCCAGACACGTCCACCCCAGCGCTGCATCTGTTCGGCACCGATGACTCGGTCGATCGTGTAGTCGGCTCCCTTGACGAGCAAGTCTGGCCGAAGCGTCTCCAATGTCTCCAGGGGGGTGTCTTCCTCGTAGATCACCACGAGGTCGACGGCGGAATTACCCGCCAAGACGGCGGCCCGCGCTGCTTCCGGCTGCGTAGGCCGCGACTCGCCTCTGAGGCGGCTGACGCTCGCGTCGGAGTTCAGGCCGACGACCAGCCGATCGCACTGACCTCGTGCCTGCTCCAGCAGATGCACGTGACCTGGGTGCAATTGATCAAAGCAGCCATTGGTGAAGCCGATGCGCCAGCCCTTGCGACGCCAGCGCTCGACCTGCTCGGCTGCCGCCTCGCGCGTCACGATCTTTCGCAAGGTGCTCACCTGCGGCGTCAGTACGCGCAAAAGATCCTCGCAACGCGCCACTGCCGTGCCGACCTTGCCGACCACCACGCCAGCGGCGAGGTTGGCGAGCCGGGCTGCCACTCGCATGCTCAACCCGGCCGCCAACCCGGCGGCTAGCGTGGCCACGACCGTGTCGCCTGCGCCGGAAACGTCGAACACGTCGACGGCTTCAGACGGATAATGATGTGCGCCGTCGGCATCCACGAGGGTCAGGCCATCTTCGGAGCGCGTGACCAGGATGGCTCCGAACCCGTGCAGCTCCCGCAGATGAGTCGCGGCGCGCACCAGATCGGCTTCGTCGGCCACCGGCATGCCAGTGCCTTCACCGAGCTCGCGCCGATTGGGAGTAATGACGTCGGCACCGGCGTAGCGGCCGAAATCATGGCCTTTGGGATCGACGACGATGGGCCGCCCGGTCTGCCGCGCCATGGCGATCAGCTGCGCGGGAACGTCCCCGGCCAGCACGCCCTTGGCGTAATCGGACAGCACCGTGACCGAGGTGGCGGCCAAGGTGTCACCAGCGATGCGAAGTAGGCGCTCAGCGAGTTTGGGGCCGATCGGCTCGGCCTGCTCGCGATCAGCCCGGAGCAATTGCTGCCCCTGACTCACGAAACGCGTCTTCACCGTCGTCGTCCGCGCACCCTCGATCAGCATCCAGGGCTCGATGCCGGGTTGCCCTCCGACGAGGCCGGTCAGGTCCGACCCGGCTTGGTCGTCACCTACGACGGAGACAAAGGCGACTGCGGCGCCAAAGGCGGTGAGGTTACGCACGACGTTGCCGGCGCCACCAGGTATCGCGGTCTCCCGCTCAACTCGGAGAATGGGGATTGGCGCCTCAGGACTAACCCGGTCAACCACACCATAGATATAGCGGTCCAGCATGACGTCGCCGATCACGGTGACGCTGGTGCGGCTGAGTCGGCGGACGGCTGCTGAAAGCGCGGCGTCGTCCGACGAGAAATCAGCATCCGGAAGCATCGGCCCGGACTGGGCAGATTGGTCGCCGGACTTTGTGCTATCCATACGTCACGGCTACCTTCTTGGCTCGCACGTGGCAAGCAGTTGACTACCTTTGCGGTCGATCATGCCTGAAGATAGTAAACGGAGTCTGAGCTTAGCGCAGCACAGGTTAGTTTTCCGCCCCGGGCCGCGTTGGTATCGATGCCCAACCGGTTCGGTCGCAACTCCGGCTCTAGGCTCGGGGTGTGGCCATGAACGACCCGGAGCCAGGGGGCGTCCGGCAGCATCGTGCCTTCCCAGTCCAGGAACTCGCGTCTGATCCAGAGGAGGTCGGCGGGAACCTGCGAGGCGAGACGAATTCCGGGCCGGACGCCTGCATGGACGAAAAGATAGCGGCCTAGTTGAAGCATGGGCAGCAAGCTTTTTAGAAATCTAAGTTGAGGGGCGGGGATCAAACCGATCCACTGACTCGGATCGGACTCCGGATCGATGCCCCAACTCAGCAGGGTCGCTTGACCACCGTTGCTCAGCCATAAGTCGCTGTCGCGCGGGTTCGCCAGCGTATTCAGCAGCATCTGCTCGTGATTTCCCAGCAAGTTGGTGCAGGGAACTCCCGGGACAGGCGACCCTTGAACCAGCAACTGCAGACACTCGGCTGAGGCTGGTCCGCGATCGATATAGTCGCCGAGATGGATGATGTGCGCGTGCGCGACGGGCTGCTCGAGCAGATCTTTTCGGATCAGCGCATGCACGGCGTCTAGTTGCGCGCGCTGACCGTGAACGTCACCGATCGCGTAGATCCGGTCGGGGGACGGGGTGGCAGCAAGGCTGCCCGGTAACTCTTTCGTAACCATCAATTGGTAATCTACCGTCAAGAATCGGAGACGACGACCCTGATATTGTCGGCACACAAAGGAGCGGGTCAGCTTCAGGCAGCGCAGGAGGCGGCCCTTCCTCTGCGCGATGCCGTGGAGCGCGCCCTGCGTGGGAAAGTGCGTGGATGGACGGTGCTTGTTCTGCATCTCTCGCGCCTTGCTCCGCCGGCGCCTCGGCCTCACCACCGACGGATCGCGCGTGTCGTGCTGGACGATGCCGCCTCCCAGCATCAGGGGCAGTTGTTCACTCTCATCAACGGCGATCTGGCGCTGCTTTTCCCGCCGGGCGATCACGGCGTCGGCTTGGCGGCGACGCTGGTCAATCTGTTTGCGGCAGACGCTCCCGATCCCGGTTTGTTGCTGAGTCGGTGGCTCATGCCGGAACATTTTGCCGAACTCACGGCTTTCCTCGACGCCATCCCGACACTGGCGGCACCGGGCACGACCGAGCGGGATTCCGGCCTGGCAGCGGTGACTGCACTGTTCAATGCGGTGGAAGCGCGCCGCATACGCGAGTTGCTCGAACGTCAAACGGGTGTACTGGTGACGCTCAGCGGGTCAGAACGAGTGGTTCCGCTCTTTCGTGAGATTCGTTTCTCGCTGGCGGCACTGGAAGCCAGGGCGGCAGCCTCAGGCCATGTGACGGCCGATCCGTTCCTGTTCAGGCATCTCATCGCCAAGCTGGACATGTTCATGCTCGCGGCGACGACTGGCGACATCGATCATGATCGGCCGATGCTGGCAGGCGTGCGGAGTGGCGGCATGTTCCTGCACGTCAACATGAGCCTGGAAGCCGCCATGTCGTCCGCGTTCGATCGGCTGGCCGAGGCCGCGGCTCGAAGCTCGGCGCGGATCTCGGTCGAGATCGCGATGATCGAGGCATTCGCCGATGCTGACCTGTTCTTTCGTGCGCGTGAGCGTGTGCGGCAAGCGGGCTTCCGGCTCGTGCTCGATGACGTGACACATCACGCGTTGTTGGTGACGAAGCCGGCGGCGCTCGGATACGATTATCTCAAGCTGGACTGGTCGCGTCAGTTGCTGCAGTCCAACGATACGCTGGACAGCGTCATTCGGGCGATCGACCCGAGCAAGATCATCTTGCAAAAGGCCGACACCGAAGATGCCGTGCGGTGGGGGTTGGTCCGCGGAGTTCGGCGCTTCCAGGGTCGACATATCGACGCGATCCTTGCGGCTGGCCGCTTGGCCGTTTGCCCGGCTGCGACCGATTGCTCGCTACGGAAATGCATCGAGCGTGAAGGCGCGGCCACGCAAGCGGGCCGGATCGGCTGTCGTAATTTTGCACTGCTCGACAGCTCCGTCGTCGACACGAGCCAAGCGGCATGATGAACCAGGCGTCGGGACTGGAGTCGCTTTCAGAACTGGTCCGCACGAGCGCGATGTCCGGTGTTGCGCGGCGAGTGCTGCTGCTGCGCACGGACGAGTTGCCGCCTTCGCTTTCAAAGCCCGAACAACTGAAGCGGGCAGGTCATGCCGTCGCTCCGCTTGAAGGTGCAGATCGGTCGCAGCGATATGATCTGCCGGGTGGCCGGATCGTCATGTGTTGGAAGGGAGAGTCCGCCAAGCTGGTCGAGCAGACCATGGATGGTCTGGATCGCATCCTGCGCGAAAATCCGATCGACGCTCCATCTCTGCAGACGCTCGCGCAGTTGTTCAGCCTGCCGACGGAAGGGGAGGCCTTGCTGTCGGCCGCAAGCGCCGGGCTGGAACTGCCGAGCAACGAGCCAGTTCCCGCACCGACCGATGAGGCCGAGCCGGTTGCAGCTCCGCTACAGCCGCTGCTGCCCGCCGAGTTGGACCGGTTGGAGCAGAGCCTCTCGGGCACCGACATCAGCCGCTTTGCCCGCCGTCGGCCGGTGAGTTACTTCAACGGTCACAGTGCGCAGCTTGCCTGGGAGGAGCGTACTCTTTCCATCCCGGAGTTGATCGACACGGTGGCGCCGGGTCGGGATGCACGCTCGGACGTTTGGTTGTTTCGCCGACTGACGCGAGTTCTCGATCGACGGATGCTGTCCATCCTCAGCGAGCCGCAGGAACTGCGGACAGCAGGTCCGTTCAGTATCACGCTGAACGTCGCCAGCGTTCTCAGCCCCGAGTTCCTACGCTTCGACGCCTCGCTTCCGTTGGCGCTGCGGAGCCGGGTGGTGATCAGCTTCTTGCCGGCCGATATCGCGTCGGACGCTGCCGCTTTTGCCTTTGCCCGGAACTTCGCCCGTGGCCGCTCCTATCGCATCTGTCTGCGTGCCGTTTCGAACGCTTTGCTGCCAACGCTGGATCTGGCAGCGCTGGACCTCGATTTCGTGCAGCTGATCTGGTCGGCCGACTTGACGCTTCCTGCGTTGCCAAGTTCCGGAAAGACCCGCTGGATTCTCGGTCAGCCGTTGACTTCGGACGGCATAAAATGGGGTGTCGACCAAGGGATCGCGCTGTTCACGATGAAGCCGACGGTGTGAGAAGCGGCTGGCACGGCGTGGTGGAGCTGAGGGGAATCGAACCCCTGACCTCCTCATTGCGAACGAGGCGCTCTCCCAACTGAGCTACAGCCCCGCCGTGCGAGGCCGGAAAATGCTTAGACGCACCTCCCGAGTCAACCCCGCAATGGGAAACATACGCCGCCAGGCAGTCGGGACGATTGCGGTGTTGCCGGCTTGTCCTCTGGTTGCGGCTGCTTTGGACGCACGGTAGGGTCCGCCCCGATCCAAGGAAACCACTGTGACGCTACTTGCTGGCATCTACGAACTGATACTCGTCGTCATCAACCTGCTCGTTTGGGCACTGATCCTATCGGCGGTCGTGTCGATGCTGACATCGTTCGGCGTGCTGGATACGCGCAACCGGCTCGTCTGGACGATCAGCGACTTCCTGTACCGAGTGACGGAGCCGATGTTGCGGCCGATCCGAAATCTACTACCGAATTTCGGCGGGATCGACCTGAGCCCGCTCGTTGCCATCCTGTTGTTGCAATACATTGCGGTACCGCTGGTGCGGACCTTGTTCGGCGGGTTGGCAACCGGCGTCTGGAGCTTTTAGGCCAACGTCATGACGGCAACGATCATCAGCGGCATGACACTTGCGGCATCGCTGCGCGCGGAAATTGCCGCCCGCGTCGGACAACTCGATTATCAGCCGGGACTGGCCGTGGTGTTGGTGGGGGAAGATCCCGCCAGCGCCGTTTATGTGCGCAACAAGGACCGCGCCGCGCAGTCGGCCGGGCTGCGGGCCACGACCTACCGGATGTCGGCGGAGACGACGCAGGACGAGTTGCTCGATGTCGTGCGCAAACTGAATGCCGACTCCGACGTGGACGGCATCCTGGTGCAGTTCCCGCTACCAGGTCACATCGACACAAGCGTCGTCATCGCAGCCATCGATCCGGCAAAGGATGTTGACGGCTTTCACCCCCTCAACGTTGGCCGGCTTCATGACGGCGCTGCAGGCCTCGCCCCCTGCACCCCGCGGGCGATCATTCGTTTACTGCGGCAGAGTGGCGCACCGTTGCGCGGGGCCCGCGCGCTGGTGATCGGTCGATCGAGCATCGTCGGCCGTCCAGTAGCGTCGCTGTTGCTGGCCGAGGATGCCACCGTGACCATTGGACATAGCCGCACGGTCGACATCCCGGCACGCTGCCGCGAAGCAGACATCCTGATCGCGGCCGTTGGCCGGGCGGAGATGGTTCGCGGCGACTGGGTCAAGCCCGGCGCCACTGTCATCGATGTCGGCATCAATCGGCTCAATGACGGTCGGCTCGTCGGTGACGTCGCCTACGCTGAAGCAGTCGAGGTTGCGGGAGCGATTACGCCGGTGCCAGGCGGCGTCGGGCCGATGACCATTGCCTGCCTACTGGAAAACACCGTCATGGCGGCGGTCGCCCGCCGCGGCTAGAAGTCGGTGCAGCGCCCGGCTTTTTCCCAGTCACCGTAGCGGGTCGGCTCCGGTCCTTTCTGGCCACCGATCTCAGGTGCAAGATCTTCCGGTGGAACGATGGGCGTCGCGGGCGGGACGGGCTTGGTATCGTCGGTCATGCAGCCGATTTGGTGCGCTTACTCTCGGTGCGCAACTGGCCGCAGGCTGCAAGAATGTCCCGACCGCGCGGGGCTCGGATCGGCGACGCGAACCCGGCGTCCTGGACGATGCGAGCGAAACGAGCGAGCTGGTTGCCGCTGCTCGGCTCATAGGAGCTGCCAGGCCAAGGATTGAACGGGATGAGGTTCACCTTGGCCGGGATGCCGGCGATCAGGCGAACCAGCTCGTGGGCTTCGGCCTCGCTGTCGTTGATGTCCCTCAGCATGACGTATTCAAAGGTGATCCGGCGCGCATTGCTGGCGCCGGGATAACGGCGACATGCGGCGATTAATTCGGCAATCGGGTATTTGCGGTTGAGCGGCACGAGTTCGTCCCGCAACTCATCGCGCACGGCATGGAGCGAGATCGCCAGATTGACGCCAAGCTCCTGGCCGCACTGGTCCATCAGCGGCACGACTCCCGACGTGCTCAGCGTGATGCGACGACGCGACAGGGCGATGCCCTCGTTGTCCATGACGATGCGCATCGCCTTGGCAACGTTTTCGTAGTTATAGAGCGGTTCGCCCATGCCCATCAGCACGATGGTGGATAGGAGGCGAGGGGTTTCGCCTTGCGGACTCGGCCATTCCGAATAAGCGTCACGGGCTGCCATGAACTGACCGACGATCTCGGCAGCGCCTAGGTTGCGCACCAGTTTCTGGGTGCCGGTATGGCAAAAGCGGCAGGACAGCGTGCAGCCGACCTGACTACTGATGCAGACGGCGCCACGATCCTCGCTCCGATCCGGAATGTAGACGGTCTCGGCCTCCTGCCCGTCGCGGAAGCGGAACAGCCACTTGCGAGTGCCGTCGGTGCTTTCCTGAGCGATGGCGATGCCGGGTCGGCCGATGACGAATTGAGTGGCCAGCTTTTCCTGCAACGGCTTGGAGACCGTCGACATGAGGCCGAAATCGGTGACGCCCTGGTGATAGATCCAGTGCCATAGCTGCTTGGCGCGGAACGGCTTTTCACCGATGGCGAGAAGCTCGGCGGTGAGTTCGTCGCGCGACAGTCCGACCAACTCGCGTCGACCGTCGGGCAGGCGTGCGAGTGGCGGATCGAACAGCGCAGATTTGGCGAGAACGCGGGCCCGTTCGCTCTCGGTCAGCATCACGGTCATCGTGCGGGGCAGGCCTTCACGATGGCCGCATAGGCCTGGGAAAAGCCGCGCAGGCTGAACGTGTCCGTGACGGCCTGGCTGCGCGGCCCGGGGGAACGGGCGACTGCCTGACGGCCGCGATTGAACAAGGCGACGGCGGCGCGGCCATCGCGGGCGAAGGCAGAGCGGCCCGAGGTATAGAAGGGCAGGGTCACACCTTCGGCCGACATTTCCATCTCGGCATTGGCGGGGTAGGCAAAGCCTGCGGTCAAGGCCACGGCATCTCGACCGCCGCTGCGCTCGGTAACGGTCAGCACGACGTCCCCGCGGCCGGGAACGGCAGGGCTCGACGCGCTCGGTCGGCTGAACGCGTAGCAGACGGGCTGGCCAGCTTCCTGATTGGTCGCGGCCTGCCAATCGTCCCACGTGCCGATACGCCGCGGCCCGCTCGCCGATGGTTTATGTGCCGCGCGCGATGCGGCATGGCTTCCGCGCGGCTCGGCGGCATTCGCCGGCAGCGTCGACAGGATAAGCGGTGCGAGGAGGATGGCGGCCGCAAACAGCCGGGTCGAGGGTGAGGGCATGAAATGAAAATATGTTGAGCAGCGCGTAGGAACAAGCGCGGATGCAGCCGATCTCCCCACCGTCACTCGCGCGCCAGCCAATCCGGCACCGTGCGGCGGAAGCGTGGGTCACCATGAGAGCCCGGCGGCTCCAGCGGTGCGACCGGCCCGCCGCTGGCGACGGGGCGTTCGGCGAAGCGGCCGTGCTGCAACAGGCGGTCATACAATACGATGGCGCCGGCAAGGGACAGGTTGAGGGCAAAGCGCGTCGGGATGCGAATCACGTGCTTGCATTGCGCCAGGACCGCCGGGGAAAGCCCGGACCGTTCCGGGCCGAGGACGTAGGCGGCATTGAGCGGGTGCCGGAACGATGGCAGGTCCACCGCGTCCTCGAGCAGTTCGATGCCCACCAGTGCGCATTCGCGGGGCAGGGCGATGGCGTCGGCATCTTGGAAGCGCCAGAGCGGGATGTGGGCCGGAGTGTCGGCCGTGTCGGATCGGCGGCCGGCGCGTGAGTCGAAGCCGGCCCCGATTGTGAAGCAGAAGCTGGCGCCGAAGGCGTGGGCGGTGCGAAGCAAGGCGCCGAAATTGGCGGATTTCGACACGCCTTCGGCGCCGATTCCACAATAGCCGCGGGTGGAGTGGGGCGCTGTCCTGGCGGGATGCATCGGCGCGACGTATGCGTTCGCCATGACCGATGCAATTGCAATCAACAGCGCCGACGTCACTGACGAGCGTCTTGCCGCGCAATATGAGGCTTATCCATACCCGCAGCGGGATGCGCGCGACGAGGCTAAACGGTTGATCGTCGGCAGCCCGAGTCACCTGCGGGAGATCGACCATTGGGTGTTTGGCGCGGCGCGGCCACGTTCGGCCGGCTTGCGCGTCCTGATCGCGGGAGGCGGGACCGGGGACGGCGCGATCATGCTGGCCGAACATCTCCGGCGCGACGGCCGGCCGGGTCGGGTGACGCATCTGGATCGGTCGCGGCCGGCGCAGGAGATCGCGCAAGGGCGGGCAAAGGCGCGAGGGTTGGAACTGGAGTGGGCAGCGGCGTCGTTGTTGGACTTGCCTGAGTCGGGGTTGGGACCGTTCGACTACATCGATTGCTGCGGCGTTCTGCATCACCTGCCGGACCCGGCGGCCGGGTTGCGCGCGCTGTTGTCGGTGCTGGCGCCCGGCGGCGGACTCGGGTTGATGGTCTATGCCCCGCATGGACGGACCGGGGTGTATATGCTGCAGGAGGCGCTCGGGATGCTGGCACCGGAGGGTGACGCACCGTCGGCCCGGCTGGACGTGGCTCGCCGAGTCATGCGGCATTTGCCAGAGACGGCATGGCTGCGGGCGAACCGATATTTCGGCGATCACATCGATGGCGGGGACGCCGGATTATATGATTTGCTGCTCAATCCGCGCGACCGATCCTATACGGTGCCAGTGTTTGCGGCGTTGCTGGCCGACGCGGGGCTGGCGATAACGGCGTGGATGGAGCCGATGCGCTACGATCCGGCGGTGTTTCTACCGGATCCCAAGCTTCGGACGCGGATCGCGGGGATGACGCCTCTTGAGCAGGCGGCGCTGGCCGAAGCGCTAAGCGGAAACATGAGCACGCATGTGGTCTATTGCGTGCGTGCCGGCGATGCGCGGGCGGCGTCAGATGGCATGAGAGCGGAGGCCGTGCCGGTGGCGCGCGAGATGGCGGCATCGGACATCGCGGCGGCTATCCGGCCGGATGGAACGTTGCCGGTCCTGTTCGATGGGCTGCGGGTGCCGGTCGCCTTGCCGCCGTTGGCGGGCGCGATCCTAGGTTTGATCGACGGTGAGCGGCCGGTCGGGGCGATCCTGGCAACGCTGCAGGCGAGGGGGATCAAGCCCGACGCGGCGCAGCGAGCGTGGCGCGATACGTTCACGCCGCTGATGCAGGTGAATCGGGTGCTGCTCGCACCGCCACCATGAGGCCAGTGGTGGTCATCTTTGGGGCGGCGGTGCGGCCGGACGGGTCTGCGAGCGGCGTGATGCGCGCCCGGGTGGCAGCAGCACTGGCGACGGGACAAAGGCTGGCCGATCCGATCTACATGCCGACGGGCGGGCAGGGGAGGTTCGGGCCGGCTGAAGCGAGGGTGATGGCGGACCTGCTCGCCGAAGCGGGTGTGGGGCGGGGCTCGATCATTTTGGAGGAGACGGCGGTCAACACGCTTCGGTCCGCGCTGGCATGTGCCCGGTTGCTCGGACCGGAGCGTCGACGAGTTTACGTCGCGACATCGGCGTACCACATGGCGCGGTGCGTCGTGTTGCTGAGGCTCGCTGGCGTGCGTGCAAGACCGGGTCAGGCGACCGGAATGGCAGCGAGTCGGCGATGGAGCAAGCGTTGGTATTGGCGGTTACGCGAGATACCGGCCATACCGGTGGATGGCGCGTTGGTCGTCGCCATGCGGGTTCGGGCACGCTACGGAATGTGACAAATGCGTGAGGCACCGTGGGTCCGAGCCTTGCCTAGCGTTACTGCCTTAGATGAGGCTGGTGACCTAGATGCGCATTCTGAAGCTGTTGATGGTGGGTGGTGCCGGGCTGGCGCTGACTGGTTGCGTGGCCGCAGTTCCCGTAACAGCGCCGACCTACACCGTTATTCCCGGCCAAAATAAGACGGAGGCCGATCTTCGCGCGGACGACGCCATCTGTCGCGGAGCGGTGCCGGTTGCAACAGGTGGCGGAGTGGCCACTACAGCAGCCGTGCCGGCGACCGAGCAGCAGTATTACGGCTGCATGGCGTCGCGCGGAGAGGCCGTGATCCAGCAGCAAGTGCAGGCTTATCCGGTCTATGCTGGGGGTGTCCCTTATGCCTACCCAGCCTACGGCGCCTACCCGTATGGCTACGGGTATCCTTATGGCGGTTATGGTTATCCCTATGCTGGCGGGTATTTCGGTCCCTATGTCGGGTTCGGGATCGGCCTTGGCTACGGCCGCTTTTACGGCGGGCGAGGATATGGCGGCTACTATCACGGCTTTGGCCGCGGCGGGTACGGCGGCTACCACGGAGGCTTTCGCCGCTAGTATCAGGCCTGCGCGGGCAATGGCTCCCCGTGGATGAATTCGATCAACCCGACGCCATCGATCCTGTGGAACGACACCGGCACGCCACCGAACAACCGTGCCGGCTTGGGCGTCCCCAGAGAGAAGACACGCAGCCCATCCGCCTCGAAAGCAGCGATCGATGCCTCGGCGTCATCGGTTTCGAAGCACATGTGATAAATCATGTTGCCGCGCTTGATCATTTGATCGATCGGCGAGGGTCCATCACCAGGCCAAATCACCTCGACGTCGGGCATGGCCGCGTGATGTCGCATCGCGAGGTTAACGTTCTGGAGTGGATCAAAGGTCTGGGCACCAGGCGTGTATCCAAGGGTCTCGAGAAACCTGAACGCTTGCTCCGGCGCTGGAACGGCGAGGCCGAGGTGATGAAAACGAAGTCCGTAAGCCCGAGAAAGGTTCACTGCCAGACACCCGATAACGCAAATTATGGAAAGTGAGGTATGTTACGACACGTCGACCCGCATGCCGTCGAAGGCTGGTTCAATGCCTTCCGGTAGCCGCTTACGCAGCCAAGCCCAGTCGAGGTCGAAACCCATATGGGTCAGGATCATGCGGCGCGGCTTGACCTGATCGAACCAGGCGATGACCTGCGCGACGTTGGCGTGGGTCGTGTGCTTGCCGCGCTGGAAACAATCGACCACCCAGGTGTCGACGCCTCGCAACGTGGCCATCGCGGTGTCATCGAGGGTAGCGACGTCGGTGGAGTAAGCGAAGCCGCCATCGCGAAACCCGATCGTCGATAGATAGCCATGATCCTGTTCGAACGTCTGCAGTCGTAGGCCGCATGTCTCCACAACATCGCCGTAGCTGATCGGTCGCTTGACCAACACCGGGCGGAAGAAGTTGGGCTGGGTTGTCCATTCCTTGAAGGCATAATCAAAGCGACGATCAAGTTCGGTGAGCGTCTTGGCTTCCGCGAAAGCATCCAGCGGGCGTTTGGCGATGCGGTTCAAGATACGGACGTCATCGATGCCGAGCACATGGTCGGCGTGCGCGTGAGTAAACAGGATCGCGTCGATCCGAGGTATGCCGCAGGCTAGGAGCTGAGCGCGCATATCGGGTGAACTATCGATCAAGAGGCGTTCACCACCCTCCCCTTGCAACACGATGCTCGATCGGGTGCGACGATTGCGCGGCTCATTAGGGTCGCAGACACCCCAGTCTCCAGTGCCATCGATACCGCCGAGTTGCGGCACACCGGCCGAACCGCCACAGCCGAGGATGGTGACGTTCACGCGGAGGCTGCCGTGCGGGCGAACAAGCGACGGAAATTGGTCGTGGTGAGCGTCCCGATCTCCTCCAGCGACATTCCACGCACCTCAGCCAGCGTACGCGCCGTGTTGGCGACGTAAGCGGGTTCGTTGCGCTTACCGCGATGCGGAACGGGGGCCAGGAAAGGCGCGTCGGTTTCCACCAAGAGCCGGTCGGCCGGGACCGAGGCGGCAATCACCCGGAGTTCAGTCGACTTCGGAAATGTCAGAATGCCTGAGAAACTGACGTATCCACCAAGCACCAAAGCGGTATCGGCGAGAGCACGACTCGAGCTGAAACAATGAAGCAAGAAAGTGAAGGAACCGCCTGTATCCCATTCTTCTTGCAGGATTGTTGCAATGTCTGCATCCGCGTCTCGCGCGTGTATGACCAGGGGTAGGTCAGCGATACGGGCGGCACGAATGTGACGTCGGAAGGATTCCTGCTGCTGATCTCGCGGCGCGCGTTTGTAGAAGTAATCCAGGCCTGACTCGCCAATGCCGATGACCTTGGCGTGTCGAGTCAGGGCAACGATGGCATCGGTTTCTGCCAGTGGATCTTCACCGACGCTGTTTGGATGCACGCCAACCGTGCACCAGACATTGTCGCGACCTTTTACGAGTTCGACCAGTTGACGCGATTGACCCATGCGCGTGCCGATCGTGACCATTTCGGCCACGCCCGCCTCAGCGGCGCGTGCGATGATTTCGTCACGTTCCGCCGCCTCAAACATGTCCAAGTGACAATGAGAATCTATTAGCATCAATATATTAGGCTTCAGGCTCAACGTAACGTGGGAAGATGCCCTGAGGTGCCGGGAGAACAATTCCTTCAGGCAGAGAAGCGTCGAGCGAGGCGAGATTTCGGCTATCGGAGGGAACACCGAGTTGGTCGAGCATGCGACTCATGCTGTCCGGCATGAATGGCGTCAGCACGGTCGCGACCACGCGGAGGGTGTCGACCAATACGCGCAGGACTGCGGCCATTCGTGCCGGATCGGTCTTGCGCAGTGCCCACGGTGCTTGGTGATCGACATAGGCATTGGCGGCGCGGATCGTCTTCCAGATTTCTTCGAGCGCATCTCCCAATGCCATGCGGTCCATCATCGGGCGAAGGGTGGCAGGTAGCGCGCGTGCCGGGTCCAGCAACGCCGAGTCAGCATCGGTCGGTGCCGATGCTGCGGGAAGGATCCCGCCGAGGTTCTTGGCAATCTGTGACAGCGTGCGCTGCGACAGATTGCCCAAATCGTTGGCGAGTTCGGCGTTGAGACGACGGATCAAGGCGGCATCGCTGAAGTCGCCGTCATTCCCGAATGGAATTTCACGCAACACGAAGAAGCGAACGGCATCGATGCCGTAGGTCTCGACCAGGGCGATGCCGTCGATGGCGTTGCCGAGCGACTTGCTCATCTTCTCACCGCGCGCGGTCCACCATCCATGCGCCACGATCCGCTGCGGTGCTGGCAACCCGGCGGCCAAACAGACGGCCGGCCAGATCACGGCGTGAAAGCGGATGATGTCCTTGCCGACGACGTGAATGTCGGCTGGCCAGAAACGCCAGAGCGGATCGGCGTTATCTGGAAAGCCGCAGGCGGTCAGATAGTTGATCAGCGCATCGAGCCAGACGTACATCACGTGGTCGGCGTCGTCCGGCACGGGCACGCCCCATGCGAAGCCGGAGCGGCTGACCGCGAGATCCTTCAGACCGCCCCGGACGAAGCTGACCACCTCGTTACGCCGGCCCGCCGGCAGGAGGCGGTCGGGGATTGCGTCGTAAAACTCGAGTAGCCGATCGCCCCAGTTGGACAGGCGGAAGAAGTAGCTGGGCTCGCGCATCCATTCCACCGGCGCGCCGCTGGGCGCGAACCGGGTGCCGTCGGTCGCGGTGGTTAGCTCGTCCTCGTTGTAAAAAGCCTCGTCGCGGAGCGCGTACCAGCCTTCGTAGTGGCCCAGGTATATGTCGCCGTTATCACGTAGGCGGCGCCAGATTTCCTGGCAAGCCCGCGCGTGCCGAGCTTCAGTAGTGCGGATGAACACGTCGTTGGACAGGTTCAGCATCGGTCCGAGCGCACGGAACTTGGCCGAAACGTCGTCGACGAAAGCCTGCGGTTCCACGCCGGCGTCGCGAGCGGCTTGCTCGACTTTCTGGCCGTGCTCGTCGGTACCGGTGACGAACAGCACGTCGATGCCGTCGAGACGCTTCCAGCGCGCGAGCGTGTCGGCAGCGATGGAGGTGTAGGCGTGGCCAAGATGCGGTGCGCCGTTGACGTAGAAAATCGGCGTCGTGATGTAAAAGGTCGAGGCGGTGTTCTCAGGGGGCATTAAGCAGTTCCAGGCTGGCCACGATCGCGTGGCGCTTGTCCAGGTTGGAGCGCTCGGTCTCGTCTTGCAGGCGGCCCAGCGCGTGCCACACTTCGCCCCATTCGCCTAGAGGGCGGCGGGAGAGGAAAGCATCTGCCCTGCCCTGCCCGCCACTGCGCGCGGCATCACGGACAGCGGCGCTCAGGCGGTCACGGAGCATGTGCATGAACGTGGAATAGCCGGCATCGCTGCGGTTCAGCTTATCGGCAAGGTCCCAGGCGCGGGTGATCGAAGATGCCGCGTCGGCGCGCAGCACACCATCGACCAAGGCGCCGATCACCACGCCGCCTTCGTCGGCCAACAACGCGGCCCGACCCGGTGACCCTTCCGCCAGCGTCGCCAGACCGGGATCATGACCGGGA
Source organism: uncultured Acetobacteraceae bacterium (assembly GCA_964613945.1). Lineage (GTDB taxonomy): Bacteria > Pseudomonadota > Alphaproteobacteria > Acetobacterales > Acetobacteraceae > JAVVHH01. Next base: position 29,602 of record CAZTJC010000019.1, read on the forward strand.
AGGATGACGGCGAGCGCCTGATCCATCGCTACCGAGTCGAGCGGGTCCAGGCGGAGATGGCGGCATCGGCTGCGGATGGTCGGCAGCAACCGACCTGGCGCCGCGCAGGTCAGCAACAGGACCGCGCGCACCGGCGGCTCCTCGAGTACCTTAAGGATAGCGTTGGCGGCGTTGCGGTTCAGGTGTTCGGCGCCGTCGACGATCACGACGCGCCAGCCGCCCTCGGCGGGGGTCAGGCGCAGGAAGCCGGCGACGTCGCGCGCGCCCTCGATGACGATCTCGCTACGCTGGCGCTTGCGCTTGTCGTCCCACTCTCGGGCGATGGTCAGCAGGTCGGCATGCGTCGCCTGGGCAACGCGGCGGAAGCTGGGGCTGGCCGGGTCGTTCGGATCGCCGGCAGCGGTAAACAGGCGACGGGCGAGCCGATAGGCCAAGGTTGCCTTCCCGATACCCTCCGCGCCGCTGATCAGCCAGGCATGGTGAAGGCGGCCGGCCGACCGGGCAGCCTCGAACGTGGCTTCCGCCGTTGGATGCCCGAATAAGTGCGGGTTCTCCCGCGGCGCGATCATGCCAGGCGCGGCGAAACGGCTGCCCAGAGTCGGGCAGCGACGGCGGCCACCTCGCCTTGACCGTCGATACGGACGAAACGAGCGGGCTCGGCCGCGGCGAGAGCGTCGTAGCCTGCGGCAACCCGGGCGTGGAAAGCAGCGTCGAGCCGCTCGTAGCGGTCCGGCGCCCCGGGTCTGGCGGCGATGCGGGCGGTGCCGATGTCGGTCGTGACCTGCAGCAGCAGAGTAAGGTCGGGTTGAATGGGCAGCAGGCGCGTCAGCCCGGCGATTAGCTCACGGTCGGCACCGAGGCCGTAGCCTTGGTAGGCCATGGTCGAATCGGCGAAGCGGTCGCACACGACGACTTTACCGGCCGCGAGCGCCGGCAGGATGGTGACCGCGAGGTGCTCGGCACGGGCGGCAAAGTGCAGATGGGTTTCCGCTGCGGTCGACCAGTCGACCGAACCGCCGAGCAAAAGGCTGCGGAGGTGCTCGGCCCCGGGTGCACCACCGGGTTCACGGGTGCGGAGGACGGAGCGTCCAGCAGCGATAAGGCGGTCGGCGAGAAGCGCGGCCTGGGTCGATTTCCCAGCGCCCTCCCCGCCTTCGAGCGTGATGAACAACCGGGTTTACGACCCCAGGACGTAGCGCGAGACGACCGAGATCGCCCGGCCCGGCAGTCCCATCCGTGGGACGTCCACGCCGGCCATCAATGGCACGTCCATTGTCGGTACGCCTTGTCCCGACACCAGCAGCTTGCCCAGCACGTCGCCACGGTTGATCGGTGCGGCAACCGGCGTCTGGTACTGGACCTCGATCTTGGCGGTTTGCCGCCATTGGCGGGGCATGGTGAGGACCAGGTCGCGGCCTCCGACGAGCGGCACCGTGGGACGCGTGCCGAGCCAAACCTTGGCATCCTCGACCGTGTCGGCTGCGGTGAACAAGGTGACGTTCTCGAATTCACGGAACGACCATTCCAGCAACCGCTCGCTCTCCTCGCGTCGGGCATGCATCGACGTCAGCCCGTTGATCACCACGATGACCCGGCGGTTACCACGCAAGGCGCTACCGGCGACGCCGAAACCGCCGGCGTCGGTGTGACCCGTCTTGAGGCCGTCCGCGAGGCCTTTCTGAACCAGCGGGTTGCGATTCTCCTGCTCGATGCCGCCGTATTTGAACGAGCGCTCGCCGTCGTAGTGATAATATTCCGGATACTCGGAGATGATATGCCGCGCGATGGTCGCGATGTCGCGGCAGCTCATGTGCTGCTCCGGGTCCGGCCAGCCAGTACAGTTTTTGTAATAGGTGTTGGTGAGGCCGATCTCCTTGGCCTTTTGGTTCATCAATTCGACGAACTGCTCTTCCGACCCAGCAATGGCCTCGGCGAACACGATGCAAGCATCGTTGCCGGAGTCGACGACGACGCCGCGAATGAGGTCCTCGACCCGTACCTGGCCGCCGACTGGCACGAACATCTTAGAGCCCTGCATCCTCCACGCGCGCTCGCTGACCGGAAGCTCCTGGTTCAGCGTCAGGCGGCCGGATTTGAGCAGACCGTAGACGATGTACATCGTCATCAACTTGGTCATCGACGATGGCGGCATCGTCGCGTCGGCATCCTTGTCCAACAGCGACGCGCCACTGTTGAAATCCATGATGTAGGCCCACCTGGCTGTAGTATCGAGCGGACCAATCGGCGTCGTCGCCGGTGAGCCGGTCGGCGCCGGGGCTGCCGGGGCGGCGCGGCTGCGGGCCGGCTTGCGCTGCGCCAGCGCCGGGTCATGAATAGCCAATGGGACGGCAAGGGTGGCACCGGCAAGAAGGGCGCGACGGTTCAACATGGGACGCTACTCCACCACGATTGTGGCATCGGTTACTCCGGCGTGACGCACAAGGTCCAGACCGGCATCGGCCGCAGCCACGGAAGCGAACGGGCCAGCCATGACAACATATCCGGACTGCCGCTGTCCGTTCTCACGTTGTACTCGAACGTCGACACCGAACAACTTGTTTTTCTGCGCATCTGCATAACGGGACAATGTGAACCGACCGGCACGGACCCAGAGACGACCGGGTTGGGCGGCAACGGCCTGAACAGTTTGCGGGAGCGGGTCGAGGGCGGCTGCAGAGCCGGTGTCCGGCAGACTCTCGGGCCGTTGCGGCATGACTCCGGCAACGCGGGAGGAGGTCTTGCCCGGTGGCGGTAGGCTCTCGGCGGAGACTCCGGTGACCGGCGCAGCCGTTATGCCTTTCGGAGCGCCGCCGAGGCGGTCGCGCAAGGCCTGGCTGGCCGCACTGTCCAGGACGACGCGGACGGGGATGGCACCGGTGTCGGACAAGCCGAGCAGGTCGGCAGCCCTGCGAGTCAGGCCGATGAGCCGGCCGGGGTTGGCAGGCCCGCGATCAGTGAGGCGTATACGGATCTGCCGTCCGTTATCGAGATTCGTGACATCGACGATGGCGGGCAGCTGCAGCGTCGGATGTGCACCGGCCATTGCGAGCGGGTCGACGAGTTCGCCATCCGTGGACAGACCGCTTCGGTCTGGAAGACGCTCGGCCAAGCCGGTGGCATCATACTCGAACTGCTCTTGCGGGTAATGCCAGGTGCCGTCGGCTTGGTAAGCGGCGCCGATGATGTAATGCGGTGCGGCCGGCGGAGCCGAGGGCGGAAGACGGTGGGAACAGCCGGCGCAGAGCAAAGCGACGCTCAACGCCGGGCCGAACCGCATCAGATCACTGCCGCATCGCCTAGCAGGCCAACGGCCAGCGCGTAGAAATCGGATGGATTGTAGCGGCGGATAGAGTTGAAATTTGGATACACCATGAAGCCCTGCCCCGGCGCGATGCCGGTCGGCATGATCAACGCGCCCTGAACGTCCGTGCGACCAAAGGCGCTGCCGTCGTCGCGGCGGACGCCCATCTCCATCCAGGTGCCAAGGCTGCGACGGTTGTCCCGGGTGGCGGTGGCCGGGTTGATCGAGGCGGGAACGCGGACGGGTTGAGCCGATGGCTCGCCGCTGCGCCAGCCGCTCTTGGCCATGTAGTTGGCGATGGAGCCGAATACGTCGGGCTTGCTGTCCCAGATGTCGCGCCGACCGTCACCGTCGAAGTCCACGGCATAGGTCAGGTAGGAGCTCGGCATAAACTGCGGCTGACCCATGGCACCAGCCCAGCCGCCGGTGAGCTTGGCAGGTCCGACATCGCCATTGTCGAGGATCTTGAGCGAGTTCATCAGCTCCTTGCGAAAGTAGCTGGCACGGCGGCCTTCCCAGGCCAGGGTAGAAAGCGCCTCGACGAGGCGGTAATTACCCTTGTTGGAGCCGAAATTGGATTCGACGCCCCAGATGCCCATGACAATGGTCGGGTCCACGGCGAAGCGCCGCTGGACATCGGCGAGCAAGGAACGCTCGCGGCCGTAATTCTGGCGAGCGAGCTGGAGGCGTGAGTCAGGCAGGACCTTGGCGCGATATTCCGGCCAGGTCAGCTTGAACTCGGGCTGGTTCCGGTCGAGTTCGATGACCCGGTTGTTGGGGCCCACGCCGGCAAACGCCGCCTGCAGTGTGGCATCGCGGATGCCGGCACGCCGGGCTTCGGCCATGACGCCTTCGACGAAGCGATCGAAGTCCTGATCCTGAGCGCGCGCTGCCTTTGAGACGAGCGGGAGAGCGGCAGCGGAAGCGAGCAGGAGTCGACGGTCGAGCATGTAGTCATCTGCCACATCAGGGACCCCGGCGCAAAGGACCTCTAGCTGAAACGGCCGGATCGCGGGAAGCCGTTGGGCGGCAGCTTGCCGACCTGGCCGCGGTCGCCGAGCCAGCCGCGAAGGTCGGTTTCAGTGCGGATTTTGTCCCCAAGGCGCCAAGTGAGACCGTCGGCGAGGCGGAAGACCTTGGCGTCGGCCAGCGTTCCGTCGCGGTATTTCTGGAACTGGACGCCGGCACCGCGCGAAAGCACGGGAAGTTGGTCGAGGGGGAAAACCAGCAGCTTCCGGTTGGTGCCGATAACCGCGACGTGGTCGCCATCGATCGGAGTGCACAGCATGGCCTGCTCGCCGGGCTTGAGGTTGAGGAGTTGTTTGCCGGTACGTTTCTCGGCGAGCAGGTCGGCCGAGGCAGCGAGGAAGCCGCGACCGGCATTGCTGGCCAGGAGGTAACGGCGGCCGTCCTGCCAGACGAACAGCGTCGTCACATCGTCGTCGTTGCCCATTTCCGCGACGATACGGATGGGTTGCCCATCGCCGCGACCGCGTGGAAGGTCACCGGCCCGCAAGGTGTGTGCGCGGCCCGAACTGCCCAGGAGGCAGAGACGGTCGGTGGTCTGACATGGCACAAGGGTGCGGAGTGCGTCACCCTCCTTGAACTTCAGTTCGGCACCATCGGCGACATGGCCGCGGACGGCACGGATCCAGCCCTTCTGGGACAGCACAACGGTGATGGGTTCACGCTCGATCAGGTGATCGGCATTGATGTCGATCGGCTCCGGGGCGTCGCCGATGGTGGTGCGGCGGTCGCCTAGAAGACCGGAACCGAACTTGGTCTGAGTTTCGACGAGTTCGGCCTCTATCTTGGACCAGCGGAGCTTGTCGCTGGCCAGCAGCGCGTTCAGCTGCTTGGCCTCGCGCGCCAGGTCGCGATGCTCCTTGCGGATCTCCATCTCCTCCAGCCGGCGCAGGGAGCGGAGCCGCATGTTGAGGATCGCCTCGGCCTGCACGTCGGACAGCGTGAAGAAACTGATCAGGGCCGGCTTCGGGTGATCCTCTTCGCGAATGATGCGGATCACCTCGTCGAGGTTCAGGTAGACGGCAAGATAGCCGTCGAGGATCTCGAGGCGGCGCTCGATGGCAGCTAGGCGATAGCGTGAGCGGCGTTCGAGAACGATCAACCGGTGATCGAGCCAGGCACGGATGACGGCGCCAAGACCGAGCACCATCGGTGTATGATCGGCCGTCAGCACGTTCATATTCAACGAGAAACGCGTCTCGAGCTGAGTGGCGCGGAAGAGCGTTTCCATCAGGATCTCGGGCTCGACCGTGCGGGTCTTGGGCTCGAGTACGAGGCGAACGGTTTCGGCGCTTTCGTCGCGGACGTCGCCGAGGAAGGGCAATTTCTTCTCTTCCAGCAGTTCGGCGATCTGCTCGATCAGCCGCGACTTCTGCACCTGATACGGGATCTCGGTGACGATGATCTGCCACATGCCGAGCTTTCCGCGCTGAACCTCCCAACGGGCACGAGTTCGGAAGCCGCCACGGCCGGTCTCGTAGGCGTTGAGGATCGACTCACGACTTTCGATCATAATGCCGCCGGTGGGGAAGTCAGGCCCTTTGATGTGCTCGAGCAGCTCGGCGGTGGTCGCGGCGGGATTGCGGATCAGGTGAATGGCGGCGGCGCAGACCTCGCCGGCGTTGTGGGGCGGGATGCTGGTGGCCATGCCGACGGCAATGCCGGCGGCGCCGTTAGCAAGCAGGTTGGGAAAGCCACCCGGCAGGACGATGGGTTCGCTTTCCTCGCCGTCGTACGTTGGGCGGAAATCGACGGCGTCGTCGTCGATGCCGGCCAGCAGGGCTTGGGCGATCTCGGTGAGGCGCGCTTCGGTATAGCGCATGGCCGCCGGATTATCGCCGTCGACGTTGCCGAAATTGCCTTGGCCTTCGACCAACGGGTAACGGGCGGCGAAGTCCTGAGCGAGGCGCACCAGCGCTTCGTAGACCGAGGCGTCACCATGCGGATGGTATTTGCCGATAACGTCGCCGATGACGCGAGCGCACTTCTTGAAGCCGGACTTCGGATCCAGCTTCAATTGGTGCATGGCGTAGATCAGGCGCCGATGGACCGGTTTGAGCCCATCCCGCACATCCGGCAGGCTGCGCGACATGATGGTGCTGAGCGCGTAAGCGAGATAGCGCTCGGACAGGGCATCGGTAAGCTTGGTGTCTTGGATGGTGCCGGCTAGGTCGTCTGGCATGGGGTTCGCTTAACGGTGAGCGTTGCCCTCGGCAAGCGCTGCGATGCGGTCGTCCAAGGCAATGCGAGCCGGTGGCAGGGGGCGGTTGTGGTGTCCAAAGGCGTCACGGGCCAGGAAATGGCCGGTTAGACGCAAGCCGTCCCGCCAATCGGCCGGGCCCATGCTGTTGCCGCCGGTCAAGAAGCCCGGCAAAGGCAGCAAGCGACTTCGCCAGTCACCGGCAGCGCTGCGCTCGACGGCACGGCCGGTGCGCGGGGAGACATAGGCCAGCCCCGTCTCCACCCCGGTCACGGCGCAGCACGATAGATCCAGGCCGTAGCCGAGTTCGGCCAGGAGCGACGCCTCCCATCTGACAAGCAACGGGATTGCCGTCTCGATCGAGGAAAGCGTGTCCAGGATGTGGACCAAACCAATGAACGACCTGGGGTGTGGCTCACGTTCGGGCAGCGCACCCTCCGCAACAGCACAGGCGGAGGTGAGGATGGCGAGCGGCAACGGCTCATTCATCGTCTCGGCCGCCCCCGCATGGAGCAACTCGGCCGAGATATTGCCCAATTGGTCAGCCAATCGAGCGACCCAACGGGCCTGAACGATATTGCCCCGCTGCCACAACGACGCCTGTCCCCGACTGCCGCCGCCACGAGCCAGCGCGCGGTAGGCGCCGTGTTGTTCGGTCAGCACCGTAACCAGGGCACCACTCTCGCCATGGGCGCGGGCATCGAGGACGATGGCGGGCGCCTCCCATTCCATGATGCAGTTCGGGATCGACTCGGGCGTCTAGTCGGGCTCGAGGCCGATCGCGCGAAGACGGGCACCTTCCTCGTCCCAACCGGCACGTTCCTTGACGTTGAGGAACAGGTGAACGGGACGCTCTAGTAACCGCGTCAGCTCACGGCGGGAGACGGCGCCGATCTGCTTGATCCGGCTACCACCGTCACCAATCATGATCGCCTTGTGACCAGCTCGCGCGACGTAGACGGTGGCTTCGATGCGGACGGATCCGTCGGGCCGCTCCGTCCAGTTCTCCGTCTCCACGGTGGCACCGTAGGGAATTTCCTCATGGGTCTGCATGAAGATCTGTTCGCGGACGATCTCGGCGGCGAGAAGCCGATCCGGCAGGTCGGTCAGGTCATCTTCCGGGTAGAGGTGCGGGCCCGGCGGCATCGCCTTGGCCAAAGCGTCGAGCAAGCGGTCGAGGCCATCACCGTTGGCGGCGCTGACCATGAATGTCTGCTCGGCGGGAAGCTCGTTGTTCATCGCCGCCGTGAGCGGCAGCAGGTCCTGTCGCTCGATCAGGTCAATCTTGTTCAGCACGAGCCAGACGCGGCGCTTGCGATCGGCCAATTGGCCAGCGATGGCCCGCACGTCGGCCGTGGCCCCTGCCCGACTATCGACGATGAGAAGCGCCAAGTCGGCATCTTCGGCACCCGTCCATGCGGCTTTGACCATGGCACGGTCGAGCTTGCGCTTGGGACTAAAGATGCCGGGAGTATCGACGAGCAGAATTTGCGCCAGGCCGCGCATGAGAACGCCCAGAACCCGGAAGCGCGTGGTCTGCGCCTTGGGGCTGACGATGGAGAGCTTGGCGCCGGTGAGGCGGTTCAGCAGGGTGGACTTACCGGCGTTGGGAGCGCCGACGATGGCGGCAAAACCGCAGCTTGTCTGTGTCATGTGGTTTTCATGCTGGAGGAACGAGGTTCGGTGGCTTGCAGCCGCGCCAGTAAGTCGGCAGCAGCATCGCGTTCGGCAAGGCGTTTGCTACCGGCCGATCCGGTGCCCTCCTGCCCGCCGCCAGCGACGATCATGAGGAACTCGGGCTGGTGCGATGGTCCGGAACGGGAGCCGACTCGGTATTCAGGAAGTGGCAGGCCGCGGGCCATCAGCCACTCCTGAAGTTCCGTCTTGGGGTCCGTCGGCGGCTCGGCCATGGCGTCGAGTTCGGCGCCCCAGATACGGCGGATGAAGCTGCGCGCCGGGTCGAGGCCGGCGTCGAGATAGAGGGCGCCGATAAGGGCTTCCATGGCGTCGCCCAAGACGTTGGCGAGGTTGGCGACGCCGGCTTTGGCCTCGCTGACTCCGATGTCCAAAGCGCCGGCGAGACCGGCCGCTTCGGCCAGTTCGGCCAACACGCGCCGGGAGACAAGGTAAGCGTGACGGCGGCCGAGCGCACCTTCCGGCTCGTGGGGAAACCGCTCGATCAGCCACTCCGCCACGATAAGGCCGAGTACGCGGTCGCCGACGAATTCGAGCCGTTCGTTGGACTTGGCGGGCGATTTGCCACGTCGCTTAGGCTGCAATGCGGAGCGGTGGGTCAAGGACTCCGCGAGAAGCGCCTGATCGGTAAAGCGATGGCCGAGAAGCGTTTCGGCCTGTTCGAGGCGGGTCAGTTTACCCCGTGCAGGAGACGGCTCCAGCGGATCTCGAAGGGCCACTCCCACACCTGCCAGATTGGCGCCCGTGCGTCGACGGAGAAGAACAGGAACTCAGCCCGGCCGACAAGGTTCTCGAGCGGAACATAGCCGACGCCGGTCCGGTCCATGACCCGGCTGTCACTCGAATTGTCGCGGTTGTCACCCATGACGAAGACATGGTCGGCCGGTACGACGAACTCGGGCGTGTTGTTCATGTAGCCGATGTCCTGTTCTTTCAGGATCGGATGCTGGACGCCGTTGGGCAACGTTTCGATGTATTCGGTGGCGACTGTACGGCGGCCATCCTCGTTCTCGACGTAGTCGCCGACCAGCTTGCGCGGTGCCAGTGTGCCATTGATATAAAGCTGGCCGGCTTTTACCTGGATCTTATCGCCGGGTAGACCGATGACCCGCTTGATATAGTCGATGCTGGTGTCATGCGGGAACTTGAATACCACCACGTCACCGCGGGTGGGCACGCGGCCGAAGATGCGGCCGTTGAACAGGTCCGGCGACAGCGGCATGGAATAACGCGAATAGCCGTAGCTGTATTTCGACACGAACAGGTAGTCGCCGACGAGCAGCGTCGGAATCATCGAGCCAGACGGGATGTTGAACGGCTCAAAGGCAACGGTGCGAATACCGATGGCGATCAGGATCGCGTAAACGATCGTCTTTATGTTGTCGGCTAGACCACCGGATTTGGTCTTTGCCACGGTCTTAGCCATCGCGTGTGGGCGCCTGTTTCAAAGTTGGCGGATCAAGCCGAGGCGGAGGCACCGTGTCAAGGAAGGGGTACGGCGGAGATGACGACCTGCGCGAACGCGTAAGGGTATTCATCGGTCAGGGTGAGTGCGATCTGGGCGCCCTGCCCGCTCGGCGTGATGCGACCAAGGCGTTCGGCTGCGCCACCAGTCAAGCGAAGCGTGGGCTGGCCGGAGGACAGGTTGATGACGCCGAGGTCACTGTGGAACACGCCGTTGCTGAAGCCGGTTCCGAGAGCCTTGGCGCAGGCCTCCTTGGCGGCGAAGCGCTTGGCCAGCGTGCCTGCCCGAAGCGAGGCGGTGCGGCGTTCGGCGCGGGCGCGTTCGGCCGGCGTGAAGACGCGTTCGAGGAAGCGGGCGCCGTGGCGTTCGAGCACGCGTTCAATGCGGCGAATGTCGCAGAGGTCGGAACCGAGACCGATGATCATCCCTTGGCGCGCTCGACCTGAGTTATCCCGGAGGCACCACGCAACCCGGCGATGACGTTGCCCAGGTGCTTGGTATCGCGAACCTCGACATCGACCAGCACCTCGAAGAAGTCCTGCTGGCGGTTGATGATCTTGAGATTGGTGATGGCGCCGTCCTGCTTGGAGATGGCGTTGGTCATGGTTGCGAGCGCGCTGGGCGCGTTGACGGCGATGGCGCTGATGCGCCCGGTATGGGTCACGGCCTTGCCGCCTATAGCGTCGGTGTCCCAATCTACGTCGATAAATCGTTCCGGCGTGGCGGCGAAGCTCTCGAGCGTTTGGCAGTCCTTGGTGTGGATCGTGACGCCTTTGCCGGTCGCGACAATGCCGACGATGCGGTCGCCAGGAAGCGGATGACAGCAACCGGCATAGTGGACGGTCATGCCGGTGATCAGCCCGGTGATCGGCATATCGTCGCGCGCGGATACGCGGTGGGTGCGTGCCGTCAGGGTGGGCGACATCCGGGGCGCGCGGGTGTTGCGCAGTTCCGGATAGGCAGCGTGCACCACGTCTTTGGGGCCGATGTTGCCGTTGCCGACGGCGACGTACAGGTCGTCGCGGGAGGCCGCCTTCAGACCTTTGAGCGCGGCATCTAGTATCTTCTCGGAACCGTCGACGCCTTCCTGGCGGAATGCACGGGCCAGGGCGGCGCGGCCAGCGTCGATATGGTTCTGGCGCTGCTGTTGGGCGACGTAGCGCCGAATGCGGGCGCGGGCCTTGCCGGTGACGACGAAGCGTTCCCAGGCTGGCGACGGTGTGCCGCCGCGGGCAGTGAGGATCTCGACCTGGTCGCCGTTCTGCAACTCGTGGCGCAACGGCATGAGGCGGCCGTTGATCTTGGCGCCCACGGTGGTGTCGCCGACTTGGCTATGGACGGCGTAGGCGAAGTCGATCGGGGTGGCACCGCGGGGGAGCTGGATGAGCTGACCTTTGGGCGAAAAGCAGAAAACCTGGTCCTGATACAGTTCGAGCTTGGTGTTCTCGAGGAAGTCATCGGCGGCCTGGGAGTTGTCCAGAATTTCCAGGAGGTCCTGCACCCAACGGAACTTCTGCAGGTCGCTTGCCGATGCATCGTTCTGTTTATACAGCCAATGTGCCGCGACGCCGGCTTCGGCGATCTCGTGCATGTCGGCGGTGCGGATCTGGATCTCGATCTTCTGGTTGCGCGGCTCGCGCAGCGTCACGCCAGTGTGGATGCTTTGGTAGCCGTTAGCCTTTGGGGTGGAGATGTAGTCCTTGAAGCGGCCGGCGATGACGGGGAACGCTGAATGGATGGCGCCAAGAGCGGCGTAGCAGGAATCCCGGCTCGGCATGACGACGCGGAACGCCATGATGTCGGACAGCTGCTCGAAGGCCACGTTGCGGCGCTGCATCTTCTCCCAAATGGAGAAAGGCGATTTCTCACGGCCGCTGATACTGACGGGGCATGCGCCATGTTCGGCGCAAACTCGGATTAGTTCGCTACGAACCTCTTCGATGACATCGGCGCCTTGGCCACGGAGAAAGTTCAGGCGAGCCTGGATGGTGTCGAACGCTTCCGGCTCGAGTTGGGCGAAGGCAAGGCTTTGCAGTTCGGTCTTGATCGCGTCCATGCCGATGCGCTCGGCCAGGGGCGCGTAGATTTCCATCGTCTCACGGGCAATGCGCTCGCGGCGTTCGGTCTTCTGCACGTAGTGCAGCGTGCGCATGTTGTGCAGCCGGTCGGCGAGCTTGACGAGAAGGACGCGGATGTCCTTGCTCATGGCCAGCACGAGCTTGCGGAAGTTCTCGGCCTGCTTGGTCCGATCCGACTGCAGCTCGAGCCGAGTCAGTTTGGTTACGCCGTCGACGAGGCCGCCGATCGTGGGGCCGAATAGCCGATCGAGTTCGGCCCGGCTGACACCGGTGTCTTCGATGACGTCGTGGAGCAGCGCCGTGACGATGCTAGCGGTGTCGAGACGATACCCGGCCAGGATATCAGCCACCGCGAGAGGATGGGTAATATAGGGATCACCATTCTCGCGAGTCTGCGCGCCATGCGCCTTGGCCGCGATGACGTAGGCCGCATTGACCTTGTCGATATCCGCAGCCGGATCGTAGCTGAGGATTTTTTCCGTGAGTTCGAACTGACGAACGACATCGGCGTGACCAGGCTTCGCGTCAGGCGAACTCAATCCGTCCGGCGCGAAGGCTGGGCTGGCGTGACGCTGAGAGAGTCTCCCCTGCATGCGTCAGTCAGGCTTTAGCGACGAGAGGATCGACCGCCGAGTTCGGCTTCGATTGCCGCCTCGAGATCGTCGGGTGACATCTCCTCGACCGGCATTGCATTAGCTTCTTCCTCGGCCGAGATGTCCTGCAGGCCGAAGATGTTCTGATCGGTCGGGATAAGGTCCAGGACCTCTTCGTCAGCCGGCTCCGGCTCCGGAGCGCGGGACAAGGACTTGATGAGGTCCTGCTCCAGCTTCGGAAGCTCAATTGTCTCGCCAGCGATCTCGCGCAACGCGACGACCGGATTCTTATCGTTGTCGCGATCGAGTGTCAGTTCTTCGCCGCGGCTCAGATTGCGCGCCCGCTGGGCGGCGAGCAGAACGAGCTCGAAGCGGTTGGGAATGCGTTGGACGCAGTCTTCGACGGTAACCCGCGCCATGCGCTCAACTCCGGTATTGCAGTGCGAAAGACTTAGTTAAGCTCAACTGTGCTTGAGAGCAAGGAGCGATCAAGGAACCAATTGCTCGATGCGCTGCGGAGGTAGGATGTCACGCAGTTCGATGGCGGTGCGGCGAAGCACTGGGTGCCGCCAGGTGGGAGCCACGTCACAGAGCGGGAACAGCACAAAGGCACGATCGGCCAAACGTGGGTGCGGCAAGGTCAGGCGGGGCGTGTCGATGACTAGATCGCCCACGGCCAACAGGTCGAGATCCAGCGTCCGAGCGGCATTCGGCAGGTCACGGATGCGACCCGCTTCGGCTTCGATGGCGTGGAGGATGGAGAGCAAGTCTGCGGGGGTGAGCAGCCCGGAGAAGCGAGCAACGCCGTTGATGTAATCGGGTTGGTCGGAGGCCGGGATCGGTGCCGTCCGATACCATGGTGAGACCGATTCAAGCGTCAATGCGGAGTGTGCCGCCAGGCGGTTAACTGCGCGGTCACAGTTCTCGAGAGAGGATCGACCTGCCCGATCCGGTAGGTTGGAGCCGATCGAAATGAGCAACAACTCTGACACAAACACCCCTTTGCGTTGTTCCCGCACCAGCGTAGAGACTCCGACCTACCCATTCGGGCTAGGTAGTTTCGTGACTAACAAATCCAGCGAGCGCTGCGCGCTTTTCATCGACGGTGCGAACCTGTATGCGGCGTCGCGCAATCTTGGGTTCGATATCGATTACCGCAGTCTGTTACAAGTATTCGCCAATCGGTTCTATATGGTCAGAGCTTACTACTACTCCGCCCTGCTGGACACCGAGGAGTATTCGCCGCTCAAGCCGCTGACGGATTGGTTGGCATATAATGGCTTTACCCTGGTGACGAAGACCGCGCGCGAGTTCACGGATCATCAGGGGCGGCGGCGGATCAAAGGGAACATGGACGTCGAACTGGCGGTCGACATGATGGAATTGGCGCCAACGCTGGACCATGTCGTGCTGTTCAGTGGGGACAGCGATTTCCGACGCCTGGTTGAAGCGGTTCAGCGCCGGGGGGTGCGGGTGACGGTGGTGTCGTCGGTGCGGACGCAGCCGCCGATGGTGGCCGACGAGTTGCGGCGGCAGGCGGATGTTTTCATCGAATTGGCGGACATCGCGCCGGATTTCACGCGCCGGGTCATGGATCGGCCGACTCGCCCGGGGTATCGGGCGGACGAAACGAGCGGTGGCATCGATGAAGATTGACGACCGGATCGAGCCCCCGGCGGACTGCCCGCTTTGTCCCCGCCTGGTCGCGTATCGGCAGGCTAATCAGGATGCCAATCCGGAGTGGTTCAACGGGCCGGTACCGTGTTTCGGGCCCGTCGATGCACGGCTGGCGGTGGTCGGGATGGCACCCGGGGTAAGGGGTGCAAACCGGACTGGGCGGCCGTTCACCGGAGACTATGCCGGAGTGCTGTTGTATGAAACGTTGATCAAGTTCGGGCTGGCGCGGGGGCGATATGATGCCCGGATCGACGACGGACTGAGCCTGGTGAACACGCGGATCGTCAATGCTGTGCGGTGCGTGCCGCCCGCCAACCTGCCGACACCGGCGGAAGTGCGGACTTGCAATCAATTCCTGTCGGCGGAGCTGGCTGGGTTACCCAAGGTTCGGGTGATATTGGCGCTCGGAGTATTGGCGCATGCGGCCACTGTGCGTGCGGCCGGCATTCCACCAAGCCGGATCAAGTTCAAGCACGGACAGATGCTAGACTTACCGAACGGGTGGGTATTGGCGAATTCATACCATGTGTCGCGCTACAACACGAACACGGGCGTGTTGACGACGCAGATGTTCGAAGACGTCATCGCCAAGATCGTGAGGCGGCTGTAGATCAGCCTTTATCGCGCATGACTCGGGCCTTGTCGCGGGCCCAATCGCGGGCGGCAATGGCTTGGCGCTTGTCGGCCTTCTTGCGACCTTCGCCGACGCCGAGGAGGACCTTGGCCATTCCCTTGTCGTTGAAATGCACTTGAAGCGGGACGATTGTGTTGCCGTCACGTGCGATGGCGCCCAGGAGCTCGCCGACTTGCTTCTTCTTGAGCAACAGCTTGCGGGGAGCACGAGGCTCGAAGCGTGACAACACGCCGGCCTGATACTCCGGGATGTAACAGTTGAAAAGGAACATCTCCCCTTCCCGCTCGCCGGCCCAGGCTTCCGTCAGTGTCGCACGGCCGTGACGGAGCGATTTGACCTCGGGGCCCTTGAGCACGATGCCGGCCTCAACGGTCTGCTTGATGGTGTAGTCGAAGCGGGCTTTCCGGTTCTGCGCGGCGATGCCGTGGGAGATGAGGCCGGATTTCTTCTTGTCTTTTGCAGCGGCCACTTAGTTGAGCAATCCTACGGTCTGCATGGCGTTCCGAACACGGGCGCGCGTGGCCTCGGCGACCGGGGCAAGCGGGAGGCGGCAGTGATCACTGCCGTGACCGAGCAAGCTGGCGGCGACTTTGACCGGGCCGGGGCTGGTCTCGCAGAACAGCGAGTCGTGTAGCGGAAGCAGGCGATTTTGAATGGACATCGCACGCCGGACGTCACCACCCTGCCAAGCGGCATGCATCTCGGCACACAGACGGGGTGCGACATTCGCGGTAACACTGATGCAGCCATGACCGCCGGCAGCGAGAAACGCGAGTGCGGTGTGATCCTCGCCGGAGAGTTGGCAGAAGTCGGGACCACAGCTGGCTGCCGTATGCAGCGGACGGGCGAGGTTGGCAGTAGCGTCTTTGACGCCGACGATGTTTCGATGATGGGCCAAGCGCGCCATGGTTTCGACGGTCATGTCGATGACGCTGCGAGGTGGGATATTGTAGATGATGATCGGCAGATCGACCGCATCGGCGATGGCACTGAAGTGCAGATATAGGCCCTCTTGAGTCGGCTTGTTGTAATAGGGCGTCACGACCAAGGCAGCATCGGCTCCGGCTTGCTTGGCATGCCGCGTGAGTTCGATGGCTTCCGAGGTGCTGTTCGAACCAGCACCGGCAATTACCGGGATGCGACCCGCAGAGACTTCGACGGCGAGCTCGACGATGCGCTTGTGCTCGGCATGGCTCAAGGTCGGGCTTTCGCCGGTGGTGCCGACGGGGACGATGCCGTTGGTGCCCTGCTCGATCTGCCATTCGACGAGGGTCCGGAATGCCGCCTCATCGATCGTACCATCGTCGTGCATGGGGGTGATGAGCGCGACCAGGGATCCCTTGAACATGAGCTGTAACCGTTCTGCAAACACGAGGTGCCAACCTATGCATCCGGCCCCCGCCTCGCAAGGCCGTCGCCTGGCGGGCGGGGTGTGCGTAGAGTGAGGGGCATGTACCGAGCTGTCCTTTTGCTGATGTTGCTGACGCCGGTGCCGTCATGGGCAGCCGACCTCGGCACCGCGGTGCGCGCCAAGGATTGGATGGCGGCCGAGACGATCGCCAGCGCGGCGGCAGATCCGGTGAGCGGGCGGTTGGTGCGGTATCTGCGGGCCATGTCGCCGGGGACGTCGAGCGTGGGAGAGATCCTGGCGGTGATGGCGGAGGATACGGGCTGGCCACAGGGCGTGCTGGCGCGGCGCTATGCGGAGACGCTGCTCAACGAGCGGGACGATCGGGTGGCGGCGGAAGCATGTCAGCGGCGAGTGCCCGGGACGGTCCCTGCCCTGCTGCGCTGCGCCGGGTTGATCCCGCACGGTGAAGCACTGGCACGGCGGGCGTGGACGATCGGCGTGACCGACGCGGCCACCGAGGCGGCGTTCATGAAGCGTTGGGGGTCGGTGCTCGGGTTGGCGGTGCAAGCCGACCGGTTCGAGCGCTTGGCGTGGAGTGAAAGTGCGGTGCCGGGCGGGGCGCTGGCCCGGCAAGCCGTGAGGATCGAGCCGGGTTTGCGACCAGCAGCGGAAGCACGTTTGGCATTGAAGCGAGACGATGCGGCGGGGCCAGCCTTGTTTGCGGCACTACCGGCGACGTCGCAGGCGGACCCTGGATTGGTTTTGGAGCTAGCGCGCTGGTATCGGCGGGCGAACCGGAATGAGGAGGCAGCACGGGTCTGGATCGAGCGTGGGGCGGCAGCGAGTGCGGCGGCAGGCGCGGAGCGGCAGAGAGCGTTCTGGAACGAGCGCAACACGTTGATACGGCTGTTGCTACGGACCCGGCAGGACAAGCTTGCTTACGACGTGGCGGCGTTGCCGGGTGCGACGAATGGAGATGCGGCGTTCCTGGCGGGGTGGATCGCGCTGCGCCGCCTGGAGTTGCCCGAGGTGGCAGCGACGCACTTCAGGATGTTGGCCGGACTGTCGGCAGCGGCGATCACACAGGGCCGGGCGGAGTATTGGCTCGGGCGGGCGCTAACAGCGGCGGGTCAGCCGGCGGAGGCGCGGGAGGCTTACGAGAAAGCGGCCGGGTGGATCACGACGTATTACGGGCAGCTCGGTGCTTTGGCGCTGGGCGACAGCATGTCGGGGCTGATGCAGCGGATGCGGACGGTGAGTGATCCTGCTTGGGACGAGGAGCGGGCATTGGCGTTTGCCGGGACCGAGATGGCGCGGGCGGCGACGATGTCAGTGGCCTGGGGGCAGAAAGCGGTGGCCAAGGGCTTTCTGGCGGCACTCGAGGCACAGGAGAGCGATGCGGCGGGGCGGTCGATCGTGGCGCGGTTCGCGGGGGCGTTGGGTATGCCGGATCAAGCGGTGGCCGTGGCGCGATCGGCCGGTCGCGATGGAACAATGGTGCCGGAAGCGGGCTGGCCGGACGGGGTGGAGATACCGGCGGGGCGGGTCGAACGGGCGGTGGCGCTGGGAGTCATTCGGCAGGAAAGCAGTTTCGACGCGGAGGCACGCAGTCCGGCTGGGGCGATGGGGTTGATGCAATTAATGCCGGCGACAGCGGCGCAGGTGGCCCGAGTGTCGGGAGGCGGCGCGGGCGAGTTGACCGATGCGACCGTGAACGTGCGACTGGGGACGGCGTATCTGGGTGCGCAGCTCGATCGGTTCAGGGCGTTGCCGCCGGCCCTGGCGGCTTACAATGCCGGGCCTACCCGGGCGCGAGACTGGCTGGCCGGCATCGGCGACCCGGCGGCAGGCGCGATCGATCCGATCGATTGGGTGGAGTTGATCCCGTTCGACGAGACGCGGAACTATGTGCAGCGAATTGTGGAGAACGTGATGATCTATCGGGCGCGGGAGGGTGTGGTGCTGCCGCATCCGGTGTTGGTCTGGACGATGGGAAACGGAATTTGATTGGGGATCAGATACGGGCTGAAGCGACGGCGCTACTGGCGACGTTGCGCGCCGGCGGTTTGATGGTCGCAACGGCGGAGAGCTGCACCGGCGGGCTGATCGTTGGGGCATTGACGGAGATCGCCGGGTCGTCGGACGTGGTGGATCGGGGGTTCGTGACGTATTCGAACGAAGCGAAGACGGAGATGCTGGGCGTACCGGCGGCGCTCATCGGGTTGCATGGGGCGGTGAGCGAGCCGGTGGCGCAGGCCATGGCGGAGGGAGCGCTGGCGCGGTCGCGGGCCGGGGTGAGCGTTTCGGTGACGGGGGTGGCAGGTCCCGGCGGTGGAAGCGAAGACAAGCCGGTCGGGACGGTCTGGTTCGGGGCCGCGCGACGCGGTGGAGACACGATCAGCGAGCGGAAGGTGTTTGCGGGCGATCGGTCGGCAGTGCGGGAGGCGACGGTGCGGTATGCTTTGGAATTATTGAGCCGGGTCGGCAAGTAGTTTCCAGCTTGTGTTCCTGGAGACCAACCCCCTTCCGTCACCGGGAGAGGGTTGGAGGCAGGTTGGTTACTTCTTGGCGTCGCGAGCGGCTTTGCGGGCGGCGCGCTGCTCGGATTGATGGGCCTTGATCTCGTCCAGGGTAACGTAGCCGCGCTTGGATTTGTCGATCATCGCGAAGTCGCGGGTGACGGCGCGGAGATGGCCGGCCTTGGCCTGCTCGAGGGTGAGCTTGCCGTCATGGGTGGTGTTGGCGGCGGCGAAACGCTCGTCCATGGTGCGACGCGCATGAGTGGTGGTGGTGGCTGCGGGAGCCGGCGAAGCGGGCGTAGCTGCGGCAGGCGCAGCGGTCGCAGGGGCCGTCGTGGCCGGACCGGCTGGGGTGGCCAGGGCCGGCGGAGGACTGCCGGCGTTGTTGGTGGAGCCGCCGAGAGGCGAGACCGCTTGGGCCTGGGCCAAGCCGGTGCTGAGCAGCAGCGCTATGAGCGTGGGTCGAATCCGCATTCTGCGTTCTCCGTTAGATAGAGGCTACAGCTTCGCGTATCGCCGAGGCGGCGTCCATGATGCCGGCCCGGTCGACGTCGAGGTGGGTGCAGGCGCGGCCGCGGAACTTGTCCATGACGCTGATGAGCACGCCGTGTTCGCGGACACGGGCGGCGAGCTGGGCGCCGGTCATGCCGGTTTGGCGGACGTCGAAGAAGACGAGGTTAGTGTCGGCGCGTTCCACGGTGATGCCGGGGATCTGGGCGAGTTCGCGGGCCAGGACCCGGGCGTTCTCGTGGTCTTCGGCAAGGCGGTCGACGTTGTGGTCCAGCGCGTAGAGGCAGGCGGCGGCGCAGATGCCGGACTGGCGCATGGCGCCGCCCATACGTTGCTTCCAGCGCCAGGCCTCGCCGATGAAGTCGGCCGAGCCGGCGAGGACGGCGCCGAGCGGGGCGCCGAGGCCCTTGGTGAAATCCAGCCAGACGGTGTCGTAGCCGGCGACCATCTCGTCGGCCGGCACGCCGGCGGCGACGACGGCGTTCATCAGGCGGGCACCGTCCATGTGGGTGACCAGGCCGGCTTCGTGCGCGGCCTCGGCGACGGCGTCGAGTTGGGCGATCGGCCAGACGCGGCCGCCACCGAGGTTGGAGGTCTGCTCAACCTCGACCATGCGCTGCGGCGGGGCATTGCGGGTCTTGGGGCGGATGGCGTCGCGGACTGAGTCGGCGGTGAAGATGCCTTCGGAGTCAGGAAGCGGGGTGATCTGGACGCCGGCTAGGGCAGCGGGGGCGCCGCCTTCGCTGTGGAGGATGTGGCAAAGGGGATGGGCGAGGATCTCGTCGCCCAAGCGGCATTGCACCAGGATCGCGATCTCGTTGCACATGGTGCCGGAAGGCATAAACACCGCGGCTTCCTTGCCGAGGAGGGCGGCCATGCGGTCGCAGAGTTCGTTGGTGGTGGGGTCGGTGCCGGACTGCTCGTCGCCGACCTCGGCTTCCATCATCGCTTCCTTCATGGCGCGGGACGGCTTGGTCTGGGTGTCGGAATACAGGTTCACGCGGAGGGGAACAGTGGTCTCGAAGCGTGGGGGAGCGTGGACCATCTGGATTCAGACTTTCTCGGGGGTGGGCGCAGGCGCCGGGACACGGGGGGTCGGGGCGCCGTATTTGTCGCGGGCGCGCTTGAGGAAGGCGTTGACCATGCGGCGGACGGCTTCGTTGAAGACGACGCCGATGGCGGATTGCAGCAGGCGGGAGCGAAATTCGAAGTCGACGAAGAAGCGGACGCGGCAACCAGCCGGATCCGGGTCGAACATCCAATTGTTGTTGAGGTATTTGAACGGGCCGCGTTCGTATTTCACTTGGACCAGATGCGGGCGCTCGAGGGCGACGCGGCTGGTGAAGGTTTCGCGGAACGGACCGAAGCCGATGGTGAGGTCGGCGACGATCTCGGTTTCGGTCTGGGTGCGGATCCGCGAGCCGACGCACCAGGGGAGGAATTGCGGATAGGCGGCGACGTCGGCCACCAGGTTGTACATCTGCTCCTGGCTGTAGGGAACGACGCGGTTTTCGGCGTGTGTGGGCATCTATTCGGCCGCCATGAGTTGGCGCTCGCGGGCCTGGCGGAGCTGAGCGAAGTCAGCGTCGGCATGATACGAGCTGCGGGTCAGCGGGGTGGCGGACACCAGGAGGAAGCCCTTGCCGCGGGCCAGGGTGGCGTATTCGGCAAACTCCTCCGGGGTGACGAAGCGGTCGACGGCGGCGTGCTTCACGGTGGGCTGGAGGTATTGGCCGAGAGTAAGGAAGTCGACGTCGGCGATGCGGAGGTCGTCCATGACCTGGCCGATTTCCGGGCGGGCTTCGCCGAGGCCGACCATGAGGCCGGATTTGGTGAAGATCGTGGGGTCACGCTGCTTCACCTGGTCGAGCAGGCGGAGGGACTGGAAGTAGCGGGCACCGGGTCGGATGGTGGGATAAAGGCGCGGGACGGTCTCGAGGTTGTGGTTGAAGACGTCGGGGTGGGCGTCGACCACGGTTTCGAGGGCACCAGGCTTGCGGAGGAAGTCGGGGGTGAGGACTTCAACGGTGGTGTCCGGCGCGGCGCGGCGGAGGGCGCGGATAGTCTCGGCGATGTGCCGGGCGCCGCCGTCGGGGAGATCGTCGCGGTCGACGGAGGTGATGACGACGTGGCGCAGGCCGAGCTTGGCGACGGCGTCGGCGACGCGGGCGGGTTCGCCGGCGTCGAGCGCGTCGGGCTGGCCGGTGCGGACGTTGCAGAAGGCGCAGGCGCGGGTGCAGGTGTCGCCCATGATCATCATGGTGGCGTGACGCTGGGACCAGCATTCGCCGATGTTGGGGCAGGCTGCTTCTTCGCAGACGGTGACGAGACGGTTCTCGCGCATCAGGGCGCGGGTCTCGTGATAGATCGGGTGATTGGGGGCGCGGACGCGGATCCAGTCCGGCTTGCGCTGGATGGGATTGTCCGGGCGGTTCGCCTTTTCAGGGTGTCTGTCGGACTGCCGATCGAGGCGGTGGTCGATGTCGAGGCGGATGGCCATGTTCGACAAGTGGAATTTTAAAGACGAGTCGTCAACGGGGCGCCCGGTAAATGGGCGCCCCGCGGCGCGGATCAGACCGTGCGGCGACCGGCGACGAGGCGGTAGACGAACAGCACGATGATCGCGCCGACGATGGAGCCGATGAAGCCGGTGGACTGACCCGGTGCGTACCAGCCGAGAGCCTGGCCGAGGAAGGTAGCGACGAGGGCGCCGACGATGCCGAGGATGACGGTCAGGATGATGCCGCCGCCGTCACGACCCGGCATGATGAACTTTGCGATCGCGCCGGCGATGCCGCCGATGATGATGGCGCCGATGAGAGAGAACATGAGTTGGTCCGTCCGTCGTTGGTGTGGTGGTTCGGAGAGTAAAGCCCCGGAACGCGATTAAGTTTCGGTTAGGCGTGACGGGCGACGAATTTGGACCGGGACGGTTCAACGCTGATCGGGGGTGTCGGCTTCCGGGCGGGTGTGGACGGCGAAGCGGGAGGCCTGGCCGGCGGTGACCGCGGCGGGAGCGTCCGGGTTCAGGCCGGGGAAGATTGGTTCGAGGAAGGAGTCGGGGAGCTTGGTGATGTCGAGGACGATGCCGTTCTCGTTGGCGATGACCTGGGCGATCTGGGCGAGCGGAACGTCGTCGAGGTCGGCGGCGAGCGCGTCCTCGATGCGGGCGTTGATGCGGCTGCGGACGAGCCGGCGGCGGGCCGGATCGGGCTCGTGGGCGATGAGGGGATGCAGCAGCTGGCGCAAAGCGAGGCCGCGGGGGTCGGCGACGGAGAACGGGGCGGCAGCGTCGCCGGCGGCGATACGGTTCTCGTGCGACATGATGAGGGTGACGGCGCGGGTGGCGCGGGCGAGCGCGAGGATGGGGTCGGCGCTGGCGGGACCGTCGGCGGCGTCGGGATCGCGGGTGGCGATGCGGTGCGCGGCGTCGCGGGCGGCGAGCATGTTGAGGTCGGTCAACTCGCGGGTCAGAGCGAGGTGGCGCTCGCGGCGCTCGGCCTCCGTCTCCGGCGCTCGCGCCGGGGGAGCGGCGAGGTGCGTTGGAATGTGGCGGTGAAAGGGAATGGGTTCGGGCACGAGTGATTAGGAACATTTTCTTGTGATGATGGCAAGCGGTTTCCGGCCCTGCCCTGACGATGCCGGATCGCGGGCGCGATTGCGATTGTTCACTTTACGTTCTTAATGATAGCGTTTGTCGCATGGGACGCGATCTGACGCTGCGGATGAGACATTTGAGGCAGGGTGCCCCGGGGCGCGTCTGGTTGGCGGTGTGTTCGGCGTGTGGGCACATCGGGGCGCTGCCGGTGGGGCTGCTGGTGGCGCGGTATGGGGAGCTGGAGCCGGTAGAGACGGCGCTGCGCAAGCTGCGGTGCGACCAGTGCCGGGAGGTGGGGAAGGTCTCGCATCGGCTGGCGCGGTTATGCGAGCCGGGGTGCCACCGGCAGCGCGGGTAGGTTGGGCGGGGTCGAGGCCCCTGCCCTGGCAGCGGTCGGCTTGACCGTATGTGATGCGGGGTGCCCCGTTGCGGTTGCGGACGGGGGCGTTCGGCGGGCTGATCGGGGTGCTGGTGGATGCGGCGGCTTGCACGCATGACGGGGTGTTCGCCGGGTCGCGGCGGGTGGTGAAGCGGCTGACGCTGCGGCCTTACTCGCGGACGGAGTTCGAGGTGCGATTGGTGCCGTTCGGGGTTCGGCTGGGAGATGGGGATGGGTGGCTCGGGGTATCGGCCAGCCGTGCGGGGGAGCGGTGGGAAAACGATACGATGCAGGCGGTTCGAGGGGGGATCATGCCGTATCGGATGGAGATCGCGGATTTGCTGGTGGGGGCGAGCGGGTGGCGTATGAGGCGGGGGTGCCGGTTGGGATGGAGGGGTTGGATCTGCTCAGGTTGTTCTAGGAGTGGTGTTGCGGTGGTCGGGCTGGTGATTTAGCCGTGACTGTTAACATGGCGCTTAACAAAGCGTGTTCCGCTGCATAGGCTTTGCGAAACGAATCTGAGGGAGCGAGCGTGGCGAACGAATTTATGCTGAGCAGTGCGGCGAAGCCGGACGGGTTGGACAAGGCGTTTGCCAGCGCGAAGAAGGCATTGTCGCTCACGGGCATCGATATGGCCGTGAAGAAGCCGGACGAGGCGAAAGTTTCGGCCAAGATGACGAAGGCAGGCAAGCCGGCGGAATTCATGCTGTCGTGCAGCGGTGAGACCGTCATGCTGTCGATCGAGTGCGCCGGGGCGGTAGTGGCGGAGTTGGGGGAGTTGTCGATCGACATCGCCAAGGATCGCAAGAAGGGGCTGGCGATATTGGATGCGCTGGTGACGGCGAAGCTGATGAGCAAGGCGCAGGCGGAGAAGTTGAAGGCGGGCGCGCGAACCGGGCCGGACCCGAAGGTGGTGGCCAACGAGTTGCGGAAGATCGCCGATCTGAAGAAGAAGATGGCAGCCGACGGAAAGATCACAACCTATGAAGATGCCAAGCGGGACAAGGTCTTCTTTGCGGGTTTGACGGATTACTGCGTGTCCGAGTTCAGCCAGGAGGGATTGGAGTTTCTTGCCGCGGTCGAGAAGAAAACAAATCGGGATAAAATCATCCAGCAGTTCATCGGAAAAAAAGCCAAGACACAGGTGAACATATCGGATGCCAGCGAGAAGAATATTCTTGCTGGCGGCGACTTCGATGCGGCGGTGGATGAGGTAAAGCGCTTGATCAAGAGCGATACGATGAAGCGGTATCAGGATATGCTGAAAAAACAGTACGAGAAGCAGATCAGTGCGGCAGAAGCGGAGCTCAAGGCGCTGGGCTAGATGGTTGGTCATTGCCGGGCGGCATGATCCGTGACTAGCTCACCCGTTCGGCGTTACTTTGCAATGTAGTTTGGCTGTGGTTTGCTGGGGCTTGATCCGGGATACGGTCTTCGCTCCGCCCCACCCTACACTTGCTGGCGGCGCCACATGGTGTAGAGGCGGTCCATCTCCTGGTCGTAGCGATCCCAGAGTTCTCGGGATTCTTCGGCCGGGACGAGGCGCATCGCGCGTTGGAAGCCGCCTTCGTCGAGGATGATCTCGGTTTCGGATTGCCAGGGCGGGGTGGTGGCTTTGGCGAGCTTGCCGATGAGGGTGAACATTCGAATGCGGGCGGCATTGGGTGCCGTGTCGGCGGCGGATGCTTCATCGAAGCGGAGTTGGCAGTCGGTGGTCTGCATTTTGGGACGTTAGCAGACGAGGATCGAGTCGGGACAGTATTACGGGGATTATCTGGGCGCGAGGACTTGTTCTTGTGTTGTTCCTGTTTGAGTTTAGGTGAATTGTGCTTGGTTTGTTCGCTGGTGGAGGTGGTCAAGGGGTCTCGGGAGGTTGGGACGGCTTTGCATTGGCCGGCCACGTTTTGCGAGCCGTGGTGCGGGCGGCAGCGGGGATAGGCTACCGAGCGATTTCGTTTCGTTTTACGAAGTGATTGGCGTGAGACATGGAGGACTCGATGCGGTCTGGATTGCGATGGGCGGTGGTGGCGGCGACCATGGTTTGCGGGGTGGCGCAGGCGGAAACGCGGGAGGGGATGGTTCCGGCGGGAGCGACGACGGTGCTGCGGGTGCAGGCGGAGGGGGTGCAGATCTATGAGTGCGCGGCGGCTGACGGTGGGGCGGCGTGGCGGTTTCGGGAGCCGTTGGCGACGCTGATGGTGGGGGGCAAGACGGTGGGGCGGCATTATGCGGGGCCGTGGTGGACGCTCGACGATGGAAGTTCGGTGCGGGGCCGGGTCGTGGAGAGTGCGGCGGGGGAGACGCCGGGAGACATTCCGTGGTTGCGGCTGGCGGTGGCGGGGCGGGGCGGCGATGGGATGTTGTCGGGGGTGACGGGGGTGGCGCGGGTGGAGACGCGCGGGGGTGTGGTGACGGGGGCGTGCGGGAGCGTGGGGGCGCTGCGGCTGGAGCCTTATTCGGCGGTTTATCTGTTCCTGAAGGAGTGAGGATGGTGAAGGCCCCTGCCCTGTTGCTGGAGGATTTGCGGGTGGGGGATCTGGCGGGCGCGCTGGGCGGGCGGTTGCTGGCGCTGAACAATGCGCATGCGGTGGAGCTGTCTTGGCTGGAGGCGGACGGGCTGGCGCGGTTGGTGGCGGGGGCGTTCTGGGCGGGGCGCCTGGGGGATGAGGCGATGCTGATCTCGTTTGACCAGGATGCGGCGTATGGGAGTCCGAACTTCCGGTGGTTTCGGGAGCGGTTCGCGCGGTTCGTTTACGTGGATCGGGTGGTGGTGTCGGCCGGGCTGCGGGGGCGCGGAGTGGCGCGGGCGCTGTATGGGGCGGCCATGGCGCGGGCGGTGGCGGCGGGGCATGGGCGGGTGGTGTGCGAGGTGAATGTGGAGCCGGCGAACGAGGGGTCGCTGCGGCTGCATGAGGGGTTGGGGTTTCGGGTAGTGGGGGATGGGGTGCCGGTGGTGGGGAAGCGGGTGGTTTATTTGGAGGTGGGATTGGGGACGGCGTCGGGTGGGTGAGCTTGCGAGACGCGACGAGGTGATCCTTCCCGACGAGGGACCGGCAGTGACGTTCAAGGTGGGGCGCCAGGGATACATCACCTTCTGACCCGCATTCGATACACGGATGCGGGTCACGCCTGCTGCGTGCGTGGGTTAGCGTAGGCGCAGATTGTCCAACACCAGCGGGCGGGGTGGCGCGTCGGGCGCGGCGTCGAGGGGGACGGGGTCGACGGGTATCTCGCGGCGGTAGCGGTAGTTGGCGCCGGACGCGCTGTCGACCAGCGCGGCGATGGCACCGGCGCCGCCGATGACGGGGGTCAGTTCCGTTCCGGTCAGGGGTGTCTCGGTGATGCTCACGGGTCGGTAATCCGGCTTCTCGCAGGCGACGAGGATGTCGCCGGCTTGGCGGGGGAAGGAGATCGTGCCCGGGGTGGCGGGGATGGCGCCCAGGGCGGCTCCGTTGCGGGTGAGCGTGCAGGCGGCGCCGGGCGGGGTGGTGGAGATCGTCACGGTGGCAGTGGAGCCGCGGGTCATGGTGGCGCAGCCGGCGAGCAGCGGCAGGAGGACCAGCATTAGCCGGTGACGGCGGGGGTTCATCGCGGGGCCGCCGGGTCCTGGTAGGCGATGGCGGATCGGAGGCCGGGGTAGTTGTCGAGGGCGTGAGGTGCGGCGTCGTCGTCGCGGGTGTGGGTCTTGAGGACGATGCTCTGGGCCTCGGGGTCCACGCTGAAGAGGAAGTCGCCGATATAGGTGATGCGACCGGGGGCGACGGTGAAGTGGGTTCCCTTCGGGAAGGGCGCTGTGATGGT
Organism: uncultured Acetobacteraceae bacterium; assembly: GCA_964613945.1. Lineage (GTDB taxonomy): Bacteria > Pseudomonadota > Alphaproteobacteria > Acetobacterales > Acetobacteraceae > JAVVHH01. The sequence goes on from CAZTJC010000019.1 coordinate 56,429, forward strand.
GACCAGGCGGGCCGGGAAGCCTTGGTAGAGATTCTCCATGACGCCGGAGATGGACCATTCGCCGGGGGTGAGTTCGAGGACCTGTTGGGTCATCTTGGATTGGCCGGCGCAGGTCTGATCATGCGCCATGCCGGCGAGGCTGGTGCAGCCGTATCGTTGCGCCATTGCGCCTTGCTTGGCGTCGAGACGGTCAAGCAGGAGATTGAAGGATTGAAAGCTGGAGAGGAGTTCGTTGTGGGCGTTCTCCTCGGCGAGGCCGACGACGAGGTAACCTTTCGCGCCCGGCGCGGTGGAGAGGGTAGCGGTGGGGGTGGGTTCCCAGCGGGAGGTGGTGGCGCAGGCTGCCAGGGTCAGGGCGCAGAAAGCGAGGGGTGCGAGGTGGTGGGTTCGTGGCATCAGCGACGATCGTTCGTTGCTGGATGGAGTGCAAGTGGGCGTGGTGGGCCAGGCTGGCGGCGGCGGGCCGAGATTTGTTGGGATCGTACGATAGCAAAATATCAGAACGATCGGTAACTCTTAACAAGGTGCTGGGCTGGGAGTGGGTTATCTCGCGGGATGTGACCAACAGACCGGCTGTGTTGAGCGAAGGACGGCGGGTTGCGCCACCCTGCGCTTGCTAATTGCTGACTAGGGTCTGTCCCCATTGCGTAGGTCACGGCCGCTCTGATTCGCTTTGTTC
>CAZTJC010000020.1:0-44231 GCA_964613945.1 uncultured Acetobacteraceae bacterium
GCCGGCTGGTGGTGATCGAGATGAACCCGCGGGTGTCGCGGTCCTCGGCGCTGGCCTCCAAGGCGACCGGGTTCCCGATCGCCAAGATCGCGGCCAAGCTGGCGGTGGGCTACACGCTCGACGAACTGCAGAACGACATCGCGCACGGCATCCCGGCCAGCTTCGAGCCGACAATCGACTACGTGGTGGTGAAGATCCCGCGCTTCACCTTCGAGAAGTTCCCGGGGACGCCGGCCTTGCTGGGCACGGCGATGAAGTCGGTCGGCGAGGCGATGGCGATCGGGCGCTCGTTCGCTGAGGCGCTGCAGAAGGGCTTGCGGTCGATGGAGACGGGCCTGTCCGGGCTCGACGAGGTCGAGGCGCCGGGCGGCGACGGGCATGACGCGTTCCGGGCGGCGTTGTCGACGCCGACGCCGGACCGGCTGTTGATGGCGGCGCAGGCGCTGCGGGCCGGGCTGACGGTCGACGAGGTCCATGACGCCTGCAAGTTCGACCACTGGTTCCTGCGCGAGCTGGAGCGGATCGTGAACGCGGAGAAGCAGGTCAAGACGGCCGGGTTGCCGGAGGATGCGACCGGGTTGCGGCGGCTGAAGGCGCTAGGGTTCTCGGACGAGCGGCTGTCGGCGTTGAGCGGCGGCAAGGACGTGGCGGCGCTGCGGGAGCGGCTGGGCGTGCGGCCGGTCTACAAGCGCATCGACACCTGCGCGGGCGAGTTCGCGTCGGGCACCCCGTATATGTATTCGACCTTCGAGGGCGGCTTCGGCGTGCCGGCGTGTGAATCCGACCCGACGGATCGCCAGAAGATCATCATCCTGGGCGGCGGGCCGAACCGGATCGGGCAGGGGATCGAGTTCGACTACTGCTGCGTCCACGCCTGCTATGCGCTGCGGGAGGCCGGGTTCGAGACCATCATGGTCAACTGCAACCCGGAAACCGTCTCCACGGACTATGACACGTCGGACCGGCTGTATTTCGAGCCGCTGACCGCCGAGGACGTGATCGCGCTGGTGCGGCGCGAGCAGGATCGGGGCACCGTGCTCGGCTGCATCGTGCAGTATGGCGGGCAGACGCCGTTGAAGCTGAGCCAGGCGCTGACCGAGGCGGGGATCCCGATCCTGGGTACGTCGGCGGACGCGATCGACGTCGCGGAGGATCGCGAGCGGTTCCAGGCGCTGTTGCACAAGCTGGGTCTGAAGCAGCCGGATAACGGTATCGCCCGCTCGACGGCCGAGGCCGAGGCGATCGCGGAGAAGGTCGGCTATCCCGTGGTGATGCGGCCGAGCTACGTGCTGGGTGGGCGGGCGATGGAGATCGTGCACGATCGAGCCGGGCTGCTGCGCTACATGCGGAACTCCGGCGAGGCGTCGCTGAAGCTGGGGCCGGTGTTGCTGGACCGCTACCTGAACGACGCCATCGAAGTCGACGTGGACTGCATCTGCGACGGGCAAAGCGTCTATGTGGCCGGTGTGATGGAGCACATCGAGGAGGCCGGCATCCATTCGGGCGACAGCGCCTGTTCGCTGCCGCCCTATTCGCTGGCGCCGGCGACGATCACTGAGTTGAAGGCGCAGACCGAGACGATGGCGCTGGCGTTGGGCGTGGTCGGGCTGATGAACGTGCAGTTCGCGGTCAAGGACGGGGCGATCTTCGTGCTCGAGGTCAATCCGCGGGCGTCGCGCACCGTGCCGTTCGTGGCTAAGGCGACCGGAGTCGCGGTGGCCAAGATCGGCGCGCGGGTGATGGCGGGCGCCAAGCTCGCTGAATTCACGCTGGATGACGACCGGGTTGCGCCGCATGTGGCGGTCAAGGAAGCGGTGTTCCCGTTTGCGCGGTTCCCGGGCGTGGACACCATCCTGGGGCCGGAGATGAAGAGCACCGGCGAGGTGATGGGGCTCGACCAGTCGTTCGAGCGGGCGTTCGCCAAGTCGCAGCTCGGTGCGGGCGTGAAGTTGCCGCAGAGCGGGGCGGTGTTCCTGTCGGTGCGCGACGGCGACAAGGTCGGGCTGGTGCAGATGGCGCGGCGGCTGACCGACATGGGGTTCCAGGTGTTGGCGACGCGCGGCACGGCGGCGCGCATCTCGGCGGCCGGGCTGCCGGTCAAGGTGGTCAACAAGGTGCTAGAGGGGCGGCCGCATTGCGTGGACGCGATCGAGGGCGGCGAGATCCAGCTGGTGATCAACACGGCGTCGGGCGCGCAGTCGGTCACGGACAGCTTCGCCATCCGGCGAACAGCGCTGACCAAGGGCATCCCGCACTACACGACGATCGCCGGCGCGCGGGCGGCCGTGGGCGCGATTGCTGCCTTGAAAGCGGGCACGCTTGAAGTCGCGCCGTTGCAATCGTATTTTGAACGGTCATTCTAGGTCTGCGTCAGCCGGCCTAGACCTAGTGCGGTGCCCGGGAGAGCCTTGGCGCCGCCGTTGAGTTTTAGCCGACCGGGTATGAGGATCGACCACCGTGCAGAAGTTTCCGATGACCGCGCCTGGCCTGAAGCGACTCGAAGAGGAGTTGCGCCATCTCAAATCGGTGGAGCGGCCGTCCATCATCCGTGCCATCGCCGAGGCACGTAGCCATGGCGACCTGTCGGAGAACGCCGAATACCATGCGGCGCGCGAGCGGCAGTCGTTCGTTGAAGGCCGGGTCATCGAACTGGAGGAGATCACCTCGGCGGCGGAAGTGATCGACCCGGCAACGCTGTCGGGCGACCAAATCAAGTTCGGCGCGCATATCAAGCTGGTCGATGAAGAGACCGAGAAGGAAGCCACCTACCAGATCGTCGGCGTGCACGAGGCCGACATCAAGGAGCGTCGCTTGTCGATCTCATCACCGTTGGCCAAGGCGCTGATCGGCAAGAAGCCTGGCGACACCATCTCCGTGCCGGCGCCAGGTGGCGACCGGAGCTACGAAGTCCTCGACGTCAAGTTCGGCTAGCCCGAGAGCGTCATTAGGCCATGATCGGGTTGGAGGACGTCCGCGCAGCGGCGCGGCGGATAGAAGGTCGCGTGTTGCGCACGCCGTCGATCCCGTCGCACGCGGTGAGCCTGGCGACCGGGGCGGAGGTGACGCTCAAGCTGGAAAATCTGCAGCGCATCGGCTCGTTCAAGGAGCGCGGGGCGGCCAACCGGTTGGCGCTGCTGACCGAAGCGGAGCGGGCGCGCGGCGTGGTGGCGATGTCGGCCGGCAATCATGCGCAGGCAGTTGCGCGGCATGCCAATCTGCTGGGCATCAAGGCCACCATCGTCATGCCGCAGTTCACGCCGCAGACCAAAGTGAGCCGCACCCGCGGCTGGGGCGCCGAGGTGGTGCTACACGGCGAGATGCTGGTCGAAGCGGCGGCGCATGCGCATGCGTTGGCCGAGCGGGACGGGCTGGTGTTCGTGCATCCGTATGATGACGACGCGGTGATGGCCGGGCAGGGCACGCTGGCGCTGGAGATGCTGGAGGACGCGCCGGAGATCGACACCATGCTGATCCCGGTTGGCGGCGGCGGCATGATTGCGGGCTGCGCGGTCGCGGTCGCGGCGCTGCGGCCGGATATCGAGCTGATCGGCGTCGAGGTGGAAAGCTACGCGTCGTTGCAGTCGGCGCTGGCGGGACGCGAGGGCGTGACCGGCGGGGCGACGATCGCGGAAGGCATCGCAGTGCAACGGGTGGGCGAACGCTGTCTGGAGGCGATCCGCGGCCGGGTGCGCGAAGTGCTGGTGGTGCCGGAGCGGGTGGTCGAGGACGCGATCTCCTTGCTGGCAGAGGGGGCCAAGCAGGTGGCCGAGGGGGCTGGGGCGATCGGGGTCGGTGCGCTTCTGGCGCATCCGGAGCGGTTTGCCGGGCGCCGGGTCGGGACAGTGGTGTGCGGCGGCAACATCGATGGGCGTATCCTGGCCAACGTGCTGCTGCGCGGGCTGTTGCGCGACGGGCGGTTGCTGCGGCTGACGATGGACATTCCCGACCGTCCCGGCGTGCTGGCCGACATCGCCACGCGGATCGGCGGGTCCGGCGGCAACATCATCGAAGTGGTGCACCAACGGCTGTTCGACGCCCCAAGCGTTCAGGCGGCAGAACTCGAACTAATGATCGAAGCACGCGACCCGGCGCATGCGGACGCGATCATGGCGGCGCTGGCCAAGACGTATATCGTCCGGCGGAGTTGATGCGCCGCTAGACCAGGCGGGTAATCCGACACTCCACGAGAGCAATTTCTACGGGTTAGCGGTTCAATAGGCCGAGTTGCGGCGTGCCGGCCGGCTGTCCGAGGCGGACCTCGGACATATCACTGAGGAGATCGAGCGGGTAAGCGCTCGAGGAACTGGCAGTTTCGATTGTTGCGACAGGGTCGATTGCGACGACCCGCAATGCCCTGGCCAGAAAATCTCTGGCTCTGGAGGGTTCGAGATCGGACCCCGTTTCCTGGACTGGAACGGGGTCCGTCGTCGATCAGCCCAAGCGTTCGCCGTGCAGGACCACGTCGAGGCCCTCGCGCTCTTCTTCCTCGTTGACCCGTAGGCCGACCAGGATCTTGACCACGAACAGGATCACCAGCGTCGCGATGCCGCTGTAGATCAGCGTCGCAGCGACGGCGTAGACCTGGTTGATGAACAGCGGCATGCCGCCGACATAGGCGCCGTCCGGCGCGGCCGTGGTGGCCGAGAGCGGGCCGTAGGCGAACACGCCGGTCAGCAAGGCACCGACGATGCCGCCGACGCCGTGAACGCCAAAGGCGTCGAGGCTGTCGTCATAGCCAAGCACGTGCTTGAGCGAGGTCGCCGACCAGAAGCACACGATGCCGGCGACGATGCCGATGATCAGCGCCGGCCCGGGAAGCACGAAGCCGGAGGCCGGAGTGATGGCGACCAGGCCGGCGACGGCGCCGGAGATGGCCCCGAGGACGGACGGCTTGCCCTTGGCGACCCATTCGGCGGCGAGCCAGCCCAGCGTTGCCGCCCCGGTGGCGACCTGCGTGGCGAGCATGGCCATACCGGCACGACCGCCCGCGCCCAGTGCGGAGCCGGCGTTGAAGCCGAACCAACCCACCCAAAGCAGCCCGGCGCCGATGACGGCGAAGGCGAGGTTGTACGGGCTCATGTTGTCATGGCCGTAGCCGACGCGCTTGCCGAGCACGATCGCGCACATCAGCCCGGCGATGCCGGCGTTGACGTGAACCACGGTGCCGCCGGCGAAGTCGGCAGCGCCCAGGCCGTTGAGCCAGCCGAGCGGGCTCCAGACCCAGTGGGCGATCGGCGCGTAGACGAACAGCGACCACAGCACGGTGAACAGGCAAAGGGCGGAGAACTTCATGCGGTCGGCAAACGCACCGGCGATCAGGGCGGGCGTGATGATCGCGAACGTCATCTGGTACATGATGTAGACGGATTCGGGGATGGTGTTGGCGGTGCTGTTCTCGGTGCCGGCGCCGAGCGTGAATGGCTTGTCCCAGCCGACTTCGATGCCGCGGAGGAAGACGCGGCTGAAGTCGCCGATATAGGCGTTGCCGTTGGTGAAGGTCAGGCTGTAGCCGAGGCAGAACCACGTCACCGTCACGAGCGCGGTGATGGCGAAGGACTGCATCATGGTGGCCAGCACGTTCTTCTTGCGGACCATGCCGGCATAGAACAGGGCCAGGCCCGGGATGGTCATCATCAGCACGAGTGCGGTGCTGGTGAGCATCCAGGCGGTGTCGCCGGTATCGACCTTGGGGTCGGCCGCGGCGGGGGCGGCGCCAGTGCCCGGGTTACCGGATTCAGGGGCGGCTGCGGGTGCGGCGGGAGCTGGCGTCGTTTGGGCGATGGCCGGGGTGGTGACGCCGAGCGTGGCCGCGGCGGGCAGGCCGATCGATAGGCAGAGAAGGAGAGCGGGGAGTAGCCCGCGCAGCTTTTTCATCATCATAGGGCCTCGTTGTCGGTTTCGCCGGTGCGGATGCGAACGGCCCGCTGCATGTCCATCACGAACACCTTGCCGTCGCCGATTTTGCCGGTGCGGGCGGAGCGGATGATGGCTTCGACGACCTGCTCGGCAAGATCGGCCGACACCGCGACCTCGATCTTCACTTTCGGCAGGAAATTCACGTGGTATTCCGCGCCGCGATAGATCTCGGTCTGCCCCTTCTGGCGGCCGAATCCTTTGACTTCCGATACCGTCAGGCCCTGAACCCCGAGCGGCGTGAGCGCTTCGCGCACATCGTCCAGCTTGAAGGGTTTGATGATGGCCATGATGAGCTTCATAGCGCCTCTCTGTTTTCCGGCGCTCCGACGCAGAACACGGCGGCTGGCGCATGGTTGTCGTATTTCAAGAACCGTGCCGCGGCGGGATCGCATTGCGGACGGGGAAAGCAGCGCCATCTTGCTGCTACTCTGCCGCGTGCTTATGCACCGTGTGATCGAAGGCGCGGCGGATCGGCAACGGTCAGATGCCTCGAAATGAGGCAGATGGGAGTCATCATGCAGGAAGTCGACGTTTGCGTCGTAGGGGCCGGGCCGGTGGGCGGGACGCTGGCGTGCCGCCTGGCCGCGGGTGGGGCGCGGGTGGCGGTGATCGACCGGGCCGACCTGCCGCCGATGGAGCATCCGGACTTCGACGGGCGGGCCTATGCGGTGGCGGCCGGGTCGCGGCGGTTGCTGGAGGCGGCCGGGCTATGGGCGAAGCTGCCACTGCCGGTGTGCCCGATCGAGGACATCCGGGTGTCGGACGGCAAGGTGGGGCTGCCGGCGTCCAAGCTGCACCTGCATTTCGACCATCGCGAGGCTGGTGACGAGCCGTTCGGCTGGATGGTCGAGGCGCGCAGCGTGCGTGTGGCTCTGAACGCGCATCTGCGGGACCTGCCGACGCTGCAGGTGCACGCGCCGGCGGAAGCGCGGGTGACGCGGGAGGCCGATGGCGCCGTGGTGGAGGTGATCGGCGGGCCGACCTTCCGCTGCAAGCTGGTGGTGGCGGCCGAGGGGCGGCAGTCCGCCTTGCGGCAGCAGGCAGGCATTAAGGTCACGACCATTCCCTACAAGCAGCGCGGACTGGTGGCCGCGATCGCGCACGAGAAGCCGCACCGCAACGTGGCGCTCGAGCATTTCCTGCCGGCCGGCCCGTTCGCGCAACTGCCGATGGTGGGCATCGAGGGCGCGCCGAATGTGTCGGCGATCGTCTGGACCGAGGGCGCGGCGCTGGCGGACCGGATCTACGGCTTGGACGACGCCGTGTTCGCGCGCGAGGTAACCCGGCGGATGGGGTCGCATCTCGGTGCCATCCGGCCGATCGGCCGGCGCTGGAAGTACCCGCTCTCGGCAATGCACGCGCAGCGTTACGTCGACACCCGGCTGGTGCTGGTGGGCGACGCCGCGCATGGCATCCATCCGATCGCGGGCCAGGGGCTGAACCTGGGCTTCCGCGACGTGATCGCGCTGTCGACTCTGGTGCTGGACGCGATTCGCGCCGGCGGCGACGTCGGGGCTCCGGCGCTGCTGGCCGAGTATCAGCGGCAGCGGCGCGGCGCCAACCTGCTGATGCTGGGCGCGACCGATGCGCTCGACCGGTTGTTCAGCACCGACAACCCCCTCGTGCGCGGCGTTCGCGACCTCGGCATTGCCGGGGTGGAGCGGTTGCCGGCGCTGAAGCGGCTGTTCGTGCGTCAGGCGATGGGTGCAGGCACTGCACCCGACGTGCTAGGCTGAGGCATGCGACAGATACTCAGCCTCTCGATTCTCGTGCTCTCCGGTTCCCTACTCGGCGCGTGCTCGAGGCCGGAGCCGCTGATCGACAGGATCAACGTGAGCGATGCCAAGTACAACCGCGACATCGCCGATTGTCGCGAGCAGGTGAGTGGCAGCTGGATCCCGTTCACCGGTGGCTCCAGCGCCGACTGCATGCGTGGCAAGGGCTACCACGTGCTGATGAACAACTCCGGGCTGTAACCCGCCCGAAGTTCAGGCCAGGCGCTCCGGCGCTTGGCCGCGCAGGATTCTGGACAGGGCAAGCGCGCCAAGCCCGATCATGACGGGCGGGAACACCACCCAGTTCACCGAAGCCCAGCCATAAAGCACCAGCAACTGGCCGGATGAGAACGAGCCGATCGCCATGGTGCCGAACACCAGGAAGTCGTTGAAGGACTGTACCCGGGTCCGCTCCTCCGGGCGGTGCGTTTCCAACACCAGCGACGATGCGCCGACAAAGCCGAAATTCCATCCGATGCCGAGCAGGATAAGTCCGACGGTGAAGTTGGCCAGTTCGACCCCGGCCAGCCCGCACACGGCGGCTGCGGCCAGCAGCGTCAACCCGGCGGCGACCACCCGTTGGGCACCAAACCGGGCGATCAGCGTGCCGGTGAAGAAGCTGGGACCGTACATGGCGACGACGTGCCACTGGATCGTGGCGTTGGATGCCGAGAGCGGCAGGCCGCAGAGGCGCATCGCCAGCGGCGCCGATGTCATGACCAGGTTCATCAGCGTGTAGGTGATGACGCCACACAGCGCGGCGACGACAAAGCGCGGCTGGCGGATGATGGTGCCCAACGGGCGGCCGGCATCGGCGGCGCGCACGGGGCGCGGCAGGTCGACACCGGCGAGCACGGCCATGGCGACGAGGGCGACCGCGGCCTGAGCCAGATAGCTGGCCGCGAACAGGTAGGGCTGCCAGAGGGTCATGGTCCAGGTCACGAGTTGCGGCCCGAGCACGCCGGAGAACACACCGCCGACCATCACCCAGGACAGCGCCCGGGCGCGGAACCCCGGGCTGGCGCCGTCGGCGGCGGCGAAGCGGAAGCTCTGCACCACGGCGCCGTAGAGCCCGGCCAGGAACGTCGCCACGCAATACAGCCTGAACGACCCGGCGACCAACGCGGCACTGGCGATCAGGCCGGCCAGGCAGCCGATGCCGCTGCCGGTGATGAACGCGGCGCGGCGGCCGTATCGCCGGGCGATGGCGCCCGTCGGTAGCGTGCCGGCGGCCATGCCGCAGACGAACACCGACACCGGCAGGGTCGCCAGTCCCGGATCGGGCGCGATGGCGGCACCGATGATGGCGGCGGTGGCGAAGATGACGGTCGCGTTGGCGCCGGCCAGCGCTTGCGCGGCCGCGAGACGCAGGGCGTTGCCGCGGGCGCGGCGGTCGTTGGTTTCCTCCATTGGTTCATCTTAGCGGGCACGTGTGTTCCGCCTAGTCCTGCCACGGGCTACTCTGCCCGGATGCAAGCGCACATCGAGCCTTATGGACGCACCCGGACCGGTGAGGACGTCCACCTCGTCACCATCGAAGACGGGATCAAGGCGGAAATCCTGACCTATGGCGGCATCATCGCGCGCCTCGAGGTACCCGGGCGGGACGGGCGGCGGGACAACATCGTGCTCGGGCTGCCGAACCTGGCAGGGTACGAGACGCGCAGCCCGAGCTTCGGCGCCACGATCGGACGCTACGCCAATCGCATCGGCGGCGCCCGCTTCACCCTCGACGGCACGACTTACACGCTGCCGAAAACGGAGGGGAACAATACGCTGCACGGTGGGGTTACCGGGTTCAGCAAGCGGGTTTGGACGATCGAGCAGGCCGATGGGACGTCCGTGACCCTGGCCTACACGAGCGCCGACGGGGAAGAAGGATTTCCCGGCACGCTCGAGACCCGGGTTCGCTTTACGGTCGAAGGCACGACGCTGCGGTTGAGCTACACGGCCACCACGGACGGGCCGACCGTCCTGAACCTCACCAACCACAGTTATTTCAACCTGGCCGGTGAAGGCAGTGGTGACGTCTGGGAGCACGAGGTGCGGATTGCAGCGGACCGAATGGTGGAACTGGACGGTGCCTCGATCCCGACCGGCCGGTTGCTGGACGTCGGCGGCGGACCCTTCGACTTCCGCACGCCGATGCCGGTCGGCGCCCGGGTGCGGGTGGCCGATCCGCAACTCTTGGTGGGATGGGGCTACGACACCTGTTTCGTCCTGAACGGCAGCGGGCGGCGTGTGGCGGCGGAAGTGTGGGAACGGGGCAGCGGCCGGGTCATGAGCGTGTGGACGGATCAGCCGGCGGTGCAGCTGTATTCGGCCAACAAACTCAACGGCTCGCTCGTGGGTCCATCCAACCGCGCGTACCGCTCCGGGGACGGTCTTTGTTTCGAGACGCAGCATTTTCCGGACAGTCCGAACCACCCGGAGTTTCCCTCTACGACGTTGCGGCCCGGCGAGGTATTCAGGACGGAGACGGAATACGTATTCTCGCTGTGTTAACCGCTTGGCGAGGCCAGGACGGTGCTTTAGGAGAAGCTCCTAACTAGCTTTACACGCGGAGTTTCCTTTGTCCTATCGTCTGTTTGCGGTCGCTGCGGTGGCCGTGCTTGCCTTGCAGGGCTGCGCCAAGCCTACGCCGCAGCAGGCGGTGACTACCGATACCCTGAACGACGCCATCGCTAAGACCTGCACCTTTACGCCGGTTCAGCCGATGCCCGGCACCACGGTCGAGTCGACGATCACGATGACCAATGACGGCTGGTGCGCGTTCCGCGCGTCGGAGAAGTCGGGCCAGGCTTACGTGCTCGGCTTGATCAAGCAGCGCCCGGAGCACGGCGAGATGCTGGTCCGGCAGTGGAACGGCGAGACGCGGGCGGAATACACGCCGGCCCCGAGCTTCGTGGGCGCCGACCGCTTCACGGTGGCATTTCGCGGTGCCGACGGCTCCGACTCATTGGTCAAGGTCGCCGTGACGGTGACGCGCGGTGAGGGCGTGCCCGCGGTGGCGGCACCGGCGGCAGCCGAGGAAAAGCCGGCAGCGACCACGACGCGCCGTCACACGACGGCCAAGAAGAAGTCGCGCTAAGCTGCGTGTGACCTAATTCGGAAGGGGTGGCGCTGGCCATCCCGCCGGGTTAGGCTGTGCTTGTGTGTCTGCGTAGCTCAGCAGGATAGAGCACAGGATTCCTAGTGGTAATTGGGCGTCGCGTCGGGAAACCTCGCGGCGGATCCGCTCAAAGTCGGGGAAAGCTTCGATGCAGCGTGCATCATGCCGATCCCGAGCCAAGCCCCTTTCGACAGGGGAAGGTGTAGAGACTGGACGGGCGGCGCCTACGGGTTCGCGATCAGGCTTGCGAAGCTAGGGCGAAGGGACAGTCCAGACCACGAACGCCTCGACGAGGGGCGGCGGCGAAAGCCGAAGTGGGATGAATCCTGGGGCCGTGGGTTCGAATCCCGCCGCGGACACCACTCCTTTTCAGTCATTGATGGTCCGACCGGAAGACGTGCTGGTCGCCAGCATGGTGTCGATGCGCGACGCGAGCGCTTCGGGCGAGATCGGCTTGGTGATGATCGACATGCCGGGCGCCAGGCCGGTATCGTCCAGGATGCCGGCGTAGCTGGTCATGAACAGCACCGGCAGTGTCGGCCAGGCCTGGCGGGCCGCTTCGGCGATCTGGCGGCCGTTCAGGTTGCCGGGCATGCCCACGGTGGTGATGAGCAGGTCGAGCCGGTCGAGGCCGCCTGCGAGCAACGACATTGCGTCCGCCCCGCCCGCAGTCATCCGCACGCGATAGCCGAGCCGGCGCAGGTTCCTGGCCGCAGCCTCGCGCACCTCGGTATCGTCGTCGATCAGCAGGATGACGGCCTGGTCCGATTGCTCCTCGGACGGGGGTGGCTGGCTGTTGGGTGGTGCGCGGTCGTGACGTGGAAGGTGAAGGTGGACGGTTGTGCCGTGACCGAGGCGGCTTTCGAGGCGGACGAAGCCGCCGGACTGGCGCACGAAGCCGTAGACCTGTGACAAGCCGAGGCCGGTACCCTGGCCCATCGGCTTGGTGGTGAAAAACGGTTCAAAGGCGCGCGCCTGGGTCGCTTCGTCCATGCCGGTGCCGGTGTCGGTGACGGCGATCTCGACGTAGTCGCCAGCGTCGACGTCCTCGCCGCGGTCGATTTCGCCGCCGCCGAGGGTGACGTTGCCCGTGGCGATGATCAGCTTGCCGCCACCGGGCAACGCGTCGCGGGCGTTGATGCACAGGTTGAAGACCACGTTCTCCAACTGGCTTTGGTCGCACAGGACGGTCCAGGCCGGGTCGGAGCGGTGGCGGATCGACACGTCGATCGATGGGCCGACGGTGCGGGCGACCAACTCGATCATGCCGTCCACCAGGGCAGCGGCATCGACGATCTCCGGCATCAGCGTCTGACGCCGGGCGAAGGCGAGCAGGCGGTGAGTGAGGGAGGCGGCCCGATCGACGGTGGTGCGGGCCACGGTGGCGAAGCGCTTGGCGTCCTCCAGTTTGTTCTGGTCGACCCGGCGGACCAGCAGTTCGAGGGCACCGCCGATCGCCTGCAGCATGTTGTTGAAGTCATGTGCGATGCCGCCGGTGAGCTGACCGACGGCTTCCATCTTTTGCGATTGCCGCAGTTGATCCTCGGTCGCCATCAACTCGGCGGTGCGGTCGGCGATCTCGCGGGTCAGCGCCTCGCGCGAGCGGGCGAGGATGTCGCGGGCTTCGACGATCTCGTCGATGTCGGTGCAGGTGCCATACCAGCGGACGATACGGCCCTGGTCGTCGCGGATCGCCTGGGCACGGCCGAGCACCCAGCGATAACGGCCGGAGACGTGACGGAGACGGTATTCGCGATGATAAGGGTGGCCGGTGTCGAGCGAGGCTTGCCAGATGCGGGCGGTTTCATCGGCGTCGTCGGGATGGAACAGGCCGATCCACGAGGGGCCGTTGGTCGAGCCGGGAACGGTGCCGGTGAACTCGTACCAGCGTTGGTTGAAGTAGTCGTGGTAGCCGTCGGGGCGGGTGGACCAGACCATCTGGTCGATGCAGTTGGCGATGGCCTGGAAGCGGGCTTCGCTGTCGCGCAGGGCCTCGATGTTGGCCATGCGCTCGGTCTCGTCGGCGACGAGACCGACGAGGAAGGAATTGCCGTCGCCGTCGAACACGACCTCGGCCTGAATAAGTATGTGACGCTGCTGGCCGTCGCGCAGGATCCGATAGGCATGAACGGCGCGTCCCTCGGCGATGCCGGCGGCGATCTCGGCACGGGCCCGGTCCACGTCGGCCGGAACGATGCGGGCAAAGTAGTCCGCCGAGCGGAAGCCTTCCGTCGGGCCCAAGCCGTACATGGTTCGCATTTCTTCGGACGGCTGAACGGTGTCGTTGCCGAGATCCCATTCGAAGGAGCCGAGGCGGCCGGCCTCCAGTGCGAGACGAAGCCGCGCTTCCTCGCGCCGCAGGGCGGACTCGGCGTGATCCCGCTCCTGCTCACGGGCGGCCAGGGCGGCGATCATGCGGTCGAACCCGGCGCCGAGTTCGCGCAACTCGCCCGAGCGGCGGCCGAGGTCGGTGCGAGCGTTGAGGTCGCCAGCACCGACCTGATCGGCCGCCGTGACGATGCGCGCGAGCGGGCCGAGCACGAAGCGCCGCGCGCCGAACGCTCCAGCCACGACGGCGACGATGCCGCCAAGACCCAGGCCGAGCAGGTTGCGCAGCGACACGGCGCGCAGGTCGCTGAACGCGCGCTCCCGGTCGATGCCGACGACGGCGGTGAGGCCGACGAGCGCCGGGTTGGCGGGCACGGCACCGAAGCGACGGAGGACGCCATCAGGTCCGGCCGTGTCGACAACGCGGGGCGTGGAAACGTTCAAGGCGGCGAGTAGGGCCTTGGGCGCGGGCCGACCGATCCACGCCGCCTTGATGGGAACGCCGTCCTGGGCGGCGGCGACGACCGTGCCGCTGGGATCGAACAGGATGATTTGGGCTCCGGAAGGGACCGTCTCGGTCGCGAGCTGCCGTGCCAGCCAATCCTGATCGACGCTGGCGATGACGACGCCGTCGATCGTGTCGGCGGATGACCTTATCGGCATCGCGAAGTGCACGCTGGGCCGATGGGTGAAAATACCCTCGACGAGGTCGCCGCTGGTGAACCGGCCGGTAGCCAAGGCGCGCCGGAAATAAGCGCGATCGGCGACGGAGTAGCTGCCGCGGGCCGCCTCCGTGTCGTTGCAGACCGTATCGCCACCGAGGTCGATGATGGCGAGGAGCGAGTATTCCTCCATCTTCTTCGACACAGCTTTCAGGTACGTGCTGCAGACGTCAGGGGTTTCCGAGCGGATCGCCGGGGCTTCGCTGATGGCGATCAGCATGCGGTTGGCACCGCCGACGATGAGCGACAGGCTGTCCTGAACGGAGCGGCTTTCCGCCATGGCGGCCTGATCGATGGCGGCAGCACGCTCCTTGCGCTGGCTGACGTCGTTGAGAATGCCGAAGAGGAGCGGCGGCGTGAGCGCCAGCGCGATCAACAACAACAGTCGAGTGGCCAAGGTCACGCAGCAACAGCTCCGGTCAGTGCCGATGCAGATTGCCGGGGGAACTCATCTGCCATGGGCATGTCGCATCCTCCAGCTCACCGCGAGCGCGCATAGGATACGACTCTCGCCGGACCTCAGACAGCGTTATCCTGCCGCAGCATCGGCTGGTGGGTCGCCCGCAGCGTCGGGGGCGAAATCCGGGCGCTCGAGCAACCAGGCGACCAACAATCCGGCGAGCAAGCCCCAGAAGGCGGCGCCGATGTTGCCGACCGTGATGTCGGCGACGGTGACCAACAGGCTGACCAGGGCGCCGAGGGTGAACTTGCCGCGGAAGGCGCCGAGAAAGGCCGCTTGCAGGACGCGCAGCATGGCCAGGCCGCCCAGCATCATGATGAACTCGCGCGGGGTAGCGAGCATCAGTCGCGTGAAGGTCGGGGCGACGAGGCTGAACAGGATGGCGAGCAGGCCCATGAAGATCGCGGCGGTGTAGTGGCGGCGGGGCTCGCCGCTGGAGGTGACGAGCGCGCCGGTGGGGCCGGTCAGGCAGGTACTGACAGCGCCGACGGAAGCGGCCAGCAGCGAGCCGACGCCGCAGGCGACGGTGACGGCGGTCATGGGCGGTTGATGGCCGACGTTGTGCAGCACGGCGGCACCCTGGCCGTTCTGGACCACGAGAACGGTGATGGCGAGCGGCACGACCAGTTCGATGGTGGCCGGGAGCGACCAGATCGGCGGGATGAGTGCGGGGTGGATGAACTGCAGCCCGTCGAACGCCGCCCCGCCGACCCGGCCCAGCAACGCGACGCAGGCGGCACCGATCAGGAGTGCGCCGATCAGCGGCGGCAGGCGGCGGCCGAGGGCGGGGACCGCGGCGAGCAGGAGAAAGGCGAGCACCATCGGGACGGCGATGGCCGGGTCGGCGTCCAGGGCGCGGATGAGGTCGAGGCCAAAGCGGAGGAACACGCCGGCGACCATGCCCATCACGATCGGCATCGGCACCGCTTGCATCGCGCGCTTGACCCAGCCGGAGGCGCCGAGGACGAGGATGACGAGACCGGTGACGTAGTAGGCGCCGATGACTTCGCCGAATTTGAGGTGCTGCAGCGCCGGGCCGACTAGGACGGTGCCGGGGATGGTCCAGAAGAAGCACAGCGGCTGGCGGTAGGCCCAGCTCATGGCGACGGTGAGGATACCGTTGAAGAAGAAGATGCCGAAGATCCAGGAGGCGAGTTCGGCCGGCGTCAGGTGTCCGGCGGTGCCGACGGAGAGGATGATGGCGATGGGGCCGGTGGTGGCGAACAGCATGCCGATGACGGCGTTGGTGGCGTAGAGCGGGCCGAAATCGGCCCAGGTCTCGCGCAGGGTCGGTCGGCGGATAGCGGCGGTTTGGCTCATCGTTCGAGGAAGGCCAGGAGATGATTGAGCAGGGCGGCAGGTTGTTCCTGCTGGATCCAGTGGCCGGCGCCGGGGATCAGGGCGACGTCGCGCATGTCGGTGCAGACCCGTTGCTGCATGGCCTCGAAGTCGCCGGCTTTCTGGTAGGTGCCCCAGTCCGACGCGCCGGAATAGAAGCAGGACGGCACGTCGATCGTGCGGCCGGCGAAGGTGGACAGGTCGCGGGCGAGGTGGCCGGCGGTGCGGACACGGTAGGAGTTCAGGCCGCCCTGGAAGCCGGTGCGGGCGTATTCCTCGACGTAGACGGCAAGTTCGGCGTCGGTGAGCCATGCGGCTTGCGTCGCCGGCATGAAGGGCGCGACGGCCTCGGGCATCGTCGCCTCGAGCGGCATGACGTAGTAGCCCGGCAGCTTGGCAAGCTCCTCGGCGGACCAGGCGGCGAGCGGGTGCGGATGGTTCCCCGGCCAGTCGGCGCTCTTCTGGTGAAAATAAGCGCGCATGAAGGCGGCCAAGCCCTGAGGGCTATGGTCCATGTCGGCCGCGGCGGGGCGGGTCGAGTAATACCAATGATAATGCTTGCGGGGCGGATCGAGCGCGGCGAGGGCCGGGTCGGGGCTGGGCTTTGGGACGGCGAGCAATTCGGGCGGGCCGCCGAACGGCGCGCTCATCAGCGCGAGACGGTGGAAAATGTCGGGGCGGATGAGGGCGCAGGCCGCAGCGGTGCTGGCGCCGTAATCATGGCCGGCGAGCAGGTCGACATGGCTGCGGCCGAGGGCGGCGACGACGGACGCGGCGTCGCGCACCAGGTTGAGGATGCTGAACTCGGCGAGGTCGATGTCGTAGCCCTGAGCGCTGCCCGTCGTGCGGCCATAGCCGCGGGCGTCGGGAGCGACGACGTAGTAGCCGACCGCGGCCAGGCCGGGGATCAGGTGCCGCCAGCTATAGGCGATCTCCGGAAAGCCGTGCAGCAACAGGATCATCGGTTTCGTGGGATCGCCGGCTTCGAGCAAGTGGACTCGGAGGCCGTTGATGTTCTCGAGGTATCGGCTGCGTACGCCGCCCGGCAGGATGTCCGGCGCGAGCGGCGGCAGGGCAGTCATCAGGCTTGGTCGGCCACCGGGTTGCGGAGGGTGCCGATGCCGTCGACGGTGACTTCGACGACGTCGCCGGGCTTCATCCACAAGGGGGGCTTGCGGGCCATGCCGACGCCCGACGGCGTTCCGGTGACGATGATGTCGCCGGCTTCGAGGCTGATGGCCTGGCTGATGGTGTGGATGAGGGTCACGACGTCGAACACCAGATCGTCGGTGTGGCCTTCCTGGACGACTTCGCCGTTGAGCGTGGTCGTCAGCTTCAGGCCGGCGATGCCGGGGGGCAGTTCGTCGGCGGTGACGAGGTAGGGGCCGAAGGGGCCGGTGCCGTCGAAGTTCTTGCCGACCGTCCATTGCGGGGCCTTGAACTGGTACTCGCGGATGGAGGCGTCGTTGAACAGCGAGTAGGCGACGACGTGATCGAGCGCGGCTTCGCGGCTGATGTCGCGGCCGGGCTTGCCGATTACGGCGACGATCTCGCCTTCATAATCGAGCTGTTCGGACAGGCGGGGGCGGATGATGGGGGCGCCGGCGCCGATGAGGCTGGAGGCGAAGCGGCCGAACAGGGTCGGGTAGCTCGGGGCTTCAGCGAAGCCGCTCTCGGCGGAATGGTCGGCGTAGTTGAGGCCGACGCAGATGATCTTCGGCGGCGTGGGCAGCGGCGGCAGCAGGGTGACTCTGTCGAGGTCGATCTCGGGGCCGGCGAGCATGGCGCGGCCGGCGCTCATGAGCTTGTCGGGGCCGGCGGCGACGAGGCTGGTCAGGCTGCCGGGGTAGTTGGCGTCGGTGCTGGGGCAGGCATGGAAGGCGGTGTGGGCGTTTTCCGCCACGGCGATGCCGTGCGTGCCGTTCTGGCTGTATGCCGCGAAGCGCATGTGAGTTCCTCCGTCGTTGGGTTCATCCCGTATTCTGTTATGGCTGGTGTCGCAATGGAGGGTGCGATGGAGAGATTGTTGCCGTTGGCCGAGCGTGTGGCGGCGCGGTTGAAGGCGGATCGGGCGACGGTGGCGGTGGCGGAGTCCTCGACCGGCGGGCTGGTGTCGGCGGCGCTGTTGGCGGTGCCGGGGGCGTCGGCGTATTTCCTGGGCGGGGCGGTGGTCTACACCAAGGTGGCGCGGGCGTCGCTGCTGGACATCCCGGCCGAGGCGATGATGGGGATCCGGTCGTCGACGGAAGCGTATGCCAAGCTGCTGGCGACGACGGCGCGGGAGAAGTTCGGCGCGACCTGGGCGCTGGGCGAGACCGGGGCGGCGGGGCCGAGCGGCAATTCGTATGGCGACCGGCCCGGCCATTGCTGCATCGCGATTGCCGGGCCACGCGAGGCGGTCATGACGATCGAGACGGGGTCGGCGGATCGGGCGGGTAACATGCGGGCGTTCGGGGAGGCGTTGTTGGAGTTGTTTCTGCGGACGCTGTAGCGCTCAGGCGGTGCCGAGATAAGCCTGGGTGATGCGGGGATCGGCGGAGAGGGCGGCGCCAGTGCCTTGCAGGGTGACGCGGCCCATCTCGAGCACATAGGCGTGGTCGGCGATGTCCAGCGCGGCACGGGCGTTCTGTTCGACCAGGAGGATGGCGACGCCGCGGGCGCGCAATTCAGTGACGATGCGGAAGATGTCGCGCACGATCAGCGGCGCCAGGCCGAGACTGGGCTCGTCCAGCATCAGGATCTCGGGCCGAGCCATCAGGGCACGGCCCATGGCCAGCATCTGGCGCTCGCCGCCTGACAGGGTGCCGGCCTGTTGGCGGCGGCGCTCCAGCAGGCGGGGAAACAGCGCATAGATCTCGTCCAGCGCGCGGTCGGCGGCGGTGCGGCCCTCGTGGCGGAAGCGGAAGGCGCCGAGGCGGAGATTGTCCTCGACCGACAGGGTGCCGAACAACTCGCGTTTTTCCGGTACCAGGCAAAGCCCGGCTCTCACGCGTGCCTCGACCGACATGCGGCCGAGATCGGCGCCGCGCAGGGTGACGCTGCCGACGCCGGGATGAACGCCCATGACCGCGTTGAGCAGGGTCGACTTACCGGCGCCGTTGGGGCCGATGACAGTGACGATCTGGCCGGGCTCGAGACGCAGGCTGACGTCATCGACCGCGGCGATGCCGTTATAGGCGACCGAGAGATGGCTGACCTCGAGCATCAGGCGGCGCCAAGGTAGGAGGCGATGACGGCCGGGTCGTGACGGATGATGTCGGGGGTGCCTTCGGCGATCTTGTGGCCGAACTCCATCACCACGATGCGGTCGGACAGGCCCATGACGAAGCCCATGTCGTGTTCGACCAGCAGAACGGTGTGACCTTCGTCGCGAAGTTGGCGCAGCAGGGTGGCCAGCGCTTCTTTCTCGCCGACGCGCAGCCCGGCGGCAGGTTCGTCGAGCAGGATGAGCGCCGGGTCGAGGCAGAGCGCGCGGGCGATCTCGACAATGCGCTGCTGGCCGAGCGCCAGGCTGTCGGCGGGCTTGTCGGCGTGTTCGGAGAGGCCGGTGCGGGCGAGCTGGCGGGCGGCTTCGGCGAACAGGCGCGCTTCCTCGGCGCGGTCGAGGCGGAGCAGGGCGGCGGCGGGCGAGGCACGGCCGCGGAGGTGGGCGCCAAGGGCGACGTTCTCCAGAACCGACATGCCGGGCACGAGGCGGACATGCTGAAAGGTGCGGGCGAGGCCGAGGCGGGCAATCGCCTGCGGGCTCGGGTGCGGCAGGGCTTGGCCGAGCAGGCTGAGGGTGCCGGCGGTGGGGCGGGTGACGCCGGTGAGCAGGTCGAAGCTGGTGCTCTTGCCAGCGCCGTTGGGGCCGATGAGGGCGACGATCTCGCGGCCGGACAGGGTGAGGTCGAGCTTGTCGACGGCGACGAGGCCGCCGAACTGCTTGCGCAGGCCGGTGGCGGCCAGAACCGTTGCGCCCGGCGCGGGGAGGGGCCGAGCCGGAAGGGTGGTAGCGGCGGAGACCGTGCGGGAGCGTGAGGATGCGCGACGGAGGTAGGGCCAGAGTCCGTCCGGTGCGGCCTGCAGGGCGACCACGAGGAGGGCGCCGAAGACGATGGTCTCGTAGTTGCCGGCGCTGCCCAGCAGATACGGCAGCAGGTCCTGCAGCTTGTCGTTGACCACCGTCACCAACCCGGCGCCGAGCAGCGCGCCCCAGACCGAGCCGGCGCCGCCGATGACGACCATCAGCAGATATTCGATGCTGGCGTTGAGGCCGAAGGGCGTGGGATTCACGCTGCGCTGCATGTGCGCGTAGAGCCAGCCGGCGAAGCCTGCCAGCATGGCGGCGTAGGTGAAGGCCAGCATGCGGGTGGCGGTGAGATTGACGCCGAAGCTGGCGGCGGCGCGGGTGCCGCCGCGCAGCGCCCGGATGGCGCGGCCGGCGCGGCTGTCGAGCAGGTTGAGGGTCAATACGATGCAGAGCGCGACGCCGATCCAGACCGGGTAGAAATAGCTGCGGCTGTCGGTCAGCGCGGTGCCGAAGAAGCGGAGCGCGGGGATGGCGGAGATGCCGTCGTTGCGACCGAGCCAGTCGAGGTTGGCGAACACGTAATAGAAGCTGACGCCCCAGGCGAGCGTGCCGAGGGCAAGGTAATGGCCGGACAGGCGCAGCGTGACGGCACCGACCGCCAGGGCCAACAGGCCGGAGGCGGCGAGCGAGACTGGGAGAGTCAGCCAGGGGGACCAGCCGTAGCGCGTGCTGAGCACGGCGGTGGCATAGGCGCCGAAGCCCATGAAGGTGGCCTGCGCGAATGAGGTCATGCCGCCGAAGCCGGTCAGGACCACCAGGCCGATGCCGATGATGCCCGCGATGCCGACATAGTCGCCGAGCGTGATCCAGTAATTCGGGACGGGCAGCATCGGCAGGGCGAACAGGACGACGAAGAGAGCGATCGGGAGGGCGCGGGTCACTCCTCTTCCCCTGCGGTGGAGCGGAGCGAGCGCCAGAGCAGAACGGGAATGATGATCGTGAACACGATCACCTCCTTGAAGGCGCTGGCGTAGAACGACGAGAAGCTCTCGACGCAGCCGACCAGCAGCGCGGCCGCCACCGCGATCGGGTAGCTCGCCAGCCCGGCGATGATCGCGGCGACGAAGCCCTTGAGGCCGATGAGGAAGCCACTGTCATAATAGAGTGTCGTCAGCGGCACGATGAGCACGCCCGACGCCGCGCCGATCAGTCCGGCCAGTGCAAAGGCGACCCGGCCGGACAGTGCCGTCGAGATGCCGACCAGCCGGGCGCCGAGGCGGTTGACCGCGGTGGCGCGCAGCGCCTTGCCGGCGAGCGTGAAGCCGAAGAACAGCGCGAGCCCGACCACCGTCAGCACGGTAAGGCCGACGATCCAGAGCGCCTGGCCGGGGATCGACAGGCTGCCGAGCGCGAACTGTCCAGTGGAGAAGCCGGCGGCGCGGAAGCCCTCGGGGCCGAAGAACACCAGGCCGAGGCCGTTCAGCGCCAGATGCACGCCGACGCTGGCGATTAGCAGGACCAGCACGGAGGCTTGGGCGAGCGGTTGGAAGGCAACGCGGTAGAGGTAGGGCGCCATGGGGGCGACGATGGCGATGGCCAGCAGGGCGGCGAGCACCGGGCCGGGCTTGCCGGGGGCGAGCAGAACGGTGATGCCGGCGATGACGGCAGGGAGTGCGATGGTCTCGAGCAGAAGGGCCGGGCTGAGACGGCGGTCCACGAAAGCGCCGGCGAGGCAGGCGGAAACGCCGAGAGCGGCAAGTAGAAAGGTGCTGCCGGGCACGTGGCCGGATTGCAGCGCGGCGTCGGTCAGGCCACCAAAGGCGACGAGTTCGCCCATCGGGATCAGGATCACCCGCGTCACGGCGAAGACCAGCACGAGGGAAAGGGCCAGCAAGGCATAGATGGCGCCGTTGACGACGCCATCCTGCAACAGGATGAGAGCGATATCCGCGTCCAAGGGGTCAGCTACCGAGGTTTCCGCCCGTCAATGCATTGGGTGCGTTGTGGACGCAATGCATGGTGCCGGGCCGCGGCTGCAAGAAGCGCGACACCGCGGCCGTTCAGGGTAGCGGTACCGGCTTGGCTCACAGTGCCGGTATTGATGGCTGGAACTACTTAATGAGCACCCAGGCGCCGTTCTGGATGGTGACCATCACCCGGGCGCGATCATCGAGGCCGTTATGGTCGGTGGCCGACATGTCGAGGATGCCGTTGGACAGGACGACCTCGTGCTCCGCTTCAATCGCGTCGCGCAGGGCGGCGCGGAATTCGGGGGTGCCGGGCTTTGCAGCCTTGAGCGCGGCGGGGATGGCTTGGCCGAGTTCGACGCCGGCGTCGAACATGTGGGCTGCGAAAGTGGAGAAGCTACCGTCGCCGTATTTCCGGTTGTAGTCGGTGACCAGTTTGACGGCGACCGGCTTGACCGGGTTGCCGTCGGCGAGCTGGTCGGGGACCAGGACGGGGCCGGCGGGGAGCACGGTGCCTTCGACGTCCTTGCCGCCGACGCGGAGGAAGTCCTGATTGGTCACGCCGTGGGTCTGGTAGTAGGCGCCGGCGTAGCCGCGCTCCTTGAGCGTCTTCTGCGGCAGGGCGGCGGGGGTGCCGGCAGCGGCGATCAGGACGGCGTCGGGGCGGCTGCCGATCAGCTTGAGCACTTGGCCGGTGACGCTCTGGTCGTTGCGGGCGTATTTCTCGGTGGCGACGATCTTGATGCCCTTGGCGTCGAACGCCTTGGTGGCTTCGGCCAGCCAGCCATCGCCGTAGGCGTCGTTGAAGCCGATGAAACCGACGGTCTTGATGCCGTGGGCGGCCATGTGGTCGGCGATGCCGCGGGCCATGAGGCTGTCGTTCTGCGGCGTCTTGAAGGCCCAGCGCTTGTTGCCCTCGACCGGGGCGATGATCTTCTCCGACGCGGCCAGCGCGATCAACGGGACGTGCTTCTCGCCGGCGACGTCCACCAGCGCGATCGAGCCCGGCGTCGCCGTCGAGCCGATCAACGCGTCCACGTCGTTCTCGTCGATCAGCTTGCGGCCGTTGGCGACCGCGCGGGAGGCATCGGTGCCGTCGTCCAGAACGATGTATTCGATCTTCTGGCCGTCGACCTCGGTGGGCAGGAAGGCGACGGCGTTGCGTTCGGGGACGCCGAGGCTGGCGGCCGGGCCAGTGGCGGAAACGGTGACGCCGATCTTGATCTGAGCAACTGCCGGCGCCGTCAGTGCCGTCGTCGCTGCCAAGGCTAGAGCCCAAAAGCGCATCAACCATTCCCCCCGTTTATGGCGCGTGTGGTTATGGAAGGGGGACGGGGGTGTCAAATCTGGCGCGCGGGATCGCGCGCCAGACTCGGTTCAGGGCGTGGTGACGGGCACGACGGCAACGGTGTCGCCCGGGGATGGGGCAGGGGCAATGGGCGTGGTGGCCGGGGTCTCGACCGGCATGACAACGGCGACGACCGGGGGCGTGGCCGCTTGCTCGGTCGCGGACGGGGTGTTGGCCGGGATCGCGGCGGCGAGGGCGGCGGTGTTGGCCTCGAGCGTCTGACGAACGGCGGACACGCTGAACATCTGCGCATCCGTGGCGCCGGCGGATTTGGCGTTGGCCTCGGCGGCGACCAATTGGGCGGCCAGCCCGCGGAAAGCGGCGGTGGCGCTGGCGATGACGCTGCCCTGGGCGGCAACGTCGTCGCGCAGGCGACCCAGTTCGGCATTGAACGTTTCGGACATGTTGATCAACTCCTGGAGGACCGGTTGCAGGGATGGCGGAGGCGTCGAGGCACCCCGCCACAGCGCGAGGAGACGAAAGAACCACAGCATTCAGAGCCTCCGCGCGTGAGGGTCGGCCAGAGACGGGATCGGGTGCGGTTGGGGCCGCACGACCTACTCTCCGGCCAAGGAAAACAGTCCTATTATTCCCTAACAGGACATGCAAGCGTGGTTCGAAGCCGTCATGTTGATCGTGCTGGTCTGCGTTGCGACTTCAATGTGGTCCTGGTCATAACTTCTTCACATATCGAGCGCATAGGATCGCCTACGGCCTTGTTCAGCCGTGGCGGGTTGGGATTAGCGGCTCATGGCCTTCGTTCGTACGGCACTCATCATCATGGCTTTGTTGCTTGGTTGGACCGCGTTGCGCCATCAGGGCCTGGCACACGGGCCGGCCAACCAGGTCGATACGTCGGCCACGGCGGGCGCGGGTTAAATCCGGTTCAATTGGGACCAGGTTCGGCCGGGTCCGAGCGCGGCGCGCACGGCCGGGTCGAGAAGGGCTGCGAGTTCGGCTTCCGGTTCGTAATCCGGCATCAGTCGAGCGAATAACGAATTCTTGGCTGTTGCGGGATGAAAGTAAATTTCGCCGCGGCCTGGTGGCAGGTGCGGTGCGGCCCGCAGTAGTCGATCTGCCGTCATGTGACCGCTCCAGGCTAGGCCGAGCACCCAATCGTTCATGTGGAGGCCGGCGCGCCGGCCCATATGTCGCAATACTTTGGTCCACCAGACCATGGCGCGGGCGCCGGGTCCCTGGGGAACGCCGCAGGCGCGCATGAGGGCAGGTGGCTCGGTGGGGATACGGAGCGCGCGCAAGCCGTAGTCACGTCCGGTTTCGATCAGCAGGTGGCCGACCGTCGGGTGAACGTGCATGTGCTTGTGGGCATTGGCGTGATCGAGCCGGAGCCCGGTGGCGGCAAAGGCGCGATATTGGCCGGCAACCTCTGCGGCGAGGCGTCGGCGGCCGCCTGGGCTGAAGAAGTAGTCGAGACCGAGACGGAGTTGATCGCTGCCGATCGGTGGCGCGCCGGGCAGGACCGAGTCGCCTTCGACGGCGACGAGATGCAGGCCAACGGCGAGGGAGGGCAGGGCTTTGGCCCGGCGGACAGCATCCGCAGCGGCGGGGCCGGCGACCATGAGGCTGGCGGTCGTCAGGATGCCCTGACAATGCGCCAGCTCGATGGCCTCGTTCACCTCGACGGATAGACCGAAATCGTCCGCCGAGATGATGTGGTTGCGCAGGTTAGTAGCGGTACTGCTCGTGCTTGAACGGGCCCTGAGCGGTCACGCCAATATACTCGGCCTGGGCGCCCGAGAGCTTGGTCAGCTTGGCGCCGACCTTCTCGAGATGGAGCGCAGCTACCTTCTCGTCGAGGTGCTTCGGCAGCGTGTAGACCTCGTTCTTGTACTGGCCGGGCTTGGCGGTCCACAGCTCGATCTGGGCCAGCACCTGGTTGGTGAAGCTGGCCGACATCACGAAGCTCGGGTGACCCGTGGCGTTGCCGAGGTTTACCAGGCGGCCTTCGCTGAGCACGATGAGACGCTTGTTGTCCGGGAAGACGACCTCGTCGACCTGCGGCTTGACGTTCTCCCACTTCATGTTGCGCAGGGATTCGATCTGAATCTCACTGTCGAAGTGGCCGATGTTGCAGACGATGGCGCGGTTCTTCATGGCGCGCATGTGGTCGAGCGTGATGACGTCGATGTTGCCGGTGGCGGTGACGAAGATGTCGGCGCGCGGGGCGGCGTCTTCCATCGTGACCACCTCGTAGCCCTCCATTGCCGCCTGCAGCGCGCAGATCGGGTCGACTTCGGTGACCAGGACGCGGCAGCCGCCGTTCTTGAGGCTGGCGGCCGATCCCTTGCCGACATCGCCGTAGCCGGCGACGCAGGCGACCTTGCCGGCCATCATGACGTCGGTGCCGCGGCGGATGGCGTCGACCAGGCTTTCCTTACAACCATACAGGTTGTCGAACTTGGACTTGGTGACGCTGTCGTTGACGTTGATGGCAGGCACCTTGAGGGTGCCGGCCTTGGCCATGTCCCACAGGCGATGCACGCCGGTGGTGGTCTCTTCCGACAGGCCCTTGATGCCCGGCAGCAGGTCGGCGTGCTTCTCGTGGA
Organism: uncultured Acetobacteraceae bacterium; assembly: GCA_964613945.1. Lineage (GTDB taxonomy): Bacteria > Pseudomonadota > Alphaproteobacteria > Acetobacterales > Acetobacteraceae > JAVVHH01. The sequence goes on from CAZTJC010000020.1 coordinate 25,546, forward strand.
TCAGCTTGGTGAGGTCACCGCCGTCATCGAGGATCATGTTGGGAACCCAGCCGTCGGGGCCGCGGACTGTCTTCTCGATCGCCCACCAGAACTCGTCCTCGCTCATGCCCTTCCAGGCGAACACCGGGATGCCGGCCGCGGCGATGGCGGCAGCGGCGTGCTCCTGGGTCGAGAAGATGTTGCAGGAGGACCAGCGGACGGTGGCGCCGAGGGCCACCAGCGTCTCGATCAGCACGGCGGTCTGGATCGTCATGTGCAGGGAGCCGACGATGCGGGCATCCTTGAGCGGCTGGCTCGCGCCATACTCGGCGCGCAGCGCCATCAGGCCGGGCATCTCGTCCTCGGCCATGAGGATTTCCTTACGGCCCCAGCCGGCAAGGCTGATGTCGCGAACTTTGAAGTCGTCTTGGGTCACATTGGTATCGGGCATGGGTTAGGGCTCCTGGCGTTGCCAGCGTGATATAAGGATATCTTTATCAGTGCAAGTCAGCCCTTCTGGTCGCCGATCTGCCAGCCGCCGCCAAGCGCTTTGTAGAGCGCGATCAGGTCAGTCGAGACAGTGGTGGTGGCGGAGGCCTGGTCCTGGTCGGCTTGCAGCAGGGTGCGCTGAGCGGTGAGGACCTCGAGGAAGTCCGACAGGCCGTTACGATATCGTTCGTTGGCGATCTGCAGCGCGCGGCGGCTTTGGGTGGTTTGGGCAATGAGGCGGTCGCGGCGCAGTTGGTCGGCGCGGTAGGCGATCAGGGCGTTGTCGACGTCGTGGAAGGCCTGCAGCACGGTGCGCTGGTAGTTCAGCGCGGCTTCCTTGGCGGCTTCCTTGCGGAGTTCCAGGGTCGCGGTGAGGCGACCGCCCTCGAAGATGGGGATCGAGATGCTGGGGCCGACACCGTAGGTCAAAGCGTTGACGTCGAAGACCCGGCTGAACTGAGTGGCCTGGAGGGCGACGCTGCCGGACAGGGTCACGCTGGGAAGGAAGTTGGCTTCCGCCACGCCGATGTCGGCAGTGGCGGAATGCAGCTGGGCGTCGGCCTGGCGAATGTCAGGTCGGCGGTTGATGAGCTCGGAGGGCAGGCCGATCGGAACGGTGGGCGGCACGGGCGTGAGCGGCTTGCGGGTCTCGAGTTGGGCGGCCATCGCGCCCGGGGGTTCGCCGAGAAGGAAGCTGATGGCGTTGATCGCCTGCAGCTCCTGGGCCTCGAGTTGCGGTAGGTTCGCCCCGGTGGCCTCGGCCTGGGCGCGGGCGTTGGCGAGGTCGAGGTCGGTCGCGAGCCCGCCGCGGACCCGTTCGTCGGTCAGGCGGACCGCCTGCTCGGCGGTGGTGAGATTGCTGCGGACGATGCGCTCGCTTTCCTGCAGCCCGCGAAGCTGGACGTAGTTGCGGGCGAGTTCGGCCAGGCTGGTGAGCAGCGTGTTGTGCCGGGCTTCGATGGAGGCTTCGACCGCGGCGCTGGCGCTTTCCACCTGGCGCCGGACCTTGCCCCATAGGTCGAGTTCCCAGGAGGCGTCGAAGCCGGCCTGGAACAGGTCGAACGCGCCGATGCCACCAAAGGAGTTGGGCACGGCGCCCTGGCGCCCGCCAAGACCGTTATTCTGCGTCGAAGGATCGCCGCCGCCGCTGCCGAGCAGGCTGACGACGCCGTTCTTGCTCAGTTGCTGGCGGGTGTAGCTGGAGTTGCCGTTCAGCGTCGGGAAGCTGCCGGCATAGGCCACGCCGCGCTGCGCCCGGGCCTGGGCGAGGCGCAGGTCGGCAACACGGACGTCGAGGTTGCTGTCGGCGATCCTGTGCATCAGCCCGGTGAGCTGCGGGTCGTTGAGGACGGACCACCATTCCACGTCGATCGGTTCGGCGACGGGAAGGCTGATGGGGGCGGTCGCCTTTTCGGTGCGCGTGCTGCGGAACCAGGAGTCAGGCGACCAGGGGCTCGGGCTTTCGTAGTTCGGACCGACGGTGCATCCCGCCAACAACAGAAGAATGGATGCGCTTGACTTAATGCCCACCGGCTGGAGCCCCCTTGGCGACGTTTGGAAGAAAAAGCGTGAGCGGCGCGGCGACGAGGGCGACGCAGGCGAGGATGAGGAAGCAGTCGAGGTAGCTGAGCATGGTCGCCTGGTCGTGCACCTGCTGGGCGATCCGCGTCAGCGAGGTGCCGAAGCCAAAGCCATCATAGGGCGTGATGTGTTCGGCCAGGCGGGCGTGATGGAACTGGCCGCGCCATTGCAGCTCCGTGGTGACCACGGCGACGCCGACGGAGCCGCCGAGGTTGCGCATCAGGTTGATGATGGCGGAAGCGTCGGAGTTCTTGTCCGGCGGGACGCCGTTGAACTGCACGGCGGAGAGCGGGATGAACACCAGCGGCAGCCAGATGACCTGGATCATGCGGGCGGTGGACAGGTTCCAGAACGCCGCATCCAGATTGAGGCTGGAGGCGTAGTTCATGGCCCCGGCCGTGCCGAGCATGGCGCTGAAGATCAGCCATTTCGGCTGGATGAACTTCCCGGTCAGGATGCCGGCCAGCGGCATCACGAACAGGGAGACGGCGCCGCCCATGCCCAGGGTCATGCCGGCGGTCAGCGCGTCGTAGCCGAGCAGTTCCTGGGAGAATTGCGGCAGCAGCTGGGTGGTGGAGACGATCAGGAAGCCGAACAGGAACATGATCACGTTGCTGATCGAGAACGGGGCGCTGCGCAGCAGCCGCAGGTTCACCAGCGGTTGCGGATGCCACAGCTCCCAGAACACCATGGTGATCAGGGAGGCGCCCGAGATCAGCGACAGGAGCAGGATGGTACCGGACTCGAAGCCGTCCTCGCGCTCGAACCGGTCGAGCACGTATTGGAGGCAGCCGAAGCCGATGGCGATCAGGATGAAGCCGACGTAGTCGATCTTGAGGCCGCGCTTGAACAGGGCGGCGCGCTCCTTGATCAGCACCGGCGCGTCATGGACGAACAGCCACACCAGGACCAGCGACAGCAGGCCGACCGGCAGGTTGATCAGGAACACCCAGTGCCAGGAGTAGTGATCGGTGAGCCAGCCGCCGAGCACGGGGCCGACGGCCGGCGCGGTGACGACGGTGAAGCCGTAGAGCGAGAAGGCGAGGGCGCGCTGCTGCGGGGTGAAGCTGTCGGCGAAGATGCTCTGCTCGGTGGGGGCGAGGCCGCCGCCGCCGACACCTTGGAGGACGCGGAAGAACAGCATCATGCCGAGGCTGTCGGCGAAGCCGCACATGACGGAGGCGAAGGTGAAGATCGCCACGCAGATCATGTAGAAGCGCTTGCGGCCGATGACGTTGGAGAGCCAGCCGCTGATCGGCAGGATGATGGCGTTGCTGATCAGGTACGAGCTGATGATGTAGGTGCTCTCGTCCTGGCTCGCGGCCAGCGACCCGGCGATGTGACGCAGCGACACGTTGGCGATCGTCGTGTCCAGCACCTCCATGAAGGTGGCGATGGAGACGATGACGGCGATCAGCCAGGGACTGTTAGGCCCCGCGGCCGAGCGGGGAAGGGCCGGATTGCTCACGGGGCCGGCCGTCAGCCGACCTTGACGCTGGGAACCACGGACATGCCGGGCGAGAGGCGGCACCGGGTCGCGTCCTCACGGCGGATGGTGATCTTGACCGGGACGCGCTGGACGACCTTGACGAAGTTGCCGGTGGCATTCTCGGCCGGCAGGCTGCTGAACACGCTGCCGGAGCCGGGCTGGAAGCTGTCGACGCGGCCGGTCAGCTCGTGGTCAGGGCAGGCGTCGACCTCCATGGTGACGCGCTGGCCGACGCGCATGCCGGCGAGTTGGGTTTCCTTGTAGTTCGCGATGATCCAGCGGTCGTCGCCGACGACGGCGAGGAGGGACTGGCCGGGTTGGACGTAGTCGCCGAGGTTGACGGTGCGCTTGGCGGTCTGGCCGTCGCGCGGGGCGGTGACCGTCGTGTAGGAAAGCTGCAGGTCGGCGTTGGCGACGGCGACGTCGGCCGCCTTGAGGCTGGCCTGGGCGGCTTCGATCTGGGCCTTCTGCGCTTCGACGTTGGCCTGGGCGGCGATGACGGCCTGGCGGTTGGCGTCGACCTTGGCTTGCGCCGAGCGGCTGGACGCGGTGGCGGTGTCGACCTGCTGGCGGCTGACGGCTTTCGGATCGACGGCGCGATAGCGGTTGGCATCGGCTTGCGCCTGGAAGAGGTCGGCCTGCGCCATGCGGACGTTGGCCTGGGCCTGGTCGACGGCGGCGGTCTGTTGCGCCAGGCCGGCGACGGCTTGATCGAGCTGGGCGGCGGTCTGCGTGCGCTGCGCCTTGGCCTGGTCGAGCCTGACCTGGAAGTCGCGCGGGTCGAGCTGGACCAGAACCTGGCCCTCCTTGACGACCTGGAAGTCGTCCACGCCGAGCTTGATGACGCGGCCGCCGACCTGGGACGAGACCTGGGTGATGTAGGCCTGGATGTAGGCATCGTCGGTGCTGGCGAACTGCCGAGCATGGAGCCAGTACAGGACCCCGGCGACGATCAGGACGGCGAGAACGACCAGGCCGATGGCGGCGTAGAGGATCTTCTTGCCGCGCGACATCTTCTGCTTGGAGGCGCTGGCATCGTCGCCGCCTTTGCCGTCATCCTGGCCTTTGTCGTCTTTGCCTTCGTCATCTTGGTCGTCCGCCTGGTCGTCCTTCTTGCGGCCGCTTTTCTGGGGGGACCGAGTATCGATGCGGTTTACGGGCGGTGTCGAGTATTCGACGTGGACGTCGTAGCGCTTGGGGTCGGGCGCATTGCCGTCCATGGGTCGATCCTTGAATTCAGCGCATCAGATGTGACCCGCTGGTCATTCAAATAGCAGAATTGCCGATTTTTACAAGATCGGCCGGTTCGGACGGCGTGCGGCAGAGCAGGAACAGGGCCTGTTCGCCGAAGAGGTTGGCCAAGGCGGGGAACCGGCGCCAGGGAGCGCGACGGCCGCCATCATCGACGGCGAGCCAGCGCTCGACCCGGTAGCCTTCCTGGGCGCAGAGGTCGAAAAAATCCTGGATGGTGCAGGGATGGATGTTGGGCGTCTCGTGCCACGGCCGGTCCCAGGTCGCGGTCATGGGCATGCGGCCGGAGGCGGCGAGCTGCCAGCGGACGCGCCAGTGTCCGAAATTCGGGAAGCTGACGAGGGCGCGGGTGCCGATGCGCAGCATCTGGCGCAGCACTTCGCGCGGGCGCTCGACGGCCTGCAGGGTGCGGGACAGCACGACGTAGTCGAACAGGCCGTCGGGGTAGTGGACCAGATCGGTGTCGGCATCGCCCTGCATGACCGGCAGGCCGTGGGCGACGGCGTGGGTGACTTCGGCCATGTCGATCTCGATGCCGCGGGCGTCGCAGCCGCGGGTGCGGAACAGGTGCTCGATCAGCGAACCGTCGCCGCTGCCGATGTCGAGGACGCGCGAGTTGGGGGCGATCATCTCGGACATGAGCTGCAGGTCGAGACGCATGTTCTTGGCGACGTATTGGACGGGCGGACGTTTCATCGGAAGATGGTCACGCCAAGCCCGCGTGTTCGGCACAGCCGGAGAGGAAGCCGGACAGGGTGCGGAAGAAGTCGGGCTCGTCGAGCAGGAAGGCGTCGTGGCCCTTGTCCGACTTGATCTCGACGAAACTGGCGTTGGCGCCGGCACCGTTCATTGCGCGGGCGATGGCGCGGGACTGGGCGGTGGGGAACAGCCAGTCGCTGTCGAAGGAAACCAGGCAGAAGCGGGTGCGGCTGCCGCGGAAAGCGGCGGCGAGGCTGCCGCCGTGGTCGGCAGCCAGGTCGAACAGGTCCATGGCGCGGGTGATGGTCAGGTAGGAGTTGGCGTCGAAGCGGGTGACGAAGGTGCTGCCCTGGTGACGGAGGTAGCTTTCCACTTCGAAGATGTCGCCGAACAGGGAGACGTCGGCGGCGAGACCGCCATTCGGCGCGGCGCGGACGCGGCGGCCGAACTTGCGGGTGAGGGCCTGTTCGCTGAGGTAGGTGATGTGCGCGGCCATGCGGGCGACGGCCAAGCCACGGGCGGGGATTTTGCCAGCGCGCCAATAGGAGCCGGCATCGTAGTCCGGGTCGGCGAAGATGGCCTGGCGGCCGACTTCGTGGAAGGCGATGTTCTGGGCGGAGTGGAACGCCGCCGCGGCGACGGGAACGCAGGCAAAAACCTTGTCGGGGAAGGTTGCGGCCCATTCGAGGGCCTGCATGCCGCCCATGGAGCCGCCGACGACGGCGAACAGGCGGGTGATGCCGAGGTGCTCGACCAGGCGATGCTGGGCGCGGACCATGTCCTTGATGGTGATGGTTGGAAAGTCGGTGCCCCAGATGCCGGAGCCGTCTGGGCGCTCGCTGCGGGGGCCAGTGCTGCCCATGCAGCCGCCGAGGACGTTGGCGCAGATGACGAAGAAGCGGTCGGTGTCGACGGGGCGGCCGGGGCCAACCACGCGATCCCACCAGCCGGGCTTGCCGGTCTGAGGGGATGGATCTGCAACATATTGGTCGCCGGTCAGGGCGTGGCAGACCAGCACGGCGTTGCCGCGGGCGGCGTCGAGCTGACCATAGGTGCGGTAGGCGACGGTGAGTTCGGGCAGGACGACGCCGGACTCGAGCGTGAAGCCGTCATGGAAGGTGGCGGCCTGATGCGCGATCTGGGGGTCGCTGGGCCACGCGGTTTCGGGGACATCCATCGTGCGCCCCACATAGGGCGCCGACCGGAACTCGGCAACGTCGCGATCGACGCCGGGCTGCCGTGCCGTGGTCGCGATAGCCGCTTCGCGCAGATCGACGTCTATCCCTTGCTCACCCGGGCTTTATAGTGAGCACCCATGTCCACTGCCTTTTCCCGCGCCGCGCCAGCACCAACCGAGGCGCCTGGTTCTGATCCGACCGCCGACGACGATCGGCTGCGGCGATTGGCGGCGTTGCGGGCGGAGTTGGATCGGGTGGATGACGGGTTGCATGACCTGTTGATGCATCGGGCCGAGCTGGTGACGCAGGTGGGCGCGCTGGGGGCCAAGGGGCGCGTGCCGCTGCGACCGGGACGGGAGGCATCGATCCTGCGCCGGTTGCTGGGGAGGAACCAGGGGGCGCTGGCGTCGGCGACGCTGGTGCGGGTGTGGCGCGAGCTGTTGGCGGGTAGTTCGGCGCAGCAGAACCCGATGGCGATCGTGATCGGGGATGCCGGGTTGGAGTCGGTGGTGCGGGAGCATTTCGGGGCGCTGTGCCGGCCGGTGCCGGCGGAATCGGGCGAGGCGATCGAGCGGGTGCGACGGGGCGATGCCGCGCTGGCGGTGCTGCGGCTACCGACACCGGAGGACCGATGGCAAAGCGATCTCCGAGGCGACGTTCATATCGTGGCGCGGCTGCCGTATTGGTCGCGGCCCGGGGTGGTCGAGGCGTTGGTGCTTAGTGCAGCGGCGCCGGACCCGAGCGGGCTGGACCGGACGGTGATCGCAGGGGTGGAGCCGTGCGCGTTGAGCGCGGCCGGGTTGGCCGGCGCCGGTGTTCTCGCGGCGGGACTGGCCGAGGTAGATGGTTTCGTGACGCAGGACGATTCCCGGTTGCTCGGGTTGTCGGCGTCGGTGCTCGGTGCTTATGCCGTGCCAGTTGGAGATTTCGCATGAGCCTCACTCCGCGTCCCGGAATCATGGCGGTCGAGCCCTATGTGGGCGGCGAGAGCAAGGTGGCCGGGCAGAATCGTGTCATCAAACTATCATCCAATGAGGGCGCGTTCGGGACGCCGCCGGCGGCCGAGGCGGCGATTCGTGAGATTGCGGCGGAGGGGTTCCGGTATCCGGATGGTGGGTCGACCGAGTTGCGGCAGGCGATCGGCAAGCGGTTCGGGCTGGACCCGGCGCGGATCGTGGTGGGCGCGGGGTCGGACGAGCTGATCGGGATGCTGATCAACTCATATGGCGGGCCGGGGACCGAGCTGTTGGTCTCGCAATATGCGTTCAGCATGTACTCGATTTACGGGCAGGTCGCGGGTTGCACGGTCGTCACCGCGCCGGAGAAGAACCGGACGCTGGACGTGGATGCGATGCTGGCGCGGGTGTCGGCGGCGACGCGGCTGGTGTTCATCGCCAATCCGAACAATCCGACCGGGACGATGCTGCCGCAGTCGGAGATCGAGCGGTTGCGGCGCGGATTGCCGGAGAACGTGCTGCTGGCGCTGGATTCGGCCTACTCGGAATACGTCGAGGATCCCGATTACGATGCGGGCGAGAAGATGGTGGATGCCGGCGACAACACGGTCATGTTGCGGACGTTCAGCAAGATCTTCGGGCTGGGCGGGGCGCGGGTCGGTTGGTGTTACGGCCCGGCGGCGGTGATCGACGTGCTGAACCGGGTGCGGAGCCCGTTCAACGTCAACCTCGTGGCGCAGAAGGCGGCGGTGGGCGCGCTGAGCGAGCCAGGCTGGGTTGAGAAGGGGCGGGCGCACAATACCAAGGCGCGGGCGGCACTGACGGCGCGGCTGCAGGGGGCGGGGATCGACGTGGGCGAGAGCCACTGCAATTTCGTGCTGGCGGATTTCGGCTCGGTCGAGCGGGCAAATGCGGCGTTGGCGGCGCTCAAGGCGCGGGGCGTGATCGTGCGGCCGATGGGAAGCTACGGGCTGGGGCAGTGCGTGCGGATCACGGTGGGCACGGACGAGGAGTGCGCGCTGGTCGAGGACGTGCTGGTGGCGGAATTCGCGGATGCCTGAACTGCTCGGGGAGCAGTTGGAACCGCTGTTCGAGCGGTTGGTCATCGTTGGGCTTGGGCTAATCGGCAGCTCTCTGGCGCGGGTCGCGATGGAGAAACGTGGGCTGTGCCGGGAACTGGTGGCGTGCGATCGGCCGCCTGTGCTGGAGCGGGTGCGGGCGCTGGGAATCGCGGACCGGGTCGAGGCGGATGTGGCCGAGGCGGTGCGCGGAGCCGATTGCGTGATGCTGGCGACGCCGGTGGGGGCGTTCGCGTCGATCGCCGCGGCGATGGCGCCGGGGTTGGCGCCGGGCGTGATCGTGACGGATACGGGGAGCACCAAGGTTTCGGTGATCCGGGACATCGAGCCGTTGCTGCCGGCGGGGGTTCGATTCGTGCCGGGACATCCGATGGCGGGGACGGAGTATTCGGGGCCGGATTCGGGGTTCTCCACGCTGTTCACCGGGCGATGGGCGTTGCTGACCCCGATCCCCGGTGGTGATCCGGCGGCGGCCGAGACGATGGCAGAGTTCTGGCGGCGGTGTGGGAGCATGGTGGAGGTGATGACGCCGAGCCACCATGATCGGGTGGTGGCGATCGTGAGCCACCTGCCGCATCTGCTGGCGTTCACGATCTGCTCGACGGCCGACGATCTGGCGCAGGAGGATGTGGGCGATGCAGCTAGCCGGTCGGAGGTGTTGAAGTTCGCGGCCTCGGGGTTCCGCGACTTCACGCGGATCGCGGCCAGCGACCCGGTGATGTGGCGGGACATCTTTCTCAACAACCGCGAGGCGCTACTGGAGATGCTGGCGCGGTTCACGGAGGACGCGCAGGCGATGGGACGGGCGGTGCGGTGGGGTGATGCCGGCTATATCGAGGACAAGATTGAGCGCGGGCGGGGCATCAGGCGCGGGTTGATCGAGATCAACCAGGCCTGACGCGCCGGCGCGACGGATTAGACGGCGCGCCAGCCGGGCTTGGAAGGGTCGACGAGTTTGTAGTCCACAGGGCCCATGCCGCAGATGGCGATGATGACGGGGTTGGGGTGACCCTTGATGACGCCGTCATAGTGCGGGGTGTGGGCGACGCGGTGGATGAAGGTGCCGGCGGAGACGGGAACGGTGGCGGCCGGGTCGAAGTCGGGGCCGCTATTGACCCACCAGGTGCCGGAGACGACGACGCACAGGCGGTCGGTGACGTAGGTGTGGGGCGCGCTCATGTAGCCGGGCCACCAGCGGACCAGTGTGCAGTAGAGGCCGGGTTTGTCGGTGGCGCCGGCGAGGGGGCACATGTCGACACTCTTGTCTGGGTAGCCCTTGTTGGGAATCCAGGTGAGGTCCTCGGGCTTCTTGATGATGGTTTGGGCTGGGTTCAGCGGGCTGGCTTCCGCCTTGGTGGCGAGGGCTAGCGGTAGGCTGGCCAGGAATGTGGCCAGTAGGATATCGCGCCGCCCGGTGTCGTGATCGTTCATGCGATCCTCCTTGGTTAGGGGGAGCTTACGCTTCCGATCGGACGGCGCAATCGGTCAGCGGTTGGCGCCGGGCACCCAGTCGACGTCGCCGCCGGATTTGGCGTTGAGGTGGCGGGCCAGGACGAACAGGTAGTCCGAGAGGCGGTTGAGGTAGCGGATGACGGCCGGGTTGACGGTTTCGGCGGCGGCGAGGGCGACGACGAGGCGTTCGGCGCGGCGGGTGACGGTGCGGGCGACGTGAGCATGGGCGGCGGCGAGGCTGCCGCCGGGGAGGACGAAGCTCTTCAGGGGAGCGAGCGCGGCGTTCATGGTGGCGAGTTCGGCTTCGAGCGCAAGCGACGGGGCGTCGGTGAGGCGGAGTCGGTCGCCGGCTTCACCGGGGACGCAGAGGTCGGCGCCGACGTCGAACAGGTCGTTCTGGACGCGGCCGAGCGCGAGATCGGTGGCATCGTCGGTGCCGGTGGCGCGCAGGACGCCGATGACGGAATTGACCTCGTCGACGGTGCCGTAGGCCTCGACGCGGAGGGCGTCCTTGGACAAACGAGTGCCGTCGCCCAGGGAGGTTTGGCCGGTATCGCCGCCGCGGGTGACGACTCTGTCAATGCGAATCACAGAGGTGCTCCGCAACGAATTTTGACCTGTGGCAGCAGCATCACGATGGGCTCCTAGGGATGGAAAGTGACTGAGTACATGCTCGACGCGCGATCCGCCCCGTCGCAGGATGGTGACAGCGATCGAGTCGAGACTAACTAGATATAGTGTCTCGGACAGGCTAACACCTCCACCTGTCGATTTTTCGGCCTGAAGGCCCTGCACTGAGACGATACTGAGGACTAGACGAATGGACATGCACGTCAGCCGCCCCAACACCGGCATTGCCGAGACGATTGCGCCGATCTCGCGGCAGATCTGGGATGCGAAATATCGGTTCAAGACCAATGACGGCGCGCCGGTCGATGCGGAGATCGAGGATAGCTGGCGCCGGGTCGCCAAGGCTCTGGCGGAGGCCGAAGCCGAGCCGTCGGTGTGGGAGCCGCGGTTCTACGAGGCGCTGGAAGGGTTCCGATTCTTGCCGGCGGGGCGGATCCTGTCCGGGGCGGGGACCGAGCGGCGGGTGACGTTGTTCAACTGCTTCGTGATGGGCGATATCGGCGACGATCTGGGTGAGATCTTCAATCACCTAAAGGAAGCGGCACTGACGATGCAGCAGGGTGGCGGCATCGGCTACGATTTCAGCACGCTGCGGCCGAAGGGGGCGCCGGTGCGGGGTGTTGGTGCTGACGCTTCGGGGCCGCTGTCGTTCATGGACGTCTGGGACGCGATGTGCCGGACGATCATGTCGGCGGGGGCGCGGCGGGGCGCGATGATGGCGACGATGCGGTGCGATCATCCGGACATCGAGGACTTCATCAGCGCCAAGCGCCAAGTCGGGCGGCTCCGGAACTTCAACCTGTCGGTGCTGGCGACCGATCCGTTCATGGCGGCGGTCGAGGCGGATGCGGAGTGGCCGCTGGTGTTCGGCGGCCGGACGTTCAAGACGATCCGGGCCAAGGCGTTGTTCGATACCATCACCCAGGCGACGTACGACTATGCCGAGCCCGGCGTGATCTTCATCGACCGCATCAACAAGCGGAACAACCTGCATTATTGCGAGGAGATCCATTCCACCAATCCGTGCGGCGAGCAGCCGTTGCCGGCGTATGGGGCGTGTCTGCTCGGGTCGATCAACCTGGCGCGGCTGGTGCGGGACCCGTTCACGGCGCATGCACGGATCGACGAGGCCGAGCTGGCCGAGCTGGTCGGCGTGGCGATCCGGATGATGGACAACACGATCGACGTGTCGGGCTTCCCGCTGGAGGCGCAGCGGCGCGAGGCGGAAGCCAAGCGGCGGATCGGGCTGGGGATGACCGGGTTGGCGGATGCGCTGATGATGGTAGGCTCGCGGTACGGCACGGAGCAGGCGGCGGCGCAGGCCAAGAGCTGGGCGCAGCAGATCGAGCGGGCGGCTTACCTGACGTCGGCCGGGCTGGCCGAGGAGAAGGGGGCGTTCCCGCTGTATGACGAGGCACCGTATCTCGCGGGTGAGACCATTCGTGGGTTGGAGCCGGAGGTTCGCGAGGCGATCAAGCGGCACGGCATCCGCAATGCGCTGCTGACCTCGGTGGCACCGACGGGGACGATCTCGCTGGTGGCGGACAACGTGTCGTCGGGGATCGAGCCGGTGTTCGCGCTGGCCTACACGCGCAAGGTGCTGCAGCCGGATGGGAGCCGGGTCGAGGAAGAGGTTTCGGACCATGCGCTGCGCAAGTTCCGGGCGATCCATGGGAACGACGCGGCGCTGCCGGATTACTTTGTTACGGCGCAGGATCTGACGCCGGCTGAGCATGTGCGGATGCAGGCTGCGGTGCAGCAGCATGTGGACAGCGCGATCAGCAAGACCGTGAACGTGCCGGCGGACATCAGCTTCGAGTCGTTCCAGGCGGTCTACCTCGATGCGTACAAGAGCGGGTGCAAGGGCTGCACGACGTATCGGCCGAACGACATCACCGGGTCGGTGCTGGAAGTGAAGCCGGCGGAGAAGCCAGTCGAGAAGGCGCCTGAGCCGGCGGCTGCGGTGTTCGACATGGGGCTGATGCGGCGGCCGGATAAGATCGTCGGCGCCACCTACAAGCTGCGGTGGCCGGATAGCGAGCACGCGATGTATGTCACGGTGAACGACATCGAGACGGACGACGTGCGGCGGCCGTTCGAGGTGTTCGTCAACTCGAAGAACCTCGAGCATTACGCCTGGGTCGTGGCGCTGACGCGGATGATCTCGGCGGTGTTCCGCCGGGGCGGCGAGGTGGCGTTCGTGGCCGAGGAGCTGAAGCAGGTGTTCGACCCGCGCGGCGGGCAGTGGACGGGCGGCAAGTATGTGCCGTCGCTGGTGGCGGCGATCGGCGAGGTGCTGGAGCGGCACATGCGGGAGACCGGGTTCCTGCAGCCGGTGGAGTTGCAGGTCGGGTCAGCCAAGACCGTGTCGGCGGTGTCGCCGACGGGGTCGTTGGGTCAGCTGTGCCCGAAGTGCAGCCAGCCCGGGTTGGTGCGCGAGGCCGGTTGCTTGAGCTGCATGCACTGCGGCTGGTCCAAGTGCGGCTGAGGTAGGCGTCGGCCCGGGGATCAGGCCCGGGCCAATCTCCTGGCGGCTTCGGCGGCGACGGTGCGGAGCGCCGGGTCGTCGTTGTCGGCGAGAAGGTCGCGAGTCTCGGCGAGGAAGTCGGGACTCCCCGTCCTCAGCGCGAGGCGCAACAGGGCCAGGGCTTCGGCCACCCGGCCCTGACCATGCAGCACGCTGGCCAGGTTGAACTGGCCGCGGAAGTCGCCGCCCTCCGCGGCCTGTCGATAATGCAAGGCAGCGCGCTGGCGTGATGCGGGGCGATCCCAGCCTCCCTCGTGGAAGCGGCCCAGCATGTTGTGGGCCTTGGCGAGGCCCTGGATGGCGGCGCGAGTGAACCAGTCGAAGGCGGCGGGGCGGTCGCGGGCGGTGCCGATGCCGTAGAGCAAGGCGCAGCCGAGGTTGAACTCGGCCCAATCGTAGCCGGCATCGGCGGCGCGGCGATAGCAGGCGACCGCGGCGACCGGATCGGCCGCGACGTCCCAGCCATGTTCCAGACAGCGGCCCTTCAGGTTGATGGCGGGCGGATGACCGGCCGAGGCCGTGGCGGCGATCCAGCCATAGGCGATGCCTGGCGCGGGTTTCGGCACGCGGTCGAGCAGGAGTTGACCGAACAGGAGCTGGGCTTCGGGGAAGCCGTAGCGGGCGAGTCGCTCGACCCAGAGGGCCGAGTCGGGGCCGGCCAGGAGGGCGTGGCGGTCGGCGTCGGTGAGGCGGCGCCAGTCTGACATTTCTGTAATGATCATGCTTGCGTCTGCGATAAAGACGGCTTACTGCGAATGCAACTGAGAATCGTTCGCATAGCTGGAGACGTTTGTGTCGACTGGGAAAGCTACTTCCTCCGCCGTTCCTTTTCGTGCCGCCATGGGCGGAAGTTTGGGGGTGGCGTTCGGTGCCACGGCATCGCTGGGTCAGACGATCGCGCCGGCCGCTGCCCCCACGCCGGCCGCGGCCGATGCGGCAATGGCGTTGCCCACGGTCGAGGTCGGGGCGACCAACGTGCAGCAGGGTTACCAGGTCAATCTGCCGTCGCTGGCGCGGTACACCAAGCCGCTGCTGGATACGCCGCAATCGGTCAGCGTGATCCCGCGGCAATTGATTGACGACCAGGGGATCGTGGCGACGCGGGATGCGCTGCGCAACGTGCCGGGGATCAGCCTGGCGGCGGGCGAGGGTGGGTCGCAGGGCGACAATCTGACGCTGCGCGGGTTCAGCGCGCGCAACGATTTCTACCTCGACGGGATGCGGGATTTCGGTAGCTACACTCGCGATCCGTTCAATGCGGAGTCGATTGAAGTGCTGAAGGGGCCGTCCTCGGTGGCGTTCGGGCGGGGGTCGACGGGCGGGGTGATCAACCAGGTCAGCAAGCAGCCCGGCATCACGCCGATCACGGCCGGGACCATCACGTTCGGGACGGATGGGACCAAGCGGATCACCGGCGACGTCAACCGGGCGATCGACGCGATCCCGGGGGCAGCGGTGCGGTTGAACGTGATGGCCGACGAGAACGGGGTCGCCGGGCGGAACCAGAATGAATACCGACGTTTCGGGGTGGCGCCGAGCATCGCGTTCGGGCTTGGGACGGATACGCGGCTCGCGCTCAACTACCTGCACCTGCAGGAATACGACACGCCGGATTACGGATTGCCGTGGCTGTTCAACCAGCCGGCGGCGGTGGCGCCGTCCAATTTCTATGGGTTCAAAGATTCGGACTACTTCCGCAGCAACGTCGATGTCGGAACGGCGAAGTTCGAGCATGATTTCGGGTCGTCGGTGACGGTGCGGGACCAGTTCCGCTACGGCAACTACATGCGCAACATCCGGGTGACGGAGCCGCAGGTGGCTTATACCGGGGCGGGGGTGGTCAACCGTCTGACACCTCTGAGCGCGATCACGGTCAACCGTAACATTATCTCGTTCAAGAGCACCGAGACTTTCATCCAGAACCAGAGCGACGTCACGGTGCGGTTCAACACCGGGTTCCTGAAGCATTCGGTGGTGACGGGGGTCGAGGTCGGGCGGGAGACGTCGTCGCCGGTGCGGACGTCCTACACCGGGGTGCCGACGACGAACCTGCTGTATCCGAACGACAACGCGGCGTTCACCGGGCGGGGGTCGGTGACGACCGACGTGTTTTCGCAGGTGCAGACAGCGGCGGCCTACGTGATCGATACGATCGACATCGGCGAGCAGTTCCAGTTGACCGGCGGGTATCGCTACGACGCGCTGACCACGGATTACGAGCAGCGGGTGACGGCCGGGGCGGTGAGCCTGCACCGGACGGATTCGATGCCGAGCTATCGGGCGGCACTGTCGTACAAGCCGATCCCGGCGGGAACGATCTACGTGGCGTATGGGACGTCGTTCAATCCGTCGGCGGATGGGCTGACGCTGGCGACGAACAACGCCGGGTTGGCGCCGGAGAAGAACGAGACGTACGAGGTCGGCGGCAAGATGGAGGTGCTGGACCGCAAGCTGACGCTGAGCGGGGCGTTGTTCCAGCTCACGAAGCTGAATGCGCGGGTGACGGATCCGAACAACACGGCGTTCCAGATCCTGGGTGGCGAGCAGCGGGTGCGCGGGTTCGAATTGGGGGCGATCGGCAACATCACCGAGCGGTGGCAGATCTCGGCGGGATACGCGTTCCTGGACAGCGACACGGTGAAGACGACGCTGGCGGGGACGCAGGGGCAGGTTTTGGCGAATACGCCCAAGCATAGCGGCAGCTTCTTCACCACCTATGCGCTGCCGTGGAACCCGTTGGGGGCGGGCGACCTGCAGGTCGGGGCCGGGATGGACTTCGTGTCGAGCCGGCTGGCGACCTCGTCGCCGGATGCAACGACGGGAGCCTATAAGAAGGCGCCGGGCTACGCGACGGTGCAGCTGATGGCGAAGCTGCCGGTGCGGGACGGGCTCGCGCTGCAGGTCAACGGCTATAACCTGACGGACCAGAAGTATTACGACCTGCTGCATCCGTCGCACGTCGTGCCGGGGGCGGGGCGGAGCCTATTGGCGTCGCTCATTTTCAAGCTGTGATCGTTCTGGATGCGGTGCTGTCCCCGGCGGAGGTCGGGGACATGCGGGCGGCGCTGGCTGGGGCGACCTGGGCGAGCGGGCGGGATACGGCGGGGTGGCAGGCGGCCGGGGTGAAGGAGAACGGGCAGCTGGTGGAAAGCGACCCGGTCGCGCGGCAGTTGGGCGACCAGGTGCTGGCGGCGCTGGAGCGGTGCAAGCCGTTCATCGCGGCGGCGCTGCCGCTGCGGGTGTATCCGCCGATGTTCAACCGGTATGCGGGCGGGCAGGCGTTCGGGGCGCATGTGGACACGGCGATCCGGCAGGTGCCGTGGGCGCCGGCACGGGTCAGGGCGGATCTGTCGGCGACGTTGTTCCTGAGCGAGCCGGACTCGTATGAGGGCGGGGAGCTGATCGTCGAGGACGAGACGGGCGCGCGGGCGGCCAAGCTGCCGGCGGGGAGCATGGTGCTGTATGGGGCGGGCACGGTGCACCGGGTCGCGCCGGTGACGCGGGGGGAGCGGTTGGCGGCGTTCACCTGGGTGCAGAGCATGGTGCGCGACGCGGGGCAGCGGGAGCTGCTGCTGGAGCTGGATCGGGGGATCCAGGTGGCTGCGGCGGCCAATAGCGAGACGGTTCGGTTAACGGGAGTTTATCACAATCTGCTGCGGCGCTGGGCGGATTGCTGAGCGGGTAGGTGGCAGGGGCGACGCAACCGGGTAGAAGGAGATAGTCGAAGTTTGGAGTAACGCGTGCCTGGTGGAGGCCTGAACGTACGGGGCCTGATCGGTCTGCTGGGTGTGTTGATCGCTGCGCTGACGGTCGAATTCAACGATGGCGTGGTGTCGACCGCGCTGGCGGACGTGCGCGGCGGGTTGGGAATCAGCAGCGATGCGGGGACGTGGCTGACCAGCCTGTTCTCGAGCGGGCAAGTGTTCGGGATGGCGATCGCGACGTTCTGGGCGGTGACGGTGTCGATCCGGCGGTGGCTGCTGTTCGCGATCGCGCTGACCTGCGTGAGCACGGTGACGGTGCCGCTGGTCAGCAATGTCGGGCTGTTGTTCATGCTGCGGTTCCTCGAGGGGCTGGCCTCGGGGTTCATCATTCCGTTGCTGCTGACGGTGGCGCTGCAGGTGCTGCCGCCGGCGATCCGGCTGTACGGGCTGGCGCCGTATGCGCTGACGGCGACGTTCGGGCCGAACATCTCCACGGCGCTGGCGGCGCTGTGGACATACGGGGTCGGGTGGGAGTTCGTGTTCTACCAGGACCTGCCGCTGTGCACGCTGGCGGGATTGCTGGTGTGGTACGGGGTGAAGCAGGATCTGCCGGATTACACGCGGATCCGGCAGTTCGACTGGCGCGGGGCGCTGTTGGTGGCGATCGGGTTCGGATCGTTGACGACGATGCTCGAGCAGGGCAACCGGCTGGATTGGTTCAACTCGCCGCTGATCTGCGTGTTGGCGTTGCTGACGGTGGTGGCGTTGCCGCTGCTGGTTTGGAACGACCTTTATGCGAAGGTGCCGCTGTATCGGTTTTCCTTGCTAAAGCGGCGGAATTACACGTTCGCGTTGATCACGCTGTTCACCTTTCTGCTGCTCAACCTGTCGGCGGGAACGATTCCGCTGCGGTATCTGACGGAGGTCAGCGGGTTCCGGCCGGAGCAGACCTATGTGGTAACGCTGTTGATCGCGGGGCCGCAGTTCCTGCTGTTGCCGGCAATCGCAGCGTTGCTGGATTTCGAGCGGGTGGATGCGCGGTGGGTGTTGTTCGCCGGGCTGTGCTGCGTGATCGCGGCGTGCGTGGGCAATTCGCTGCTCACGTCGGTTTGGGATGCCAAGAGCTTCTTCATCTCGCAGGGGTTGCAGGCGGTCGGCGCGCCGCTGGTGGTGATGCCGTTGTTGATGATCGCGGTGAACACGATCAAGGACCCGTCGGAGGGGCCGTTCGCGTCGACGCTGGTCAACACGATGCGGGCGGTGGCCGAGCCGGTGGGGGTATGGATGGTGGAGCTGATCCAGCACTGGCGGGGGGCGCTGCATTACAACCGGATCGTGGATCAGTCGGGGCTGGGGTCGTTCAGCGCGGCCGAGCAGCATAGCCCGGCAGCGCTGCGGGCGTTCCATGGCGCGGTGGAGGCGCAGGCGGCGGTGCTGACGCTGAGCGATACGTTCGTGATCATCGGGGTGATCGCGGTGGTTCTGGTTGGCGTGTTGGCGGTGTTGCCGGTGCGCACGTATCCGCCGCGCATCGTCGCGGCACAGAAGTAGGTTCGGGTCATGGCTGACGACGAGAAGAGTGGGGACGAGAAGAAAGAGGACGACGGCAAGAAGGAGGAGAAGAAAGAGGGCGAGAAGAAGGAGCAGAAGAAAGGCGACGAGAAGAAGGACC
>CAZTJC010000020.1:44331-56817 GCA_964613945.1 uncultured Acetobacteraceae bacterium
GAGAAGAAAGAGGGCGAGAAGAAGGAGCAGAAGAAAGGCGACGAGAAGAAGGACCGCAAGCTGCTGTGGCCCTGGATCGTGGGGGCCGTCGTGGTGCTCGGGTTCATCGCGGTGGTGCTGTACATCATCTATGCGCCGGCGCCGGACGTCTGGACCGACGACTCCTACGTGACGGTCCATTACGCGACGGTGGCGCCGCGGGTGTCGGGGCAGGTGGTCGAGGTGACGGTCGACGACAACCAGGCGGTGAAGGCCGGGCAGGTGCTGGTGCGGCTGGACGACCGGGACCAGCGAACGGCGCTGGCGGCGGCGGAAGCGATGCTGGAGCAGGACCGGGCGCGGTTGGCGGAAGCGGCCGGGTCGGTAGCGCGGCAGCCGGCGCTGGTGGATCAGGCGCAGGTACAGAACCCGGCGGCGTCGTCGCAACTGGCGTTGGCGCTGGCGAACCAGCGGCGCTACCGCAACCTGTCGGCGACGGGGGCGGGGACGGACCAGCAACGGCAGGAGGCGGACCAGCAGGTGCAGCAGGCGCAGTCGGCGCTGGACCAGGCACGGGCGTCGACCGAGGCGGCCAAGAAGCAGATCCCGATCCTGGAAGCGCAGCGGGCGGCGGCAGCGGCGCTGGTGAAAGGCGACGAGGCGCGGGTGGAGCAGGCGAAGCTGACGCTGAGCTACACGGTGATCACGGCGCCGCTGGACGGGTCGGTGGCGGAGCGGCGGGTGCAGGTGGGCGACTACGTCGCGCCAGGGGCGTCGGTGATGACGATCGTGCCGTTGGACGCGGTTTACATCGTGTCGAACTACCGGGAAGTGGCGTTGCGGCACGTGCTGCCGGGGCAGGACGTGAAGATCCATGTCGACGCGTACGACATCAATCTGGATGGGGTGGTGGATAGCGTTGCACCGGCGTCCGGGGCGGCGTTCGGGGCGATCCAGCCGAACAATGCGACGGGGAACTTCACCAAGATCGTGCAGCGGTTGCCGGTGAAGATCCTGGTGCGGCCGGGGCAGAACCTGGCGCGGCTGTTGCGGCTGGGGTTCTCGGTGGAGACGACGATCCATACGCATCTGGCGGACGTGGTGGCGGATCAGCGGGATTCGGATCACCGGGTCACCTCACCTTGAGGTGGGTGTGGATCGCGGTGGCGGTCGCGGGATGCACGGTGGGGCCGGATTACTCGGCGCCGGTGGTCGACGCGCCGGCGCGGTTCGGGCTGACGCGGACCGATGTGGCGAGCCGGACCAGTTCGGCGCCGGTGGACCCGACCTGGTGGCAGCAGTTCGGGGACCCGGAGCTGACGTCGTTGGTGACGCGGGTGGCGGCGCAGAATTTGGACCTGCAGGCGGCGGCGGAGCGGGTGCTGCAAGGGCGGGCGCAGACGCGGGTGGTGGCGTCGCAAGGGTTGCCGCAGATCCAGGCGAAGTCGTCGTACTCGCGGGACCGGTTGAGCCCGACGGGCGACCCGGCGGCGCTGGTGGTGCCGGCGCCGGGGGCGCCGGAGGAGTTCGACGTGTTCCAGAACGGGCTGAACGCGTCGTGGGATCTGGACCTGTTCGGGCGGATCAAGCGGCAGACCGAGGCAGCGGCGGCGGAGACGCAGGCGGCGGTGGAGGAGCGGCGCGGGGTGGCGCTGGCGGCGGTGGCGGACATCGCGCAGGACTACATGCAATTGCGGGGCATCCAGGCGCAGCTGGCGATCGCGGAGCGGAACCTGGCGGTGGCGCAGGGCAATACCGCGCTGGTGCAGACGCGGTTCGCCAACGGGGTGGCGACGACGTTGGATATCGCGCGGGCCAAGGCACAGGAGGCGACGATCGGGTCGACGGTGCCGACGCTGCGGACACAGCAGGTGGCGCTGATCAATGCGATCGGGACGCTGCTGGGGCAGACGCCGCGGGCGCTGCAGGGGGAGCTGACGGCACCGGCGACGGGCGTCACCATTCCGGCGGTGGTGCCGGTGGGGATCTCGACGGCGCTGGTGCGGCAGCGGCCGGACCTGCGGCAGGCGGAGGCGCGGCTGCATGCGGCGACGGCGGAGATCGGGGCGGCGGAGGCGGCATTCTATCCTGACATCAACCTGACCGGCAGTTTCGAATTACAGGGGCTGCGGCTCAAGGACGCGTTCAGCCTGTATTCGCGGGCGTTCGAGGTGGGGCCGTCGATCTCGTTGCCGATTTTCCAGGGCGGGCGGCTGCGGGGGACGCTGGAGCTGCGGAAGTCGCAGGCGCGGGAGGCGGCGCTGCAGTTCCGCCGGGTGTTGCTGCGGGCGTGGCAGGAACTGGACAACGCGCTGACGGCGTTCGCCGAGGCGCAGGCGCGGACGGAGTTGGTGTCGGCGGCGGTGGCTCAGAACCAGGTGGCGCTGGCGGCGGCGCGACAGCGGTACCGGGAGGGCGTGGGCGACTTCATCGACATCAACCTGGTGCAGGCACAGCTGCTGCAGAGCGAGAACGAGTTGGCGCAGAGCCGGACCCAGATCGCGACGAGCTTGGTGACGTTGTATCGGGCGTTGGGAAGCGGGTGGGAGAGCGCGGAGCCGCGTTAGTTGACGCGGACGCGGATGCGGTGATAGGCGGCGGACAGGTAGCCTTTGCAGTTCCAGGTGTCGTCGGGAGTGGCGGGCTGGGTCTGGCCGGCGGAGTCCCAGGCGCGGGCGACGAGGTCGCGGTCGCCGGGCTGTAGGTCGAGTGTGAGTTGCCAGAAGGTCCAGGCCCAGGGGGCGGCGGGGTCGGCGGTCAGGGTGGCTTGAGACCAGGTGCGGCCGCCATCGGCGGAGACGTCCACGCGGACGATGCGGCGGGCGGTGGCGTTGGCGTAGCCGCGGATGCGGGTGGGGCCGGCTTCAAGATCGGCGTAGGGGGCCGGGTCGCAGATGGCGGCGTTGAGGGGCATCTCCTCGATGGTGATGCCTTTGGACCAGTCGATGGTGTCGGCGGGCATGTCGGCGGGGAGCAGCTTGTAGTCGCGCTGCTGCATGTGGTTGGCCGACGGTTCGGACTGGACGGTGATGGCGGTGAGCCATTTGGCAGAACGGATGCCGGCGTAACCGGGGACGACTAGGCGGAGGGGGAAGCCGTGCTGAGGGGCAAGGTCCTCGCCGTTCATGGACCAGGCGAGCAGGGTTTCGGGGGCGCGGGCTTTGGCGGCGGGGACCGAGACGCCGAAGGTGAAGCGGCCTTCCTCGGGGTGGTCGATCTCGTCGGCGGAGTCGAGGGCGATGTGGGCGGCGGCCGGGTCGGCGCCGGCGGCGTCGAGGAGGTCGGCGAGGCGGATGCCGGTCCATTCGGCGTTGCCGATGGCGCCGGCGGACCAGGGGTCGCCGGTGGTGGGACGAACCCCCTGCATGTCGGCGCGGCGGTTGCCGGCGCATTGCATGATGGCGGTGACGGTGTGGTGCGGGAAGCGGGATTTCAGCTCGGACAAGGAGAGGTCGAGCGGGGTGGCGACCTGGCCGCCGACGGCCAGGCGGTAGGTGGCCGGGTCGAGGGCGGGGATGTTGCCGTGGCTGCGAACGTAGAAATCGGGCTGGGCGGTGAGGAAGTGGGCGCGCAGGGCGGCGAGCGGGGGCTCGGCGTTGAAGGGCGTTTCGGAGTGGACGATCAGGGACATGAGGCAGGCTACCACATGGTCTGTTCGGCGCGGCTGGCCCAGGTGGCGTCGTAGTCGGGGCCGCCGACGCGGCCCGCCGACATCCCGGCGAGGATGGTGCCGGGGGTGGGCAGGGATTTGGGGTCGATCTGGGCGTCGGCGCGCCAGAGGCCGGAGCGGATGAGGGCGCGGGCGCACTGGAAGTAGATTTCCTGGACTTCGATGACCATGACGGTCCTGGGGGCTTTGCCGTCGATCGCGAAGCTGGCCATGAGGGCCGGGTCGGCGGAGAGGTGGGCGCGGCCGTTGATGCGCATGGCGTTGCCGATGCCGGGGATGAGGGCCATCAGCGCGACGCGGGGGTCGCGGACGACGTTGCGAAGGCTGTCGATGCGGTTGTTGCCGCGGCGGTCGGGCAGCATGAGGGTGCGGTCGTCGTGGATGCGGATAAAGCCGGGCTTGTCGCCACGGG
Source organism: uncultured Acetobacteraceae bacterium (assembly GCA_964613945.1). Taxonomy (GTDB): domain Bacteria; phylum Pseudomonadota; class Alphaproteobacteria; order Acetobacterales; family Acetobacteraceae; genus JAVVHH01. Next base: position 48,393 of record CAZTJC010000020.1, read on the forward strand.
GGGAGCAGTCGAGGCCTTCGGGGCCGATCGTGGCCAGGGCGGCGAAGGGAGCGGCTTCCAGGTACTCGCGGTAGTGCGGGGTGATGTGGTCGGCGACCTTGGCGGTGGAGGCTTCGCCGACTGCTCCTAGGTCGCCGTAGATAGATTCGAGGTCGGCGATGGTGCTGATCATGCGAAGCGCTCCGGGCGGATCAGATGGTGGCTGCGAGGGCCTTGGCGGCGTCGCAGGCTGCGGCGCGGGAGGCGGTGTCCTGTTCGGGGCCGTAGAGGGTCTTTTCGGCTTCGATATGGGAGACGTCGGTGATGCCGACCATGCGGCACCAGGCATCCATGTAGGCGGTCTGGTAATCGAAGTCCTCGCGCGGGAAGCCTTCGCCGAGGGCGACGCCGCGGGTGGCGACGGTGACGACCTTGCGGCCACCGAGCAGGCCGAGCAGGCCGCGGTCGTCGAAGGTGAAGAGGACGTCCTTCTGGGAGATGGCGTCGATGAGGTGTTTCAGGCGGTAGGGGATGCCGAAATTCCACATGGGGACGCCGAAGACGATGATGTCGGCTTTGTGGAAGCGGTCGGCGAGGGTGCGGATGCCGTCCCAGGCTTCCTGCTGACGGGGGGAAAGGGCTTGGCCGCCGAGGCCGGCGTATTTGGCGTCGATGGCTTCACCGTCGAAGGGCGGGAGGTCGGTTTCCCAGACGTCGAGCGTATCCACGGTTGCGCCGGGGTGGCGGGCGGACCATTCGCTGACAAAGGCCAGGGCGATCTCGTTGGAGGCAGAGCGCGTCTTGCGGGGCGAGCTTTCGACGTGGAGCAGGTGCATGGGCATGTGTTCCGGGAGATGTCTGGGGCGCTTGGTTCAACGGAGGCGTTCAAAGGCGGTTTCGCGGAAGGGGGCGATGGTCAGGGCGGAGACCAGGCCGGCGGCGATCAGATAGAAAGTCGGGGCAAGGGGAGTGCCGGTGGCGCCGATCAGCCAGGTGGCGATGAAGGGGGCGAAGCCGCCGAAGATGGCAACGGCGAGGCTGTAGCCGATCGACATCAAGGTGGTGCGCGAGCGGGTGGGGAAGAGTTCGACGATAGCGGCCGGGCCGGTGCCGGCGAAGGTGGCGATGACGAGGTCGAAGGCGATCTGGATCGGCAGGATGGTCCACAGGCCCGGCGAGGCGGTCATGAGGCGGAAGCCGGGATAGGAGAGCAGGACGAAAGCGGTGCAGCAGAACAGCAGCAGCGGCTTGCGGCCGACGCGGTCGGAGAGGGCGCCCATGAGGGGGATGACCAGGACCAGGACGACGAGGCCGATCGTGTTTGACCAGAGGGACTCGGTGGCCGAGAGCCCGGCGTAGCGCTGGGTGAAGGTCGGCAGGTAGGTCAGCATGATGTAGTACGACACGGTCCAGAGGATCGTGAAGCCGAAGGCGCGGGCCATGAGGCCGACGGGAGAGCCGAGATCGGCCAGGCCGGCGGTCTCGCCGTGCTGCTCGGCTTCGAAGCGCGGGGTTTCGCCGATGCCGCGGCGGAGCCAGAGGCCGACCGGCAGCAGCAGGATGCCGAGCAGGAAGGGGATGCGCCAGGCCCAGGCGTCGATCTGGTCGGCGGTGAAGGCGCTGTTGAGCAGGGCGGCGACGGCGGAGCTGAGCAGGAGCCCGCCGACTACGGAGGCCTGGCTGAAGCTGCCAAAGAAGCCGCGGCGGCCCTCGGGGGACCATTCGACGATGAAGGCGGTGGCGTTGCCCCATTCGCCGCCGGCGGACAGGCCCTGCAGCAGGCGGCAGAGGACCAGCAGGATCGGGGCGGCGACGCCGATGGCGGCGTAGTCGGGGATCAGGCCGATGCCGGCGGTGCCGACCGCCATGAGGACGACGGTGAGCACGAGGGTGGACTTGCGGCCGCGAACGTCGCCCATGCGGCCGAGGACGATCGCGCCGAGGGGACGGGCGAGGAAGGCGATGCCGAAGGCGGCGAAGGTGGCGAGCAGGGAGGCGGTGGGGTCGGCACCGGGGAAGAACTTGCGACCGATCGTGGCGGCGAGGAAGCCGTAGATGCCGAAATCATAATATTCGAGGACGTTGCCGATACCGGCGGCGGTGATCGCCTGGCGGGCTGAGTTGAGCCCGTCAGGAGTTGCCGGGGAGGCGCTGCTCAAGCGCTCGGCTCCGCGGCATTCTCCTTGCAGTAGCGAGCGATGTCGGCGTGGGTGGCGAACCAGCAGGGGCCGGTGGCCTTGATGTGGGCGATCAGCTGCTCGAGCACGGGAAGGCGGGAGCGGTGGCCGGAGATGTGCGGGTGCAGGGTGAGCAGGAACATGCCGCCTTCGGCGTAAGCGCCGTCGAACTCGGATTTGAAGATCTCCAGGACCGAGCTGGGGGGCGTGTAGGGGCGGAGGCCGCTGAAGCGGACGAAGTTCCAGTAGACGGCGTCGTCGCGGATCCATTCGGGGGGGAGTTCGACGACCCCGGTGGGCTTGCCGTCGGCCTCCAGCTCGTAGGCGTCGTCGTCGGCCATGAGGGAGCTGTCATAGAGCAGGCCCAGCTCGCGGATGATGTCCAGGGTGTCGACGGAGAAGTCCCAGCTGGCAGTGCGCATGCCGACGGGGCGGGTGCCGGACAGGCGTTCGAGGGTGTCGGCGGCGCGGAAGGTGAGGTCGCGCTCGGCGCCGGGCGGGAGCTTGGTGTTGGCTTCGTGGATCCAGGAGTGGATGCCGATCTCGTGGCCGGCGGCGGCGACCCGGCGCACTTCTTCGGGGTGAAGCAGGGCGGAGACGGCGGGGTAGAAGAAGCTGGCGGGGATGGCTTCGCGGTCTAGCAGCTTGAGGATGCGGGGCATGGCGCGGCGGTTGCCGTATTGGCCCTGGCTGATGCGCATGGGGCTTTCGTCGGAGTCGCGCAGCGGAATGGTTTCGTGATCGGCGTCGAAGGAGATGGCGACGGCGCAGCGGGCGCCACCGGGCCAGGCGGTGGGGGCGAGGCTGCGGCCGGCGCGGGCGCGGCCGACGATGTTACGCCAGGTGGGTTCGGGCCATTGCCAGGGTTCGGCGTGGGGATTCGGGGTATCGGTCATGGCCGGAGGATCGGCTTGTGGGAGCGCCGGGTCTAGAGGGGGAGGGTCAGGTAGTAGGGACGCGGCCGGTGGGAGGTTTCCAGGCGGCGCGCTTGCGGGCGGTCCAGGTGTAGCGGGGGTCGTCTTCCAGCAGGTTCAGCTGGGTTTCGAGGCGGTTGCGTTCCAGCCAGCCGATGGCGGCTTCCAGTTCGGCCAGGGTCATCTCGGCGCGGCTCTTGTTGCCGGTGACGCGTTTGAGGACTGCGTTGTAGCGATGGTAAAGGCCGGCGCCGGCGACGGCGGATTTCAGGCCGGTGCGGCCGGCTTCGTCCTCGACGGCCTGGGCGGCGACCATCTCGCCGAGGCGGGCGCGGAGGCGGCGCTCGACGGTGCTGGGGACCTCCAGGAGTTCGGTCTGGGCTTCCTCGTGCTCGGGGCGGCGCATGGCGAGGTCGGGGCCGGGCCGGAGGGTTTCGAAGCGAAGGGCCAGGGCGTTGGATTCCAGCGGGGTGATACCGTCTTTTTCGGCGGAGGCGCGGTCCAGAAGCCAGTCGGGGAGGGTGCGCTGCTTGGAGGGTTTGGGAGGGCGGGCGAGGGTGCCTTGTTCGGTTTCCATGCGGCGGCGGAACTGGGCGAAGAGGGGGTCGTCGGGGTGGAAGACCAGGGCGCGCTGGGTGGCGTAGGAGCCGGCGTGGGGGTCCACTCGGGTGGCGCGGGCGACCATCTGCTCGAGCCAGGGGCGGGAGCGGATGTGGGTGAGGGCGGCGACGACGGCGACTTCGGGGGCGTCGAGGCCTTCATAGGCCATGGCGACGGTGACCAGGATCGAGGGTTCGGGGCGGAGGCGGAAGGCGGCCAGGATCTCGTGGGCGCGGGGGGTGTCGGAGGTGGCCAGCTTGGCGATGGAGTCGGCTTGGCTGGCGGGGAGCCAGGTGGCGATCTGGGCTAGGTAGCGCTTGGCGGTGACCTGGTCGGGGGCGACGACGAGGAGTTTGCCGAGGCCGCGGGTTTTACCGGATTCGCGGCGGCGGGCGCGGAGATCGCGGATCGAGAGAAAGGCCTCGCGCAGGAGGGCGTCGGCGAAGCCGGTGCGGAGTGCGGTGAAGAGGGCGGGGCGGGTGGTTTCCTCGGGATGATGATGGGCGAGGCGGTGGGGGCCGACTTCACGGCCTTCCTCGTCGCGCCAGCTGGCCTGGCCGTCGAGGGCGCCGAAGGTGACAGGGAGGACGGCGCGTTCGGCCAGGGCCTGGCGGCGGGAGTAGCCGATGACGGCCCAGCCGGGGGCGTCGAGCGCAACCTCCTTGGTGCGGGCGCGGGGACCGGTGCGGTAGGGGAGCCAGAGGATGCCCTTGCCGTCGGCACGCTCGAGGGTACCGGAGAGGAGGAGGCGGTAGCGGGCGGTTTCCAGCAGGGGGAGGATGGCGACGGACCATGCGCTTGCCTGGGCGGAGGCGGGGTCCTCGTCCTTGGCGGCGACCGGGTCGATCTCGGCGAGGGAGGGGAGATGGTGGACCTCGTCGACTACCAGCAGGGTGCGGTGGCGGCGGAACTCGGAAAGGTGGAGGTCGGGGGCGGCGGCGATGGCCTGGTAGGTGGTGATGTAGCCGGACAGGCCGCGGGAGGGGTCCGGGGTGTTGTCGGCGGCACGGACGGAAAGGGCGTGATCGAGGGCGGTGCGCCAGGTCGGGTCGGCGAAGGCTTCCTCGGCCTGGAGGCGGAGGGTTTCGCGGGGGACGACCCAGACAATCCGGTCGATGAGGTTGGCAGCGACGAGGCGGGCGGCGGCGATGACGGGGAGGAGGGATTTGCCGCCGCCGGGGGTGACGGCGGCGAGGATGTCCCGGAGGTCGGTTTCACCGGCGGCGATGGCGGTGACGATGCCGGTGAGTTGGGCCTGGTGGGAGCGGAGGGGCTTGATCGTGGAGTCCTTGGATCAGCTGGGGACTAGTTGGGGATTAGTTGGCGGCAGGGGGATTGCTGGGGCCGATGGCGGCGACGCGGACGGAGAGGTCGATGGGTTGGGAGATGGCGAAGGTCAGGCGGAGCGGGAAGGTGTCATTGAGCTGGAGCGGTTTGTTGAGGTCGGTCAGGGTGATGAGGTAGCCGCCGGGCTGCAGGGCGACGGGCTGGCCGGGGGGAAGGGCCAGGCCGGCGGGGAGAGGACGGGCGACGACCGTGCCGTTGTCGACGACCATCAGGTCGATCTCGGCCTTGACGCCGGGAAGGCCCGGGGCGGTGACGGCGATCAGCTTGTCCTGGACCGGGCTTTTCAGGGTGACATAGACGGCGGCGGTGCCGGCCGTGGTGGCGCGGGTCCAGGGGGTGGTGGCGATGACGCCGCTGCCGGGGACGGAGGGTTGTGCGTTTGCGGCGGCGAGGCTGGCGAGCAGGATCGCGGCAGTGGTTTTCAGCAACATCAACTGATTCCGTTAGTTTGGCAGGAAGCCGATGGAAATCCAGGGGATTGCGGCGACGATGAGCAGGCCCAAGACCAGAACGCCTAGATAGGGCCAGATTCGCAAGAGGGCAGCGTCAGGATTCACGCGGCCGATGGTGCAGGCGGCGTAGTAGCCGAGGCCGAAGGGGGGTGCAAACAGGCCGATGCCCATCGCGAGGATGACCACCATGGCATAGTGGACCTCGTGGATGCCGGCGGCGCGGGCGACGGGAAACAGGAGCGGGCCGAAGAGGACCATGGCGGGGATGCCCTCCAGGACGCTGCCCAGGACGACAAAGGCGACGATGGAGATGCCGAGGAAGCCGAGTTGGCCGCCGGGGATGGAGGCCATGGCGGCGGTCAGGGCGCGGGAGAAGCCGGACTGGGTGAGCGCCCAGGCCATGCCGTTGGCGGCGCCGATGATGAACAGGACGGCGCCGGAGAGCGTGGCGGCGTCGACCAGCAGGGGATACAGGCGGCGGAGCGGGAAGCTGCGGTAGATGAGGATGCCGCAGGCGACGATGTAGACGATGCCGATGGTGGAGACTTCGGTGGCGGTGGCGACGCCCTCGATGACGGCGGTGCGGATCAGCAGCGGCAGGACCAGGGCGGGGAGGGCGATCAGGAAGGTCTTGCCGATGACCCGGGCAGGGGCGCGGGTGACGCCGGCGAGGTTCTCGGCGCCGGCGCGGCGGCGGGCGAGGATGGCCAGGCCGATCGCCAGCACCACGCCGGGGAGGAGGCCGCCGGTGAAGAGGGCGGCGATGGAGACGCCGGTGACGGAGCCGATGGCGATGAGGACCAGGGAGGGCGGGATGGTTTCGGCCATGGCGCCGGTGGCGGCGAGGAGGGCGACCATCTCGCCTTCGTCCAGGCCGCGCTTCTTCATCTCGGGGATCAGCACGGGGGCGACGGCGGCCATGTCGGCGGTCTTGGAGCCGGAGATGCCGGAAACGAGGATCATGGCGCCGAGCAGGACGAATTGCAGCCCGCCGCGGACGTGACCGATGAGGGCGGCGAGGAAGGCGACCATGACGCGGGCCATGTTGGTGAGTTCAATGAGGCCGCCCAGGAGGACGAAAAGCGGGACGGCCAGGAGGATGAGGGAGGACATGCCCTCGTCCATGCGGCCGGGCATCACCTGTAGCGGGGTGTTGGTGGTGCAGAGGAGGTAAGCGGCGGTGGCGAGCGCGAAGGCGAAGGCGATGGGGATGCCGGCGAGGACGCCGGCGCCGAGCAGGACCACGAAGAAGAGCAGCAGGTTCCAGTTGCCGAGCAGGGCCAGGAGGGGGTGACCGAGCCAGAGGGCGGCGGCGATGGCACCGAGGATGCCGGCGACGGGGAGGATGTCGCGGAGGCGGAACTGCAGCAGGTGCAGGACCGAGAGGAGGATCATGAGGCCGAAGCCGACGGGGACAGCGGCGGCGCGGATGGAGTCGGGCCAGCCCATGGCGGGGGTCTCGATGAAGGACTGGTCGTCCATGTAGTCGAGGGCGGGGCGTATCAGGATGAGTAGTAGGAGCAGGGGGGCGAGGGCGGCGAGGGCGGCGGCGGGGCCACGGAGGTGGGGCGGAAGCCGGGTCGCGACCGTGGACAGGCGCATATGGGCGCCGGCATGCAGGGCGAGGACGGCGCCCAGCATGGCGAGCCAGAGAAAGACGGTGGAGGCGAGCTCGTCGCTCCAGATGAGGGGGCGGTTGAGGACGAAGCGGAAGGTGACGCCGGCGAGGAGGAGGCCGACCTCGAGCAGGAGGGCGGCCGCGGCAAAGGCGGCGACAATGCGAGCGATGCCGTTCTCGAGCCGGTGCAGGACGGGGTGACGGGACGCGGCGGTGGCTGCGAGACCGGCGCCGGCGACGGCTGATTCCAGATTCATGTGCCGTTGAGGGTCTGGTAGCTGCGGATGACCTGGCTGTCGTCGGCGGTGCCGTCGCCGCGGCCGGAGGCGGCGAGAAAGAGCTGGTGGGCCAGGGCGGCGAGCGGTAGGGCGGCGCGGGCGTCGCGGCCGGCGTCCAGGACCAGGCCGAGATCCTTGACGAAGATGTCGACCGCGCTGGCGGTGGGCGGGTCGGCCTGCAGCATGCGGGGGCCGCGGTCGCGGAGCATCCAGGAGGAGGCGGCGCTGCCGGACATGATCTCCAGCAGGATGTCGGTGTCGACGCCGGCCTTCTGGGCGAAGGCGAAGGCTTCGGCGGCGACGGCGATGTGGACGCCGGCGAGGAGCTGGTTGACGGTTTTGACGGTGGCGCCCTGGCCGGGGGTATCGCCGACGTGGAAGAGCTTGTCGCCGAGGGTGTCGAGGATCGGCTTGGCGGCGGCAAGGGTGTCGGCGGGAGCGGCGGCCATGATGGTGAGGGTGCCGTTGGTGGCACCGGGGATGCCGCCGGAGACGGGGGCGTCGATGAAGCGGCGACCGGTGTCGGTGACGCGGGCGGCCAGGGCGGCGGCGGCGGCGGGGGCGCAGGTGGCCATGAGGATGACGACTGCGCCGGGGGCCAGGGCGTCGAGGGCGGTGTCGAGGACCTGGCCGGCCTGGGCGGCGTTGACAACCATGAGGATGAGGGTTTCGGCGCCGGTCGCGGCTTCGGCGGCGCTGGCCGCGCCGGTGCCGCCGGACGCGGACAGGGCGTCGATGGCGGCCTGGCGGGTATCGTAGCCGCGGAGGCGGAATTGCTTGGCGAGAAGGTTCTTGGCCATGGGCAAACCCATGGCGCCTAAGCCGATGAAGCCGATTTCGGCCGAGCCGGGTTGCGACATGGCAGTTCCTCCGTTTGTTGCCCCGGTTTGCCGGGTGGATGCGGGGGCGACAAGCGGAAACGCGTTCCGGTGGTCATCCAACGCGCGTTTCCTGCGCTCCGGTGCTCGCGGACTTATGTCGGCTCCGCTCCGGTGCTGCCAAACCCACGCCGGGCGGCGCCAAGAGGCGCCTCCGACGCACCGGAACGCGTTTCCAGACG
>CAZTJC010000021.1:0-1637 GCA_964613945.1 uncultured Acetobacteraceae bacterium
GCGTCGACCAGCATCTTGTCCCAGGTGACGTCGGGGAACTCGGCGGCGATCTCGACGGCGACCTCGTCCCACATGACCATGGCGTAGCGCTGGGCGTTGCTCTTGGTCACGACGGTCAGCAGCTTGCGGGGCCGGGACTGGGCCAGCTTAAAGGCGAAGCGCATGATGCGGGCGACGCCGGCGCGGGTCATGATGGAGGCGTCGGTCGCGGTCTCGATCGGCATGCCCTGGTGCACGCGGCCGCCGACGCCGGCATATTCGCCTTCGGAGTTCTCGCGCACGATCACCCAGTCGAGTTCGGGGCCGGAGACGGCGCGCAGCGGCGAGACGATGCCGGGCAGGATGCGGGTAGGTCGGACGTTGGCGTACTGGTCGAAGGGCTGGCAGATCGCCAGGCGCAGGCCCCAGAGCGTGATGTGGTCCGGCACGTCGGGGGCGCCCACGGCGCCGAAGAAGATGGCGTCGTGCTTGGCGATGTGGTCGCGGCCGTCGGCGGGCATCATGATGCCGTGGCGCTTGTAGTAGTCGGTGCCCCAGTCGAAATGATCGAACGCGAACGTGAAGCCGCCGTCGCGGGCGGCGAGCCTATTGAGCACCTCGATGCCGGCCGCGATGACTTCGACGCCGATGCCGTCGCCGGGGATGGCTGCGATCCGGTATTGCTTCATGTTTCCTCGATCTTCTTTCTCTATCGCGCGCACGATCCTGCGGGAGCGCGCCGAGCACAAGGACACCGATGCCGAATGACCCCCGATCTCCAGCGTTTCGTCACGGCACAAGCGACGGTGATCGACACAGTTCGCCGGGAACTGGCCGCCGGCGCCAAGCGGTCGCACTGGATGTGGTTCATCTTTCCGCAATTGCGGTCGCTCGGGCGGAGCGAGACGGCGCGCTTCTATGGGCTGGCCGGGCTGGAGGAGGCGCGCGCTTACCTCGGGCATCCGGTGCTCGGGCCGCGTTTGCTTGAATGCGTCGGCCTGGTCGACCACGTGCAGGGCAAGACGGCGCTGCAGATCCTCGGCAGCCCGGACGACCTGAAATTCCGGTCCTGTCTTACGCTGTTCGCGGCGATACGGCCTTCGCCGTTCACTGCGGCGTTGGAGCATTACTACGCGGGCGTGCCGGACCCGCTGACGCTGGAGTTGCTCGATGCCGCTTGATCACGTTCCCACGGCCCCCATCGCGTTCGACAACAGCTATGCGCGGTTGCCGGCGCGGTTCTTCGCCGCGCAGGCGCCGACGCCGGTGGCGGATCCTCAGATCGTGCGGGTGAACACCGCGCTGGCCGCCGAACTCGGCATCGACCCGGCGGCGCTTGACGCGGCGCTGCTGTCGGGCAACCGGGTGGCGGCCGGGTCGACGCCGATCGCGCAGGTGTATGCCGGGCATCAGTTCGGCAACTTCTCGCCGATCCTGGGCGACGGTCGCGCGGTGCTATTGGGCGAAGTCGTCACCCAAGCGGGCCAGCGGTTTGACGTGCAGCTCAAGGGCGCTGGGCGGACGGCGTTCTCGCGCGGCGGCGACGGGCGGGCGGCGCTGGGGCCGGTGCTGCGGGAGTACATCCTGGGCGAGGCGATGCATGGGTTGGGCATTCCGACCACGCGGGCGCTGGCGGCGGTGACGACGGGGCAGCCGGT
>CAZTJC010000021.1:1737-8622 GCA_964613945.1 uncultured Acetobacteraceae bacterium
GCGTTCATGGATGCCTACGACCCCGGGACGGTGTTCAGCTCGATCGACCAGGCCGGGCGGTATGCCTATGGGCGGCAACCGCGGATCACCGGGTGGAACCTGGCGCGGCTGGCGGAGGCGTTGCTGCCGTTGCTAGCGCCGGAGCAGAAGGACGGGATCGAGATCGCCCAGGCGGCGATCTCCGGCTTCGGGGAGCGATTCGAGGCGGTATATCTGGCCGGGCTGCGGCGTAAGATCGGGCTGGAGACGGAACGCGACGGGGATGACGAGCTGACGCAGGGGCTGCTGAAGCACATGGAGGAAGGGCAGGCGGATTTCACGCTGACGTTCCGGGCCTTGGCGGATGCGGTCGAGGGCGACGAGGCGCCGGTGAGGGCGCTGTTCAGCCCGGCGGCGGCGTACGATGCCTGGGCTCCGGCGTGGCGGGCGCGACTGGCAGCGGAGCCGAATCCGGGGCGGGCGGCGGCGATGCGAGCGGTGAACCCGCTGTATATCGCGCGCAACCACCTCGTCGAAGCGGCGCTGGCCGCGGCGACCGAGCGCGGTGACGACGCGCCGTTCGTGGCGTTGCTGGAGGTTCTGGCGCGGCCGTTCGAGGCGCAGGCGGGGCGGGAGCGATATGCGCTGCCGCCGACGGCCGATGAGCGGGTGCTGGCGACGTTCTGCGGGACTTAGTTTTTCAGCTTGCGAGGGCGGGTTTCTACCCGCCCTTATGATCGGCGCCGGCCTTTGAACGGGCGCTTGCCCTTGCCGGATTTCGAGCCGGGGTCGCGAGGGCTAGGCTGGTTCGACTTCGATGCCGCGGGCGCCTCGCCCTCGTCGCGGGGTTTGCCGCTGCCGCGCTGGAAGCGGCGGGCGCGGCCGATGGCCTGCTGGCGGAGCACCGTTTCGATGAAGGTGTCGAGGCGGCGACGTTCCTCGGTGGCGCGGTCCATCTCGGCGTAGGTCTCGGGGTAGTGCTGGGCGAGCCAGCGCCAGGTGACCAGGCGCTTGGCGACCTTCTCGGCGCGTTCGAGAGCGGTCTGGTCGGCGCGTTCGGGCGGCGGGAGGTGGCCGATGCTGGGTGGGGCGACTTCCGTGCCGGCGGCGTGTTCGACGCCCCAGCGGAGCAGGCGCTCGATACCGGCGTCGCGCAGGTCGACCGGACAGAGGGCGTAGGTCCAGCGGTCCAGTAAGGAAAGGCCGGTGCCGTCGATGGCGGCGGCGATCTCCATCTGCTGTTCCAGGTCGGCGAGGCGGTAGTTGGGATCGCCGGGTCGCAGCACGGCCTTGCTGATGCGGCGCAGGGTTTCCAGCAGCGAGACGGTGCCGAGTTCTTCGGCGACGCCCTGGACGATGCGGCGGTCCGGCGAGACCAGCGGGCGCAGGTCGGCAGGCGGCATCGGCTCCGTGTTCATCAGCGTGCGCAGGCGGCGGGGTTCGCCGCCGCCGGATAGAACGGCGACGATGCCTTCCTCGTGCTGGCCGAAGCGGCCGGCGCGGCCGCCGATCTGGCGCACTTCGGCGGGCGTCAGCGAGCGTTCCTCGCGGCCGTCCCACTTCACTAGCGAGGAGAACAGCACGCGGCGGATGGGCAGGTTGAGGCCCATGCCGATGGCGTCGGTGGCGACCAGCACGGGGGCGCCGCCCTCGCGGAAGCGGCGGCTTTCGGCGCGGCGGACTTCCGGGCCGAGGGCGCCGTAGATCACGGCCGGGGTCAGACCGCGGGCGACGACCTGCTCGCGCATGGCGAACACCTCGCGGCGGGAGAAGGCGACGATGGCGTCGCCAGGCCCGATAGCGCCCATGCCGACGGATTCATCGGCGACGCGGAGCGGGCTCTTGCGCTCCAGGCGGATCACTTCCACCGGCTCGTCGCAGAGTTCGGCTAGGCGTTGCACCAGCGGCAGGCAGTCGGGGGCGCCGAGCACGATCACCTCGCGGGCCGGGATACCCATGATGGCGGCGGTCCAGGCGGCGCCACGGTCGGGGTCGGCCAGCATCTGGGCTTCGTCCACGATGGCGACGTCGACGATGCGGCCGGTGTTGGCCATCTCGACGGTGCAGGCGACGTGTTGCGCGCCCTCGATAATGTGCCGTTCCTCGCCGGTGATGAGGCTGGTGGGGACGCCGCGGGCCAGCAGCGCGTCCTGGAATTCGAGCGCCAGCAGGCGCAGGGGGGCGAGGGCGGCGCCGCTCTCGGCGGCTGCCAGGCGTTCCAGCGCATAGTGCGACTTGCCAGAGTTGGTGGGGCCGATGACCACGGTGATCCGGCGCAGCAGCGCGCGGGCTTCGGCGAAATGGGCGGCGAAGCGGTCGAGGCCGGCGCGGCGGGCGATGGCGCCGTTGGGGACGCGGCGGCGCTCGGTATCGGGTTCGATGCCTTTCCAGCGGGCGACCTGCGGCAGCAGGGCGGTGATCTGGTCGGGGTGGAAGTCGAGTTCCTCGACGATCTCGCCGTTCTTGCGCGTCGTGGTGGTGCGGGCGACCGGGATCAGGCCCTCGCCGAGCCAGCGTTCGATCAGGCGGCGAGGCGCCCCGAGCATGGCGGGCAGGTCGTCGACGCCGACCAGTTCGCTTTCCCACTCGCGGCGCTTCTGCTGCTCGGAGGCTTCCAGCGTGCGGGCGCGCTCCTTGGCGGTCTTGGCGGCGGTGCGGCGGCTTTGCTCGGCGGCGACGAGGCGCTGGCGGAGCAGATTGGCGTCGGCCGGGTCGAGCCCGGCGGCCATGGCGACGAGGCTCGCGAGTTCCTGCACGGCCGGGATGGTGGGCTGGCGGCCGCTCAGTTCCTCGCTGCGTTCGGCGGCTTCGGCAAAGGCCACGTCCGGATTGCGGCGGGCGACCGGGGCGAGGCGGTCGGCGATGACCCGGCGCAGCGCTTCGACCAGGGCGGCCTCATCGGCGCCGGGCGGGGCGGCGGCAGCGGCGGCGTCGGCGTCGGACAGGGTGGCGGGGAGGTCTTGGCGGGCGCGGGCGAGCGACATCAGCCGCGCCGCGATGTTGGCAGGGTTGATGGCGGGGGTGATGGCTTCTGTCATGCTATTCTGGCCGCCGGGATGAGGGAGTGAATGTGCCAGGTATCCATCTGATCGGATTTAGCCAGGCGAACCTGGAGAGGGTTCTGCTCTCGGCAGGCGTGTTGATCGCCATATGGGTGCTGCGCCGGATCGTGCGACTCGGCTTGAAGATGGTCCTCCCCGGCGAGAGCAAGCGTGCCATCATTGCACGGTTCTGGGGCCATCAGATCGTCAACACCGGGTCGTTCGCGGTTGGCGTGATCATGTTGGCGTCGATCTGGTTCGAGGACCCGGCGCGGCTGGCCACGGCACTGGGGCTGATCGGCGCCGGGCTGGCGTTCGCGTTGCAGCGGGTCATCACGTCGTTCGCCGGTTACGTGGTCATTCTCAATAGCGGGCTGTTTGCCATCGGCGACCGGATCAACATGGGCGGGGTGCGCGGCGACGTGCTGCGGCTGGGCTTCATGCAGACGACACTGATGGAGATGGGGGTGGCGCCAGGCACCGATGCGGGGCCGGCGGTGTGGGTGAAGAGCCGGCAGTTCACCGGGCGCATCGTGACGGTGAGCAACGCCAAGATCTTCGAGGACCCCGTCTATAATTACACCCGGGACTTTCCGTATATCTGGGAGGAGCTGCACCTGCCGGTGCGCTACGGCGACGATCGGCGGCGGGTGGAGGCGATCATGCTGGAGGCGGCGCGGCAACACGCGCTCGATCCGGCGGTGATGAACGAGACGGCGGCGCGGACGCTGGAAAGCCGGTTCGACGTCCGCCGGCTGGACTTCGTGCCGCGGGTGTATTGCAGCCTGACCAGCAACTACCTGCAGATGTCGGTGCGCTTCGCAGTCGAGGATCACGGCACTCGGGCGGTCAAGGATCGCATGGTGCGCGACATCCTCGACGGGTTGGAGGCGGCCGGCATCACGGTGGCGACCGATGCGCTGCGGCTGATCCGCGAGTAGGCGGTTGCTCAGGAGGCGATAACGGGACGGGTGGCTTGGGCCAGTTCGCGGTCACGGCCGAGGTTGCTCATGAAGTCCCACAGGAAGGGACGGATCTCGAGCTGGCGCTGATAGATGGCGTGGGCGGCACGGGGGAACTCGCCGCCGCGGCCGAGCATGGCGTCGCCCATCTCGAGCATGCGGAGGTTGGGCCAGGCCTTGTCGCGGATGCGCAGGATTTCGGCCAGGATCTGCTCGGCGGACAGGTCGGGGCGATGCTGGGCGAGGATGAGCGCCATCGACGCGGTGGAGCGGGAGATGCCGGCGTGGCAATGGACGAGCAGGTGGGCGTCCTGCGGCGGTTCGGCCATGAGGTCGCGGCCGAAGGCGAGCAGGGCGGCGACGTGGTCCTCGGTGGGCATCGTCTCGCCGGGCCGGGGATCGATGTTGTCGTGGAAGCGCAGCTCCAGCTTCTCGTGCTCGCCGAAAGTGCCGAACGCCTCGGGGACGGGGTGGTCAGGGTCGAGGATGGAGAGCACGTGGGTCGGGCGCGCTTCGCAGTGGCTGAACAATTCGTCGATGCCGCAGACGGTCAGCTTGAACGGGGCGATGGTGTCGACGGTTTGCATGGGTCCGGGCTAACGCGCGAGTTCGGCTTCGGCAAGCCCCGCTGGCGCGGTCTCGCTCCATCTGGCGCCATCTGGCGCCTGCACGTATCTTGTTGATCGTTAATGCGGAGGATCGATGACCCTGCTTCGAAGGCTGCTGTTGTCCGGCCTGGCTTTTGGTGCGCTTGGCCTGGCGCCGGCCAATGCGGCCGATGTGCGTGTTCTGGTATCGGGTGCGTTCCGCCCCGTGCTGGAGGCGATCATTCCCGCATTCGAGGCACGCAACAGCAGCAAGGTAATCGTGACGACGGATACGTCTGGCGGCGTCGCCGGCCGGATCGGGCGGGGCGAGCTGTTCGACATCGCGATCCTGACGCCCGCGACGGTCGAAGGGCCGGCAAAGGAAGGGCAGGTGATCCTGGTGACGCCGATCGCCTCCGTGGGGATCGGCGTGTCGGTCAAAGCGGGGGCGGCCAAGCCGGACATCTCGACCAGCGGGGCGCTGAAGCAGACTCTGCTGGCGGCGCCTAAAGTCGCCATGGTCGATCCGGCGTCGGGCGGAACCAGCGGCGCCTATCTCATGGGCATGTTCGACAAGCTCGGCATCGCCGACCAGATGAAGCCGAAGCTGGTGATGACGCAGGGCGGGCTTTCAGCCGAGAAGCTGCTCGATGGTTCGGCGACGCTGGCCTTGGGGCAGGCCAGCGAGCTGATCGCGGTCAAGGGGGCGACGCTGGTCGGGCCACTGCCAGCCGACCTGCAGAGCCGGACGACCTACGTGGCGGCGATGAACCCGAAGGCGGCGGAGACGCCGATCATCCTGCTGGCGATGCTGGCCGGGCCGGAGACGCTGAACATCCTGGCCGCGAACGGGATGGGCCCGCCCTAACCTTAGCGGTAGGTCAGGGTGCCGTCGTCCAGGTCGGCGTTGGGGATGGTGTGGTTGTCCTCCCAGTAGTCGTGGGTGTGGCGCCACTCGGTCTTGTTGCCGCATTTTGGCAGCAGGTGGATGCCGCGGTTGACGTAGCCCGGGTTGAAGTTGTCCGGCGCGATCCAGGGCTCGAGCGGCATGCCGGCGTCTTCGGGCCGCAATGTCGGGACGACCATCTCGGCGCCCTGCGCCTTCATGTGGCCGAGCAGGCGGACGATGAAGTCGGCCACCAGGTCGGCGCGTAGCGTCCAGGAGGCGCGCAGGTAGCCGAACACCCAGGCCATGTTGGGCACGCCGGTGAACATCAGGCCGCGATAGGTCACGGTTTCGCCGAAGGCGAGCGGCTCGCCATCAATCGTGAAGTCGATGTCGCCCAGGACGCTGAGATGGAAGCCGGTGGCGGCGACGACGAGGTCAGCCTTCAGCACCTCGCCGCTCTGCAGTTCGATGCCGTCGGGGACGAAGCGCTCGATGACGCCGGTCTTGACCGAGGCGCGGCCGGCCTTGATCTGCTCGAAGAAGTCGGCGTTGGGCACGAAGGCGATGCGCTGCTGCCAGGGGCGGTATTTGGGGGTGAAGTTGGCGGCGATGGTCTCCTCCGAGCCTTCGCCGAGCGCGTCGCGGACCAGGCCAAGCAGTTCGCCGCGGACGGTCTCGGAATCGGTGAAGCTGCGGCCGTTGAAGACCTTCTGCTCGTAGAGGATCTTGCGGCGGACGATCTCGTGGATCCAGGTCTCGTCCACCTCGAGACGGCGGAGTTCGTCGGCGATCTCGATGGCGTTGCGGCCGGTGCGGTAAAAGATCGGCGTGCGCTGCAGCATGGTGACGTGCTCGCAGTGCTCGGCGATGTTGGGCACGATGGTGGCGGCCGAAGCGCCGGAGCCGATGACCACGACGCGCTTGCCGGACAGGTCGGTGTCGGGGTTCCAGTGCATGGAGTGGACGATCTGGCCGTTAAAATCCGCCGTGCCGGGCCATTGCGGCATGAAGCCGTCCTCGTGGCGATAGTAGCCCTGGCACATCCAGAGAAAGTTGGCGGTGAAGCGGACAGGTTGGTCGGTATCGGTGCGGATGGCGTCGATCGTCCAGCGTTTGGCCTCGGTGGACCAGGCGGCGCGGACCACCTTGTGCTGGTAGCGGATACGGCGGTCGAGGCCGTTCTCGGCGATCGCCTCGCCCATGTATTTGCGGATTTCCTCAGCGGTGGCGATGGGCGCACCGGTCCAGGGCTTGAAGCGGAAGCCGAAGGTGTAGAGGTCGCTGTCGGAGCGGATTCCGGGATATTTATGGGTATACCAGGTGCCGCCGTAGCTTTTCTGGGCTTCGAGCATGGCGAAGCTGGTACCGGGCATCGAGTGCTGGAGGTGATAGCCGGCGCTGACGCCGGAGATGCCGGCGCCGACGAT
>CAZTJC010000021.1:8722-54655 GCA_964613945.1 uncultured Acetobacteraceae bacterium
TCGAGTGCTGGAGGTGATAGCCGGCGCTGACGCCGGAGATGCCGGCGCCGACGATGAGCACGTCGAGATGTTCGACGTCCGTGGTCTCGGGGCGATCGATCGTTGGTGCTTCGCTCATGGGGGCGGCCCTCTTTTGGAGCCAGTTTGCCGGGTCATGGTCAGGGGCGCAAAGGTTATCCGTTGCTTTGCGCCGTGACCCGGCGGCTGAGCAGCCAGTTAAAGGCCGCACCGGCGGCCATGATCACGGTAGTGCCGAGGAACACGGCGCGCATGCCGACTTGGCCGCCGACGAAGCCGCCGGCCAGCGGGCCGAGGACCTGACCGGCGTATTGGGCAGAGATGCTGTAGCCGAGGATCGTGCCGGCCGCGGCTTGCGGGACGTTGTGGCGGATCGTCGCCGTGATGGCCGGCATCAGGCCGGCCAGCGCAATGCCCATCAGGAAGCGCAGGCCGATCAGCTGCCAGCTGGCGGTGACAAAAGCTTGCGGGATCAGCAGCAGGCTGCACGCGGCCAGGCACCAGACGATCAGCCGCCAGTGACCCACGCGGTCCGCCAGGCGGCCGAGGCGCGGGGCGGCGAGGACGCTGCCGACCGCGGCGGCGGCCATGACCAGCCCGGCCGTCAGCACCACGTCGCCGTTGAAGGGGTGCAGCTGGCCGACATAGACGGTGATGATCGGCTCGACCGACATGTTGGCGAACAGCAGCAGCGTCGCCGTGATGAGCATCGCCACCACCGGGCGGCGATCCGGCACCATGGACCAGGCGCCGCGCATGACCTTGCGGACCTCCTTGCGGAAATCGGTCCGGTCTTCCCGCACCAGGAAGGCGGTAGCCAGAAAGGCCAGGAAGATGACGCCACCGGCGACGAAGAAGGTGGCGCGGATGCCGATCAGGCCGGGCATGATGCCGCCCATCAGCGGGCCGAGCAGCGTGCCGGCCAGCGTTCCGGTCGAGAGCACGCCGAGCGCCCAGCCGGATCGGTCCTTGGGCGTCTGCGTCGCGACCAGCACGACAGCGCCGGAGCTGTAGCCGCCGAGCAGCCCGGCGGCGAGGCGGAGCGCCACCAGCTGCCAGATGTTCTGGGCCATGCCGATCAACGACATGCATACCGCCATCGCCAGCGCGGCGCGCATCAAGATCGGCTTGCGGCCGTAGAGGTCGGCGACCTTGCCCCAGAGCGGCGCGACCAGGCCGGCGCCGAGAAAGGTGATGCCGTAAGCGATGCCGGACCATTGCACGATGGCGGCGTGACCCTCGACGCCGAGCTGCTCGACGTAGATCGGCAGGAACGGCAGCAGCAGCGTCATCGCCAGCAGGGTGGTGAAGGAGCCGAACAGGCAGACGTAGAGGTTGCGGCGCCAGTAGAGCGAGTTGTCAGGCATGGAGGGCTCGGGCGACCTCGCGCTTGAGGGCCGGCAGCACCTCGTCGGTGAACCACGGGTTCTTGCGTTCCCAAATGCCAGTGCGCCAGCTCGGGTGCGGCAAGGGGAAGTAGCGGGGCAGGTACTTTTGGTAGTCGCGGACGCGGTCTGTCATGCGGCCGGGGCCGAGGGCGTCGGCCTGGGAGTAGCCGCCGACGAGGAGGATCAGCTGGATTGCCGGCATCCGGTCGAGGAAGCGGTGTCGCCAACGGGGGGCGCAGGGCGGGGCAGGCGGGAGGTCGCCGCCTTGCGGGTAGCGGCCGGGGTAACAGAAACCCATGGGCAGGATGGCGACCTGGGCCGGGTCGTAGAAGGTAGGTTGGTCGAGGCCGAGCCAGTCGCGCAAGCGGAAGCCGCTCGGGTCCTGGAACGGGATGCCGCTGGCGTGGGCGATGCTGCCGGGGGCCTGGCTGGCGATGACGAGGCGGGAGTCGGGCGAGGCCTGGAGGATCGGGCGGGGGCCGGCGGGAAGCTCACAGAAGGTGCAGGCGCGAGCGTCGGCGAGGAGTTCATCGAACGTCGACGGCTCCGATGTCGGGACTGCTGGCTGGGTTGGGCTGGATGGGGGAACGGAGCGGGTACTCGACTTCGGCATCGTAAACGGCTTGCTCCTTGCCAAGGCGCGAGCGGAACAGGGTGAAGTGTTCGATCGGCACCTTGTCGCTGCGGAAAAGGTTTCGGCCCTGGAGCCATTCGGCGACCTTGAAGGCCGGCACGGAGTCGACGCGGGCGAGGGTGACGTGCGGGTTGAAGCGCCGCCGCTCGGAGTCGAGGCCGGCGCGCTGCATGGCGGTCTCGATCTTGGATTGCAGGTGGTCGAGCGCCGGGTCGCGGTCGACGCCGATCCAGAGCGACATCACCTTGCCGCCCTTCTCGAAGGTGCCGACGCCGGAAAGCTGCAACTCGAAGCCGGTGGCGCGCAGCCCGGCCAGGGCGAGGTCGATCTCCTCGGCACGCCAGGCCGGCACCTCGCCGATGAAGCGCAGCGTGACGTGGTAGTTTTCCGGCGGCACCCAGCGGGCGCCCTGCAGGCCGCCCGACATCCAGGACAGCCGCGTGCGGAGCGAGGACGGGAGATCGAGCGCGACGAACAGTCTCATTGTTGCGAAGCCTCCGGCACCATCCCGATCAGCTTCTCCATATCCGGCAGCAGGCGCGCAACGACGATCTTCACGCCGGCCGGGTTGGGATGGATGCCGTCGGCCTGGTTGAGCGACGGCACGGCCGCGACGCCGACGAGGTAGAAGGGATCGAAGATGATGTCCTGGCGGCGGCCGAGCGCGGTGTAGACGGCCTTGAAGGCGTCGCCGTACTCGGCGCCGAGATTGGGCGGGGCGAGCATGCCGCTGAGCAGCGTCGGCAGGTGCTTGGCTCGCAGCGCATCCAGGATCGCGGTGAGGTTGGCCTGCAGGTCCTTGGTCGGCAGGCCGCGGAGGCCGTCATTGGCGCCGAGCTCGACAAAGGCGGCGTCCACCCCGTCGCTGAGCGCCCAGTCCAGGCGGGCGCGGCCGCCGGCGCTGGTGTCGCCGGAGACGGCGGCGTCGACGAAGCTGACGTCGTGGCCCCGCGCCTTGAGGGCGGCGAGCATCTGCGCCTGGAAGCCGTCGGGGGCGGCAAGGCCGTAACCGGCGGTGAGGCTGTCGCCCAGGATCAGGATGCGGATCGGGCGGGCGTTCGCAGTTGCAGCGCAAAAGAGCGCTACTAACCCCACCAGCGCGTTGGTTACGGCGCGACGCGCGCCATATGGGGCCATCATGGACATCAACCTCGGTCCCCCATCAAACCCGCCAGCCACTCTCGTGCATGTGCGGGATCTGCATCTGACCGTGCCTTCGGCCGCCGGGTCGGTCAACATATTGTCCGGCGTGGACCTCAATGTGGGGACGGGGGAGGCGGTTGGCATCGTCGGGCCGTCAGGATCAGGCAAGACGAGCTTGCTGATGGTGCTGGCCGGACTGGAGCAGGCCACGTCCGGCACGGTGGAGGTGGCGGGCCAGAGCCTGGTGGGCCGCGACGAGGATGCGCTGGCCAAGTTCCGCCGCGCCAACGTGGGCATCGTGTTCCAGGCGTTTCATCTGATCCCGGCGATGACGGCGTTGGAGAACGTCGCCGTGCCGCTGGAGCTGGCAGGCGTGGCCGATGCCGGTGAGCGAGCACGGGCCGGGCTGGCGGCGGTGGGGCTGGGGCATCGGTTGACGCACCTGCCGGGGCAGCTTTCCGGCGGCGAACAGCAGCGCGTGGCGTTGGCGCGGGCATTCGCGAGCCGGCCGCGGCTGCTGCTGGCCGACGAGCCGACCGGTAACCTGGATCATGCGACCGGGGTCTCGGTGATGGACCTGCTGTTCGAGATGCGGGCGACGCTGGGCACCACGCTGCTGCTGATCACGCATGACCCGGCGCTGGCCGCGCGCTGCGGCCGGACCATCAGGATCGTCGATGGCCGCGTGTCGGAGCAGGTCGCCTGAGCCCCGCCATCACCTTTGCGCGGCGGGAGCTGCGCACCGGCATCCGTGGGCTGCGGATCGTGCTGGCGTGCCTGGCGCTCGGCGTGGCGGCAATCGCTGCGGTGGGCAGCCTGCGCGACGGGATCGAGCAGGGACTGGCGACGGAAGGACGGCGCATCCTGGGCGGCGATCTGGAGATCCAGGGCGGGGCGCAGCCGCTGCCGGACGAGTTGCGACAGTTCCTGCGGGCGCGGGGGGCAACGGTCTCGGACGTGGTGGCGATGCGGTCGATGGCGATCGCGGCCAACGGCGAACGTCAGCTGGTCGAGTTGAAGGCGGTGGATGCGGGGTATCCGCTGGTTGGCGCGGCCACGACGAGTGCGGGGCCGTTGCAGCCGGCGCTGGCGGACGGGATCGTGACCGACCCGCTGGTGTTGGAGCGGCTCGGCATCAAGCCGGGCGATACGCTGCGCCTGGGGCAGGGTAGTTTCACCGTTCGCGGGGCGCTGACCGGCGAGCCCGACCGGGTTGCCGGGCCGGCGATCCTGGGACCACGGGTGATGATCTCGATGGCGGCGCTGCCAGCCACCGGGCTGGTGCAGCCCGGCAGTCTGCTCAACTACGATCTGCGCACCATTCTGCCGGCCGGCGCCGATCCGGTGGCGACGGCCGACGCGATCCGCGCGGCGTTTCCCAAGACCGGATGGCGGATACGGCAGACCAGCGAGGCGGCGCCGGGCGTGGGTCGCTTCGTGGATCAGACCGGGTTGTTCCTGACACTGGTTGGGCTGACGGCGTTGCTGGTCGGCGGCATCGGGGTGGCGACCGGGGTGCGGGCATGGCTGGAAGCGCGGGCGCGCAGCATCGCGACGCTGCGGTGCCTCGGGGCGTCATCGCGGACGATCTTTGCCACGTATTTGATCCAGATCGTGGCGTTGGCCGGGGCGGGCGTTCTGGCGGGCGTGGTGGGCGGGGCGATCCTGACCTTGGTGGGAGTTTGGGTGTTCGGCGATGCGTTGCCGATCCCGCCGCGGCTCGGGATCTATCCGGGGCCGCTGCTGCTGGCGGCGGTGTATGGGATGCTGACGGCGGCGGCGTTCGCGCTGTGGCCGTTGGCGCGGGCGGCGCAGATTTCGGGGGCGGCGTTGTTCCGCGATGCGCTGTTGCCGACGCGGTTGCGCAATCGGCCGGCGCTGCTGGCGATGAACGCCGGGCTGGCGCTGTTGCTGGCCGGGCTGGTGGTCGCGACGTCGCCGGAGAAGCGGTTCGCGGCCTGGTTTTGCGGTGCGTCGGCCATGACGCTGGGGCTGTTCTGGCTCGGCGGGCTGGCGCTGACGGCGCTGTCGCGGCATCTGCCGTCGCCGCGGGCGGCATGGGCGCGGTTGGGGATCGCCAACCTGCATCGGCCCGGCGCATCGACCGGGTTGATGCTGGTGTCGCTGGGGCTCGGGCTGTCGACGCTGTCGGCGGTGGCGCTGATCCAGGCCAACATCCGGGCAGAGATCGTGGAGCAGTTGCCGGCGGCGGCACCGAGCTTCTTCTTTATCGACATCCAGAACGACGAGTTGGGTCGGTTCAGCCAGATCCTGGCGGCGCAACCCGGCGTCGAGAAGGTGGACGAGGTGCCGAGCCTGCGGGCGCGCATCGTGAGCGTGGACGGCGTCCCGGCGGACGAGGTCAAGGCGACACCGGAAACGCAGTGGGCGCTGCGGGGGGACCGGGGACTCACTTATAGCAAGGCGTTGCCGGAGAACTCGAAGCTGGTGGCCGGGTCATGGTGGCCGGCGGATTACGATGGCAAGCCGTTGGTGTCGTTCGACGCCAATCTGGCCCGCGGGTGGGGCGTGCATCTCGGAAGCGTCATCCGCGTCAACGTGCTGGGACGCGACATCGACCTGACGGTCGCCAGCTTGCGCGACATCGCGTGGCGCACCTTGGGGATCAACTTCACCATGGTGGCGTCACCCGGGCTGCTGGAGCGAGCGCCGCATACGCACATCGCGACCGTGCGCGCCAAGCCGGCCGATGAAGCCGCGATCCTGCGGGCGGTGACGGATGCGTTGCCGAACGTGTCAGGTATCCGGGTGGCGGACGTGTTGGGGGCGGTGGCTACCTTGGTGGGTAAGATTGCGGCGGCGCTGGCAGCGACCGGGTCGGTGACGTTGGCATCTGGTGCGCTGGTGCTGGCGGGCGCGGTGGCGGCGGGGCAGCGGCGACGGATGGCAGAGGCGATCGTGCTGAAAACCCTGGGTGCGACGCGCAAGCAGATCCGGGCGGCGTGGTTAGTCGAGTTCGGCGCCATCGGACTGGCCGCGGGCGTGTTGGCGGCGGTGGTCGGCACGCTGGCGAGCTGGGCGGTGGTGCGGTTCGTGATGCACGCGGACTGGGTGTTCCTGCCGGGGTCGCTGGCGATCACGCTGGTCGGGTGCAGCGGGCTGATGCTGGCGTTCGGCTATGCCGGGACGGCGTCGGCATTGCGGGCGCGGCCGGCGCCGTTCCTGCGCAACGAGTAACTCTCGATTTGTCTTGATCCAGAATAGGTTGTGACCAACATAGTTCCTTGAGGGCATCTCGCCCATTGAAGAGGATCTACGGAGCCATGGCTTTCGTCCCCGACTATCGGGCGTATTCGCCCTCAGCCGCGGACGGCGCGGTTATCGACGCCGGTCTGCGCGGCTACATGTTGCGCGTTTATAACTGGATGGCGTCCGGTCTCGTGCTGACCGGGGCAATCGCCTACGGCGTCGCCAACACGTCGCTGATCAACCTGTTCTATCACCAGGTGATGACGCCGCGTGGCATGGCGGTTCAGCCCAGCCTGCTCGGCTATGCCGCGATGTTCGCGCCGCTCGCTTTCGTGATGGTGTTGAGCTTCGGCATCAACCGGCTGTCGCGGCAGACGACGCAGCTGCTGTTCTGGGCGTTCGCCGCCGCCATGGGCGCGTCGCTGGCCAACATCTTCCTGATCTACGCCGGTGGCAGCATCGCGCGCGTGTTCTTCGTCAGCGCCGGCACCTTCGCGGCGATGAGCATCTGGGGCTATACCACCAAGACGGACCTCACGCGGTTCGGCAGCTTCCTGATGATGGGCCTGATCGGCGTCGTGCTGGCCAGCGTGGTCAACATGTTCATCGGTAGCTCCGGCCTGCAGTTCGCCGTCAGCATCATCGGCGTGCTGGTGTTCGTCGGGCTGACTGCGTACGACACGCAGCGGATCAAGAACGACTACGTGCAGTATTCCTACGCCGAGGGCACTGATGGGGCCGCGGTTCGTAGCGTCTACGATGCGCTGACGCTGTATCTGAACTTCATTAACCTGTTCATGCTGGCGCTGCAGCTCTTCGGCGTCCGCAACAGCAACAACTAACCGAGGCTTCGGCCGCATCGAACCCCGGGGCGCAATCCCCGGGGTTTTTTTGTACCCGGTGCTAGACCCGTTCGCTGATGGCGATCGCCACCTTGCAGCCGGCCTTGATCACCCGCGACATCAGCCGGTAGCCCGGCGTCAGCTCCGCCTCGTTCTCCAGCCCGATGTCGCGATGCTCGAGTTCGTCGGCGCGGAATCGCTCAATGGTGTCCCGCAGCGGGCGCTCGTCGTCGCCGAGGGTTTCTGCTTGCGCTTGGTAGTGCTCGTCGATGGCTTCCTCCACCGCGACCGTGCAGGCCATCGCGGCGCGTGTGCCGAGTGCGGCTGTCACGGCGCCGAGCGTGAAGCCGGCGATGTTCCAGAGCGGCAGCAGAGCCGTTGGCCGCACTCGGCGCTGCCCGATCAGGCCGGCGAAGGTCTGCAGATGGACGTCCTCCTGCGCTTTCATGTGGCGGATCAGCTCGGCCTTCTCGCCGCGTCCCAGCACGGCGAGCTGACCGGCGTAGATGCGCGAGGCGCCGAACTCGCCGGCATGGTCGACGCGGATGATGCGTTCCACGACCTCCGACGCGGTGAGGTCTCCCGGTAAGGTCGGCTTGTCGCTCATGCAGATTTCCTTGGTCTTGCTGCAGAGATGGCCAGGTATATCGAGAGTGCCAGGGCCAGGAGCAGGTTGGCCATCGCCATGCTGACGGGCAGGCCGGGAATGAGGTAGGTCGGTTCGTCGCAGGGTTTGGCGGGGAAGAGCGGCATGCGCGCCAGACGTTCGGCGGCGGTGCCATGGCCGAGGTCGGGCGCGGCACATTCAGGCAGCGGGCTCGGCCACCAGCCTTGTTCGACGCCGACATGGACCGCTCCAGCGCCGACGCCGGCCAGCATGGTCACCGCCATCAGGGCCAGCACGGCGCGGCGACCGCGCGCCCACACCAGCGCCAGCACGCCCAGCGCGATGCCGACGCGATAGGGCCAGCGTTCGACCAGGCACAGCGCGCAGGGCACCAGGCCGAGGCCCCATTCGGTGGCGAACGCGGCCGCCAGGGCAGCCGCGCTGACCAGGGTGCCTATCAGCGCGGCGCGCCATGCTTCAAACAGCCTCATGCCATTCCTATGCGGCGCTTTCCGGCACCCGGCAACTTCCGTAGCGTGCCGGCGAAATCGGGGAGGATGGACCAATGCGGATTCTGTTGGGGCGAGCCAATTCCAGCAATGTCATGAAGGTGATCTGGCTGTTGGAGGAAATGCGGCTGCCCTATGAGCGGCAGGATGTCGGCGGCGCGTTCGGCGGCACCGACACGCCGGAATATCGGGCGTTGAACCCCAACGGCGTGGTGCCGACGCTGGTGGAGGACGAGTTCTCGCTGTGGGAAAGCAACGCCATCCTGCGCTACCTCGCTGCCGCCAACGAGGGCGGCGAGGCGTTCTGGCCGCGAGACCTGCGCGCCCGCGCCAACGTCGACCGGTGGATGGACTGGCTGCAGACCACGCTGGGGCCGCAGATGACGCCGGTGTTCTGGGGCCTGGTGCGCCACACGCCGGAGCAGCGGGATTGGACGGCGATCAACAAGGCCGCCGCCCGCCTCCGTGAACTATACGCGATCCTAGACGGCGTGCTGGCCGGGTCCCCCTACATCGCCGGGCCCGGCCTGACGCTGTGCGACATCAGCATCGGCGTTCATGCACATCGGTGGTTCAGCTTCGAGGGGATCGACCGCCCCGAGCTGCCGCACCTGCGCGCGTGGTATGACAGTCTGCTCGCACGCCCGGCGTTCCGGGCCCACGTGGCCCGGCCGCTGAGCTGATCAGCCGCGGCGGCGGCGCAGCCCGGCGAAAGCCAACAACCCGCCCAGCAGGGCGAACGACGCCGGCTCCGGCACGCTGACGGAACCCGCAAGCGACGAGGCCAGGGCGAGTGGCTGGTCGAGCCGGATCAGCGCGAATTCGTTGTTGTCCGGCCGGGTGGCGTCGCGGCCGGTGCTGAACGGGTAGTTGTTGTCGTTGCCGACCAGGATGGTGTTGGCATCGATCGGGATAATCGTCTCGATGGTGACGAACGGGAAGGTGAAGATGCCGTTGGTGGTGCCGTCCCGGCCCAGGCCGAGCGGGTCCGGCACGTTGAGGAGATCGACAAGCAGGGTCTTGGACACGTAGCCGCTCCCATCCAGCACGTTCAGGTCGATGAGGTAGACCCGCTTGAACCGGGCCGTGACGCCCTGGCCGCCGGAGCGTTCGAGCACCAGGATCTGGTGATCGTTGATGGCGACCATGTCACCGATGGAGTTGTTGGCAGGGTCGATGCCGTCATTGTTGCCGTTAGGATCGCCGACCCGGTAGTTGAACGATTTGTTGGCGAACTGGCCGGTGGCGGTATCGAACGTGTTGATGACGCGGCGGTTGGGATTGCTGTCGCCGGTAAGGTTTTTCTCGAGCGCGGTGTAGATCGTGCTCTTGTCGGGGCTGATGGTGAAGCCTTCGAAGCCGCCAGAAGATTGCGCGTTGGTGGTGCCCTTGGCGGGCAACGGGCCGCCAGCGGTAGGCGTCGGATAGTCGGGGCTCTGGACGTAGGAATTGGTGCTGGCGCCGACCAGGTTGGGCGCCAGGACCGGGGCGGAGAGCAGCTTGCCGGTGGCGTCGGTGTGGATGACGAAGGGGCCGAATTCCTCGCCGAAGAAGTAGCTGCCGTCCTTGGCGCGCGCGATGCCTTCGAGGTCGTAATCCGCGCCGGTCAGCAGCTTGGCGCTCCGGATCGCGGCGGCGACCGGGACCGTGTTGGCGCCGTTCGGGTAGGTCGCCATGTTGGCGACCGTGGTGAAGCCGGACAGGCCGTTGGGGTCGCTGAGCGTGATGAAGTAGTTGCTCGACGCGAAGGTGGTCGGCGCGCCGGTGTTGAAATCGACTGGGCTGACGGTGCCGGTGCCGAAATCCGGGCGCAGCGCGAACACGCGCAGCAGCGAGTCGGCGGAGTTGTTCTTTGCGCCAAAGCCGTTATCGACAATGACGTCGAACGTGCCGGCGACCGGGCCGGGGATAATGCCGGAGAAGCCCTGCACCGGTTGGGCGTTGACGAACGGCACCGGCACGTCGTTGGTCGATCCGGTGATGAACTGGCCGGAGGTCGGCCCCGGTGCGTACGTTGCCGCCGGCAACACGGCGCGTCCAGCCAGGATGACCGCCGAGGCGGGCGACGCCAGGCAGAAGGGCGCCAGGACCAGCGGCGCCAACAGGATTTTCATGACGTGTCTCCGATATCAACTAGTCGGGACACATCGAAGATTACCGAGAGTTAATCGAGTGATGGTGTCGTGAACACGGGTTCGTGAACGCTACGGTAGCGGCGCCCAATCGGACGACCTGGCGTCGAGACGGTCGGCGCTCCGACGCAGCCAGTCTCGCACCCCGGCTGAGGTGCCAAAAGCGCGGTCGACGCGGAGCCCGGCGCCGCCCATCGCCTCGGCTATCCGGATGCCGTCTTCGTCGGTGACGTCGTCACCGATGAAGATCGGCTGGCGGCCGGCAAACGGGGCGCGGGCGCAAAGCCGCTCGACCGCGACGCCCTTGTCGATGCCGCGCGGGCGGATCTCCCAGGCCATGGAGGCTTCCAGCACCTGAAACGAGGCGGCATGGGACGCGATCATCTCGTCGGCCGCCGCACGCAAGGCTGGGCCCGCATCGGGCGCGAGGCGATAATGCAGCACCACCCCGCGACGCTTGCGCTCGAGCAGGCTGCCCGGATGTGCCGCAACCATCGCCGCCGCCTTCTCGAGCCAGGCGTCGGGCAAGTCGGGCAGCGCCGCGCGTTCGATGGGGGCACCCGGCGCATGACGGATCGCGCCGCCATGTTCGCCGGCGGCGGCATAGGGCGTTTGGGCCAAGAGGGCATCGGCTTGGTCGAGCGGGCGGCCGGTGATGACTGCCAGGGCGTCGCCGAGATGCCGCCGCAGCCGGGTCAGCGCGTCGAGCAGGCCGTCGGGCACCACGACCGCGTCAGGTGTCGGCGCGAGGTCGAGCAGCGTGCCGTCGATGTCCAGCAGCAGGGCCGAGCGACCCGGAGGGGGCAGAGTCAATGGCATCCGAGCAGTCGAACGTCGTAAACCGGATGTTCCATCTGCGAGGCCCCGGGTGTCTTGGCCAGCAGCCAGCCGTGGAACACGTCCCCATTGCCACGGGTGTCGGTCACGTCGAGGTAGGCGGCGGCGTCGGCGGGCTGGTCGGCGGGGCGGACCACGCAGCTTTTCACGCGGACGGTGATGGAGCCGATGACGGTGCTTTCGCCCACGCGGACGGCGACGGTGTTTGGCTGCGCACGGATCTTGTCGAGCAGCGCGAGGTCGGCGGTGCCTTTCGGGATCCAGCTCTCCTGTGCCACCGCCGGCGTGCCGAGCAGCAGAAGCAGCAGCGCGCGCTTCAAATGCCGACTTTCGGCGAGCGCAGGCCGGCGATCATCGCCGTGAACGCGTCGCGCACGGCCTGCTCGTCGACGCCCATCAAGATCGCGTCCTCGAAAGCATCCTGCAGCACCTGGCGGGCTTCGGCCTCGTTGTCGGCCAGGGTCCGCAGCTTCTCGCGGCAGGAGATCGGCTGGCCGTCCGCGCCGGGCCAGATACGGTCGTTCATCGTGGCGGCGATTTCTGCTGCAGCGTCTTCTGTGTCGCGTCCGCCAGACTGCCGACGTTGAAGATGAACTTGCCGAGCAGGTCTTCGAGGTTGGTCGCCGATTGGGTCAGGCGGATGGTGCCGCCATCGGCGAGGTCGGCCGCGGCACCGCCAGGCGCCAGGGTGACGAACTGGCCGCCGAGCAAGCCGCCGGTCGAAATAACGGCGCTGGTGTCGGTCGGCAGCTTGAGGTCGGGGCGCACGGTCAGCCCTAGGATCGCCTGGAACGTGCGCGGATCGATCGTGACATCGGATACGTTGCCGACCTTCACGCCGGCGAGCCGCACTTCAGCGCCACTGGTGATGCCACCGATGTTGTCGAACTGGGCGCTCAGGTGCAGGCCGCTGGTCTTGTCACGCCCGGTATTGATGAGCGCGTAGCCAAGGAAACCCAGCGCGAGCGCGATGATGACGGCGCCGGTCGCGACCTCGGCGACCCCCCGCTTGGCGGTGGCCACCACCTAGCTCCCTGGCGTCCAGGACTCGTAGTCGCCGGTGGCCGACGGGGTGCGTCCCCCGCGATAATCGTGACCCGGTGGATGGTAGGCCTGTGCGGTGCCGGTCAGGTTCGGCTGGTGCGGCGTCTGCCAGGA
Organism: uncultured Acetobacteraceae bacterium; assembly: GCA_964613945.1. Lineage (GTDB taxonomy): Bacteria > Pseudomonadota > Alphaproteobacteria > Acetobacterales > Acetobacteraceae > JAVVHH01. The sequence continues at coordinate 21,201 of CAZTJC010000021.1, forward strand.
GCGGCGCGCCGCGATTGGGATCGGCTTGTCGATCATGTAGTGCAGCCAGCCGTGCCACTCGGGCGCGACCATGCTGGCCTCGGGCTCGCCAGCATAGATGACCCAGCGACGGGCTCGGGCGCCTTTGCGGGCCCGGCGCTCTTCGTAATAGGTATTGCCAGCCGGGTCGCTGCCGACGGCGCGCCCCGACAACCAGGTGAACAAGCGGGTGCCGATCGTCATGGCGACAATCATACGTGGCCGCGACATGTTAAGCCATCCCCGGTTCCCGAAGCCGGCAAACCGCTCTAGCATCGAGTCATGAGCTTCACGAAGATCTGGCGCGGCGTGCGCATGCGTGACATCGAGGCGGGAGCGGATCCGGATGCGGCGCCGCGTCCGCTGACGATCCCGGCCAGCTGGGACGATCGGGCGGCGGCGGCGCTGGCCTTTCTGGCGCCGGGCGACGGCAAGGCGAGCCTGCCGCGCGCGGCCGAGAGCTGGATCCGTCCGCTGGCCAGCAGCGCCCGGCTCGAGGGTGACCCGGCGCTCGCAGATCGACTGCACGGGCTGCTGCTGCTGCGACAGGCCGCGCCGACGGCGCCGCTATGGGGCGGCAGCGACGAGGGGACGCCGCCGGGCTTCGTGATGAACTTGCCGGCGTTCTACGACGAAGCGACCGGCTTCGACGTGGATGCCTTCACCGACGCGGTTCGGACGGCGGCCACGGCGCTGCGCCTGAGCGAGCCGTCAGCGGGCCGGGTCGCGATCGGGTTCACCGATCTGGACGGGCTGCTGGCGCGGCTCGGCATGGCTTACGAGTCGCTCGAGGCGCGGGACCTGGCAGCCACCATCGCGGCGCTGCTGCGCGGGACTGCCGACATCACCTTGGCCGGCGAACAACCGGACCTGTTGTCACGCCTGCCGAGCTGGCCGGAGCCGCCGAAGCTGCGGCGGTTGCCGAAGCTGGCCGCGGCCGCGGCGCACGCGCGCACGGAGGCATTGCGCGGCTCGGCCTCCATGCCGAGCACGGCCATTTCACCGCCGGGTCCGGCCGACGCGCTGCTCGGCGCCGAGACCAGCGGCATCGCGCCGGCCTTCTCGGCCGTGGATGGCGACGGCAAGCTGACGCTGGCGGCGCAGTCGCGGCTGATGACGCTGGGATTGTCGGCCGAGGCCGCGCTGGCACGCATTCTGGATGGCGAGGCGTTGTTGGCGCCGCCCAGCCTGCAGGCGCACCAGGCGATGCACGACGCGGTGGCGCCCTACATGCACGCCATGCCGGCTCGGCCGGTGAGCGCTATCGCCGTGATGCCACCATCGCGCCGCGCGTTGCCGGCGCGCTGCCGAGGCTACACGCAGCGCGTGGCGATCGGCGGGCACCGGGTCTATGTGCGGACGGAGGAGTATGCCGACGGCACGCTTGGCGAGCTTCACGTCACGTTGCCGCGCGAAGGGGCGATGATGCGGCACATGATGGAGAGCGTCACCGCGGCGGTGAGCCTGGGGCTGCAGCACGGCGTGCCACTGGAAGAATATGTGCGGACCTTTACGCTGACCCGGTTCGGGCCGGCGGGCGCGGTGGAGGGCGATGCGGATATCGGGCATGCGACGTCCGTGCTCGATTACGTGTTCCGCAACCTGGCGCTGAACTATCTTGGCGGCTGTTCGGTCCCGGAGGGCATCCCGGATGCTCGGCCGGACCCGATGCCGCTTCTCCCGCTCGATCTACCGGTGCAGATGCGCGCCCGGCGGACGGGCCTCAGACTGGTGGCCAACGGATGACCGACTACACTACTCGCCTGCGCGATCTCGGGATCGAGTTGCCGACGCCGATGGCACCGATCGCCAACTACGTGCCGTTCGTCCGCACCGGGGATCTCATCGTGGTGTCGGGGCAGATCCCGGCGCGGGACGGGAAGATTGCCTTCACCGGCAAGCTGGGCGGCGGCGTCAGCCTGGAGACCGGCACGGAGGCGGCGGCGCTTTGCTTCGTCAACCTGCTGGCGCAACTGCGGGCGGCGATCGGCGATCTCGGCAAGCTCAAGCGGGTCGTGCGGTTGGGTGGGTTCATTGCCTGCACGCCGGACTTCACCCAGCACGCGGTCGTGATGAACGGGGCGTCGGACCTTGCGGTTAGCGTTTTCGGCGATGCCGGGCGGCATGCGCGCAGCACGATCGGGGTGCCGTCGCTGCCGGGCGACGCGGCGGTCGAGGTCGAGGGCATGTTTGAGGTTATGGCGTAGGTTTCTCGGCGACAGGTTTTCAGGACGCGAACGGGCTCCCATATCGGCTTTCATGCCTGACGGGATGCCCAACTTCACGCTCACGCTGCACCAGCGGATCGCCGACATCCCGCCCGACGAGTGGAATGCCTGCGCCGGTACCCTTGGCGGGACCGGCAATCCGTTCGTGAGCCACGCCTTTCTGTCCGCGCTCGAGGATAGCGGGTCCGCCAACAACCGCACCGGCTGGCTGCCGCAGCACGCGGCGCTGCGGCAGGACGACCGAATCGTCGCGGTGGCGCCCATGTATGCCAAGTCGCACAGCTACGGCGAATACGTATTCGACCATGGCTGGGCGCAGGCGTTCGAGCGCGCGGGCGGCGAGTACTACCCGAAATTGCTGGTCGGCGTGCCGTTTAGCCCGGTGCCTGGGCCGCGGCTGCTGACGCGGGAGGGCGTGTCGGCCGACGCCATGGGTCAGGCGCTGAAGCAGGCCTGCCAGGAGCTGGGTCTCTCCTCGGTCCATACGACCTTTTGCACGGAGGCGGAGTGGGAGGCTTTGTCCGAGGCTGGCTGGCTGCGCCGGCAGGGCAAGCAGTTCCATTGGGAAAACGACGGCTACGCGGATTTCGACGGTTTCCTGGGCGCGCTAAGTTCGCGCAAGCGCAAGAGCATCCGCCGCGAGCGTCGGGACGCCAATGATTGCGGGCTGACCTACCTGACGCTGCGCGGCGCGGAGATCACCAAGCGGCATTGGGACGCGTTCTACGGCTTCTACCATTCCACCGTGGATCGGAAGTGGGGCAGCGCCTACCTGACGAAATCGTTCTTCCCGCTGCTGTCGGAACGGTTAGGCGACCAGGTGGTGCTGATGATGGCCGAGCATGACGGCAAGCTGGTGGCCGGGGCGCTCAACCTGCTCGGGGACGATGCGCTGTATGGGCGCAACTGGGGCTGCCGCGGCGACTGGCCGTTTCTGCATTTCGAGCTTTGTTATTATCGGGCCATCGATTTTGCCATCGAGCACGGGCTGAAGCGCGTCGAGGCGGGGGCGCAGGGCGAGCACAAGATCCAGCGCGGGTATCTGCCGAAGCCGACATACAGCGCGCATTGGATCGAGCATCCCGGGCTCCGGAAGGCGGTGGCCGGCTACCTCGAGCAGGAGCGGCGGGCGATCGAGCAGGAAATGGAAGCGCTGGAAGAATACTCGCCGTTCAAGCAAGGCGAGTAGCGGGCGTAACCTCCTGTAAATCATCCTGTGCGACGGTGCGGGATGCACTTGCCCCTGGAGGCTTATCCAACCTGGCGGGTCGTCACCGCCCCCAAGCTGTGGCGTCCGGGGGCCGCCTTGGATCACGTCATGGTGACGGATCGGGCGGTGCTGGCGATCATGTCGCGGGCTGGGGCGACCCGGGCGGCGGCCGAGGATGCCGCGCTCGATTTGGCCGACTTCCATCCGGGGTGCCGGGACGTGCCGGTAATCCCGATCTTGCTGCGACCGATCGGCACCGCCATACGGCCGCAATTCCCGTTGCCATTGGCCGGCGCCGCGCCGGTGGTCGAGGCGACGGTGCCTACCTTACCAGGCTTGTTCCGTCAGATCGCCCGGTTTCCGCCACTCGGGCTCGACCCGGCGACCTGGTCGGCGGCCGCGTATGCGCCGGTGCCGGGTCTGCTGGCGGCGGCATGCGCGCTGTATGCGAATCACGATGTGGCGGCGCTGCGGCTGGCCTCCGCTAGCCCGGCCGCATTGGAGCGGACACAGGCGGCGATCCGCATGGCGGTGGCGGAGGCTCGGGCGCGGGATGGCAAGACGATCGTTTTCGTCACCGGGTCGCCCGGAGCAGGCAAGACGCTGTGTGGCCTCGATCTCGCGTTCACGCCCGGTTCGGGTGCGGCGTTTCTCACCGGCAATCCGACCTTGGTGCATATCCTGCGGGATGCCCTGGCGCGGGATGCGACGGCACGGCAGCTGGAGCCCCGGGCGGCACGTCGTCGCATCGACGCCGTGATCCAGGCGCTGCCCAGGTTCCGCGACCAGTACGCGCAGGAGGGGGTGGCGCCGGAACGCCTGCTGGTCATCGACGAGGCGCAGCGGTGCTGGACGGCGGCCCACGCCAGGCATGCGACGCGCAAGGCGGCGGTTCCGTTATGGGATTCCGAGCCGGCGCACATTCTGTCCATCATGGAGCGCCGGCCGGGTTGGGGTGCGATCGTTTGCCTGCTCGGCGGCGGGCAGGAAATTTATGACGGTGAAAGCGGGTTGGCAGGGTGGGGCGAGGCGCTGGTCAGGCATCCCGGCTGGGGGGTGCATGCGCCGGCGCGCGTTTCCAGCGACCCCCGGCAATGTCTGCCGGCTAACCTTCCGGCCACGCGCTGCGACGCGCTGCATCTGGCGGCGCCGCTTCGCGCGGTGCGGGCGCCCGACACGGCGGATTGGGTCGATGCGGTGCTCGCGGATGATCCCGGGCGGGCGAGTGCGATCGCTGCTGGCGGTATCCCATTCCTCCTGACCCGGTCGTTGGACGATCTCCGCGCCGCCCTGCGTCAACGGGGCAGTCGCACGGCAGCCCTGATCGCGTCGTCGACGGCGCGGCGACTGCGGGCGGAAGGGTTGGGCGCCGTGCTGCCGCACCAGGATGACGGCGCCGTGTCGCACTGGGTGCTGTCGCGCTGGCCGGACATCCGCAGCAGCGACGCGCTCGAAGTGGTCGGAACCGAGTTCGCGGTGCAGGGGCTCGAATTCGATCGCGCCGGGCTGTGCTGGGACGGGGATTTGGTACGGGGTGGCACGTCGTGGGAGGCGCGGCGTTTCCGGGCCAGCGCATGGACGCGCGCTTCGGCGGCAGCGCGGGCCAACCGGCTCAACGCTTATCGCGTGCTGCTGACCCGCGCCCGGCATGGCACGATCATCTGGGTGCCGACCGGCTCCGGACGGGACCCCACCCGTGACCCGGCCCGGTACGATGCGATCGCCGCCTACCTCCACGCCTGCGGCGTGCTGCCCCTGGACGCCGCACGGCGGACCGAACAGGATGCGCCCGCGCCGCAGGAGCCCGCTTTGTTGTGATTCGCTCAGCCCTGGTCCGTTCGCTGTTCGCTGCCCTGGCCATGGCGTGGGTCCAACCGGCCAGCGCCCGCCTGCTCAAGATCGCGACCTGGAACCTGGAATGGCTCACCCTGCGCCCGGCCGGCGATCCGGAACTGCCGGAAAACGTGGTGCCCAAGCGCGCCGAGGATCGGGCATTGCTGCGACGGTACGCCGCGGCGCTCGATGCCGACGTCGTGGCGCTGGAGGAGGTCGATGGGCCCGAAGTTGCCGCCGAGGTGTTCCCGCCCGACCGCTACGCGCTGTTCTTCACCCACGACAAAGTGGTTCAGCGCGTCGGCTTCGCGGTCCGACGCGGTATTGCCGTCACGCAGAATCCCGATCTGGCTGCTCTCGATATCTACCCAAACGCTCATTTCCGGCTGCGAACCGGGGCGGACATTACGCTGGATGTCGACGGCAACAAGCTGCGGCTGCTCGGCGTGCACCTGAAATCCGGCTGTCACTACGCCGCCTTGACTAGTTCCGGCCGGGTTTGCGAGACGCTGCGCCGGCAGGTGCCGCCGCTGCAGGGATGGATCACTCAGCGCCGCGAGGAAGGCGTGCCGTTCGCGCTGCTCGGCGACTTCAATCGGCGAATGGATGGCCGCGACGACATGATGGCGGCGCTCAACCAGGCCGCACCGCTGCTGCGGGTCACGGAAGGGCATTCCACCCCATGCTGGGGCGGCAACAGCTTCATCGATCACATCATGCTCGGTGGCGCTGCGCGCGGTTGGCTCGAGGCCAATTCGATGCGCGTGATGGTGTATCGCGAGGGGGAAGACGCCAAGGAGCGGCTTTCCGACCATTGCCCCGTCTCGGTTCGGCTGGATCTGCCGCACTGACAACCCAACAGGAATTCGCATGGTGAAAACAGTTTTGGTGACCGGCGCGACGGCCGGATTCGGGCAGGCGGTGGCGCGCCGCTTCGTGCGGGATGGGCATCGGGTGATCGCGACGGGGCGGCGGGCCGACCGGCTGGAGGCGTTGCGGGCGGAGTTGGGTGCTTCGCTGCTGCCGTTCCCGCTCGACGTGACCGATGCCAACGCGGTGGCCGGGTTGCCGGGGAGCCTGCCGGCAACGTGGCAGGAGATCGACGTGCTGGTCAACAATGCCGGGCTGGCGCTCGGCACGGCGCCGGCTCAATCCACCTCGCTGCAGGATTGGGAGACGATGGTCGGCACCAACGTCGTCGGCCTGATGCGGATGACGCATGCGCTGCTGCCCGGCATGGTGGAGCGGGATCACGGGCACATCGTCAACGTCAGCAGCACGGCAGCGCGGTTCCCGTATCCGGGCGGCAACGTCTACGGTGCGAGCAAGGCGTTCGTGACGCAACTCAGCGCCAATCTGAAGGCTGATCTGGTCGGCACCGGCGTGCGGATTACCGACCTCGAACCCGGCCTAGTCGGCGGCAGCGAGTTCAGCACGGTGCGCTTCGGTGGCGATGGGGAAAAGGCCAAGGCCGTTTATGCCGGCACGACGCCGCTTTCCCCGGAGGACATCGCCGAAGCGGTAGCGTGGGTCGTGGGCCTACCGGGGCATGTCAACATCAATCGGCTCGAGATGATGCCCACCTGCCAGGGACCGGGCCCGCTTACCATCAAGCGCGCGGGCTGAAGTTTGGAGGCCCGCACCGAGCGGGCCTCATCCTACTCCTCGACGTCGTCGTCGATCGGCTCAGGCTCGGCAGCGGCGCCGGTCTTGACGATGGTCTTCAGGTAATCCGACAGCTTGGTCAGCGCGGTGCCCTTGTCGGTATTGTCTAGGGCCGCGAGTTCGGCGGCGAGGCGGTCCATCGCGGCTTCGTAGATCTGCCGCTCGCTGAAGCTCTGGTCCGGCTGGCCCGCGTTGCGATGGAGGTCGCGCACCACTTCGGCGATCTGCATCGGGTCGCCGGAGTTGATCTTCTGCTCGTATTCCTGCGCCCGGCGCGACCACATGGTGCGCTTGATGCGCGCACGGCCCTTGAGCAGCGCCAGCGCCTCGTCGAACACCTTGCGGGTCGCCAGCTTGCGCAGCCCGGCGGTCCGCGCCTTGGCCACCGGCACGCGCAGCGTCATGCGGTTTTCTTCAAAGGTGATGTGGATCAGCTCGAGCTTGTGGCCGGCGATCTCTTCCGTGGCGATGCGCTCCACCTTGCCGACGCCATGGGTCGGATAGACGACATAGTCGCCCTCGACGAAGTTCTCCTTGGCGGCCATCGCGCGCGGCACGATTTGCGGACGACCGTGCATCGCCGGCATGTGGCCCGGCATCTTCGGCGGCGAACGGAACGGCGGATCGATCACGGCGACCGGAGCAGGAGCCTGAGCCTCTTCCACCGGTGCGTCGACCGTCTCGGCTGTCATCGTTTGAGCGTCGTCCATCATCACTTCCTCCGCGTCGGGCGCGTTTGTATCTGACACGGTCTGTCCAGTGCGTTGCGGTTCCAGTCCGGTCCGGATAAGGACGCTAGTCTGCTCGGTCGAATTCGTCGGTATTGGTAAAAGTAGATGAACCAATGCAGACTAAACGACACGAGACGGGCCGGCTCCTGAACTCGGAACGAACGCTCAACGGCCGCCAACATGACTGCCAGTGACACGCTGCACACGAGCAGATGCTACGTGAGGTATTAGTTATACCAAGAAAAAACGCCAAAGTCACGCATTCCAGGGATGTCTGGAACGCGTGTTGGCGAAAGTGACCGTTTTATGGCCCGTGGTGGTTTAGGGCTGGCCGGGCTCGGCGGAGAACAGGGCCTCCTTGCCGGGCTTGTCCTTCCACTCGTCGGCATCGGCGGGAGCATCGCCCTTGCGGGTGATGTTCGGCCATGTCGTGGCAAAGATGCGGTTGCGCTCGAGCCAGGCGTTGGACTTGTCGTCGCTATCCGGGACGATGGCTTCGGCCGGGCATTCCGGCTCGCAGACGCCACAGTCGATGCACTCGTCGGGATGGATCACGAGCATGTTCTCGCCGACGTAGAAGCAGTCCACCGGACAGACCTCCACGCAGTCCATATACTTGCATTTGATGCAGTTCTCGGTGACCACGTAGGTCATCGCCAATCCTCTTCCAAGACCAGTTTTCGGGCAACCGGTCGCAACACGGGAAGGATCCCGCGCGAACGATAAGCTGCGGTATGCAAGCGATTCAACTGCCGTGCAACCCGCTGATGTCGCATTCCACGCGCTCGCGATACAGCCCTTGCGCTTCTGGCGCGGGCCCCCTGCGCGTCGCCAACGCCACGACTTCGAGCACCCGGACCTGGCCGCGCAGCGGCAGGGTGAGCACATCACCGGGTCGCAGGCGGGCGTGGGGTTTGTCGGTGGGCTGCCGGTTGATGCGGACGGAGCCGTCGGCGATGAGACGGGCGCAGTCCGAGCGCGCCTTCATGAAGCGGGCGCACCACAGCCATTTGTCGAGCCGCTGCCATTCCCGATCTTCCACTTCAGCCACTCAGCGCCTCATCGTCGCCAGGGCCGCGAACGGGCTGTCCGGCCGGAGCACGGGCGGGGCAGGAGCGGTTGCGGGCTTGGTTGGGCGACGGACCTGCATCATCGCAGGTGCTGGCGGGCCATACAGATCGGCCTGCAAGGCACCGGCCGGGAGAAGGCGCATGCCGAGTTCGCGCAGCACGGCCGGCACCATCTCGCGCGAGATGGCCAAGCGGGAGGCGAGCGCGTCCGGCACGGCGGCGGGCCGATGCCGCGCCGACCAGGCCAGCTCCGCGGCAACACGCTCGGCGATGTCCAGGCGGATGAACGTCGGTCCCACATCGACCCACCCCAGCATGCCGGCGAAGGCGGCGGGCCAACCCGGCGCCGTGACCGACACCTTGCCCGGCCCAGGCAGCTCGGGCGTCGGCATGCCTGCCCGCAGCGCCAGCAGGGCGGCACGGACGGAGGCAGGGGCCGGCTTCAGCAGGGCGGGCAGGAACAGCGCGAACCGGCCCATCTTGATCCCGAGCGCCTTCAGGGCGGTGCGTACTTCCGGCTCGGCACCGACCACCCCCGGCAGAACGCCGCCGGCTTCGATCAGGCGGTGCAACAGGCCGCGCAGGGCCGGTGTGGTGGCGGCGCGTGCCTCGGCGGCGAACAAGGGTGCGAAGGCGGATTCGATCCGGGCGGTGACGAAACGCTGCAGGCGGACGCGCACCCGCTCGCGGCGGGGACCATCGAGGAACTCGCTGTCGAAGACGTCCACCGTCGGGCGCAGCAAGCCGGTGCCGGGTCGCAGCCGAGCGATCGGGATACCGGCCCAACTCAGCTTGTGATCCGTCTCCCACGCCAGGTCGGCGTCGCCGGCTGCTTCGATGGCCTCGACCCGGCGCGGCATCCATTCCCGCAGCGCCCGCCGTGCCGCCCGCAGCACTAGACGGCGCTCCGGCCCTTCGGTCGAGGGGTCCGGCAGGAACTCGAAGCCGCTGACATGGCCGACGGGATGGCCCTCGACCACGACCTCGCCGCGCAGGGTGACGGCAGAGAACAGTTCCGGGCTTTCGTCGAGCCGGCGCATCAGGTGCGCGGCGCGGCGGTCGACGAAGCGGGCGGTGAGCTTCTCGTGCAGCGAGTCGGACAGCAGGTCCTCGACCTGGCGGGTGCGGGATTGCCACGCCGCCGCATCCTTCAGCCAGTCCGGCCGGGCCGCGATGTATGCCCAGACGCGCACGCCCGACAGCCGGGCCATCAGCGTGTCGATGTCGCCCTCCGCGCGGGCGAGCGAGCCGATGCCCTGCTCGAGCCATGCTTCCGGCAGCACGCCGTCGCGCACGAGATGTTGAAACACGCGGGCGCAGAGCTTGGTGTGGGTGTCGTCGCTCAGCTTGCGGAAATCTGGGATGCCGCAGGTCTCCCACAGCAGGCGGACCCGGCGGCGACCGATCGCCAGGCTACGGACCTCGGTGTCGCGGGCCAGGGTGCCGAGCGTTTCCAGGTCGACGGCATCGTTGCCACGGACCAGGCCAGGCAGCGGCGGCGCGGTCTGCAGGCTGGCGAGCAGGGCATCGACGCTGGTGTAGTCCAGCTTGTCGTTGCGCCAGTAAAGTTGGTCCAGCGGCTCGAAATGATGGTTCTCGACCGCGTTGACGAGATCGTCCTCGAGCGGGACGCAGTCGGCGGTAGTGCCAAAGGTGCCGTCGCGCATGCCGCGTCCGGCACGGCCGGCGATTTGGGCGATTTCGGGCGCGGTGAGGCGGCGCGGGCGGTGGCCGTCGAACTTCGAGAGGCGGGCAAAGGCGACGTGATCGACGTCCATGTTGAGGCCCATGCCGATCGCGTCGGTGGCGACCAGGAAGTCGACTTCCTTGTTCTGATACAGCTGCACCTGCGCGTTGCGGGTGCGCGGCGACAGGCGGCCCATGACCACGGCGCAGCCGCCGCGGCGGCGGCGGATCAGCTCGGCGATGGCGTAAACCTCGCTGGCGCTGAACGCGACCACGGCGGTGCGCGGCGGCAGGCGCGGCAGTTTCGCGGGCCCGACATAGGAAAGCTGCGACAGGCGGGGCCGGGTGTCGATCTCGGCTTGCGGGATCAGCCGCTGCAGCAGCGGCCGGATGGTCTCGGCACCGAGGAACATGGTTTCCACCATGCCGCGGGCATGGAGCAGGCGATCGGTGAAGACATGGCCGCGGTCCGGGTCGGCGCAGAGCTGGATTTCGTCAACGGCGACGAATTCGGCCGGCATGTCGAGCGGCATGGCCTCGACGGTGCACGAGAACCAGCGGGCATTGGCGGGGACGATCTTCTCCTCGCCGGTGATGAGCGCCACGTTGCGGACGCCCTTTTGCGCGACCATGCGATCGTAATTCTCGCGGGCGAGCAGACGCAACGGAAAGCCGATGACCCCGCTGGAATGCGCGAGCATGCGTTCCATCGCCAGATGGGTCTTGCCGGTGTTGGTCGGCCCGAGCACCGCTTTGACCCGCGAGGGGAAACCCAGCATGCCGAGATGGTTGGGCCGATCGCCGCATTTTGCAACCCGGCACGACCATCAGCATCCGCGCTTGCAATAGTTTAATTGTCGATTGATTCCGGAACCGACTAGAGATCGGTTCGATGACAGCCATTTCCGCCATTCCCCGTTTCCCCCTGGATTGCCTTGCTCCGCCCGAGAGCCCGGGCGCGTTGCCGTTGATCTCGGTTCGCCCGGATGGGCTCGAATCGGTGCTGGCCGGAATGCCGCCCGCCGTCGCGGCGTTCGTGCGTGCCGCCGGATTTGCCGCCGAAGCGGGCCGGCTGATGCTGTTACCGGGGGAGGACGGGCTGGGCGGTGCGCTGCTCGGCCTCGGCCTCGATCGATCGCCCTGGGCGCATGGCGGCCTGGCGACCGGGTTGCCGGCCGGGTCGGTGTGGCACCTGGTCGAGGGCGACTTCGACCGCGACTCGGCGATCCTCGGCTTCTGTCTCGGGGCCTACCGCTACGGCGCCATGAGTTCGGCCAAGCGCCACACCGCGAAGCTGGCGGGGGCCGACGACTCGCCGGCGCTGGCGATCGTGCGAGGGATCTTCTTGGCGCGCGACCTGATCAATACGCCGGCCAATCACCTGGGACCGGCCGAGTTGGCCGATGCGGCAGTGCGGCTCGGCGAGGGCCATGGTGCCGTGACCGAGCGGATCGAGGGCGGGGCGCTCGAGGAGGGCTATCCGGCATTGGCCGCGGTCGGCCGTGGTTCGTCGCGGCCGCCGGTGGTCGCCGCGTTCACCTGGCGCGGCAGCACCGCCGGGCCGGAGGCGATGCACGTATCGTTGTGCGGCAAAGGGGTTTGTTTCGACTCGGGCGGTTACGACCTGAAGCCGTCGGCGGCGATGCTGCGCATGAAGAAGGACATGGGCGGTGCGGCGCTGATGCTCGGGCTGGCCAGCGCCATCATGGAGCAGGACCTGCCGCTTCGCCTGTCGGTTCGGATCGGGTGCGCGGAGAACATGGTGTCGGGCAACGCGATGCGGCCGCTCGACGTGCTGCGCACCCGGCGCGGCCTGACCGTGGAGGTCGGCAACACCGACGCCGAGGGCCGCCTGCTGCTCTGCGACCTCCTGACGGCGGCGTCCGACGAACACCCGGACCTCGTGATCGATGCGGCGACGTTGACGGGGGCGGCCCGGGTGGCGCTTGGGCCCGACATCCCGGCGATCTTCACTCCCGATGACGGGATCGCCACCCTGCTGGCCGAGTGCGCCGCTGAGGCGCACGACCCGGTATGGCGGTTGCCGTTGCACTCCGAGTATGACGGGTGGTTGTCGAGTCCGGTCGCCGATATCGCAAACGTTTCGTCAAAGCCGCACGCAGGTGCGGTATTGGCAGCGTTGTTCTTGAAACGATTCGTCGCTCTTGGTGTAAGATGGCTGCATATCGACACTTACGCATGGAACGATTCGACTCGACCCGGTCGTCCTGAAGGAGGAGATGCGCAAAGCCTGAGAACTTTGCTTTCGGCACTGGCAAAATTAACTTTGCTTAAGGTCTAAAATTTGTTGCGTATGCCTGATGACACGACCGGCGGCTGTCATATATTCATGCGTGAAGGTGGTTGATACTCACTCGTTATGCCGGCGATCGTTGCCGGCACCAACGGGATCGGCGACTTGAATTTTAAGACTTAGAAAGGAACTACCAGTGCCCGCAAACCCCAGTGCCGACCAGATGGTTGCCATTCTGCGTGACACCATCGTCTCTCTCGTTCGGCGTGATGGACCCGATTTGTCGGCACGTCAGCTTGGCGTCTTCTTGACCTGCTACCTGCAGGAAGGCCCGCATACCGTCCGTGGCTTGGCCGCGGACCTCAACGTATCCAAGCCGGCGATCACCCGTGCGCTCGACCGGCTCGGCGAACTCGAGCTCGCCCGCCGCAAGGTCGATCCGGCCGATCGTCGCTCCGTGCTCGTGCAGAAGACCATCAAGGGTCAAGCCTTCCTCAAGGACCTGCGCAGCATCATGGGCGAAGCTGCCAAGGCGCCGGCCCCTGTGCCGCAGGAGCCGGCCAGCCGCGCCGGCAAGCGAGCCGCCGCGCACGCCTGAGCTTAACCATGCGGGGGCTGCGTCAGCGCCCCCGCAGCACGGTATCAGGGCAATTTCAGATCAACGATCTGGCAAAGATCGACGCGACGTTTCTCGTTGGCATCGCCGTTAGCGAACACCACCCGGTAATCATACAGGCAATCGCCGGCCGGCAACCGGATCGTTCGGGTCGCGCCTGCCGCGAGGATGCCGTCGCCGAGCCGGTCCTCTCCCCATGAATCATTGCCGCTAGGGCTGAGATACAGCTCGTTCATCGCCGTTCGACTACGGTTGATCAGCAGGAACGACGGTATGTCGACCCGGCGGGGCGGTCGCACGGTCGTGGCGCCACGCGGAAAGACCAGGTTGTCGACCGCGCAGGTATCCACGTCGCGCCGTTCATCGCTGACGCCCGAGGCATAAACGATCCTGATGTCGTAGATGCAGGTCCCGTCCGCAGCCAGCCGGATGGGCGCGTTATCGCCGGGAGCGATGGCTGCGCCGACTAGTTTGTTGGCACCCCAATTCGGCACTCCAGCCGGCGAGACATAGACCCGGCCAATGGCGCTGCTGCCCCGGTTGACTAGGTAGAACGACGGATTGGGTGGGCTGTCGGCTGCCCCCGACAGCACCGCGATCATGGCAACTAGGACGACCAGGGCGATCCAACGCCGTTTCAGCATCCCGTCCCATCCCTCGGTGCGCGCCGGCGCAGAAACTAGACTAACGCTCGTGGCCCGCCGTCTACCATCGCCGAATCTCCGCCCGCCGGGCCATCCGCCACACTGCCGCCGTCCAGGCCAATTGCGGCAGCAGCACCAGCGGCAGAGCGAGCGGCTTGCCTAAGCCAGTGGCGCGCAGGAACACCGCGCAGCAGCCGGCACCCCACAGCGCGAAGCTCCAATGCAGCAACGTGATCAGAACCGCCGGCATGCCGGACCGGTGCGCCACCTGATAGAGATGCGAGCGGTGCGGCTGGGTGAGGCGGTCGCCGGCGACGGCGCGCCGCACCAGGGTGAACGCCACGTCGTAGAGCACGCCGAACAACAGCAGCGGCACCAGCAGCACCGACAGTTCGACCTGCTCGAAGCGTCCCGCCACCACGCCGAGCACCGCCAGCACGAAGCCGCAGAACTGGCTGCCGACGTCGCCCATGAAGATGCGGGCGCGGGGAAAGTTGAACGGCAGGAAGCCGAGCAGCCCGGCCGCCAGCAGCAGCCCGGCGAAATACACGAACCAGGCGTTCATCCCCGCCGCCACGACCGCCAGCGCGATCGCCGCGATGCACGACACGCCGGAGGCCAGCCCGTTCAGCCCGTCGATGAAGTTCATGGCGTTGGTTGCAAACACGATCCAGGCCAGGGTGCCGACGACGCCGACCCAGCCGAGCGGCACCGTGCCCAGCACCGGCAGGTTGAGCGTGGTGACCACGAGGCCGCTGGCGATCGCCACCAGCGCCGCGCCGATCTGGGCGCCGAGCTTCACGGTGAACGGCCAATCCACCAGATCGTCGAGCCAGGCCACCACGGCGATGGCGGTGGCGGCCAGGATCACGCCGAGGAAATAGCCGTCCGCCACGCGCGCGAAGCCGGCCATCGCGTAAAGCGCGGCGATGCCGATCAGGAAGGCCGCGACCACGCCGACGCCGCCGCCTTTGGGCACCGGTCGGGTGTGCGCCTTGCGCTGATCCGGCTGATCGAGCACGCCGACGCCGATCATCGCGCGGACCACGGCCGCCGAGAGGCCGGCCAGTGCGGCGCAGGATGCCAGATGTCGAAGAAAGGCTTGGATCGTCACGGCACTGTCGCTGCTGGAAATCGCGGCCTATAGGGTTCCGACGATGGCTCTGCAACGGCCCAGCCCGGATGACCCCCCGCCCATTCATCAGCGTAGTTTCTCCAATCGCGCGATGAAGCGGATCTTTCTCAACGTCCTGCTCGACGGCGCGCTGGCCGCCGTCGCGACGCCGCTTGCCCGTTTCCTGGCGGACCCGACCGGCGGCCTGCTGCATCCGCTGTGGTTCATCGCGGGCGGGGCGATCACGCTGCTGGTCGCCGGCCTGCCGTTCCGGATGCCGCAGCAATATTGGCGCTTTTCCGGCATCGCGGACCTGGTCGGCGTGGTCGGCAGCTCCGTCATCTCGGCGGCGCTGTTCGCGGTGCTGTTGTTCGCCTCCGGCTTTCCGAGCCCGACGGCGACGTTTCCGATCATCCATGCCCTGACGCTGATCGTGGCGCTCGGCACGCCGCGGGTGATCTATCGGCTGCGCCGCGGGCGGGGGCCGTCGGGCGACGGGGCGCAGGCCGTGCTGCTGGCGGGCGCCGGGGAGAATGCCGACGTGTTCCTGCGCGCGCTCGATACGCGGGAAGGGCGGGCGGCATACCGGGTCGTCGGTTTGTTGAGCCATGGCTTCAGCAGCGTCGGGCGGCGGATGCATGGGCGGCCGATCCTGGGCGCGCTCGATCAGGCCGGGCCGATCCTGGCGCGGTTGCGCGCGGAGGGACGACCGATCTCGGCGATCGTGGTGACGGAGCCGGATCTGGACGGGGCGCGGCTGGCCGATCTGGTCGCGCAGGCGGAGGCCGAGGGCGGCACGGTGCGTCGCATGCCGCCGCCGATGCGCCTGCTCGGCTCGGGCGACGAGGCCGCGCCACTGGCGCCGGTGGCGATCGAGGATTTGCTGAACCGGCCGCAAGTGCCGCTGGACCGGGACGGCATGGCGCGGCTGGTGCGCGGGCGCCGGGTGCTGGTGACGGGGGCGGGGGGAACCATCGGGTCGGAGCTGGCGCGCCAGATCGCCTCGCTCGACCCGGCGGCCCTGGTGCTGCTCGACAACGGCGAATACGCGCTGTGGCAGATCGATACCGAACTGGCGGAGTCGCATCCCGCCGTGGCGCGACAGATCTGTCTGGCCGACGTGCGCGACGAGGCGCGGGTCCGCTCCGTGTGCGATGAAATCCGGCCCGAGCTGGTGTTCCATGCCGCGGCGCTGAAGCATGTGCCGATGGTGGAGGCCAACCCGCTCGAAGGCCTGATGACCAACGCCGTCGGCACCCGCATCGTGGCCGATGCGGCGCGGGCGGCGGGTGCGGCGCAGATGGTGTTCATCTCGACCGACAAGGCGGTGAACCCGTCCAGCGTCATGGGCGCCAGCAAGCGGCTGGCCGAGATGTATGTCCAGGCGCTGGACCGCACTGCCGGCGCGGGCGGGATGCGCTACGTCACCGTGCGCTTCGGCAACGTGCTGGGCAGCACCGGCTCCGTGGTGCCGTTATTCCGCCGGCAGCTCGAGCGCGGTGGCCCACTGACCGTCACGCATCCGGACATGCAGCGCTATTTCATGACGGTGCGCGAGGCCGTGGGCCTGGTATTGCAGGCCAGCGTGGTGGGTGCCCAGGCTGACCATGACGGCGGTGGCATCTTCGTGCTCGACATGGGGCCGCCGGTGCGCATCGTCGATCTCGCGCGGCAGATGATCCGGCTGACCGGCTTGACCGTGGCCCCCGACACAGGCCCGGCGCCGGCCGATAGCATCGCGATCCGCTTCACCGGGCTACGGCCGGGCGAGAAGCTGTTCGAGGAGCTGTTCCACGGCAAGGAGCCGCCGCAGCCGACCGGGCATCCCGGCCTGCTGACCGCCACGCCCCGCACCGCCGACCCGGCCATCGTCGGCCGCTGCCTCGACGAGATCGCCGCCGCCTGTCGCGCCGGCCAGCCCGCCACCGCCCTTTCCGCCCTCGGCCGCATGGTCCCGGAATATGAGCCGGACCTGCCGGCCGCCGCGACGTCAGGAGTTCATCCGTGATCCCGTTCCTCGACCTCAAAGCCCAGCAAGCCCGCCTGATGCCAACGCTGCGGCCGCGGCTCGAGGCGGTGTTGGCGCATTGCCAGTTCATCCTGGGGCCGGAAGTGGTCGAACTGGAGGAGCGGCTGGCGGCGTATTGCGGGGCCAAGCACTGCGTCGGCGTCAGTTCCGGCACGGATGCGCTGCAGATCGCGATGATGGCCGAAGGCATCGGCGCCGGCGACGCGGTTTACCTGCCGGCGTTCACCTATACCGCGACGGCTGAGGTGCCGCTGTTGCTCGGCGCCACGCCGGTGTTCGTCGACGTCGATCCGCATACCTTCCAGATCGACCCGGTGCATCTGCAGCACCGCATCGACACCACGCCGGGGCATCTCAAGCCGCGCGCGGTGATCGGGGTGGATCTGTTCGGTCAGCCGGCGGACTGGCCGGCACTGCAGCGGATCGCCGAGGCGCGGGGATTGTTCCTGCTCGACGATCTGGCGCAGTCGTTCGGGGCGAGCCTGCAGGGGGCCAAGCTCGGCACGCAGGCACATGCCACGGCCACCAGCTTCTTCCCCAGCAAGCCGTTCGGTGCCTATGGCGATGGCGGCGCGCTGTTCACCGATGACGACGACCGCGCGGCGCTGTTCCGCAGCCTGCGCACCCATGGCGAGGGCACCACGCGCTACGACGTGCTGCGGATCGGCATGAACGGTCGGCTCGATACGCTGCAGGCGGCGATCCTGCTGGCCAAGCTCGACATGTTCGACGACGAGCTAGCCCGGCGCGAGGCGATCGCGCGGCATTATGACCGGCGGCTGGCCGGGCTGGTGCAGGTTCCGGCGCGGGTGCCGGACAGCACCAGTGCCTGGGCGATCTACGCGATCCTGCTGAAATCCGAGGCCGAACGGACCGCCTTGCAGGCTTCGCTGAAGGAGGCCGGTGTTCCCAGCGCGATCTATTACCCGCGCCCGCTGCATCTGCAGCCTGCTTATGCCGGCGCGCATGACGGGGCGGCGCTGCCGGTGTCGGAGGATCTATCGCGCCGGATCATGGCGCTGCCGATCCACCCGGACCTGTCTGACGAGCAACTCGACCAGATCTGCGACGCGGTGGCGGCGGGGATGGCGAAACCAGGTATTTCCGTTCGCGTTGCTGAATCATGACAGAACCAGCAAAGCCGGCAGACCACCCCGCCCCCGAGGACGCGCCCAAGGCCAAGGCCGATCACGCGCCGAACGGGGTGCCGCCTGAAGCAGGTCAGGCCGAGGCTACCGCCTATCCGACCAGCGATCGCCAGGCGACCGAGACGGCGGCGCTGCCGTCTGCACACAAGCCCTAATCGACGTCATCCAGAGCCAGCAGGGCATAGGTCGCCAACCAATGCTCGCCCATGTAATGGCCGGACAGATGCGGCATGGCGGCGTCGAGGTGACGGTCGGCGGCATGCCGCAAGGTGTCGCCGCCGAATCGGGCGAGTGATCGCAGGCACCAGGCGCGGCTCAGGTTGAGGCCATCGAGATGGGCGATTTTGCCGTCGGTTCGATCGCTCGGATTCGCCGGCGTGAACAGCACGGCGGGGCGACCAGAGGCGATGTCGGGCAGGAAGCGCTCGAACCAGGCGGGGAAGTCGGCACCGTGCAGCCGGCGCATGCACACGGCTTCGACCAGTGCGGGCGAGAGGAAATCATCGCCGCCGGGTTCGTCCCAGGCAGGGCAGGCGGTATCGGCGCCGTACCAACGGGTGGCGGTATGGCCAAGCAGGGCGAAGAGGTCGGCGTCTGGGTAATCGGCCGCCAGACGGAGCGCAAAGGCGGTGTTGCCGTGCGTTCCGGCACGCACCGGATAGGTCGCAATCGGTAGAAAGGCCTTGAACCGGTCGGCGATCACCGTCGCGAGCGGCGCGATCGCGTTGGCCCAGTGCGGCTCCGGTAGCAGGGCGAGTTCGGCGGCGAGCTTGAGGAGCCAGGCCCAGCCGTATGGTCGCTCGTATCCCCGGGCGCCGGGTCGGGCGAAGTAGCGACATTCGCCGGCGATCTTCTCGGCCACGAGCTGCCGGTCGAAGAGAGTGCCGATGGCGTCAGCGGTGGCACCGTGGGGGAAGCGGCGCATGACCCGCGCCAGCAGCCAGTAGCTGTGGACGCAGGAATGCCAATCGAAGCTGCCATAGAATACCGGGTGCAGTTCGGCGGGAGTTCTGGCATCGGCCGGTCCGTCGAGGACATGGCCGGGCTTGTTGGGATACTCCCGCTCGACATGCCCCAGGGCGATGGCGGCGAAACTGTCGGCGAGCGTGGCGGTCAGGGCGGTCATCGCCCCAACCTAGCCGAATTTCAGATCGGCATCGCCTGGGTCAGCACCGCCACCGGCGCGGAACTGGCGACCCGGCCGGCCGCATCGACCGCAGCGACGGTGAAGACGTAGCCTGTGGCCTCCCGCAGCCCGGCGACCGTGAAATCAGTGCCCGCCGTGCGCCCGATCGGGATGCCGTTCCGGAACACGGCATAAAGGTCGGCGGGGTTCTGCCCTGGCGCCACGGACCAGTTCAGCACCGCCGTCGTGGCACCCGCGCGGGCAGCCAAACCGGTCGGTGGGGCGGGAACGTGATCGTCGATTGAAACCATCACCCTGTTCATCCTTGCCGAACCATCACCGAAGGTCGCAGACGGTAATTGATATTGCAATCAGAGATTGTGTGATCGCCGAACAACTCGCGGTGCGAGTCTGCCGTGCCAGCCACGATCGGTGCGCAGCCGATGGTCGGTGCCGTCGAGCGCGAGCCAAGGATTGTAGTACGGGTCGGTGCCGGTGAAAAAGTTTGGCCAGCGGGTTTGCAGGCGCCGGTCGTCATCGGTCGGGTCGGCGAGTGCCTTGTCGGCGGCACGGGTCGCGGATTCGTAGTGCCGCAATCTGGTATGGCCATCATAGAGCACGGCCAACCCGGCGTCGCGCACGCGGAGACAAAGGTCGGTGTCGTTGAAGCCGACAACGAAGGCTTCGTCAAAGCCGCCGACCTGTTGGAAGACCGAGCGCCGCATCATCAGGCAGGCCGCAGTGACCGCGCTGAAGTCGCGCAGGCTGGTGAGGCTGGCATTGTAGCCGGGGTTGGCGACACCGTCGGGCGAAGTGGGTTCGGCGAACCGCCCCGCATGATCTGCCGTGCCGCCGAAGCCAACGATGACGCCGGCATGCTGCACGCGGCCGTTGCCGTAGAGCAGCATGGGGCCGACGGCGCCGACATCGGGGCGGCCCGCCAGACTTCGCAGGCGGGGCAGCCAGCCGGGGCCGATCGCCTCCACGTCGTTGTTGAGGAAAAGCAGGTAGGGCGCCGTGCCGCCATGGGTGCGGATCGCGGCGTTGTTCATGGCGGCGAAGTTGAACGGGCCGTCATAGGGCAACACGGTGTGCGGAAGGTCGGCGAGATAGGCGAGGGTGGCCGGGTCGGTGGACTGGTGATCGACGACGACGATGCGGTAGCGCTCGCCGGCTGCGGTCGCCGCGATGCTGTCGATGCAGTGCCGGAGGAGGTTCACGCGATCCCTGGTCGGGATGACGATCAACACTTCGCCGCCATCGTCCGGCCAGTCGAGCCGGAACTGGTTAAAGCCTTGGCCGGCGCTGACGGTGGCGGCGCGGTTCGTG
Source organism: uncultured Acetobacteraceae bacterium (assembly GCA_964613945.1). Lineage (GTDB taxonomy): Bacteria > Pseudomonadota > Alphaproteobacteria > Acetobacterales > Acetobacteraceae > JAVVHH01. The sequence continues at coordinate 41,902 of CAZTJC010000021.1, forward strand.
CGGACCAGGTGACGGCCGATGGCGGCTTGCGTGGCGGCCATCACCGCCCCGCGCTGGCGATGGCCGGCGCTGTCGGGATGGGTGCGCCACCGGTAGAGCGTGCGAGGAATGTGGGCGATTGCCGATGCCTGCTCGGCCACGCGCAGCACGAAGTCGACGTCGGCGGAGATCGCCATCGTCTCGTCCCAGCCGCCGACAGCCAGGGCCAAGGAGCGGCGAACCGCGACGAGGTGCACGAAATACGGGTGCGACAGGTAGTAGTCGTGGCTCCAGGCCGGGCGGGCGCGATGCTGGATGACCTGATCGAGCGACGGACCGGTCAGCACCTCATCGCTGTAGAGCAGCCCGGCGCCGGTTGTCCGCGCGGCATCGGCGAGATGGAACACGGCGTCTGGCTCGAGCGCGTCGTCATGGTCGAGCACGGCGACGTAGTCACCGCGGGCGGCCCGGATGCCGTCGTTCACCGCCCGGGCGATCCCGCCGCAGGTGGGGCGATGGATGGCGGTGATCCGAGAGTCCGCCGTAGCCGCTTGCAGGATGGCGGCGACATGCGGCGCGCGTGAACCGTCATCGACGCAGATCAGCTCCCAATTGTCGGACCATTGGGCGGTCACGCTCCCGATCGCCTGCCGCAGCCAGTCCTCCCGCGTCTCGTGCACCGGCATGACGATCGAGACCGTCGTGCCGGCGGCGCGATGGGTCAGCTGGCGCCGCAGCCGGGTCAGCACCGCAGGGCTTGGACGCTTGCGCTCGAGAAACGCCGCGACGTTCGGATTCAGCACGACCGTGCGCGGCGAGCCCGCCAAGGCCAGCCCGGTGCCGGCGATGCTCGCGACGACCTCGCGCCCGACCAATGCAGCGGCCGGTCGGTCCAGCAGCACATGAAAGCCGCAGCGCCCGCTCGGCAGCCCGGCCTCCAGCACATCACCGCGATGCAGATCGGCCCGCCCGCTGCCGACGATCTCGCCATCGCACAGTAGGTCGACCTGCACCGGAACGTCGGTCGCCGCGACATCGATCGCCCATCCGCCGCCCGAGAGGCCGTCCACCCCGTCGAAGTATCCGACGTAGCGTGGTGCCGCCGGCCGCACGAACGGGCTGCCGCCGAGACTGGGTCCGCCCACGATGCGCACGTCGATGGACACCGCACGGTCGAGCGGCGCCCGGACCGCTTCGTCGAACCCGGCACGATCGCCGAAACCGAGCGCGCCTACGTCCTCCCGCGGCCGCTCGGCGACGAACCGGTGCGCCAGCACGCCGTCGAGACGGAGTTCGAGCGGTACCGTCCCGCCCAGCGCGCGCTCCGCCGCCCAACCGCGTACGCGCCATGGTTCCGCACTTTCGAGCATGCCGACATGCCGGAACGCCTCGGCCAGCACGTGCAGCACCGGCGGCAGGAGCAGTGAGCCAACCATCGGCTGCAGCGCCAGCCCGCCCGTGCCGATCGGCAGGCGCGTCAAAGGCAATTCGAAGACAAATTCGTCGCCGTATCGCCGTCGCGCGAAGCCGCTGGCATGGCTGTGTCCGTCGGCGACAAAGGCGATCGGCAGCGCGGCGGCATCGGTGCCGATGGCGTCGAACGCGCCGGCGACGCCACCCGGCCCCAGCGCCCAGCCTTTCCATCGCACCGTGCGGATCGCGCTGAGATCGACCGGCCCGTTCAGCAGCGATGCGCCGGTCGCCGTCGAGACGACGTCGAGCAACCGGCCGAACACATGCGGCGGCACGGCCCAGTCGAAGCCGTCGGCGGACATCGTGAGGATGGCCTGAACGGTGCCGTCGAGAACCAGGGCGACTTCGATGCCCCGGCCCGCCGCCCAGGTGCCACGGACCCGGGCCGGATCGATGGCTAGGAGCAGATCCGACGCTCGCTCGACGAGGGTGCCGGGTTGTTCCGTCGATCCGATTGGTTGGGGGGCCATGACCTCTGACAACTTAGAGCAGCGGATGAGCTTGTCGCTGCCTGATTGCGTCACGGGCGACCAGATCGTAATGGAACGCCATGCGCATTCTCGTCACCGGCGGCTGTGGCTTCATTGGCTCGGCCGTCATCCGTCATCTCATCCGATCCACCGGCCATACCGTCGTCAACGTCGACAAGATGACCTATGCCGCCTCGCTCGATGCGTTGGAGGAAGCAGCCACCGACCCGCGGCACACGCATCTGCGCGCCGACATCACCGACGCCGCGGCGATCGGCGAGATCTTCGCCACCCACCGGCCCGACGCGGTGATGCACCTGGCCGCGGAAAGCCATGTCGACCGCTCCATCGACGGGCCGGCGGACTTCATCACCACCAACGTCGTCGGCACGTTCGTCATGCTCGATGCCGCCCGCGCGCATTGGCAGGGGCTGGCGCCGGACGCCAAGGCCGCCTTCCGCTTTCATCACATCTCGACCGACGAGGTCTTCGGCTCGCTTGGCCCGTCGGACCCGCCATTCGACGAGACTACGCCGTATGATCCGCGCAGCCCGTATTCGGCCAGCAAGGCGGGCTCCGACCACCTCGTCCGCGCCTGGTTCGACACCTACGGGCTGCCGACCTTTGTCACCAACACCACCAACAACTACGGTCCCTGGCAGTTTCCCGAGAAGCTGATCCCGTTGGTGACGCTCAATGCGCTGCAGGGCAAGCAGCTGCCGGTCTATGGCGACGGGTCCAACCAGCGCGACTGGCTGTATGTCGACGATCATGCCAAGGCCCTGGTGCTGGCGCTTGAACGTGCCGAGCCCGGCGCCACCCTGTGCATCGGGCCGCGGCAGACGCGCTCCAACCTCGAGGTCGTACGCGCCATCTGCGCCACCGTCGATGCCCTGCGGCCGGACCCGGCAGGTCCGCGCGAGCGGCTGATCCACTTCGTCACCGACCGGCCGGGGCATGATTTCCGCTACGAGATCGACCCGGCCCGTGCCGAAGCCGCGCTGGGCTGGACGGCCGAGCACGACTTCGCCGCCGGGCTGAAGCGGACGATCGAGTGGTACATCGCCAACGAGAAATGGTGGCAGGCGATCCGCGCCGGCACCTACTCCGGGCAACGGTTGGGCAGCGCGTCATGAGCCAGAAGGGCATCATCCTGGCCGGCGGCAGCGGCACGCGGCTGCACCCGATCACGCTCGCCTCGAGCAAGCAGCTTCTCCCGGTTTACGACAAGCCGATGATCTACTACCCGCTGTCGGTGCTGATGCTGGCCGGCATCCGCGACATCATGATCATCTCCACGCCGGACGACCTGCCGCAATTCCGCCGGCTGCTCGGGACCGGTGAGCGGCTCGGCATCAAGTTCACCTACGCCGAGCAGCCCAAGCCGGAGGGCCTGGCGCAGGCGTTCCACATCGGCGAGGACTGGATAAACGGCGATCCCTGCGCGCTGGCGCTGGGCGACAACCTGATCTTCGGCGACAAGCTGAGCGTGATGCTGCAATCGGCGTTGAAGCGCGAGGCAGGGGCGACGGTGTTCGCCTATCAGGTACGCGACCCCGAGCGGTACGGCGTGGTGCAGTTCGGCGAGGATGGGCGGGCAATCGACATCGTCGAGAAGCCGACGCAGCCGAAGTCGAACTGGGCGGTGACCGGGCTGTATTTCTACGATCGCCGGGTCACGGAGCTGGCGCGCAAGGTCAAGCCCTCGGCGCGGGGCGAGCTGGAGATCACCGACCTCAACCGGATGTATCTGGAGGAGGGGTCGCTGCAGGTCGAGCGACTCGGTCGTGGCTGCGCCTGGCTCGATGCCGGGATGCCGGACAGCCTGCTGCAGGCGGCGACGTTCGTGCAGACGATCCAGGATCGGCAGGGCTTGCTGGTCGGGTGCCCGGAAGAAGTGGCGTATCGCATGGGGTTCATCGACAAGGCCGGGCTGCGGGCGGCGGCAAACGGGTTGAAGAAGACGGAACTCGGGCGATTGCTGCTGGAACTCGCTGACGGACATCACGCATGAACACCGAGACGTTCGACATCGAGGGCCTGGTCGCGATCACGCCGGGGAAGTTCGGGGACTCGCGGGGCTTCTTCTCCGAGACTTGGAACGGTGCGCGCTTCGCCGCCGCCGGGGTGGACGCGACCTTTGTGCAGGACAACCAAAGCCTGTCGCGCGACCGCGGCGTGCTGCGCGGGCTGCACTGCCAGGTCGGGCCGAACGCGCAGGGCAAGCTGGTGCGCTGCCTGCGCGGCGCGATCTGGGACGTGGCGGTGGACGCGCGGCGTTCGTCGCCGACCTTCGGGCGTTGGGTCGGGGTTGAGCTGTCGGCGGAGAACTGGAAGCAACTGTGGATCCCGGCTGGCTTCCTGCACGGGTTCTGCACGCTGCAACCGGATACCGAGGTGCTCTACAAGGTGACGGCACCGTATGACCGCGAGGCCGAGCGCGGGGTGATCTGGAACGACCCGACGCTGGCGCTGCCGTGGCCGATCGAGAACGGCAACGCGATCCTGTCGGACAAGGATCTGGTGCTGCCGACCTGGGCGGACCTACCGGAGTTGTTCGCGTGATTTTGGTCACCGGCGGGCATGGCCAGCTCGCCAGCGCGCTGGGTCACCACCCTGACGTCACAGTCGTCGGCCGGCCCGAATTCGACTTCGATCGGCCGGAGACGATCGACACCGCGTTCGCCGCCGCCAAGCCGAGCTGCGTCATCAATGCCGCCGCTTGGACCGCCGTGGACGCCGCCGAAACCGATCCCGAGGGCGCCGCCCGCGCCAACCGCGACGGCCCGGCCCGGCTGGCGCGGCTGTGCGCCGAGGCCGGAATTCCGCTGATCCATGTTTCGACCGACTACGTGTTCGACGGCGACAAGGGCGCGCCCTATGTCGAGACCGACCCGACTGGGCCCACCGGCGTCTATGGTGCCACCAAGCTGGCCGGCGAAGAGGCCGTGCTCGCCGCATGCCCCAAGGCGATCGTGGTGCGAACCGCCTGGGTCTATTCCGCGACCGGCAAGAACTTCGTCCGCACCATGCTGACGCTCGGCAAGACGCGCGATCACCTGCGGGTCGTAGCCGATCAGCGGGGCTGCCCGACGGCGGCGGCCGACCTGGCCGACATCGTGCTCGGCATCGCCCGCGCCGCGACGGCCGAATGGCGCGACGAGTATTCCGGCATCTTCCACAGCTGCGGCACCGGCGAGACGAGCTGGCATGGCTTTGCCGAAGCCATCTTCGGCGAAGCGGCCCGGCATGGGGCAAACTCGCCGACGGTCGAGCCGATCACCACGGCGGAGTTCCCGACACCGGCCAAGCGGCCCGCTGACAGCCGTCTTGATTGCAGCAAGCTTGAGCACGTGTTCGGGCTGCGGCAGCCGGCGTGGCAGGGCAGCCTGGCCCAGGTCGTCGACCGGCTCATGGCCCCCGCAGAAGCGGGCGCTTGACGACACCGACACCTCGCATCGCGATCCTCCTTTCAACCTATAACGGCGCTCGCTTTCTGCCCGAGCAGCTCGGCAGTTTCCTTGCGCAGACCGAGCGCGATTGGATATTGCTCTGGCGTGACGACGGGTCGGTCGATACGACCCTCGGCATCATGGAAGCGTTCGCGGCGGATATCGGGTCGGACCGATGTCGCCGCATCGACACGCCGGGCCGGCTGGGTGTCGCGGGCAATTTCTACGCACTGATCCAGGCCGCGCAGAAGCTGGCTTTGCCGGTTGCCTTTTCCGACCAGGATGACGTCTGGCTGCCGGAAAAACTGTCCCGCGCCCTGTCCGCCCTCGGCACGGCGACGGGGCCGGCGATGTATTGCAGCCGGCAGATGCTCGTCGACGATGAACTCGTTCCGATCGGGGTGAGCGCGCCGGTGACGCGGCCCCCGAGCTTCGCGGCCGCGCTGACCCAGAACATCGCCACCGGCTGCACGGTCGTGCTCGACCCCGCCGCGGTGTCGCTGGTCGCCGCCAGCATTCCGCCGAAAGGGCCGCTGCACGATTGGTGGAGTTATCTGATCGTCACCGGGGCCGGCGGGCGGGTGATCGTCGATCCGGAGCCGACCATGCTCTATCGCCAGCACGCCGCCAACCTGATCGGCGCCCCCGCCTCGCAGCGGCGTCGTGCGCTGGCGGCGCTGCGTCGGGGGCCGAAGGCCTATATCGCCATGATGCGGGCCAACATCGCCGCGCTGAAGAACGTGCCGGTGCTGACCCCGGAGGCGCGGCGGACCGTCAACGCGTTGAACGCTGCCCTGCGCGGCGGCGCGGTCGCGCGCTTGCGCGTGCTCTCGCTGCCGGGATTGCATCGGCAGACGCCGCTGGAGACGGCACTGTTCCGGCTCTGGTTCCTGCGCGGCTAGGCCAGCCAGCCCAGCTTCCGCAAACCAGCCTCCATGTGCGGCGGCGGCGGCGCCGTGGCGCTCACCGGCTCGGTCAGCGGCAGCGTGATTGCGCGGGCGAGAAGCTGTAGCCGTTCGTTGCCCGAATCCCCGTAGATGGGGTCGCCGATCAGTGGGCAGCCAATGTGTGCGCAATGGACCCTGATCTGATGCGTGCGGCCGGTCTGCGGCATCAGTTCCAGCCACGTTCGTCCGGCGGCGCGGCCCAGCACGCGCCAGGTGGTGCGCGCCGCCTGACCCGCCGGGTCGACCGCCATGCGCCAGGAGCCGGGCCGGCTGCGCTTGGCCACCGGCGCATCGATCACGCCGGACGCGCCGGGAGGGTCGCCCGCCACGATGGCCCAATAGGTCTTGCGCACTCGGCCGGCCGCGAACAGCGCCTGCGCCTCGATCAACACCGCCCGCCGCAGCGCGATGGCCAGGCAGCCCGATGTGTCGGCATCCAGCCGATGCGCCAGCCACGGCCCGGTGCGGCGGCGCGACAGCTGGCCGAACCAGTCCTCGACGCTGGCGCCACCGCGCGGCCCCGCATGCACCGGCAGCCCGGCCGGCTTGTCGAGCACGACTAGGCCTTCGCTGCGGAACAGGATCGGTGGCAACTGTAAAGCGAGGGGCTCCATCACGCGCCAGCAGTTGACACGCCCCGCCTCGGAGCGGAAGCACGGGGATGCCCGACGACCGGATTTGCGGCCTTAACGCCGTCGCCGCCCTGTTCACCCGCCGCCTCGACGACGTGAACCGCCTCTTCTACGGCGATGCCGTCAAAGCCAATGCCGGCCCGTTCTGTGCCGCCATGGCCAAGCGACGCCTGCCGTACCGCCTGCTGCCGGCCGATGAGCTTGAGCGGGTGGCCGGCACCACGCACCATGGCGGCATCGTCGCCCTGGCCAACCCCCGCAAGATCGCCCGCTTTGACCCGGCCAACCCGCCGCGTCACAAGCTGCTGCTGGCGCTGGACGGGATCGGCAATCCGCACAACCTCGGCGCCATTGCCCGCAGCGCAGCCTTCTTCGGCGTGCCGGCGCTGATCCTGCACGACACCGCGGATCAGGCGTTCCCGTCGGACGCCGCCTATCGCGTGGCCGAGGGCGGGCTCGAGCAGCTCGACCTGTTCCTGACATCCGACATGCCGGCGATGCTGAAGACGGTTGAACCGTTTTACCGCACGGCGGCGACCACGCTGTCGCTGGATGCCGTGCCGCTGCAGTCGCTGCCGCGGGACCGGCCGATCATGCTGGTGCTCGGCAACGAGGAGTTCGGGCTGCTGCCCGAGGTCGAGGCAGCGTGCCGGCGGCGCATCCGCATCGCTTCGCTCGGGCCGGTGCAAAGTTTGAACGTTGCCCAAACCGCAGCCATCCTGCTGCACGAATTGTCGCGATAGAGGTCCCCGTGCGCATCCATCTGCAGAGCAAGCCTAGCGCCACCAATTTCTCCCTCACTCAAGAGACCTGGGACGGTGCCGCCGCCCGCGCGCCCGACGTTTCGGCGGGTCACACGCTGTCGTTCGGCGAAACCCCGGAGGCGTTCGCGGCCGGGATGCAGGATGCCGAGATCCTGGTCGCCCATACGGCTGCGGTCGTCGAGGGACTGCCGGCCTCGCCGAAGCTCAAGATGATCTACGTGACCTCGGCCGGGCTGGATAAGCTGGCGCCGTTCGACTGGCTGCCCGAGGGCGTGGCGCTGCTCAACAACCGCGGCACTCATGCGGCCAAGGCGGGCGAATACGGGCTCATGGCGCTGCTGATGCTGATCAACCGGATGCCGGCGCAGTTGAGCAACCAGCGGGACGGCGTCTGGAAGATGATGCACGGCACCGTGCTGGCAGGGCACCGCGTCGTCATCGTGGGGCTCGGTTCGCTGGGCGGCAGCACGGCGGCGCATGCGCACGCCTTCGGAATGCACGTCACCGGGGTGCGCAACAGCACGACGCCGCATCCGGCGTGTCACGAGACGATCACCATCGATGCGCTGGATCGGGTGCTGCCGCAGGCCGAGATCGTGTTCCTGGCGACCCCGCTGACGCCGGCGACCAAGGGGCTGCTCAGCCGCGAGCGGATCGCCACCCTGCCGAAGGGGGCGGGGATCGTGAACATCGGGCGCGGCGGCCTGGTCGATCAGGAGGCGGTGATGGACGCGCTCGATTCCGGCCAGCTCGGCGGGGCCGTGCTGGACGTGTTCGATCCGGAGCCGTTGCCGCCGGGTCATCGGTTCTGGACGACGCGGAACGTGATCATCACGCCGCACAACTCGGCCGACGACCCGAACACCTACAACAGCCGCAGCCTGGACATCCTGTTCGAGAATTTGCGGGCGCATCGCGACGGCGCGCCGCTGCCGAACCGCTTCGACATCGAGCGGGGATACTAGCCTCGTGCGCGGCGCCCTGATCGGACTTGGCCTGCTGCTGGCTGGCTGCGCCGCGCCGGTCGTGGCGCCTCCCATTCCGGCACCCGTTGTGGCACAGGCTCCCGATCTTCGACCCCGGCTCTGGTATGTGGGGCTTGGCTTGTTCGGCGAGAGCTGGTCGCAGAACGACGTTGGCCAACTGCCTGCCGAGCTGACGCAGGGCGCGGCTGGCTTCCGTGTCGTGCCGATCGTGCTGAACGAGACGACCGAGCCTTCCGTTGTGGAAAAGACGATCGCCGACGTCGCGGCCGCGACGGTGCCAGGCGACATCGTCATGATCTATGCCAGCACGCATGGTGCGCCCGGGTTGCTCGGCCGCGCTGCCGGCGGCCAGGAACTGGAACCGATCGGGACGGCCGAGTTGACGCGCTGGATGGCTCCCCTTCATGGTCAGGATACCGTGCTGCTGCTATCGGCATGTTTCGCCGGGTCGTTCATCCCGCCGCTGCAGGAGTCGCACCGGATCGTCTTCACCGCCGCACGCGCGGACCGGACGTCCTTCGGTTGCCAGGCCGGGGCCGAACACACCGTGTTCGGCGACGCGCTGCTCCAGGCGCTGGCCCGGCCCGGCATCAGCCTGCGCGACGTCGTAGCCGCTACGCGCGCCACGGTGACGGCGCAGGAGCGTGAGCTACATGTCACTCAGCCATCGCAGCCGCAGGTTTCGGTCGGCGCCGACGTGACCCGGCTCTACAACGCGCCGATCTTCTAGTTAGCGACGAACAGCCGGCGGGAGCCGTACGACAGCCAGACCCGGTGCGTCTGCAGGAAGTCGGCGCCGAGCAGGGCATCGATGTCGTTCGGCAACGCCAGCGGCGTGACCATCACCGCCATCGCACCGGAGATGTCTCCCACGCTGAGCCGGAGTGCGTGCATCTCGGCTGGCAGCGTCTCGCCCGTCGCGCCCTGGGCGCGGATCTCGGCGCCGGGCAGGCGCGACGCTGCGCCGATGCCGGCGCGCTTGGCCGCCGCGGCCGACAGCACGGTCCGCTGGGCGCCGGTGTCCAAGGAAGCGCTCAGGGTTCGGCCGTTCAGCCGGATCGGGAAGAACGGGTGCGAACTCAGCGAGCGGGTGGTTTCCAGCGTGGTGAAATGACCGCTCCAGGGCGGGGTAAAGCTGGGGCAGTCCATGCGTTCGTAAAGGTCGAGCCGGCGGTTCGGCAGGTCGAGGTCCAGGTCGAACTCGGCCAACAGGGACGCGCCGAGCAGGCCGTCTGGCGCGACGCTGCCGAGGTTCAACGCGATCGGGCCCACCAGCACCCGCGGGAAGTTCAGCGTCGCGCCGCCCAGCGCCATGCCATCCAGCCGTGCGTCGCCGGTCTGCACCGCTTCGCCGATCCCATGCATCGAACGGTCGAAATCGTATTTGGTGGTCACCCCCAAGCGCTTGGCTGCAGCCACGCTGATGATCGAGCTTTCCGCGCCGGTATCGAGGATCAGCCGCGCCTGGCGCCCGTTGATGGTCGCCGCGACCAACGGCAGCCCGGCCATCGTGACCGGAACGCTCGCTCGGCGCTGCAGCGTGCAGTTCTGCGCCTCGGCGGCGATCGAACCGCTGGTGATTTGCTCCGGATCGATCACGCCCATGGTCAACGGCGCCGAACTGCAGGACGCCAGCAGGGCGCACGCGACGAACGTCGCGGCCCAGGTAGAATATCGGTTCATTCCTGCGCTTGTGCGTAGCTCTCCAGCCGGGCGCAAGTGCGGATCAAGCTATGGTCAGCGAGCTTTGTGCCGGTGCGGCGCGCCGATCTGGCCGTGAGAAATGAATCTAGGCGGCCAGTCGGGCGAAACCGTCGGCGGAGAAGTCCACGATGTGCGAGTCGGCGACCAAGGCGTAGCCGCGTCCAGCGACGGTGCAGATCGCGTTGCTCAAGCCGGAAGGAGCCAGCAGACGGCGCAGCCGGGCGATGAGAATGTCGGCTTGGCGCGGATCGCGGCCGTGCTCCGATCCGAACAGCGACTCCATGATGAATTCACGCCCCAAGGGAACGGCGCGGCGGGTGATCAGCAGGCGGAGAAGGGCGAATTCGGCCGGGCTGGCCCCGAGCAGGACGCCGCTGGCGCGAACCGTGCACCTGTCGAGGTCCAAAACCAACGACTGCCACTGCACCAAGCGAGCCTGCTTCTCTGCAACCGCAAGCATGTCCATTTTCGGCTCCAGCACAACTATTGCGTGTATTAAAACGCGTTTGTGAACTCTGTTGCAAGCTGTCCATCAGCCGGAAAAGCTGTGGTTTTTACCTCTCGGAAACCAATTCTTTTCGCGTCAGATCATAATCGGGGCGTAAGGCATTGAAGACACGTGAAGCGGTTTTGCCGGCGTTAACCTTTTGGTAAGGAAAAAAGTGCAGTTTCCATTTCATGCCGAGCCGTTAGCGTCTCGGGACAGGCACACAACCCAAGGAGGTTGGCTCAAAATGGTGCAACACTTTCCACTCCCAGACGCGTCGGCGGACATCGCCATCCGTGCTTTCCGCAGCCTGACCCGGCGGGACGCGGACGCCGTCCGCTCCACCGTCCGCGCTGCAGCCACCGGCTACACGGTGCAGGAGCACGACGATTACGACGGTTACCTGTCGCTGCTGGTCACACCTCCTGATGACGCCGGCTCCTCCTACGTCGTGGCGGGCCGGACGGGCGCCATCGACGTCGCGACGCTGCGGGACGACGACATGGCGCCGCTAGGCACATTTCCGAGCATCGGCGCGGCGATGATCGTGCTGCGTCCAGCGCTCGAGCAACGAGACCCGCCGCTTGCCCAGCACAGCCCGGCGCCGTCCAGCAGCGCACTGGTCGCCCGGCACGGGTCCAATGCAACGTTGCAGGCTGCCTTGCAGGTCGATGCTCGACCGGGTCATGCGGGATGGGCGTCCGTCTTGCGATCGCTCGACGATCTGGATGCGGTGCGATGAGGCTGAAGCTGGCGCTGGTCGGCGCGCTGGCTGCCGGCGCCGCCGCGCCGCTGCCGCCCGCCGAGTTGGTGTTGAATTGCTATCTCACGCAGTCCGGTGATCTGGGGATCGGGCAGTTCGTGCGTCATCTGGAAGTGTTTCCGGACCGCGGCATCGTCGGCATCTCCGACGGCTTGCGGGGAAGCGCGCCACAGTTCGTGGGCAATGGCCGGCTGGTTGCCTTTGACGCCAAGCGCGTCGTGTTCGACTTCGCCTCGCCACGGTCGGGCGGGCGCACCGAGATCGAGCGCGCCACGGGTGCCCTGGTATATCGAGGTGACCGGGCCGCGGTGCGTGGATCGTGCCAACCCGCGGAACTGTGACGGGAGTATTTGGCCCCACGCTGCCGCCGCATAGTATTGGTTGGCCATGACCAGCGACCCGGACGCTACGGAATACGCCAGCATCAAGTTGACTCACCATGCCGCGTCTCGCGAGCGTGAAGCTGCGCTGAAGCGGCGACCCGGTCGGCGATCGACACAACTAGAATGCATCGTCATGGGTCATGCTTGGACGGAAGAACCCGGTCGCGAGAGCGGCACCATCTGCCTGGTCTGCCAGGCTATCCGCTTCGATTGACGGGTTGCAGGCCTGCGCGAGGGCGGTTACGGTTCGGCATGCCTCGTTGGATGACATCGCGAATTAGCATCCCGGTCGCCTAGATCGCCGCGCTTGAGCGCGGCCAGGCCTCCGGATTGTTGTCGCCGTTCACCCATCACGAAAGCTGGTTTCCATGTTGCAATCCGTTACCTTCGGCCTCGTGGCCGATGTTGATGCTGGCCTGTTGCCGCGAGTCCTCGTGCCATTTGCACGCCGCGACTTGGCCGTGGATCAAGTCAAGGCGCGGCGGTTCGGCGACACGATGCAGATCACCGTCGTGCTCGACGCCGCCCCGGCGGAGATGGTGCCTTTGATCGAGGGTAACCTGCGGCAAATCATTGGCATGCGCCGGGTCGAGGTGTTGCTGCACGGGCATGTGCGTGCGGTAGCCTGACGCGAGTTGGACAGGTATAGTCGGACCTGTGCGCCCTTAGCTCAGTTGGATAGAGCGGCGGCCTTCTAATCCGCATGTCGGGGGT
>CAZTJC010000022.1:0-39065 GCA_964613945.1 uncultured Acetobacteraceae bacterium
CGGAGCGGGTGAACTCATCGGTGTGGCAGATGCCGGTCGCCATGATCTCGACCAGCACCTCGCCCTCCTTTGGGCCATCGAGCTGGACGGTTTCGATCTGCAGCGGTTGGCCGGCCTCGAAGGCGACGGCGGCGCGGACGTCCACGGCTGTTCTCCGGTTAAATACAGTGTGCCTAGGTATATCGCCGCCCGTAGGGGCGCCATCCCCCTAGAAGGGAACGAGGCCGGCGATGGCGTTGGCCGATGCGGAATAGCTGACGCTCCCATCCGCATGGGTCGACAGGTGGCCGTGCACGCGCTGCTTGAAGCCGGCCCGTTGGTCGGGCGCGAGCTTGTCGATGGCGGCGCCGATCGAGCCGGTGCCAAGCATGGCCGTCCAGAACGCTTCGAAATCGGCGAAAGTGCGGGTGACGGAGATGGTGCGCTGGCGCAGGTCGAGCAGCCCGGCGGATGCGAACGCGGCACGGAGGTTGTCGGCGCTGGCTATGGCGGCGTTCGGTGGCAGTAAGGGTGTCTGACCCAGGGCACGAAGCTCCGCCTGGATGGGCTCAAGCGGAAAGGAGCGGGCAGGAATGTCCCACGCGTAGGCGGCGACGGTGCCGCCGGGTCGGACGACGCGGCACATTTCGGCGAGACCGGCGGCGGGGTCATCGAGAAAGAAGATCACCAGCGCCATGACCGCGACGTCGGCGCTGGAATCGGCGAAGGGGAGGGCATGTGCGTCGCCAAGGTGGAAGGTCGCTGCCTCGACCCCGGGCCGGGTGCGAGCAAAGGCGAGTTGGCCGGGTGACGGATCGAGCCCTTCGATGCCAGCGGGCGCGCAATGCCGGATGACCAGTTCGGTAAACGCGCCATTGCCGCAGCCGACATCGATCCAGCGCAGGCCGGGCTGCGGCGCAAGCCAATCCAGGAACGTGTCGCCGACGAGCTGGCTCCACTGGCCCATGCCGCGCTCGTAGGCGGCGCCATCGTCGAAACGGATCGGCTGGGTCACGCGGCCTCGGCCTGGGCGGAGATCGCCTTGGTGTAGGCGAGCAGTTCACCGATCGACAGGATGATGTGTGCCGAAAGGCCACCCTGCCGTAGTTCGGCCAGAAGCGACGAGCCGCCGGCGGCTCCCCAGAGGCAAACCACGATTTCGCTGTCCGGAAGCTTGCTCTGCATGCGGAGCACGAAGAAGCGGACCGTCGCGAAACTCGCAGCTTCTGCCATGACCGACAGGCAGCACAGACGCGGGCGAACGGTGGTGTCGTTCGCCGGTGATTTGTCCAACACGGAACCTGGTGCGACGACAGCGCCAAAGCCGGTCTCGCGCAGGGACTGCACCGCCATGACGGCAGCGAGGTCGTCGAAATCGCCGCGGGCGGGAATGCACAAAACGGCGCCGTCTCGCTGCCACGCGCCGGTGCCGGAAACCGGCTCGGGGGCGAGCACCTCGAGAAACTTTTCGAATTGCAGGTGGATGGGGTCAATCAGGTCCGGATCGTCACCGCGATCCTGTTGAGCGAGCACCAGGCCGGGTAGGGCGATGTGATCGAAATACTCGGCACGCGAACTCGCCTGGATCTGCAACTTGGCGGCCTTGAGCAACGCCAGGGAGCGCCCCTCGAGCGCCCGCTGATAGAACGTCTCCGCTGGTAGCAGCGGCGACTCGCTGCCGAACAGGACGTCGAGAAACGACAGTGCAGTGACGTTGCGGCCGATGACGACCAGGCAGACGGTCAGCGGGGTCGCGATGAGCAGGCCGACGAAACCCCATAGCAAGGTCCAGAACGAGGTGGCGACCAGGACGGCCACGGGCGAGATGCCCGTGCTGTGGCCATAGAGCAGGGGTTCGACGACCTGGCTGACGGCGATCTCGCTCACGGCGAAGATGGCCAGCACGATCAGCGCCAGCGACCAGTCGGGCGACACAGCCACGGCAAGCGCCAGCGGCGCACCGACGCCGATAAAGGTGCCCACGAACGGCACGAAGCGCATCAAGGTGGCGATGAGGCCGAGCAGCACCGGGCTCGGCATCCCGGCCAGGGCCAGGGCGCCGCCGATCCAGAGGCCGAACACCGCGTTGATGGTGAGCTGCGACAGGAAATACCGAGACAGCCGATGCCCGGCATCGTTGAGCGCGAAGATGGTGCGATGCAGGTCGTGACGGCCCACTAGGCGCACGAAGCGGTCACGCAGATCCTCGCTATAGAGCAGGATCACCAAGGTGAAGACGAGCACGACCGCGGCCGTCGTGACCGGGCCGAGCAGTGGGCGGGCAAAGCGTTCAGCCAGCGCTAGCGGGGAGGCCGCTTCGCCGAAGCCGTTCGCGAACGGTCCCGCTAGTCGAGCGACAAAAGGCGTGGTTTCCACCAGCCGCTGCCATTTGGCGACGATGTTGGCTTCGTAGAGCGGTGCCTTGGCGATGAGCGCCGAGACCTGGCCACCGACGACGAGGCTGAGCAGCCCCAGGATCACGAACGCGATCACGACGGCCAGCAACGAGGCGACGACATGCGGCAGGTAAGCCCGCTGCAGCAGGCGCGCGAGCGGCGCCAGCACAAAGGCGAGCAACCCGGCGAGCACCAGCGGCACCAGCAGTTCCTGGCCGAAATACAGGGCTGCCACGACGACGGCGCCACCGTTGAGCATGGCGGTGGTGCGCACGGCCGAGGCGGTCAGCTTGCGTTCGGTCAGCATGGTGGGGGCTGGGTGGTCTACGATGACGCCGGGTCCTTAATAGGTTCGCGAGAATGGCCACATCGGCAACACGGTGTCACCCCGCGGCGGCGCTCAACCGTGAAGCGGCCACACCCACAGGATCATCGGCAGGCCGACCACGATGACCATGAGGGAGAGCGGCGCACCGAGCCTTGGGTAGTCGGCAAATCGGTATCCGCCGGGTCCCATGACCAAGGTGTTGCACTGATGTCCGAGCGGCGACAGGAAGTCGCAGCCGGCGCCGAGCGCCACGGCCATCAGGAATGGATCGACGTTGTAGCCGAGCTTGAGCGCGACGCTGGCGGATAGCGGACCCATGATGAGCACGGTTGGCGCGTTGTGGAGGAACGGCGTGACGATGAGGGTGACGACGAGGATGAAGCAAAGCGCCCAGGCCCCGGGCAGGCCCTGCACCACGGACAGCACCAGGTTGGCGAGCAACGCGGTCCCGCCGGTGTCCTGCAGCGCATGGGTGACCGGGATCAGTGCGCCGAGCAGGATCAGCACGTGCCATTCCACCGTCTCGTAAGCTTCATGCATCGTCATCGTGCGCAGCAGCAGCATGGCCACGGCGGCCAGGAAGAACGCGGCGCCGACGGTGAGCACGTGGGCGGCGACGAGGCCCATGGCCACGGCCAGGACGAGCACGGGCCAGATGCTGCGCTCGTTGCGGCCGAGGCTGATGCTGCGATGGGCGAGCGGCAGGATGCGGAGTTCGCCCAGCGTGTCGGCCATCTGCGGGGACGCGCTGCGGAGCACGATGACGTCGCCGGCGCGCAGGCGGACGGTGGCCAGGCGCTGACTGATGCGTTTGCCGCTGCGGCTGACAGCCATGACGCTCATCTCGTAGCGTTCCTGCAGCTGCGTCTGGGTGACGGTGCGGCCGACGAGGGCCGAGTCGGCCGTGATGACGCCTTCGACGATCTGCGCCTCGCCGCTGGCCGACCCGGCCAGCCGGAGATCGGCGCGGCCGACCAGGCGATCCAGATCGGACGGCTCGCCGCGCAGCAGCAGCAGATCGTCCTCGCGTACCAGGCTATCGGCACGTGGCGGGAAGCGGCGGAACCGCTCGCGGATCACCATGGCGACCTGGACGTCGCCTTCGGCCATGGCTTCGAGCTCGGCGACGGTACGGCCCACCGCGGCGGACTCGGCCGGTACGTTCGCCTCGGCGGTGTAGCTCTCCAGGTTGAAGGCAGCGCTCATCCCGGATGCGCCGCGGCGGCCGCGCGGCAGCAGGCCCCAGGCGAAGCTCACGAACACCAACCCGGCGAGCGCCACCGTCAGACCGACCGGGGTGAAGGAAAACAGGCTGAACGGCTTGCCGATCGTGTCGAACCGGACCTTGGAAATCAGGATGTTCGGCGCCGTGCCGACCATGGTGACGATGCCGCCGAGCATGGCGGAGAACGCCATCGGCATCAGCACGGCCGATGCCGGGGTCTTGTTACGGCGGCAGAGCTGCATCGCGACCGGCATGAACACGGCCAGGGCGCCGACGTTCTTGGTCACCATCGACAGGCCCATGCAGCAGGCGCACAGGACCGGAACCTGTATGGCTGTGGTTTTGAGCTTCGGCAGCAGCGGGCGCATCGCCGCCTCCACCACCCCGGAGCGGGCAATGGCGGCGCTGACGACGAGCGCGGCACCGATGATGACGACGACGTCATCCGAAAATCCCTCAAAGGCGTGCTTGGCCGGGATGATGCCGACGATTAGCCCGATGCCCAGCGACGTGAGCGCAATGAGGTCGTAGGGAAGTCGGCCCCAGGCGAAGGCGGCCACGGTGCAGCCGAGGAGTGCGAAAGCGAGGATCTGATCAGTTGTCATCTCGCCGTTCACCTTATGTTAGGACGGGGCTGTGCAACCCTGGTAGGCGGCTGGTGTTCACGAGATGCCACGGTTTTGCGGGCAGCGAAAGTTCGTAGGCGAGGTGACTGGGTGAGATTTGGCGGCCAGACGTGATCGGAGCGAAGGCACATGAGTAAGATTTTGTTGGTCGAGGACCATGAGGAAATCTGGGACTTCCTTTCGCGTCGGCTGAAGCGCCGCGGATTCGACGTGGTGTTGGCCACTGACGGGCAGCAAGCGGTCGACAAGGCGGCGAGCGAGCGGCCGGATATCGTTCTGCTCGACATGAACCTGCCAATCATGGACGGATGGACCGTTGCGGGAACCATCAAGGGCAATCCGGAACTGAGCAGCACGCCGATCATCGCCCTGACAGCGCACGCGATGTCGGGCGATCGCGAAAAGGCGCTGGCCGCCGGATGCGACGATTATCACCCGAAGCCGGTCGATTTCTCGAGATTGCTGATGCAGATCGACGAGCAGTTGGCTCGGACGGTGTCCGCTTAAGTCGTCTCACGATGAGCTTCTTGCAGCTGTTCAAGTCGCGCGAACCAGCCGACGGGGCGGCCCCTGCACTCGAGGCATTTGCGTCTGGGGCTGGCGTGTCGGCGGTCGACACGCAGGTCGTCGGCAGCGGACGGCGCGAGCGGGATTCCAATGACGGAACGGCCGTCATTCAGGACGCTTTGGGCGTCAAGGTGCTACACGGATGGCTGCAAAACCGTCATCAAACCTTGATGCCGCTGACGTTTAACGTCGGCACTTTGTCGACGGCGCAACGCGCAGCATTGGCGCGGATGCTCGCATCCTTTCTGTTGATAGGACGGCCTGCTCCGGAGGCAACCGACTACGCGCCGACACTGCGGACGTGGCTGAGCGGGGTAGGTGGTGACGCCGACACGCTAACAGCCTTCGATGAGGCCGCTAGCGTGCCAGTGCCGCTGAACGAGGTATTCGATCTCGCACAGGGGCTGGATTTAACGATCTACGCCTACGTCGCGGCACTCATGGCGTCCGACACGCGATATCCGGTCAGCGTCATG
Organism: uncultured Acetobacteraceae bacterium; assembly: GCA_964613945.1. GTDB lineage: Bacteria > Pseudomonadota > Alphaproteobacteria > Acetobacterales > Acetobacteraceae > JAVVHH01. Next base: position 5,598 of record CAZTJC010000022.1, read on the forward strand.
CTGTGCGACATGGTCCAGGCCCGCTTCGATCTACCGACTGCGATCGTTCGAAGCGCAACCCGGCGTTATCGCCGCTAGACTTCCGTCATCGCTCGCAACGCCTGCTGCAGGTCTCCGCTGCCGATCAGCAGCGTCCGCGAGATGTCGGCCAGCGTGACCCAGCCGACGATCATCGACGTTTCCGGGTCCTGAACCGGCATCCGGCGAACATGGTTCGCCGCCATCGCGTCCATCGCCGAATGCAGGGTGTCAGATGGCCGGCAGGTGATCACCGGGCGGGATGCCACGTCACGGAGCCGGGTCGACGCCGGGTCGAGGCCTTTGGCCACGACCCGGTAGAGAAGATCCCGATCCGTCACGATCCCATGGAGCCGGTCGGCCGTTCCGACCGGCAACGCACCGACGTCGATTTCGCCCATCAGTTCGGCGGCATCCTGTGCAGATGCCTCCTGACCGATGAACTCGACTTCCCGGCTCATGACATCGCCAACGTTCATGCGTCGGGTTGCCGCAGTTCGAACAGCAACAGGGAGCGTGAGGTCACGCCATAGCTCTGTCCAAACTCGAAAACGGGTTCGTCATCGAGCGTCGGCTGGTTGGTGTCGATCATCAGGCGCCATTCGCCACCGCCATGAACGTCCGGCAGCTTGAAGTCGACGAGCGTATGCGAGGCATTGAAGATCATCAGCACGGTGCGGTCGCTACCACGCTTACGAATTCCGGTGGGCTGAGCACGGCCATCGAGGATGAGACCCATGCATTTGGCGACCGGATCTTCCCAATTGGACGGCGTCATCTCCGTGCCGGACGGTGTTAACCAAGTCAGCTCGCTGATCTGCAGGTCTTCGTTATACGCGCCGGTCAGGAAGCGTTCCCGCCGTAGGATCGGGAAGTTCCGGCGGATTTGCGCCAGCTTGGTGGTGAACCGCATCAACGACTTACCGGGAGCGCCGATGTCCCAGTTGATCCAGGAGATATCGTTATCCTGGCAGTAGGCGTTGTTGTTGCCGTTCTGCGTGCGGCCGAACTCATCGCCGGCGACCAGCATGGGCAAGCCCTGCGAGAGCAGCAGCGTCGCCAGCATGTTGCGCTTCTGCCGTTCCCGCAACTCGGTAATTTCCGGGTCATCGGTCGGGCCTTCGACGCCGCAATTCCAGCTTAGATTGTTGCTGCTGCCGTCGCGGTTATTCTCGCCGTTGGCGTCGTTATGCTTCTCATTATAAGTGACGGTGTCGTTCAACGTGAAACCGTCATGGGCCGTTAGGAAGTTGACGCTGGCCCACGGCCGGCGACCACCCCAATTGAACTTATCTGCCGACCCGGTGATGCGCTGAGCCAGTTCCGGCAACTTGCCGTCCTCACCCTTCCAGAAGGCACGTACCGTGTCGCGGAAGCGGTCGTTCCATTCCGCCCAGCCCGGCGCGAACCCACCGACCTGGTAGCCGCCCGGCCCGCAATCCCAAGGTTCGGCGATGAGCTTGATCTCCTGCAGCACCGGGTCCTGCCCGACAGCGCGCAGGAAACCGCTTTGTATGTCGAAGCCATGCGGCTCACGCGCCAGAATGGTCCCGAGATCGAAGCGGAAGCCGTCGACATGCATGTCCTCGGCCCAATAACGGAGGCTATCCGTGACCATCTGGATGACGCGTGGATGGCTCAGGTTAACCGTGTTACCGGTGCCGGTGTCGTTGATGTAATAGCGCGGCTGGTCTGGCAGCAGGCGGTAGTAGCTGGCGTTGTCGATACCCTTGAACGAGAGCGTCGCGCCCTTTTCGTTGCCTTCGGCAGTGTGGTTATAGACCACGTCGAGGATGACCTCGAGGCCGGCATCGTGCAACCGCGCCACCATCTCCTTGAATTCGGCAAATGCGAAATCGGGGTTGCTGGCGTAGCGGCGGACCGGCGAGAAGAAGCCGATCGTGTTGTAGCCCCAGTAGTTCACCATGCCCTTCTCGAGCAGGTAGTCGTCGTTGACGAAGCTATGGATGGGCAGCAACTCGACGGCGGTGACACCGATCGACTTCAAGTGGCGGATGACTGCCGGGTCGGCCAGGCCGCGGAACGTGCCGCGGTAGGGCTCGGGTACGTCGGGGTGGAGCTTGGTGTAGCCTTTGACGTGCAACTCGGCCACGACCAGTTGATCCCAGCCCAGGTTGGGGCGGCGATCGTTACCCCAAGTGAAGGCACTGTCGATGACTCGCGCCTTTGGCATGTACTTCGCGCTGTCGCGTTCATCGAAGGTCAGGTCGTCGCCGGTCTCGACTTGGTAACCGAACAGGGCAGGGTTCCAATCGACTTGGCCGATCAGTGACTTGGCATATGGGTCGAGCAGCAGCTTGTTGTGATTGAACCGGTGGCCTTCTAGCGGAGCGTAGGGACCGTGGACGCGGTAGCCATAGATTGTTCCGGGCCGGGCATTGGGCACGAAGCCGTGGAAAATTTCGTTGGTGTATTCGGGCAACTCGAGCCGTTCGAGTTCGGTCTCGCCATTGTCATCGAACAGGCACAACTCAACCTTGGTCGCGTTTGCCGAGAAGATCGAGAAGTTGACGCCAAGACCCGTCCAAGCGGCGCCGCGCGGGGAGGGGCGGCCCTCGAGAATTTTGGATTTCGGCAGGCTAATGCTCATGGGTCGCTTTCGGGGATGAAACGTATCAACACGCGATCGGGGGGTTGGGTTCATACGTCGGAATAAACGTTCCGGCGATGTGGCGTGAAAGCTGCTCGTGATGGTTCGATGCCGGTGGGTCAGGCGATCGCGTCAGATAGCAAATCCGATGCCGGCACGTGCAAGGCCGCCACCGATGCCGACCGGAGTGCCGTCCGCCCGCCAGCAGGCCGCGCCCGTCAGCGTTCCGTCCGGCCCGAAGCCGATCGCATTCATGCCGCCGGCAACACGCGGCGAGGCAACGACGTCGTGACCCATGCCGCACAGTTCGTCCCGCACGCTGTCGATCAGCGCGGATTCGATCTCGAGCAGGTGGCCTTGGGTGAAGACGCGCGGGGCTTCGACGGCTTCCTGCAGCGACATGCCGTGATCGATCAGGTTGACGATCGCTTGCAGCGCCGATGGAAAGATCCGCAGCGCGCCCGGCAGGCCCAGCGCGAAGGCAAGCCGGCCATCGCGGAGCGCCATGATGGGCGACATGGAGGTGAACACGCGCTTGCCGGGCGCGATCGAAAGGGCACGGCCGGGATGCGGATCGAAGTTGAACATGTAGTTGTTGCAGATCAGGCCGGTGCCAGGCACGGCAACACGTGCGCCGAACAGGCCATTGAGCGTCTGCGTCGTGCTGACGACGATCCCGCCGCTATCGGCCACCGTGACGTGCGTCGTATCGGCGCTTTCGCCGGCGGCGATCCCGGCCTGCCACTTGCGAGCGCGGTTGAGGTCGATCTCGGCACGGCGACTGGCGGCGTAAGCGGGCGAGGTGAGCTTGTCGATCGGGACATCAATGAAATCCGGGTCGCCAGTGACGGCAGAGCGGTCGGCGAAGGCACATTTCATCACTTCGGCCAGCAGATGAATGGATCGAACCGAGCCGAAGCCCATCGCCCGGAGGTCGAAGCCTTCGAGCATGCCAAGCATCTGCGCGATGTGCACGCCCGACGAGGCCGGCGGGGGCGGGCCGACGATCTCGTAGCCGCGATAGGTGGTGCGCACCGGGTCACGCTGCTTGACGGCGTAGGCAGCGAGGTCGGCCGCGGTGATCAAGCCGCCTGAGGCGGCCATGAAGTCGGTGAGCGCACGGCCGAGGCTGCCGCCATAGAGGGCCGCAGCACCCTGCTCGGCGATCAGGCGCAGGCTGGCGGCGTAATCCGGGCGGCGTATGCGCGTGCCAGCACGTGCCGGGCTGCCACCTGGGAGCAGCAGCGCGGCCAGGTCCGGGTCCCGAGACAGGTCGGCGGCACAATCGGCGATGCAGGTTTCGAGATATGGCGTGACGATGAAGCCGGCATCGGCGATGGCGATGGCCGGGCGCAGCACATCGGCCAGCGTCATCGTGCCGAACTGCTCGAGCGTGCAACACCAGGCAGCTAGCGCGCCCGGCACCGCCACCGCGCGCGACCCGGCGTAGTTCTCCCGACCCACCGTCTCCTGATAGTCGGGCAACACGTCCGAAACCGGACGATACAGGTCCGGCGTGGCCGCCAGCGGAGCGGTGCTGAGCCCGTCCACGATGACGTGCTGGCCATTGGGCAAGCGGAGATGGGCCACCCCGCCGCCAAGCACGCCGACCATCATCGGTTCGGCGACGGTGAGGGCGAACAGCGCCGCGATGGCGGCATCCACCGCGTTGCCGCCCGCCAGCAGGATCTGGGCACCGGCCGACGATGCCAGCGGATTGTTGGTGACGACCATGCCGCGCGAGCCGGTCGCGGAGCCCTTCTCGCAGGTGAAGCCGAACCGACCGGTCAACGCACGAGATCCTTTTCTGGGATCGGCTCGCCGCGCGCGACCCGTTGTATATTGCCGAACATCTGGAGCACGGTCGGCTCGAACGTCTCGGCGGCGAGTGCGGCGACGTGCGGCGTCAGCACCAGCCCGGGTACGCCGATCAGGTCGGACCCGGCGGGCAGTGGCTCGGTGGCGAAAACATCCATCGCAGCGGCATGGATGACCCGATTATTCAACGCCCAGATCAGGTCGGCCTCGACCACAACGCCACCGCGGGCGACGTTGATCAGCACGGCTCCGGGCTTCATGCGGCCGAACGCGGCACGGTCAATCAGCCCGGTCGTCTCCGGTGTGAGCGGACAATGCAGCGAGACGATGTCCGCCTGAGCGAGCAGGTCGTCGAGGGTGACATAGCGGGCGCCGAGCTCGGCATTGACGTCGAGGCGACGACGCTGCGTATACAGGACCGGGCAGCCGAAACCGGCGAGCAGGCGCGCGTAGGCCTGACCGATGGCGCCGAAGCCGACGATGCCGACCGTCTTGCCGGAAAGCTGCAGGCTCTGACGGCCGAAATTGCCGCCGGTCCATCGGCCCTCGCCCAACGCGGCATGGCCATGCGCGAGATGCCGCATGCAGGCGATGGTGAGGCCAAGAGCGAATTCCGCCACGGGAACGGCGTTGCTGCCAGTGGTGCGCGCAACCGGAAGCCCCATGGCGCGCGCAGTGTCCAGATCGAAATTGTCGACGCCAACGCCCCATTTATGCAGCAACTTGAGCTGCTTAGCCGCGCGGAGCACGCTTCCGGGCACAGGGATCTGGCCGGAGATCGCGTAATCGGCCTCGGCGATGATCGATTGCAGATGCGCCTCGTCGCGCGACGTGCCCCAGGTGAGGAGCATCCCGGGCGGAACCAGCTTTTGCAGGCGCTCCACCGTGGCAGGCGGAATGGGGTCAAGAACGACGATCGTCTCAGTCATGCATACACGCACTCTGCAAGGGTTTGCAGAGTAGAGGCACCGCTTCGAGCGATGCTGCAAGTGCCGAAGGGTCTAGACGATCAAACGCCGTCCCGCATCAAGCGTGCGACCCGGCCCTTGTCTCTAGTTCGGCGCACACGGCACGGTCTCGCCCGGATCGCTTGGCCTCGTAGAGGGCGCGGTCCGCCGCTTCGATCAGCGCGTGCGGGCCAATACCATCATCCCTAGGCATCATCAGTGCCAGGCCGGCGCTGACCGAGATCCACTCGGTTGGCGATGCGCGATGGGGAAGCTCGAGGTTCCGAACCTCCAGGACCACCCGATCGGCCATCGCTGCCGCGTCATGAAGGTCGATGTTGGGGATCAGAATCGCGATCTCCTCGCCACCGTAGCGGGAGACGATGTCATCGGTGGATCGTGCCCGCATCGCGACCGCCTTGGCGATGCTGCGCAGGCATTCGTCACCGGCCAGATGGCCATAGGTGTCGTTGAACAGCTTGAAGTAGTCGACGTCGACCATGATGAGCGCGATGGAGGAGCCGTTGCGCTTGGCGCGCTTCCAGGCCAGGTCGAGCGCGGAGTCGAAGCAGCGTCGGTTGGCCAGCCCCGTCAACGGGTCCCGCAAGGTGAGTTTCTCGAGTTCGTGATCGCGCAACTGAACCTGCTCAACCGCTCGATTGAGCGTGTTGCCGAGGATCTTCAGCTCCGAGACGCTGAATTCATCGACCTGGACTCGGGCTTCCAGGTTGCCGCCGCCGAAGCTGACCGCCATGCGGGCCAGAGAGGAGAGGGGTCGCACGATCGACAGCTCGGCCACTGCCCAGGCGATCATCACGCCGCAGGTCATCGCAGCCATGTCGGTGAGCAGGCCCAAGACGAGATGACGGTCGGCCTCCGAGACGACGGCTGCCTTGTTCAAGTGGATCACCACGGTGGAATTGGCGCCGTTATCGGCCGGCAGCCGGCGAAAGCCGACGATGTCGACGCCATGATCCGCAGTGTTGATCTCGACCGTGCCCTGGGTTGACGTCTTGATCGCGTCTGCCAAGACGGGGGGAAGCGGCTGACCCGACATGGCGTAACCCGGATCGCCGAACTGGGCGATCAGGGTGCCTGCTTTGCCATTGACGATCTGGATCGAGGCGCCCTTCGATGTGGAAAGGCTCGTGGCGATATCCTTGAACCAGGAAAGGTTCATCAGGGCGCTGATCGCGCCCCGCGTCCCGTCACGGTTCGGCGGGCAGCCGGTGGCGACAACAACGCCGGGCTGCCCGAAAGCGCGTGAAATCAGGATTTCGCTGACGACGGCCGCGGGTGCATCGGCCGCCGTCGCCTGCTGAAACCAGGCTCGGTCGGCAACGGTGAACGTCGGGGGCATCGATTCCGTGCTCGTGCACGCAATGGAGCCATTGGGCCGCATGACCGCGAACATGTCGAGCCTTGGATGTTCGTTGGTGATCTCGCGAAGCAGCGCGTGGCACGCTTCCGGCGTAGCGCCGGATACTGCCGGAACCTGCTTCAGCACGTGTAGCAGGTTTGCTGCATCGTGAAGTGCATCGTTCTGTTCGGTCGCGGCCTGACGCGTCAGGTCCGTAATCCAGGCCTTGGCCTGAGACATCGCAGCAGCCCGGCTCTGAGCCGAAGCCCAGAGTTGATAGCCGATCGTGGGTGCGGCCAGCGCCACCGCAAGCACCAGCAATCGAAGCCTGATTCCAGAGAACACCGCGTTGACCTGATTTGACAGGTCTAAAGTGCCTCCAACCGGTTAACATCGAATGAAGTTCGGATCGATCCGCTTTGTGTCAGACCTTGAACCCGGCACCGCGCAAGCCTGCTCGGGCGAGGAGCGCCGGGCCGACCACGAGCGGTGACAAGGCGAGCATGCCAAGCGCCAGGCCGCCACCCAGCACGAGTGCAGCAGCGACTCCGGCCGCTTGGCGGCTGGAATAGATGTCGCGGCTGCTGTTCGCCTCGGCGTCGAAGCGGCCATGGGCAGCCTGAGCGTCGCCGGGAGCGGGCGCGAACAGGTTGCCGTCGTCGACCGGCGCCGGGTCGGTGCCGAGTTGGGCGGAGTATCCCTTGCGTGCGAGGACATGGTCCAGGATGCCGGGGGTCAAACGCGCGGCGAAGATGGTCGCCGGCGTCGACTTGCCGACGAACAACTCGCGTCGCTTGTGCGTGGCAGCGAAGACGATGGCGTCGGCAGCGACTTCGGGCTGATACGGGCTGGGCGCCTTGGTCGCACGACCGGTCTTGTTGCGGGCCCAATCGAATTGCGGGGTGTTGACGGCGGGCAGGTGCACCATCGTGAGATGAATCGGGCTGCGGTCATGGATCAACTCGGATCGCAGCGCTTCGGTGAAGCCGCGCAGCGCGAACTTGGCGCCGCAATAGGCGCCCTGAACCGGCATCGCGCGCCAGGATAGGACCGAGCTGACCTGGACGATGGTGCCGCCCTGCATCCGCCGCAGCGCCGCCAGCGTGCCGTTGACGGCGCCGAGATAGGTCACTTCCGTGACGCGCTTGATCTCGTCTGCCTCGAGCTCCTGGATTGGGGAATAGACGGTGGCCATGGCGTTGTTGACCCAAACGGTGATCGGGCCCAGCGCGGCCTCGATCTCGCCGGCGGCGCGGTCGATCGCGTCGGCATCGGCGACGTCGGCGCTGACGGTGTGAACCGACACTCCCTTGGCCTCCAGTTCGGCACGCGCGGAGTCGAGCCGCTCGGTGCCGCGGGCGATGAGGCCGACCGCGTATCCCTTGTCTGCGAACGCGTTGGCGGCAGCACGGCCGATGCCGGCGCTTCCGCCGGTGATGACGACGACTTCGACCATTGAGACCTCGTTAGGAAAATTGTGGTATTTCGTTGTGTGGGCTCGGCGGCAGGAATGACCAGCGGGGCCAGCGAGGAGTTGAACGGCCGAGAGACCTGGGCGTCGGTCTGGACAGAAGCGGCAGGTCGTGACCTAAGATCGTGTAAGCGGAATGCGATACGACCACGAGTTGGGACGTAGATGCTGGTAGGCGGCCAGGCCGCTGTCGCCTTTTAGCGCGAGAACCGCCATACTCACCGTCACTGTCGGGACGATCGACCATGCCCTCAAAGCCGAATTATAATCATCAACGTGCCGAGCGCGATCGGGCCAAGAAGGCCTCCAAGGACGCCAAGCTGGCCGACCGCAAGGAGCAGGCAGCGCGCCGCAAGGCCGGCGAGATCGATCCGCCAGCCGAGCCCGAGGCTGCCGCGCCGGCAACAAGCCCGGAGGAATGATCGCGTGGCGATGAAGAGTCGGGCGGCCAGTGCCGTTGTGATGTTCGACGTCGTCTATGCGGATGGCACGTTGCGCTCGAACCGGAAGGTGCCGGCATCGGCACTGGACGGGTTGGACGGCGACGAACCGGCGCGCGGGATCATCGAGGAGCAGGATCGCGAGATCGCTGCCGCTTCGGGGCGTCCGGCCGTCGAGGTCAAGTCGTTGAGCCGATCGCCGATCAAGGTGGCCAACGACGAGTCCACTGCCGACCGCAAGGTCAAGGGGGCCAAGCGCTAACCGGGCCACATCACCGCCGATGCTGAGGATCACCGAACTCAAGCTGGGGCTGAACCACTCCGACGCCGACCTGCGGCAGGCGGTGGCGCAGCGGCTGGACGTCGACGCCACCGCGCTGAACGACGTCCGGGTGGCCAGGCGCGGGCACGACGCGCGTCGGCGCTCGGACATCTCGCTGATCTACACCGTCGATGCGGCGGTCGCCGACGAGGCGGCCGTGCTGCAACGACACGCGGGAAACCGCGCCGTCGGGCCGACGCCGGACACGCGGTATCGCTTCGTCGGGCAGGCACCGGCGAATCTGGCACTGCGGCCGGTGGTCGTCGGGGCCGGACCATGTGGGCTGCTGGCGGCGCTGACGCTGGCGCAGATGGGGTTCCGGCCGATCGTGCTGGACCGCGGCAAGGTGGTGCGCGAACGCACTCGCGACACGTGGGGTTTCTGGCGCCGAGCGGTGCTGCAGGCGGAAAGCAACGTGCAATACGGCGAGGGTGGTGCCGGCACGTTCTCGGACGGCAAGCTGTGGAGCGGCATCAGCGACCCGGCGTTTCAGGGCCGCAAGGTGCTGGAGGAGTTCGTTCGCTGCGGCGCGCCGGAAGAGATCCTGTGGAGCAGCAAGCCGCATATCGGGACGTTCCGGCTGGTCACCGTGGTCGAAGGGCTCAGGGCGACGATCGAGGCGCTCGGCGGCGAATACCGGTTTGGCGCACGGGTGGACGATCTCGAGGTCCATACCGACGCGGAGGGGGGGCGGCAGGTCCGCGCCCTGCATCTAGCCGATGGCGAGCGGATCGAGGCGGATCACATCGTGCTGGCGATCGGGCACAGCGCGCGGGATACGATGACGATGCTGGACGGCCGCGGCGTGCGGATGGATGCCAAGCCGCTGTCCATCGGGGTGCGGATCGAGCATCCACAAGGATTGATCGACCGCGCGCGCTTCGGCGACAGCGCCGGCCATGAGCGGCTCGGGGCAGCGGACTACAAGCTGGTGCATCATTGCGATGCCAAGGGTGCGGCGGCAGGGCGGTCGGTTTACAGCTTCTGCATGTGTCCCGGCGGCACCGTGGTGGCGGCGGCGTCCGAGCCTGGCCGGCTGGTGACCAACGGCATGAGCCAGTATTCGCGGGCCGAGCGGAACGCCAATGCAGGGATCGTGGTTGGGCTGGAAGCGGCTGATTTCCTGCCTTACGGCGGGACGGGGCCGCTGGCCGGTATCGCGTTCCAGCGGCATTGGGAGGAGAGGGCGTTCGTGGCGGGTGGCGGCGACTACCATGCGCCGGCGCAGTTGGTGGGCGATTTCCTGGTAGGCCGGCCATCGACCGCGTTGGGCAGCGTGGTCCCGTCCTACAAGCCCGGCGTGCGTCCGACCGACCTGTCGGCCTGCCTCCCAGATTTCGCAGTTGCTGCCATTCGTGACGCGCTGCCGGCGTTTGACCGCAAGATCCGCGGTTTCGCCATGGCTGACGCAGTGATGACCGGGATCGAGACACGGACGTCGTCGCCGGTGCGGATACCGCGCGCGGCGGACGGGCATAGCGTCAACACGGCCGGACTGTTCCCGGCGGGCGAGGGCGCGGGATATGCCGGTGGTATCCTGTCGGCGGGTGTTGACGGGATCCGGGCGGCCGAGGCCGTCGCGCTGTCGGTCATCGCGGCGCGTCGTGAATAATGTGTTGCGGGCAGCCGGGCTGCCCGTGTCGCGATGGCCGAACGGGGCAGGGCGAAAGGCCGACCTGCTGACCGGCGACGGCTGGATGGTCAGCCTCGCCTGGCTCGATGCGGATGCACCGTTTTCGGTGATGCCCGACATAGATCGCACCATCACGTTGGTCGACGGACCCGGCTTCACGCTGGACGTGGCGGGGCAGGCATTGCCGGTGGGAACGCTGTTCGTGCCGACCCGATTCGATGGCGGTGTGACGACGCGTTGTGCGATCAACGGGCCGTCGCGGGTGCTGAATGTAATGACGCAGCGGGGGACGTTCCGGCATTCGGTGGCGATCCTCGATCGATCCGGACCGATCGTGCCGGGAGGCGGGCCGGCCTGCGTTGCGGTGCTGCTCGATGGCCAGGGTGTGATCGGCGGGGTTGACCTCGGACGGCTCGACGCCGTCCATCTCGACGGGATCGCCGAGTTGACGCTGAGTGCTGGCGGCACGGTGGCCGTCGTCACGGTCGAGTTGATTTAGACGATTGGCCGTATGACCACCGCGCCCCTTTCGGCCGTCACCTTGTTCGAGCTGGTGCTGCTGTTGCTCGCGATCGTCATTCCGCTCGAGCTGGTGGCGCGCCGGTTGCGGCTGCCGTCGGCGGCGGCGCAGATCCTGGCGGGCATGGGCCTGGCCTTTGTGCCGTTCGAGCATCGGGTCGAGCTGGACCCGGACCTGATCCTGGTGCTGTTCCTGCCGCCCCTGCTGATGTCGAGCGCGTTCTTCACGGTCTGGCGCGACTTCCGCAGTAATATCAGCCTGATTGCCGCTCTGGCGGTGGGCGCGGTGATCTTCACCACGGCGGTGGTCGGCGTGGTGACGCATCTGGTGATGCCGGGCCTGCCATGGGCGGTGTGTTTCGCGTTGGGGGCGATCGTGTCGCCGCCGGATGCGCTGGCGGCGAAGGCCGTGCTGCAGCGGGTGGCACTGCCGCCGAAAATGATGGTGCTGCTGGAAGGCGAGAGTCTGGTCAACGACGCCTCCGGGCTGGTGCTGTTCCGGCTGGCGGTGGCGGCGGCGCTGACCGGTAGCTTCAGCGTCGGCGATGCGCTGACCTCGTTCGCGGTGCTGTCGGTCGGCGGGATCGCGCTCGGGCTGTTCATCGGCTGGATCGCAACGGTGCTGCTGGCGCGGTTGCGCGAGCCGTCGATGCTGGCAGTGGCGACGCTGCTGACGTCGTGGGCGTCCTACATCATCGCCGACAAGCTCGGCGTGTCGGGGGTGCTGTCCACCGTGGCCTGCGGGCTATGGCTCGGGTGGCGGCAGCACGAGATCGTCGATGCGGCGGCGCGGACGAGCGGCGAGTCCGTGTGGCGCGCCGTGGAGTTCGTGCTGGAATCGCTGGTGTTCGTGCTGATCGGGTTGTCGTTGCGCGACGTCTTCCTGGGGCAGGAGCTGGAGGTCGCGCGGGTGTGGCCGGCGATCCTGGCTGTCGTGCTGACGGTGATCCTCAGCCGGTTCGCCTGGATGTTCGCGTCCGGCTACGGCACATCGCTGCTAAGCGGCGGGCGCCGCGGCAAGCCGCCGGCGGCGGTGCTGGTGGTGATGAGCTGGGCCGGCATGCGGGGCGTGGTCAGCCTGGCGATCGCGCTATCGCTGCCGGAAACGCTGCCAGGGCGGGACTTCATCCTGCTGACCACCTTCGTGGTGATCCTGGTGACGGTGCTGGGGCAGGGGTCGACGCTGGGTGCGCTGATCCGAGCCATGGAGCTGCCCCGCAGCAACCCGGCGCTCAGCCCGGCGGGCACGCCGATGCTCGGGGAGATCGAGGCACGGGTGCGGGTGGCCGATGTGCAGGTCGCGGCGGTGGAGAAGCTTGCGCATGATGAAACCGGCGCGTTGCAGCATCCTCGCCTGCTCGAGCAGTACCAGTATCGCCAAGCGGTGATCCACCGCGTGCTGGAAACCACCGGTGGTATGCCGGGCGCACGGGCGGCGCATTTCGACGTCATCGTGGCGGCCGTCGCCGCCGGGCGGGCCGAGCTGCTCCGGCTGCACCGGAGCGGCGAGATCCACGATTCGGTGCTGCGGACGCTGGAGAGCGAACTGGACTTGGAAGAGCTCGGGGCCCGCCGGCGACGCGGGACCTAAGATCTAAGACCGGCCCCGTCTATCGCTCAATCGCGAGGGCGATGCCCTGGCCGCCGCCGATGCACATGGTGATCAGGGCGTAGCGGCCACCGATGCGCTCGAGTTCATAGGCGGCCTTGATGGCCAGGATGCTGCCGGTGGCGCCGACGGGGTGGCCGAGGGCGATGGCGCCGCCGTTCGGGTTGACGCGCGCCGGGTCGAAACGCAGCTCGCGGGCGACGGCGCAGGCCTGGGCGGCAAAAGCCTCGTTGGACTCGATCACGTCGAAATCCTCGACCCGAAGGCCGGTGCGCTCGAGCAGGCGGCGGACGGCGGGGATGGGGCCGGTGCCCATCTCGGCCGGGTCGACGCCGGCATGGGCGTAGCCGACGATGCGGGCGAGGCGGGTGCGGCCTTCGCGCTCGGCCAAACCTTCCTCCATCAGCACCAGAGCCGCCGCGCCGTCATTGATGCCAGAGGCATTGCCGGCGGTGACCGAGCCGTCTTTGCGGAACACCGGGCGCAGGGAGGCGAGCGCCTCCTTGCTGGCGTCGGTCTTGACGTATTCGTCGGTGTCGAAGGTCGCGGTCGCTCGCCCGCGTTTGACCTCGACCGGGAGGATTTGGTCGCGGAAGCGGCCGTCCCCGATCGCGGCGGTGGCGCGGCGCTGGCTTTCGAGCGCGTAGGCATCCTGGTCGTCGCGGGAGATCTGGAAGCTGGTGGCGACGTTCTCGGCGGTGATGCCCATGAGGCCGTTGCCGAACGGATCGGTTAGGCAGCCGGTGAGATGGTCGGTGAGCGCCGTGTCACCCATCTTCTGGCCGAAGCGGGCGGTCGCCAGCAAATGCGGCGCGCGGCTCATGGTCTCCGCCCCGCCGGCAACCGCGATGTCCGCATCGCCCAGCATGATGGATTGCGCCGCCGAAACGACCGACTGCACGCCACTGCCGCACAGGCGGTTGACGGTCATCGCCGGGGCTTCCTTTGGTATCCCGCCCTCGATCGCGACGACCCGGGCCAGGTAGGCATCGCGCGATTCCGTCAGCACCACGTTGCCGAACACGACGTGCTCGACCCGGTCGCCCTCCAGCCCGGCCCGGCGCAAGGCCTCGGCGACGCAGAGTGCGCCGAGTTGCGTCGGCGCATGCCCGGCGAGCGCGCCGCCAAACGTGCCGATGGGCGTGCGGGCAGCTGCGGTGATGACGACGTGACGAGACATGCGCGTTCCTCGTTGGGTTGCCCCGGTCAATAAACCGAAGCGCCGGCGGCGGGAACCTTGTCGCGATCGGGGCGCCGATTGCACTTCAGAGCCCGGTGAGGTATGCAAGTGCGAGTTAGTCGCAGTTGGCCGCGAACCGCGCCGCTTCAACACCCCTCTTCGAAGGCACATTCCCATGAACAGACGCACGCTTTTGCTTGGCGCCGCTGGCCTGACTGCCGCCGCCTGGTCGCCCCGGCTGCTCGCTGCCACCGGTAAGCTGACCCTGTACAACGGCCAGCACCGCGCCACGACCGAGGCGCTGGTCGCCGCCTTCACCGCCGCCACTGGCATCGAGGTGGTGACCCGCAACGCCGAAAGCCCGGAGCTGGCCAGCCAGCTGGTCGAGGAAGGCGCCAACTCGCCGGCCGACCTGTTCTTCTCCGAGCAGAGCCCACCGATTGCGTCGCTGCAGGAGAAGGGCCTGCTGGCCAAGATCGATTCCGGCACGCTGGAAGCGATTCCGGCCAAGTATGCCGCCAAGGACGGTACCTGGATCGGCGCCAGCGTGCGTACCCGCGTCATCACCTACAACAAGAAGATGATCACGCCGGAGGAGCTGCCGAAGTCGATCATGGACGTCGCGACACCGGCCTTCAAAGGCAAGGTCGCCTACGTCAAGCAGGACGGTTTCCAGGAACAAGTCATGGCGATCGACCACATCAAGGGTCGGCAGGCGGCGCTGGACTGGCTCAAGGGGCTGAAGGAGAACGGTCGCTCCTACAACGGCAACCGCATCGCGACTACCGCCGTTGAGAACGGCGAGATCGCGATGGCACTGTCGAACAATTACTACTGGTATTCGCTGGCTCGTGAACGCGGCGGGCCTGACAAGCTGAACTCGGCACTATACAGCTTCCCCGGGAACGATCCCGGCAACATCTACAACGTCTCTGCGGCAGGCATCCTGAAGTCGAGCAAGAACCAGGAGTTGGCCCAACGCTTCCTCGCCTTCATGGTCACCAAGCCGGCTCAGGAAGCGATGGCCAAGACCAGCGCCGAGTATCCGATCCTGGCGGACCTGTCCTCGCCATTCCCGCTGCCGCCGTTATCGACGTTCAGCGCACCGGTGACGCCGGCCGACATGGGCAGCGCCTCGGCGGCGTATGCGCTGGAACGCGAAGCCGGGATGATCTGAACCCGGCCGCCACAGCCCGGCGGTGGCGCATTGCGCCGCCGTCCTGGCTGGTGTTGGCCAGCCTGATCCCGCTCGGCCTGGTGCTGCTGCCGCTGATCTACATCGCGGTGCGGGCGTATCAGGCGGGGCCGTCGGGCGTGGCGTCGGACTTGCTGCGGCCATACACGCTTGGGCTGCTGGTCAACACGGTGTTCCTCGCCGGGTCGGTGACGATCCTGGCGTGCGGCATCGCAACCGCGGCGGCATGGGTCACTGAACGGTCGGACCTGCCGGGTCGGCATTGGTGGCGGCTGGCCACGGCATTGCCGCTGGCGATGCCGGCTTATGTGTCCAGTTTCGCCTGGTCGTCACTGGGGCCGTGGTTCCAGGAGATGCAGGGCGCGGTGCTGATCCTGACGTTCTACAGCATCCCGATGGCCTATCTGCCGGTCTGCGCCGCGCTGCGCAGCCTCGACCCCAATCTCGAGGATGTCGCGCGCTCGCTCGGCTATGGGCGGTGGCGCTCGTTTGGCCGCGTGGTGCTGCCACAGATAATGCCGGCGCTGGGCGGCGGCGCGTTGCTGATCACCTCGCACATGCTGGCGGAGTTCGGCGCGCTGTCGTTCCTGCGCGTCGAGACGTTCACCACGGCGATCTTTGATCAATATACCGGCCAGTTCAACAACCAGGCGGCGGCCCTGCTCTCGGGCGTCCTGGTGCTCCTCTGCCTACCGGTCGCGTTTGGCGAGGCGAAGCTGCGCGGTCCGCGACGCCGGGCCCGGCTGGCCCGCGGCAGCGCCAGGGTATCGACACCGGTGGCGCTTGGCCGGGCGACCCCCCTGGTCGTGCTCGGCCTGGGTGCGCTGACGGCGCTGGGTGTCGGCGTGCCGCTGGTGACGCTCGGTTTCTGGGTGGGGCAGGGTGCGTCGGCGGGGCAGGGGATTGGCCAGGTGCTGCCGGCGATGGTCACCTCCGTCCGATACGCGCTGCCCGGCGCACTGCTGACTACGGTCTTGGCGCTACCATTGGTGATCGCGACCACGACGCGGGGCAGCGGCCGCCTGTCGCGGCTGGCAGATCGGCTGCCCTATTTGGTGCACGGGCTACCGGGCATCGTGGTGGCGTTGACCGCGGTTTCGGTCGCCATCCGTTGGGTGCCGGCGATCTACCAATCGACGCTGCTGGTGGCGGTCGTCTATGCGGTGCTGTTCCTGCCGCTGGCGCAATCGTCCATCCGGGCCTCGGCCGAGCTGGTGCCGGGCGAACTCGAGGACGTCGCGCGCAGCCTCGGCAAGGGGCGGTTTGCCGCCTTTGTCTATGCGACGCTGCCGAACCTGGCACCCGGCCTGGGCGCGGCGCTCGCCCTGGCCTGCCTGCAGTTGATGCGCGAGCTGACCGCGACGCTGCTCTTGGCGCCGGCCGGCTCGTCGACGCTGGCGACCGAGTTCTGGAACTACACCAGCGACCGCGCCTATGCGGCCGCGGCACCGTTCGCGGCGGTGCTGGTGCTGGTGTCGGGCATTCCGGTCTACCTGTTCACCATCAAGGTGCTGCGGACCGGCGATCCGCGATGACCCTGCTTCACGTCGATGAGGTCTGGAAACGCCGGGCGGACCGGCCGGTGCTGCGTGGTGCGACGCTGGAGGTGCCGGCGCAGGCGATCGTGGCGCTGCTGGGGCCGTCGGGCTGCGGCAAGACCACGCTGCTGCGGCTGATCGCCGGGTTCGAGGAGGCCGAACAGGGCGAGATCACGCTGGACGGCCGCCAGCTGCAGGGGCCCGGCACCTATGTTCCCGCCGAGCGACGCCGGATCGGCTACGTGCCGCAGGAAGGCACGCTGTTCCCGCATCTGACCGTCGCCGGCAATGTCGGGTTCGGGCTCAAGCGGTCGGAACGACGGGGCCCCCGCGTGACGGAGGCGCTGGCGTTGACCGGGTTGTCGGGGTTCGAGGCGCGCTATCCGCATCAGCTTTCCGGCGGTCAGCAGCAGCGTACTGCCCTGGCCCGCGCCATCGTGCCGCAGCCGGCGCTGGTGCTGCTCGACGAGCCGTTCGCCGGGTTGGATCTGGCGCTGCGGCGCTCCGTCTGCGCCGACGTCGTGGCGCTGCTGCGGCAGAACCGCTCAACTGCCATCCTGGTCACGCATGATCCGCAGGAGGCGTTCATCAGCGCCGACATCGTGATGGTGATGCAGGATGGCCGCATCGCGCAGAGCGCCCCGCCGCAGGAATTGTATCGCCGCCCGGTGACGCCCGAGGTGGCGCGTCTGACCGGCGCGGCGGTGATGCTGCCCGGCCAGGCGCAGGGCGACACCGCGACGACGCCGCTCGGCCCGGTATCGCTGCATCCGGGCACGCCGGACAGCGGCCCGGTCGACGTCATGCTGCGGCCGGATCAGCTGGTCTGCGCTCAACCCGGCGACGGCATGGCAGTGCCTGTCAGCGGTGCCGCGTTCCGCGGCGACCACACCGTCGTCACCATCATGTGCGGCGATGCGCCGCTCGAGTTGCCGCTTCGCCTGGTTTCGGCGGCGCCCGACCTGGTCCATCTACGGATCGATGGCGCGTGCATGGCCTACCAGGCGGATCGCGACGCCTGACGAGTTACGCTGCCGCCGCGTCGGCAGGCGTGAAACTGCGGTCGGTTGGCGAGTTGGGCTTGCGTCCGGGCTCACATCCACGCACATCCTGCGGTAAGATGCACGGATCGGTCATGCGACAGCGCCAGGGCGGAGACGAAGACGAGATGGAGCACGGTCTCCGGCCGACGGACGGCGTAGCCTCCGATGCCGGGCCGTCACCGGCTGGCAGCGTGCGGGATCATACGGAAGCGGACGGGATCGAGCGGCTGTGCCAGGAGCGCGGCCTGAAAATGACGGGGCAGCGGCGCACCATTGCGCGGGTGCTGTCAGAGGCCGACGATCATCCGGACGTCGAGGAGCTGTATCGCCGGGCGTCGGTGCTGGACGACCGCATCTCGATCGCGACGGTGTATCGCACGGTGCGGTTGTTCGAGGAAAAGGGCATCCTGCAGCGCCGCGACTTCGGCAGCGGACGGGCGCGTTATGAGCCGGTCGATCAGACGCCGCACTACCATCTGATCGACATTGAATCCGGCAAAGTGGTCGAGTTCCGCAGCGCCGAGCATGAGCGACTGGTCCGCGCCGTTGCCGAACAGCTAGGCTTCCAGGTGATGTCGCTGCGGCTCGAGGTGTTCGGCCGTAAGCTGCCGGAAGGCACGTTGCCGACGGCCAAGACGCGGGCCAAGCGGAGCGCCTGATGTTTCGCGGATTGTCGGCGTTTCCGATCACGCCCGCCACCGCCGACGGACGGATCGACACGGAGTCACTGCAACGCCTGCTCACTCGCTTAGTGGCGGCGGGAGTTGATTCGATCGGGTTGCTCGGGAGCACGGGGGCCTATCCGTTCTTCTCGCGCGAGGAGCGGTTGCGGGCGGTATCGGCGGCCGTCGAGTGCGTTGCCGACCGGGTCGAGCTGCTGGTCGGCGTCGGCGCGTTGCGGACGGACGCGGCCGTTGCTCTGGCCGTTGATGCCAAGGCGGCCGGGGCAGATGCCGGGCTTTTGGCGCCGGTGTCATATACGCCGTTGCTCGACGACGAAGTGCTGGAGCATTTCCGTGCGGTCGCGGCGGCTGGGTTGCCGTTGTGCATCTACAACAACCCCGGCACTACGCATTTCGACGTCTCGCCCGAGTTGGCCGGCCGCTTGTCGGAGGTGCCTGGCGTCGTCGCCATCAAGACCGGCGCCCCCGCCACCGGGGTAGCCGACACGGTGCAGGCGGTGCGATCCCGCGTGCCGGACGGGTTCTCCGTCGGCTTCAGCGTCGATTGGAATGCACCGGCTGCACTCCTGTCCGGTGGCGATGCCTGGTACAGCGTCGTGGCCGGTATTTACCCGAAGGTATTTTTGCAACTCGCCCGGGCCGCAATGAGCGGGGACGCCGCCGAGACACGGCGATTGCACGAACGACTGGAGCCGATCTGGCAGCTGTCGCGCACCTACAGCAGCTTCCGCGTCGTACATCTTGCGGCGTCACGAGCCGGAATTGCCAATGCGGTGCCGCCGCGGCCGATCCTGCCGCTGTCCGGCGCGGCGGCCAACGAGGTGGAGCGCGTGCTCGAGGAACTCGACCTAGCTTAGGCTGGGCGTTCCAGGTTCTCGATTACCCGGTCCAGCAGGCGCGCCAACTCCGCGCGTTCGTCGTGCTTCAGCCCGGCGGTGAGGCGGGCTTCCTCTTGCTCGGCCAGCGCCACCAATTCCGCCACCACGCTATGTCCATGGTCCGTCAGCCACACCGCGTTGACCCGGCGATCCGACGGGGCATGGCGACGCTCCACGAGGCCTTCCGCCGCCAGTCGGTCGATGATCGCGACCAGACTCGAGCGTTGCAGCGACACCGCTTCCGCCAGCCGGCTCTGCGGCTGGCCGGGCTCGGTGCCGATGATCGCCAACAGGCCCAGGTAGCGCGGCGCGGCGCCATACTGGTCCAGCACCGCTTCGAACCGCCGGTAGGCCGCGATCTGTGCCACGCGCAGTCGATAGGCCACTGTCGCTCCGAGCGGCCCGGGGCTGAGCCGGCTGGGAGCGGGCTCAGGAGCGCGCAACGAGGTCATCCTTCATCTCCGGCGCTTGACAGTCGGCCCGGCCCAGCCTGATTGTTCGAGGGCCGAACAACAAGCGGCGGGACCGACACTCTCATGCCCGAGCAACGGGCGGTCGGCCAGGGGGAGGGCACATGATGCCGGGGCATGATTGTGGCGATTGAGGGCGACCTGTCCGTCTGGGTGGCCGAGGCGTTCGGCGCAACCCTGCTGGAGCAGACGACCGGCGACATGCTGGACCGGCAGGCTGCACGCTCTCCCGATCACGAGGCGATCGTGTTTCCCGAGCTGGACGTTCGCTGGACCTATGCCGAGCTGCGCGCCCGGGTCGACCGTCTCGCGACCGGCCTGATCGGGCTCGGCCTCCAACCCGGCGAACGCGTCGCGGTGCTGGCGCCGAACCTGCCGGAATGGCTGCTGCTGGATTACGCGCTGGCTAAGATCGGTGCGGTGCTGGTGACGGTGAACACCGGATATCGGCAGCACGAGCTGGCCTATTTGCTGCGTCAGGGCCGGGTCGCGGCACTGTTCACCGTGCCGGCTTATCGCGGCAACGACTACCGTGATGCCGTGCGGGCGGCGCAAGCGGCCGGGTTGCCCATGCTGCGCCACGTCGTCGAGATCGGCAGCGATGCCTTCGACGCCCTGCAGCACGGCGATCATACGCTCGCCGGCGAGTTGTTCCGGCGGCAAGCCGCGGTGCGCCCGCATGACGTCGTGCAGATCCAGTACACTAGCGGCACCACCGGCGTGCCCAAGGGCGTGACCCTGACCCATCGTGGCACCCTCAACAACGCCAAGCTGATGGGCGACCGCGCCAGCTTCGACGATCGCAGCCGGCTGCTCGCCGTAATGCCGCTGTTCCACACCGCCGGCTGCGTCTGCAACGCGCTTGGCATGCTGGTGCAAGGCGGCACTTTCGTCGGCATGGCCGCGTTCGACGCCCCGGCTGCCCTGGCGCTGCTCGGTGCCGAGCGCATCACCGTGATCAACGCAGTGCCGACCATGTACCTGCGCCTGCTGGCCGAGCCCGGCGTGCGGGACGGCGCCTATCGCGCGGCCTCGACGCTGCGGATCGCGTTCACCGGTGGCACCACGATCCCGCCGAGCATGCTGGAAGCGATGCGCGACGCGTTCGGGGCCGAGCCGATGGTCATCATGGGCATGACGGAGGCGAGCCCGCTGATCACCCAGACCCGCCCGGAGGACGGCTTCGAGCGCAACAGCACCTCCGCCGGCGTCCCGTTGCCGTTCACCGCGGTGAAGGTCGTCGGTGCCGATGGCGGGCCGGTCCCGCTCGGCACGACCGGCGAGCTGTGCATCCAGGGCTATGGCGTCACGCCGGGCTACTTCGACATGCCGGACCGCACCGCCGAGGCGATCGACGTCGACGGTTGGCTTCACAGCGGCGACCTGGCCACGCTCGCGGCCGATGGCTCGCTGCGCATCGTCGGGCGCACCAAGGACATGGTGATCCGCGGCGGCGAGAACCTGTATCCGGCCGAGATCGAGAACCTGCTGATGCTGCACCCGGCGGTGGAGCAGGCGCAGGTCGTGGGCGTGCCGGACCCCGAGTTCGGCGAGGAGGCGTTCGCCTTTGTTATGCTCCGTCCCGGCGCCGTCACCGACGCGGCCGAGTTGCGCGCCTTTGCCCGCGCCAGCTTCAGCCGGCACAAGGTGCCCCGCTACATTGAAGTGATCGACGCGTTCCCGCAGACCGCGAGCGGCAAGGTGAAGAAGTTCGAGTTGCGTGAGATCGCTTCCGCCCGGGTGACGGTATGATCGGGCCGCACCTGCTGTCCGAGCGGCACGACGGCGTCCTGTTGCTGACGCTCAATCGGCCGGCGGCGCGGAACGCGATCTCGCCGGAACTGGCCTGCCGTCTCGCCGATGCGCTGCTCGATGCGGCCGCGGATGACGCCGTGCGCGTCGTCGTGCTGACCGGGGCGGGCGACCGCGCCTTTTGCAGCGGCGGCGACCTCGCGCTGACCTTGCCGCTGATGACCGGCGCGCGAGCGCCGGCCGACGAGTGGGATCATCGGTTGCTGACGGACCCCGGCATCATCGACCGCTCGGCGCTGCGCCGCTTCGCCTTCGACAAGCCGGTGATCGCCGCCATCAACGGCGCCTGCCTGGCCGGCGGCATGGAGACGGTGCTGGCGACCGACATTCGCGTTGCCGCACCGCATGCCAGCTTCGGGCTGCCGGAGGTCAAGCGCGCGCTGATCCCGTTTGCCGGCAGCCTCGCGCGGCTCCCGCGCCAGGTCGCCCATTGCCATGCGATGGAGCTGCTGCTGCTCGGGGACAGCGTCGGCGCCGAGGAGGCGCTGCGGATGGGGCTGATCAACCGGGTCGTGCCCGCCGATCAGGTGCTGCCAACGGCGATGGATTTTGCCCGCCGCATCGCCGCCAACGGGCCGGCGGCAATACGCGCGGTGAAGCGCATCGTGCGGGACGGCAGCGGGCTGCCGCTCGGCGCGGGCTACGATCTGGAGGATGCGGCCAAGGCGGTCATCATGGCAACCGAGGATGCCCGCGAGGGGCCGCTCGCCTTTATGCAGAAACGCGCACCGGTGTATCGGGGACGATGATGGTTCGATTGGATGGCAAGGTGGCGGTGGTCACCGGGGCAGGGCAGGGCATCGGGCTGCAGGCGGCGCGCGCGCTGGCGGCGGCGGGTGCGGCCGTGGTGGTCAACGACATCGACCCGGCGCTGGCCGAGGCCGCGGTCGCCGGCATCGAGCGGGAAGGCGGCCGGGCTGCGGCGGCGGTGGCGGCGATCGGGACGGCCGAGGCGGCTGACCTTTGCGTCGAGACCGCACTGTCCCGCTTCGGACGTCTCGACGCGATGTGCTGCAACGCCGGCGTGCTGCGCGACCGCGTGCTGTGGAACACCGAAGACGCCGATTTCGATGCCGTCATCGCGACACATCTGCGCGGCACCTTCACCTGCGCCCGCGCCGCGATCCGGCATTTCAGATCGAGGCCCGGCGGCGGCCGGTTGATCCTGGTGTCGTCCATCGCCGGGCAGTGCGGCAATTTCGGCCAGACCGCGTATTCCGCCGCCAAGGCCGGCATCGCCGCCTATGCGCGCACCTGGTCGATGGAGGGCGCCAAGGCTGGCGTCACCGCCAACGCCATCGTGCCGAACGCGCTGACCCGCATGGTCGCCACCATGCCGATGTTCACGGAGGCCGCCGCTGCGGTCGAGCGCGGCGAGCCGGTGCCGGACACTTTGCGCGTCGGCATGGGCATGGGCACCGCCGCCGACGTGGCGCCGCTGTTCGTCTTTCTCGCCTCCGACGCCTCGGGCGGCGTTACCGGCCAATGCATCGGCATCGGCGGCGATCGGCTCTCGGTTTGGTCGCATCCGCAGGAGATCGAAGCCGCCTATCGCCCCGGCGGCTGGACCGCCGACGGCATCGCCGAAGCCTGGGGCAGCGAGATCGGCCAGACGCCGCAGAGCGTCGGCATCAAGTTCGAGGGGAATGCGTCGTGAGGAAAGTGCTGTTCGGCTTGCTGGCCGCGACGGCCCTGAGCACGGCGCAGGCACAGACCCCGCCGTTGCGGATCGGCATGGAGGAAGACCTCAGCACCTCGATGGCCTCGGTCTACGGGAAGGGTGCCGTAGTGGCGGCGCAGATGGCGGTGGAGGATTTCGGCCCGGAGGTGATCGGCCGCAAGATCGAGCTGCTGACGGGCGACGGGCAGAGCAAGCCGGATGTCGCTGCCGCGCTGGTGCGCGAATGGTTCGATAAGGGGGACGTGCAGATGGTCACCGGGCTATCGAACTCGGCGATCGGGCTCGCCGTGCAGGCGATGGCGCGCGAGAAGAACCGGATCAGCATCATCACCGGGTCGGGCGCGCCGGAGATCACCGGGGCGCAGTGCTCGCCGAACGGGCTGCACTGGGTGATCGATACCTACGCGATCGACCATGCGGTGCCGGCGCCGTTGCTGGCCGAGGGGGACAAGACCTGGTTCCTGCTGTCGGTGGACATCACCATCGGCAAGGCGCTGGTGCGCGACATCCTGCCGGTCCTGGCCGCGGGCGGGGCGACGGTGGTGGGGCAGGCGGCGCATCCGTTGTTCACCACCGACATGTCGTCCCCGATCGTGGCGGCGCAGGCGTCAAAGGCGCAGGTGGTAGCGCTGATGAACGTCGGCGGCGACTTGGTGAACGCCGCCAAGCAGGCCAGCGAGTTCGGCGTCATCGCCGGCGGGCAGAAGCTGGCCGGGTTCTGGATGACGGTGACGGACGTCAAGGCGATCGGGCTGGAGACGGCCAAGGGCATCTACTTCGCCGAGGCGTTCTACTGGGATCAGGACGACGCCGCGCGGGCCTGGTCCAAGCGCTTCTTCGAGCGCGTCGGCGCCGAGCCGAACGGCTACCAGGCCGGCATCTATGGCGCGATCATGCATTACCTCAAGGCGGTCAAAGCGGCCGGCACCGCCGACACTGCGACCGTGATGGCCGAGATGCGTGCGCTGCCGGTGGAGGATTTCATGACCCCGGGCGGTGGTGTCGTGCGCGCCGATGGCCGCGTAGTCCGCCCGATCCAGGTACTCCAGGCCAAGCAGCCCGGTGACAGCAAGGGACCATGGGACCTCGCCCGCATCGTCAGCACCATCCCCGGCGATCAGGCCTTCCGCCCGCTCAGCCAGAGCGAGTGTCCGCTGGTGAAAGGTTAGTGTTCCCACTCAGCCCCGCCGAAGACCGGCAGCGCCTGCCCGTCGCCCTGCTCAGCGGTTTCCTCGGCAGCGGCAAGACCACGCTGTTGAACCGCCTGCTCCAGGACCCGCGCATGGCCGACACTGCCGTCGCCATCAACGAGTTTGGCGAGATCCCGCTCGATCAGCATCTGATCGACCATGGCGAGGACAAGACCGTCGTGATGGCCAATGGCTGCCTGTGTTGCAACCTAGCTGGCGACATGGAGGATGCAGTGATGCGCATCTTCAGCCGCCGCGAGAGCGGGGCGATCCCGCATTTCGCCCGCCTCATCGTCGAGCCCTCCGGCCTGGCCGACCCGGCCCCGATCGCCCAGGCCATCCTCCGCCAGCCTACCCTGGCGCGCGTCATGCGGCTGGAAAGCATCATCACCGTGGTCGATGCCGTGTTCGGCCCGCGGCACCTGGCCGAGCATTCCGAGGCCCGCCAGCAAGCCGCGCTGGCCGACAGCCTCGTCGTCACCAAGGCCGACCTCGCCGACCCGGCCCCAGCCATCGCCGCCCTGCGCGAGCGCAACCAGTCCGCGCCGATCCACCAGGCCTTGCACGGCGCCATCGACCCGGCCGACCTATTCACGGCCAGCTTCCTCGACCCGTCCGCCCCGCTGTCACCGATTGCCGAGTGGATCGAACGGCACGCGCCGCATAGCCATTCCGCCGCGACCTCCATCTCTCTGGTGGCTGACGCGCCCTTGTCATGGCCAGTCTTCGAGCGCTGGCTGCGCCAGGTCCGCACCGGGCATGCCGACGCGCTGCTGCGGATCAAGGGTATCCTCGCCATTGCCGGCCGTGCCCGTCCCGTCGTCATCCAGGGCGTGCATCACGTGCTGCACCCGCCGGCCGAGCTGCCGGACTGGCCGAATGCGGACCGCCGTTCCCGCCTGGTGCTGATCCTGCGCGACGCCGCCACCGCCGCCGAACTGCGCGCGAGTTGGGATCGCGCGCTCGCTTCCCTTACCGACCGGGTACCCGCATGAGAGCCATCGACGTCCACGTCCATCCGATGAACGCCGCCTATGCCGAGGCGAGCTCGCCGTTCATGGAAGCGGCCGGGCGCATGTTCCCCGGCAAGTTCGTCGCCCGGCCGGACGAGCAGATCGCCGCCGATTTCCGCCGGGACGACTGTCTGGCGATGCCGATCGCGTGGGATGCCGAGACGGGGGCCGCCGGGTCGGTGTTCAGCAACGACCAGCTGGCGACGCTGTGCCGCACCTATCCGGACGTGTTCCTGCCGGGCTGGGGCATGGTGGACCCCTGGCGCGGCCGCAAAGGGCTCGAGGAGATCGAGCGCGCCATCACGCAACTCGGGCTGATCGGCATCAAGTATCAGCCACCGGTGCAGGATTTCTGCCCGGCCGATCCGCGGTTCCGACCGATCTGGGACCTGCTGCAGTCGCTCGGTGCCCCCGTGCTGATCCATTGCGGCACCACGGCCATCGGCGCCGGCGAACCCGGCGGCCTCGGCTTCAAGCTGGATCACGGCCGACCCATCCACATCGACAGCGTTGCGGCCGAGTTCCCGCGGCTCAACATCGTCGCCGCCCATCCGGGCTGGCCGTGGACAGAGGAGCTGATCGCGGTGGCGCTGCACAAGCGCAACGTCGCGATCGACATCTCGGGCTGGGGCCCCAAGTACATTCCCGCGCCGCTGAAGCACGACATGCAGCGGCGATTGCAGGACAAGGTGCTGTTCGGTTCCGACTATCCCGGCTGGAGCCCCGGCCAATGCTGCGACGAGTGGGAAATGCAGGGCTTCAAACCAGGCGTGACGGATAAGCTGTTCACCAGCAACGCGATGCGGATCCTGAACTTGGCGCCGGCGATCGAGGCGGCCGAGCGCGCCCGCGCCGCGCTGCCGGCGAGCTAGGATGCGGACCAAGGTCGCCATCATCGGCGGAGGGCCGGCTGGGCTGATGCTGGGTCATCTGCTGACGCGCGAGGGCATCGACAACGTCATCGTCGAGCGCCAGTCCGGCGACTACGTGCTGGGCCGTATCCGCGCCGGCGTGCTCGAGCAGGGCACGGTGGATTTGCTGGAGGAGAGTGGCGCCGGGTCGCGGATGCGAGAGGAGGGGCTGCCTCACGAGGGGTTCGAGCTGTCGTTCGACGGCGACCCGCTCCGCATCGACCTCAAGGCGCTGACCGGGCGATCGGTCATGGTCTATGGCCAGACGGAGGTGACGCGCGACCTGATGCGGCTGCGGGAGCAGTCCGGGGCGCCGACGCTCTACGGGGCCAAGGACGTCTCGCTCGACGGGCTGCACGACCAGCCGGCGGTGCATTTCACCCAGGACGGTGAGCGGCGCACGCTCCACTGCGACTACATTGCCGGATGTGACGGGTTCCATGGAGCGTGCCGCAAGAGCATCCCGGCCGACAAGCTGAGCCTGTTCGAGCGCATCTACCCATTCGGTTGGCTGGGCGTGCTGGTGGACAAGCCGCCAGCCGCGCACGAGCTGGTCTATGCCCACCACCAGCGCGGCTTCGCGCTCTGCTCCATGCGGTCGGCGACGCGCAGCCGCTACTATATTCAGTGCAGCATGGACGAGCGGGTCGAGGACTGGTCGGACGACCGCTTCTACGATGAGCTTAGCCTGCGGGTGAACCCGGCTGTCGCCGGGGCGCTGCAGCGCGGCCCTTCGATCGAGAAATCCATCGCGCCGTTGCGCTCCTTTGTCGCCGAGCCGCTGCGCTTCGGGGCCATGTTCCTGGCCGGTGACGCGGCCCATATCGTGCCGCCGACCGGGGCCAAGGGCCTCAATCTGGCGATCCATGACGTAAGGGTTTTGTTCGAAGCGCTGGCGGATCGGTATCGCAGCGACTCGGAGGCCGGGCTGGACGATTACTCGCCGCGGGTGCTGGACCGGATCTGGAAGACCGAGCGGTTCAGCTGGTCGATGACGACGCTGCTGCACACTTTTCCGGAGCACGACCCGTTCACGCGGCGGATGCAGCGGGCCGAGTTCGACGCGCTGCTCGGCTCGGCGACGATGCGGCGGGTGATGGCGGAAAACTACACCGGGTTGATCTGACCGGGGGCTATTTGTTGCAGTCCATGCAACCGTGGGCGGCGGCAGCGCGTCAACCTTGTCGTTCGTGTCCGGATCGGTCATCCACAGCCTCATGCCGAACCAGCCCGAGTTCTCCGACCTCGTCTCGCTCGCGAATGGTCTGCCCCAACTCTGTTGGCTTGCGGACCAGGACGGCGGAATCTTTTGGTATAACGACCGCTGGATGCAGTTTACCGGTTTGACCGTCGAAGAGATGCTCGGCTGGGGCTGGCAGAAGGTGCATGATCCCGCCCATCTCGATCGCGTCGTGGCCTCGTTCAAAGCCGCCATCGACTCCGGTCGCGACTGGGAGGACACTTTCCCGTTGCGTCGGCAGGACGGCGTCTGGCGCTGGTTCCTGTCCCGTGCGACGCCGTCGCGGGACACTAATGGCGATATTGTCCGCTGGGTCGGCACCAACACCGATGTCACCGATAGTCTCCGGCAGGAGGTCGAGCTGGCGCTCAACGAGCGCCGCTACCGCTCCTTGGTCGAAGCCGTCTCGCAGATCGTCTGGCGCGTCACCTCGGCCGGCGAGCTGGTCGGCGATACCTCTCCGTGGAAGGATTTCACCGGTCAGACCGATGAGGAGCTTGCCGGCCTCGGCTGGCTCGACGCGATCCATCCAGAAGATCGCGACCTCACGATGCAGACCTGGACCGAGGCGGTCAGAACGCACTCCATCTACGAGATGGAGCATCGCATGCGCCGTGCCGATGGCGAGTGGCGGCACGTTTCGGCTCGCGGCGCTCCGGTGATGAACGATGCCGGTGAGATCACCGAGTGGGTCGGCATCCATTCCGACGTCACGGCCCGCAAGATGGTCGAGATCGAGCTGCAACGCGCCAAGGAGGCGGCCGAGGCGGCCAACCTGGCCAAGAGCCAGTTCATCGCCAACATGAGCCACGAGCTGCGCACGCCGCTCTCGGCGGTGATCGGCTACAGCGAGATGCTGGAGGAAGAGGTCCAGGACGCCGGCATGAGTCACATGCTGGCCGACCTACACAAGATCAACGAGGCGGCGCGGCACCTGCTGAGCATGATCAGCGACGTGCTGGACCTTTCCAAGATCGAAGCCAACCGCATGACCGTGTACGCGGAGAACTTCTCGATCGACGGCCTGCTCAGGAGCGTATCGGACACCGTCGCGAGCCTGATCGCCAAAAAGGGCAACACGTTGGTCATCGACGCGCCGCAGCTGTTCGGCGCCTTGCATACCGATCAGGTCAAGCTGCGTCAGTGCTTGTTCAACCTGCTGGGCAATGCGGCCAAGTTCACCGTCAACGGCACCATCACGCTGCGCGTCCGCCAGTTCAAGCGTGACCATACGGAGTGGATCGAGTTCGCCATCACCGATAGCGGCATCGGCATGAACCAGGAGCAGCTCGCGCAGTTGTTCGAGCGTTTCGTGCAGGCTGATGCCTCCACGACCCGGCGCTATGGCGGCACCGGCCTGGGCCTGTCGATCACCCGTGCGTTCACCGAGTTGATGGGCGGCGAAGTCGACGTGCAAAGCGAGGAAGGTCGTGGCTCGACTTTCTCCATCCGCATCCCGGTCGAGCTGCCGGAGCAGGCTGCCGAACCGATCGAAGTGGTGGAAGCGACCCCGCGCGACGACACCGTGCTGATCATCGACGACGATGCCGGGACCCGCGACCTCATCGCCCGCTACCTGCAGCGGGAGGGGTTCGTCACGCGGCAGGCGAATGATGGCCGGGCTGGCCTGGCGATGGCCAAGGCGCTGCGGCCGCGCGTGGTGCTGCTCGACGTCATGATGCCGCAGATGGATGGCTGGTCCGTGCTGACGGCGATCCGCAACGACCCCGACCTGTCCACGACACCAGTGATCATGGTGTCATTCGTGCACGAGGAAGGTCTGGCGGCCTCGTTGGGCGCCAACGACTACCTCACCAAGCCGATCGAATGGGACGAACTGCGCAAGGTCCTGGCCCGGTATCGCCAGAGTGCGGTCGGCGACGACATCCTGGTGGTCGATGACGACGACGACACGCGGACGCGATTAACCACCATGTTGAACCGGTCGGGCTTCAAGGTCCGTGCCGCCGCCGATGGTGCGACGGCGTTGACGATGACCGAAGAGGCCAAGCCGGCGATCGTGCTGCTCGACCTCATGATGCCAGACATCGACGGCTTCACCGTGTTGAAGAAGCTGCGCGAGCGGGAGGATTGGCATGACATCGCCGTCGTCGTGCTCACGGCCAAGGACATCACCTCGGCCGAGCGGAATTTCCTGCAGGGTGAGGCGGACCAGATCCTCACCAAGGGTAACACGACCTTTCGCGAACTTGCGGACCAGCTGCGTGGCCTGATCCCGGCCCAGACCCAGGATTGATCTCCCCGACGGCGACACGCCCGCGCGAGGTTGGTAGGCGGGCAGTCGCGGCGATCCTCTTACTCTACGCGGCGCTGGTTCTGCTGCGGATGCCGGACATCGTCTTGAAAGGCCGCTTTTGGGCCGAAGAAGGCGCGGTGTTCTTCGCCAATGCCTGGACGCTCGATCCGTTGACCGCGCTGCTGATGCCGGTCGGCGGTTACCTCAATATCGTCGCCAACGGGGCGACGTTGCTGGCCAGATGGGCGGTGCCGCTGGCCGACGCGCCCTATGTCACGATGGTAATTGGATTGCTGTTCCAGCTCCTGCCCCCGGCCATTGTGCTGACGGCGCGGGATGCCTGGCTACGGGGTTGGCCGGTGCGGCTATCCGCGGCGGCACTGCTGCTGTTCGTGCCGGGTGCCGACGAGATCTGGTTGCAGACGCTGCACTGCCAGTTCGAGCTGGCGCTGGCGTGCGGCCTGATCCTCGCGCTCGACGTGCCGCAGGGTTCGCGCCGGGTTGGCTACCTGGTGATCCTCGTGCTGGCACCGCTTTGCGGACCCGGCGCCATCGCGCTCACGCCGCTATTGGCCCTGCGCGCGATCATCGACCGTTCGACGGGCCGCACGATGCAGCTTGCCGCATTGCTTGGCGGCAGCGCGATCCAGATGCTGTGCTTCTTCAAACTCGGCAGCGGCCGCGGCTACACGCTCGACCCGGCCATCCTCCTCGCCGTGGTGACGGCCAAGAACCTGATGGTGCCGTTCATCGGCCTGCGATCGTCCACCAGGGGGGTCGAGGCGCTGTATCGTGCGGCCGCAAGCGGGCATGTGCCGCTGGCCGCGATCGTGGCGCCACCGGTGGTATTCGGCGGCGTGCTGGCGGCGATCTGGCACACGGGTCATCGGCCGGCATTCTGGTTGCTTGCGGCAGCAGCGGCGGCGGCGCTGGCCAGCTACATCGGCGCGCTGGATGGCACGGTGCTGATGATCGACGTGCGCGCCGGCGCCCGCTACGCGGTGGTGCCGCTATCGCTGACCGCGCTCACCTTTCTGGCCATCGGCGCCACTGGCGACGCCTGGCTGCGTTGGCCAGCGCGCGGGATCTGTCTGTGGCTGCTCATGGTCGGCATGCGCAACTACACGGCGCCTTGGCCGCCGGTTCGCGACGGCCCGGTCTGGCGCGACCAAGTGGCGCTCTGGCAGGCGGAGCCGAGCCACGCCCTGGAGATATGGCCCAAACCGTGGACGGTGCGGATCGAGCGGAAATAGGCTACGCTGGTGCCATGGCTATAGCGTGTTCGCGTGTGAAAAGAGGGTGGCCGACAGCGCTGGCAACTGCGTTGATCTGGACCGCGAGCCTCGGCATCGCGCAAGCAGCCGACCGCCGTCCGATCGTGGTGGAATTGTTCACTGCCCAGGGCTGCTCTTCCTGTCCACCCGCTGATGCGCTGCTGAACGAGCTTGCGCACACGCGGCGGGACGTGCTGCCGCTGGCCTTCCATGTCGATTACTGGGACCGGTTCGGCTGGAAGGACCCCTATTCGAGCGTGGAGGCTACCGAGCGGCAGCGTGTTTATGCCGGCCGGTCGTCCGACCCGACGTTGTTCACGCCGCAGATGATCGTCGACGGAACCCAGGCGATCATCGGCTCCGACGCCGACGCCATCAACACCGCGCTCGAAACGGCAGAGGACGACGTGGTCACGCTGGCCAGCGTTTCGCTCAAGGCCGCTTCGGGCGAGGCGGTGATCTCGATCGGCGCCGGTACCGGCACCGCCGATGTGGTGCTGGTGGGCTATGACAGGACGCACACCACGCCGGTCGGCCGAGGCGAGAATACCGGGCGCACGTTGACGGAGGCGCAGATCGTGCGCTCGATCGAAAGCGTCGGCAGTTGGACCGGCGCCCCGCTGACACTGCGGCGCAAGTTGCCGCCGGGTCAGTTGCTGGCTGTGTTGCTCACTGCGCCGGATGGCCGGGTCGTGGGCGCCGCCGCGCCCGGCCGTTAAAAGCTGACCAGCAAAAGTTGGTGACCGTCGGGATCACGGATCAGCGCCGCCGCGCTGCCGTCCGCAAGCGTCACGCATGGTTGAGGAACCACATCGACCGCCAGGACCAGGCGTGTCGCTGCCACGTCGTTCGGCGACAGAGGTGAGCTCGGCCGAACCGGCGGCGATCGGTAGGCGAGCAATTCGACATGCGGCGTTGCCGTGCGAGGATCCAGCGCCACGACCTCGACCACCGTGCTGGTCAGCCCGTCCAACCGATCCTGGGCCGGGCCGCGGTTGGTCTGACGACTGGCGACGGTAAGGCCGAGGCTATCGCGGTAGAACGCGATGCTGCGCTCGACGTCGGCCGACACGATTGCCGAATGGTCGATGCCGCCGAGATGGCCGTCGGCGAACTGGATGAATTCGAGTGGATGCCCTTCGGGGTCCCTGAACTTGTAGGCCGTGGCGCTGCCCGACGCCGGCGGCAGAGTCTGCGCGCCGCCAACGCTCACCGGCGTCGCCGCGTCGGGTAATCCAGCCGCCGCCGTTGCGGCATCGCTCACCGGCAAGGCGAAATGCTGGAAATGCTGGTCGCACGCGGTCGCGTCGGTAGGGTAGGGCGCCCCGGGCGGATCGAATGCCTGCAGCACCACGATCTGCTCGCCACGCTGGAGCGTGACCTGTTCGATGCGCTGCACGCCGAGCAGGGTGGCCATGGCCGGATCGGCACTGTCACGGCTCACCACGGCCATGTCAGGTAGGGCGGCGTAGAAGCGTTCGGCTGCCGCCAGATCCGCTACGGTCAGCTCGAAGCGGATGAGCCGGTCGACCTTCACGTCAATGCGTGTGGCACGGCGTCTTGATGGGATCGCGATGCAGTTGGACCGTCATCAGCACGGCCGGTTGATCGCCGATGGTGCCGGATCGATGACCCTGCTTGCCGTCCGTCTTTGTGCAGCCCTGGTCCTCGCCGAGGGAGAGCTCGCCGGCCGCCATCTCGACACGCGTGCCGTCCATCGACTCGACCCACCATGCGCCGGACAGCACCACGATCCATTGCGGCGCCGGGTTCTCGTGCCATTCCCCGACCCAGCCGACTGGCTGGACGGTGAACACGACGGTCGAATCGACCTTCTCTTGCTTGTCGTTCCATTGCGGATCGGCATTGCCGACACCCCTCAGCTCCCAGGCATCGAGCGAGCACTTCACCTGATGGCTGACACCATCCGCGTCGGTCCACAGATGCCAGTATGGGATCTTGGGCTTTGGTCCTGAATCGCTCATGGAAGGATCTGCCGATATGGATGGGTGGACGAGAACGGCGCGTCGAAGAAATGCGGCACGTCCGGAGCGACGGTGCCGAAGGTGATCAGCAGAATGCCGGCCGCCAGCGAGAAGTTCTTCAGGAAGTCCCAGAATAGGTCTCGAGCCTTGCTTTGGCCCTTTTGCCAGAAATCACCGGGCTTCCAGAACTGCTTGAACAACAGCGCCGTCACGGCACAGTAGCCGCCCAGCACGAACGCGGCAGCCCGGTCGGCAACCCCGGTGATGATGCCGAGCGACATGAACACCTCGACACCGAGCCCGACCAGGATGAGCGCCTTGGCCATCGTGTCGGACGTCACGACTTGCTTGGCCTGCTGCACCGCGCCGC
>CAZTJC010000022.1:39165-46309 GCA_964613945.1 uncultured Acetobacteraceae bacterium
GCCTTGGCCATCGTGTCGGACGTCACGACTTGCTTGGCCTGCTGCACCGCGCCGCTGAAGTTCAGCGTCTTGTCCAGGGCGGAGAACGGCAGGAACAGGATGACTAGACAGATTCGCAATGCCAGCATGAGCAGAACCGGCAGTGTCATAAGCGGCCTGCCGCGGCGGTCTGTGCGTCTTGCATGAGGCATAGACGCCTTTGTCGGCACCGGGTTTCGTGAAACTCTGGATCGGGCTTGGTGCCTCGGCCAAGTCGCCCCATTCTCCCTATAATGTTGAACGAATCCGTCATCCGATGACTCCGCCCGATGCGGCGATGCCGAAGGTCACCCCGCGCCGCACCCGTGCCCGCGCCGCATGGGACAAGGAGCTGCACGCGCCGCTGTCGCTCGCCGGACCCGGCGATGGCGCGCCCGAAGCCTGGTTCCTTGGCCCCCGCGCCGAGAACGCCGGCATCCTGGTCGAGCTGATCGTCGCTTCCATCAGTAGCCATGCGGAGTTCCGCCGCGCCTTTCATCCGGAAGATCCGAGCCATGTGACGCCAAAGGTGCGCGCCTCGCCGGAATATGCCGTCGGCATGGAGCGGCTGCGGCGCGAGACGCACAACCTGCTCGACAAGCTGAAACTGTCCGCGCCGTTCGCCAGCATGCGCTACCAGGGCCACATGCTGTGGGACCAAGCACTGCCGGCGACCATCGGGCAGTTCGCGGCCGGGCTGTACAACCAGAACAACGTCGCCGCCGAGGCCTCGCCGGTCACCACGCGGCTCGAGGTTGAGGTCGGCAACGATCTGTGCCGCATGCTGGGCTACGCCACCGATCCGGACCCCGGCTCCGGTCCGCCGATCGACGAGGGCCAGATCGTCGGCTGGGGGCACATCACCAGTGGCGGCACCGTCGCCAACATCGAGGCGCTGTGGGCGGCGCGTAACCTCAAATACGCCGGCGTCGGCCTGCGGGCGGCAATCCGCGAGGTGCCGCTGCTGTCGGCGGCGCGCTCGCTGGAGGTGCCGCTTTGGGGCGGTCAGAAGGCGCGGTTGATCGACCTCGACACCTGGACACTGCTCAACCTGGACCTCGACACGCTGGCCGGTCTGCCGGCGGCGCTGGCCGGGTTCGGCATCGCGCCGGAGGCGGCAACCGAGGCGCTGGCCGGCTACACGCTGCAGAACGTCGGGCTGATCGGCTTCTACCGTAGCTTCATGCCCGATCTGCCGGAGCCGCCGGTGTTCCTGGTGGCGGCGACGGGGCATTATTCCTGGCCCAAGGCGGCAACGCTGATCGGCCTGGGTCAGAACGCCTGTCTGGTGCAGCGCGTCGATGGCGATGCGCGGCTGGATCTCGACCATGTCGAAGTCACGCTGTCCGACCTGCTGCGACGGCGAACGCCGGTGCTGGGCGTCGTGGCGGTGATCGGCAGTACGGAGGAAAGCGCGGTTGACCCACTGAGCGGCCTGCTCGACCTGCGGGCACGGTTTCGGGAGCGGGGCCTTAACTTCGCCGTCCATGCCGATGCCGCATGGGGCGGCTACTTCCGCGCCATGCTGCGCGACGGCGACGGGCCGTGCAGCCCGGCGATGATCCCGACCATGCCGATGAGCGACTACGTCCGTGAGCAATACGAGGCGCTGGGCCAAGCCGACAGCATCACCGTGGACCCGCACAAGGGCGGCTACATTCCGTATCCCGCCGGCGCGCTATGCTACCGCAACTCGACCTTCCGCGACGCCGTCTCGCTGCGGGCGCCAGTAGTGTTTCATAGCCAGACCGAGCCCACGGTCGGCATCTATGGCGTCGAAGGGTCCAAGCCTGGGTCGGCGGCGGCTGCGGTATGGCTGGCGCACCGGGTCATTCGGCCGGACCGCAGCGGCTATGGCCGCATCCTCGGGCAATGCATGTGGACGTCCAAGCGCCTGTTCTGCCGCCTGGCGACGATGGACGACCCGCGCTTCGCGGTGACGCTGTTCAACCGCACGCCGGCCCAGCGCCGCCGCGCGACCTTGCGGGGATTGGCAGCGGAGCGGGCGATGCTGCGGCGCTTCGCCAATCTCAGCAATGCGGAACTGGAGGCGCTGCTGCACGGCGACAAGGCAGCCCGCGAGTTGTTCAGCCAGATCGGGTCCGACCAGGTGATCCTCGCCTTCGCGCTGAACCCGAAGCTGCCGGACGGCACGTTGAACCCCGACCTGGCACGGGCCAACATGCTGAATGAGCGCGTGTTCACCCGTTGCAGCGTGATCGAGCCGCGGGCCGACCTGAACGAACTCGAGCTGATCCTCACCAGCTCGCGCTTCGACCCGGCGGTCTATGGCCAGAGCTTCGTTGATCGGTTCTCCCGCCGCATGGGCGTCGTGGCCCCGCCGCGCGCCGGGGTCGACTTCCTGATCTCGACGACGATGGACCCCTGGACCACGGAGGCTGGCGGCACGGACTTCCTGCTCGTGATCGAGGAAGCGCTGCGCCGCTCGGCCCATGGCGCGCTGGACGAGATGGATGTCCTCTTCGGTCAGAACGCGATCAGTGCGGAGGCGTGATCCGGTATAGCCGGCTGAAGCCGTCGTCGCGGACCAGCGTCAGCTCCGGCGGCACGGTGAACGGGCCGAATTTGTCCGGCACGTCGGCATCGAGAATCACCACGTATCCAAACCGGACGCGCCAGGCATAGATGTAGTCCGGGATGTCGGCCAGCGCGTCGGCCGAAGGCTCCGGGTCGAGCGCGTGCTCGTCCGCCAGGCGGCCGCCATTGGCTTCGGAGATCTCGTCCCAGGGAGGCAGCACGACCAGCGGCTGCTTGCCGCGGGCGGAGAAGATCTGCGGCACGAAGGCATGTCGCCACGGCAGGGCCATGGAGGCCAGATGGCGGAAATTGCTCTCGGCCAGCACCGTGTAGCGGCCCAACGGCGCGCGTGACTTCTCCCGCGGCTGCTGCTCGACGGCCAGCACGGAGGCGCCCTCCGGCAATGCGCTCAGCGTCCTGGCCAGCGCCGCGACGTCGGCCTGCCGGATCTGCCAGACGAACCCAGTATAAGCGGTTCGCGCCACTAGCATCACCGCAAGCAGCGCCGTGGCCGCCCGGGCTGTCCAGCGCGGGAGCACCGGGTCGCAGGCAAGGGCGGCGGCGAAGATGAACATGATCGCGAACCGGGAGCTGACCCAACCGGCACCCAGGAGGTAGTCCGGGCACAGCACGTAGATGACGATGAGCGCCAGCGACAGCAGCAGCAATCCGGCGTGAATGCGCAGGGTGCGCAAACCCGCCGCCAGTCCGAGCGGCGCGACGAGCACCAGAAAAGTGAGGAGGTCGAAGCGATTGTCGTAGCTGCGGATGCCGATGAACAAGTTGAGCAGCTTGTAGGTCGGGTCCTTCTTGAACAGCATCATGCCCTTGTCGAACTCGGCACCGAGCGTGCTCAGCCCGGAGTGCTCCTGCGAGCCCGGCAGCTGCGGCGTGAGCGCCACGAACAGCACCAGCACCAACGCGAAGCCGAGCCCAGCCACGATCCAGCGCCCGAACACGTCGCGCCACGACACGGCACCCGCCCCGCGCAGCCTGGGTCCGAAGATCAGTGCGGCCACCAGCAGCCCGTAGAAGATCCAGCCGAACGGATGGGCGAGCAGCAAGATGACGCTCAGGACGGTGCGGATGACGATGCGCAGCGGGATGCTCAACCGTTGCAGCGCCGGTTCGAGGGCGGCGAACAGCATCGCCAGGCCGACCGAGATCTGGAAGTTGAGAAAGGCCGACATCATCGTCTGCCCCCAGACCAGCAGCCCGAACGCCAGCATCCACCAGTGCCACCGCCCATGCAGCGCGCGCCACAGCAGCGCCCCGCCGATCGCCGGTAGCAGCACGGCCGCCCCAATCGCCGTGTGGCCCGCCAGCTCCCAGCCGCCGATCCGCCCCA
Organism: uncultured Acetobacteraceae bacterium; assembly: GCA_964613945.1. GTDB lineage: Bacteria > Pseudomonadota > Alphaproteobacteria > Acetobacterales > Acetobacteraceae > JAVVHH01. Next base: position 43,070 of record CAZTJC010000022.1, read on the forward strand.
ACGTCACCGCGATCACGTCCATGGCGACGTTGGTGAAGGTGTCGAACTGCACGCGGTAGAACGCCGCAACCGCCGCGGTATCCGGCCCGCCGCTGAGGATCCACATGCGCGCCAGATGGTTGGGGTAATCCGTCAATGGCGGGAGCGGCGTGATCAACACCGGGATGAGCAGGACGATGGCGCAGGCGACGAGGGCCGCTACGCCGAGTTGCGCGGCGCGCGTCGAAGACGGTGAAGTCATGTGGATCAGCGCGCCTCGACGATGGCGGTCGGGGTCAGCGGATCGTCCAGGACGGGAGTGCCGGAGATGTGCTGGTAGGTAGCGTAGATCAGCAACCCGGTCGGCAGGTCTTTCCAGACCGTCGACACCGAGCGGTAGACGTTGGTGCCGTAGCCCTCGCGATAGTGCGATATCTTGATCGCGGTGTAGGTCTTGCCGAGCAGGTTGATGCGCTCGATGCCTTCGTTGCGGATCAGGTCGTGATACGTATGGTGGGGGTCCATGTCGACGTCGAAGCCTTCGACATGGCCGGTGGTGCCCTGCATCACCCGGGTCAGCGCGGGATAGGCGGAGTCCGCGCCCGGCCAGTCGGTGAGCCAGATGCCATACCAGCCCTCGGCGGTCTCGCCGCCGACGCTCATGCGGCAAAGGTCGGGCTTGCCGGGAACGGCGCCCAGGAAGTTGATGGTCGGGCCGCCTTTCTGCTCGACGCGGCTACCGGTCGCCGGACAGGCGCGAACCGCATTCGGACCCGGTGTAGCGACGGTGTTGGCGCCCAGGATCAGCGGCGGGTAATTGCGCGCCGCCTGTTGCAGGCCGGTACTCGCGGCCGGGTTGAGCGTCGGCGCCCCAGGCGCAGGCACACCGCAGGCTGCAAGCCCTACAACTGCGATCAACCATATTCCGCGCATTTACACTCTCCTACCCTGGCCTACCCTGGCCGCCTCCTCATAGGGGAGTTTCAGGATGCGCGGGAAGCCGGCCTAACGTCGCCGGCCGCCGCTGCCGCCACCCATGTCGCCGGGAGCCGCACCGGACGAGGAACCGTTGAGTGGACGCATCCCGCCGGCGCGGTCCGTACCGCCGGGGCGGCTGCTGAGATTGGGCAGGGCGCCGCGTCCGCCGGACCCGCCGATCGAGCGGTTCGGGACTGGCGCGGGTGCGAAGCGTCCGTCGCTGCCGGCGCCGGTATGAGATGGTGTCGGTGCCTGTTGAAACCGCCCGTCGCTGTTTGATTGCAGACGGGGGTTCCCGCTCGGGCTCGTCACGACCGAGTCGAGCCGGACGCCCCCGGCTGCATTGCGCTGGAAGGTCGCGATGCTGCGGTCTGCCCCGACCGGTCGGCTGCTCGCAGGGGCGAAGGACTGCGTGCCGAAGGGGATCTGGCCGCTGATCGGTTGCGCGTAGCCTTCGACGATGAAGTTGCTCGTGTAGTTGCCGAAATAGGCCCCCGGATCGGCGACGAGCAGGTCACGGGTGACCGCCGCGGCCCGGAACCCGGCATCGTCATACACACCGGTGACGCTGACGGGCAGGCCGGGGACGAGCAGGTCGCCGGGTGGCGGCTGAAGGGGCAGCGTGCCGAGACGATACTGACCGTCCGTGCGCTGGACGATGCCGTGGATCAGCACCGTGCGGGTCGAGACGAGGTCCAACCGGGTCGCCACGACGGCGCCGGCGGCGTTGCGCAGGCCGCTGACCGCGACCCATTGGCCGAGTGCCGGCGGGGTGCGCAGCCAGGTGTCGGGGCCGAGCAGCACGGTCTGACCGGCGACTTGCAGGCGGTCTGCGGTAACGACCTCGACCGGGCCGGAAACCTCATAGCGCACTTCAATCCGGCGCGCGGTAAGCGTGCCGCCGTCGCTGCTGGCCTCGATGGCGGCGACCTGTCCGGCGCGGAGTGCGCGCGGGTTGGCTGGCGCGCCCTCGATCTCGATCGGCACGCCCGCAGGCAGCGCGACCTCCCGGCCGGCCAGGCAGATGCTCGCAAACCCGGTGACGACGCCGATGATGCCGGTGCCGCCAATGCCGCGCTCGGCGAGTTGGATGGCGGGCGCACCGGTGCCGCCGATCCCACGCTCGGCCACGGGAGGACCATCATCCGGACCGACCCGGCACACCGGCGTAGCCGGTGCGGCAATGGCTGTCGGCGTCGGGGGGCGGGGCGCCGGCGTGCATGAGGCTAGCAGGGCGACGAAGGCTAATCCGCAGGCTGGGCCGCGCCTGGTCACGAGACCTTGTCCGCATCGACGAACACGAACATGCCGAGGTTCACTCGATGCGTGCGCGCCGGGTCGTCCGTTCCCGCCACAAGGTCGTCCTGGTCGGCGATGTCCATCGCGACCCGGTTCAGCTCCAGCAGCGCGCGTTCCGCCACCGCCCGTGCTGCCGCTTCGATCGCGGCGGCGGCGGCGGCGCTGAGCCCGTCATAATGCGCGGCGCGGTCCAGGAAGCGCGGCGCGTCGGCCAAGACGTTGCGCGACCCGGCGGCCAGGTGATCGCGCATGTTGCGGGCGAAGAAGAACATCTGCTGATCCCGGTCGCCGCGCGGCACAAAGGCGGCCTGCTCCAAGCGGACCAGCCCCGCGCCATCGACGCTCGCGACGCCGGCCGCGATCCATTCGTCGAGCAATGCGCGCGGACGGACATCGGTGGTCACGGCTGCGACCAGCGCCTCGAGCGACGGTGCCGGACCGGAGCGCCGCAGCGGCAGCGGCCGGCCATCGCCGTCGGTGAGCGCCGGGCTGGCGAGCCAGCGCGCGACGACGCGGCTGGACAGGCTCAACGAGGCGGACTCGCCGATGTCGGGCGTCTCGGGTGCCTCGCGGATGCGGCGGATCTCCTTGCGATGCACGCCGGTGATGAGGCTCACGCGGCTGTCGGTACGCGACTGCGGGTCGGCCAGCACGTCGTTGACCCCGACATCGACGTAGAGCGCGCGCAGCAAGTCGTTGATCGCCGGGAAGGTGACCCCGGTCTGAATGCAGAGCCTCACCACCGGGCGTAGCAACAGGTTCAGCGCCCGCAGCAGCAAGGGTGGTGCAGGCGGCACCGTTGGACCGGGCGACGCGTCGCTCATGGACGGTGAACGGATGACACGGTCACGATTTATGTGGGAAAAATGCACACGTCAACGCCGAACGACGAACGGTGGGGGTCGCAGGGCACCAAGCGGCGTGGCCGACGTTGACCGCACGGCAACTCAGGATTTCGCGCCATGGAACGATCGATTAAGCAGG
>CAZTJC010000022.1:46409-48296 GCA_964613945.1 uncultured Acetobacteraceae bacterium
AAGCAGGCACCGGGTTTCTTCCGCTATGCGCTGGGCCAGTTCACCGCGATCGCGCTGAACGACGGCACGCTCACCCGCGACCGGCCCGACGGCTTCGTCCGCAACGCCGACGATGCCGACGTGGGTATGGCCTTTGCCGAAGCCGGCATGCCGGCCGACAAGCTGACGCTCACCTTCAACCCGCTCGCGATCGAGACGCCGAACGGCGTCGTGCTGATCGACACCGGTTTCGGCGAGAGCGGCCCGCCCACGGCCGGGCACCTGCTGGCCAACCTCCAGGCAGCCGGGATCGCGCCTGAAGACGTCACGACGGTGATCATCAGCCACTTCCATGGTGATCATATCCTTGGGCTGACGCGCAAGGACGGGTCCAAAATCTATCCGAACGCAAGGCTCATGGTGCCGCAGGCGGAGTGCAATTTCTGGCTCAACGATGCCGCGATGAAGGCGGCGCCGGAATCCGCGAAGTCCAATTTCGAGGTCGCGCGCAAGACGATGGGCAGCCTGGAGATGCAGCGCTTTGCCTGGGGCGAGACCATCCTGCCGGGCTTCATCGCGGTGCAGGCGGACGGGCATACGCCGGGCATGTCGGCGGTCGAGATCGAGTCAGGCGGCGAGCAGATGATGTATGTCGCCGACATTACCAACAACCCGCTGCTGTTCGTAAGGCATCCGGAGTGGCAGGCAATGTTCGACATCGACCCGGAGCGCACGATCGCGACCCGGCGCCGCCTGCTCGACCGCGCCGCCGCCGAGCATCTCCGGCTGCACTTCTATCATGCCCCGTTCCCGGCCACCGCCTACGTGGTCAAGAACGGCAATGCCTACGAATACCTGCCCGCGCCCTGGACCGCGTAACTCACGGCACCAGCTTGCAGCCGCCTTCCGCGATCGGGCGGAAGGCCTCGCTGCCGGGGATCGTGGAGATCAGCTTGTAGTCGTCCCATGGTCCTTTCGACTCAGACGGCTTCTTGACCTGGAACAGGTGAAAATCGTGCAACGCCCGGCCATCGGGCCGGACCGAGCCCTTGCCGAACGCGTCGTCATCCGCCGGCGTGGCTTTCATCGCCGCCATCACCGGGACGGCGTCGGTGGTGTCGGTCTGTTTGACCGCTTTCAGGTAGTGCATGACGCCGGAATAAACGCCGGCCTGCAGCATGGTCGGCTTTGCGCCGTGCATGCGGGCGGCGAAGCGGGCGGAAAAGGCGCGGCTGCGGTCGTCGAAATCCCAGTAGAACGGCGAAGCGAGGTAAAGCCCCTGCGCCACCTCGAGCCCGAGCGACTGCACGTCGGTGATCAGCACCAGCACGCCGGCCAGGCGCTGTTCGCCGGTGCCCATGCCGAACTCGCGCGCCTGCTTCATTAGGTTGATCAGGTCGATGGTGGCGTTGGCGAACGCGATCACCTGGGCGCCGCTGCTCTGCGCGGTGAGCAGGTAGGACGAGTAATCCGACGCAAAAGGCGGGTTCTTGACGGAGCCGACGACGGTGCCGCCGAGCGACTGGATCGCGCGGGTGCCATCGCGCTCCAACGCGGCGCCGAACGCGTAGTCGGCGCTGATGAAGAACCAGGACTTATAGCCCTGGCCCACCAGCGCCTTGGCCACTGCACTACTGGTGGCATAGGTGTCGTAGGTCCAATGCACGGTGTTCGGCGAACAGGCCGAGCCGGTCAGGTCGCTGGTGCCCGGGCCGGAGGCGATGAACACGGTGCGCTTGGCGCCGCGCACGGCCTCGTTGACCGCCAATCCGGCCGATGAGAACGGCACGTCGGCGACCACGTTGACCGCCTTGTTGGCGATCCAGTCCCGGGTGATGGTGGATGCGATGTCCGCCTTGTTCTGATGGTCGGCGCCGATCACCTCGATGGCGATGCCGGGCAGCATCG
>CAZTJC010000022.1:48396-51589 GCA_964613945.1 uncultured Acetobacteraceae bacterium
ACCAGTGCCGTGGCCGAGGAGCGGTTCTCGACGCTCAGCTTGTGGAAGATCTGTTCGAGATGCTTGTTCACCGTCCGAGGACTGAGGCCGAGGATTTCGGCGATGTCGCGGTTGGACTTGCCGCGGCTGACCCAGAGCAGCACTTCGGCTTCCCGCGCCGTGACCTGCAACCCGGTCTGCACCACCGCCTGCTCGCTGGCATCGGGCGCCAGGCGGAGCAGGATCTCGTCCGGGCCGACCTGGCCGACATGGGAGAGCAACAGACGCGGGCTGCCGGGCGGGCCGAAGGCGACCGACAGCTCGCCGGTCTTGCCAAGCCAGGCGAGCGCGGCGGCGGGCAAGCGGTCGGCGGACATGCCGGCCGAGGCCTCGATCAGCCGCATCGCCTGCGGCGTGGCCCAGACGATGCCGCCGGCGCGGTCGGCAGCGAGCAGGAAGCGGCCAGCGCTATCGAGCGCCAGGTGCGCGCTGCGGGTCATGCGCGCGCTGGCCAGGTGCACGCCGACGCGGGCGACCACCTCGTCGGGCTTGACCGGCTTGGTGACGTAATCGACGCCGCCGGCCTCGAGCCCGCGCAGCACGTCCTGCGTTTCGGTCAGCCCGGTCATGAATACGATCGGCATCGCGCCCAGGCCGGGCTTCTGCTTGAGCAGGCGGCAGGTCTCGAAGCCGTCGAGGCCTGGCATCAGCGCGTCCATCAGCACGATGTCGGGCGTCACCCGCTCCACCAAATCCAGCGCGGCCTGGCCGGTCTGGCTGACCAGAACCGTGTAGCCGGCGGCCTCTAGCGTCTCGTTGAGCATGCCGAGGGTCGCCGGGCTGTCGTCGACGATGAGCACTGTCTCACGCGGTCGCGCCGGTCCGCTCACTCGCCGCCCACGCCGAGCGCCTGCATGAAGGACTGGATTTCGAAACTGGAGACGAGTTGGCGCAGACGGGCGACCGTTGCGCGGTTCTCGGGTGCCTCCGTCTCGATGCGATCGAGTTCGGCATGGATGCCACGGACGTAGCCAATGGCGCCCAGCTCGCGCAGTGCGTCGGCATGGGCCGGGCGCAACGGTTCGAGTGGCGCCGCCGGGGGAGGGGCAGCGGGCGCGAGGGATGCCGTCCACTCGATACCGAGCAGGCTGGCGATCTTGTGCAGCAGGATGGACAGGTCCATCGGCTTGGATAGCACGTCGTCATGCGATTGCGCTTCCTCGGGCATCGCGAGTTCGGCCGCGTGCGCCGAGATGACGATGATGACCAGCCGGTCGAAGCCCTCGTGGCGCAGCGTGCGGGCGACCTCCCAGCCGCTCGGCCCCGGCATGTTGACGTCCACCAGCAGCAGGTCGGGCCGGCAATCCCGGGCCAGGCGCAGGCAGTCGTCGCCCCCGGTCGCGGTGAGCAGGGCGAAGCCGAGCGGGGCCAGCAGGTCGTGCAGCAACTCGCGCTGCGCCGGGTCGTCATCGGCGATCAGCACGGTCAGCCGGCGCCCGGTATAGCCGGCGGCGATGCTGGGGATCGGCGACGGTTTGACCTCGCCGCGCCCGGCCGACAAATGCAGGCGCACGGTGAAGGTGCTGCCCTGCCTGGGCGTGCTCGTGACGGTGAGTTCGCCCCCCATGATCTGCGTCAGCAGCCGCGTGATGGTCAGGCCGAGGCCGACGCCGGGCGTGGGGATGACCGGCGTGTCCAGGCGGACGAAGGGCTCGAAGATGCGCTCAATGTTCTCAGCACCGATGCCGATGCCGGTATCCTGGATGGCGAACTCGGCGACCTCGCTGCGCCAGGTCAGGCGCAGGGAGACAGTGCCGGACTGGGTGAACTTCACCGCGTTGGACAGGAGGTTGATCAGGATCTGCCGTAGGCGGCGCTCGTCGGTGTGGACGATGTCGGGCGTGTAGCCGCGGCTGCTGAACTCGAACTCGATGCCGCGCGCGGCCGCCTGCAGCTGGAACATCTGCACCAGTTGCTGCAGGAACTCCGGCAGCCGCACGGCGTCGCGATAGATGTCGATGCGCCCGGCCTCGATCTTGGCGATGTCCAGCAGTGCCTCGATCAGCCCGGCCATGTGCTCGCCGCTGCGGCGCATCGTGGAGACGTTGCTGCGCCGGGCCGGGCTGAGCGACGTGTCGCGCTCCATCAGTTGGGCGTAGCCGAGGATGGCGTTGAGCGGGCTGCGCAGCTCGTGACTGACGCCGACGACGAAGCGGCTCTTGGCGAGGTTGGCCGCTTCTGCCGCCTCCTTGGCTTTCTGCAGCGCGGCGTCCGTGCGCTCATGGGCGGCGATCTCGTCGAGCAGCAGCGTGGTCTGCCGTTGGCTCTCCTCCTGCGCCACGCGGCGGGATTGCTGGCCCAGGACGAGCAACCAGGCCAGCACGCCGGCGATCGGCACCAGCATGGCGAACGCGGTCAGCAACGCGGTGCGGAATGCCGTCCGGCCTTGCGGCATCGTGGTCGCCATCTGCCCGTCGATGACCGCAAACACGATCGCGATGATCAAGATCAGCCCGCTGACCATCACCGCCCAGCGTCCGAGGGGGCCGGTCAGTGCGGCATGCAGGCGAGACGGTAGCCATGCGCGCAGCGTCAGCACCACTTGGCTCTGGATGCGGGCCTTGGGCTTGCACAGGTCATGGCACCTTGCGTCCAGCGAGCAGCACAGCGAGCAGATCGCACCGGAGTAGGCGGGGCAGAACGCCATGTCCTCCGGCTCGAACGCGTTCTCGCAAATGACGCAGCCGATCGTACTCTCCCGCGCCCAGCTTTGCCGCGGCTTGCGGGCAAGATAGTAGCGGCCCTCCGTTGCCCAGGCGATCAGCGGCGCCACGATGAAGGCGGTACCGAAGGCGATGAACGGGCAGAATGACTCCGTCGTGCGGCCAAACGCGCCGGCATAGGCCAGCAGCGCGACGATGACGGCGAGCAGCATGGCGCCGGTGCCGACCGGGTTGATGTCGTAAAGGTGGGCGCGCTTGAACTCGATGTGCGGCGGGCTGAGGCCGAGCGGCTTGTTGACCACGAGGTCGGCGACCAACGCGCCCACCCAAGCGGCCGCGACGGCGGAGTAGATGACCAGCGTGTGCTCAATCGCCTGGTAGATGCCGAGCTCCATCAGCAGCAGCGCAATGGCGATGTTGAACACCACCCACACGACCCGGCCCGGATGGCTGTGCGTCAGCCGCGAGAAGAAGTTCGACCACGCGATCGA